>CAYJLV010000031.1:0-49655 GCA_964371405.1 uncultured Burkholderiaceae bacterium
ACTGCGACAGCGCCAGGTACCAGGCCTCGTCCCAGATGGTGTCGAACGGGTACAGCGGCTCGGGGTAGTGCAGCCCGTCGTAGAACCAGAACGTCTCTTTCTCGTACTGGTTGCGCACCGCGTCGTCGGTGACGAACTGGTACTGGTAGGGATACATCCGCTGCCAGCCCTCGGTGCCGGGGATGGTCTGGGCATAGACGTCGTGCGGTACCGGAAATTTCATCATGTGTCTCCAGGTTGTCGTCGGGCCTCTGAGGGCACGTGACCGACTTCATTGCAGGCTTCGTGCCAGGCGCGGCCCGATGCAGCGGTCTCAGAGTGAGAACATCGATGCGCGGCGCGACCAGCCCCGCGGCCATGCCGTCGGCGCTTGATCATTTGGTGAAAACGCAGGTGCCGGATCGCCCGCGTGCAGCAATTGATCAATCGCCGCAGTTGCTGCGGTGCGGTGCGCCGATTCGTCGCGCCGACGCGCGCCGCGGCAGCGCAGCCGCCATTCGCGTAATCCCGGGGGTGTCGATTCCGCGCCCTTGATGTGTCTCAAGTCCGACGACGACGACGACGCCGTACAAAGCTTGATTCGTGACGAAGGAGACCGCCGGATGACTCGCCTTCGAAGCGTGGTGCCGCCACCGGACACAACCGACGACCTGCGCTCGCGCGTGCGCTTCTGCCCCGACAGCGGGCAGATCTGGCTGAACGAGCATCGCATGTTGCTGGTGCACGCCGAGGCGCAGGCGATGCTGCGCAAGGAATTGATCGACAGCCTCGGCATGGAACGCGCGCAGGGCCTGCTGATGCGCATGGGTCACGCGTCGGGCGTGCGCGATGCCGAGCTGGCGCGCAAGCGCGCGCAGGAATGCTCCGACCTCGACGCCTTCATGACGGGCCCGCGGCTGCACACGCTCGAAGGCATCGTGCGCGTGCAGCCGATCGCCATCGAGCTCGACCGCGCCGCGGGGCGCTTCTACGCCGAGTTCCTGTGGGAGAACTCGTGGGAGGGGCAGTGGCACCGGCACTACTACGGCACCCACAACGAGCCGGTGTGCTGGACGCAGATCGGCTACGCCTGCGGCTACACCTCGGCCTTCATGGGCCGGCCGATCCTCTACAAGGAGGTCGAGTGCGTCGGCATGGGGCACGCCAACTGCCGCATCGTCGGCAAGCCGATCGAGGAATGGGACGACGCGGCGCGGCACATGCGCTTCTTCACGCCCGAGTCGATCGCCGACCAGCTGTTCGAGCT
Organism: uncultured Burkholderiaceae bacterium; assembly: GCA_964371405.1. Taxonomy (GTDB): domain Bacteria; phylum Pseudomonadota; class Gammaproteobacteria; order Burkholderiales; family Burkholderiaceae_C; genus JAMHWF01. The sequence goes on from CAYJLV010000031.1 coordinate 1,247, forward strand.
GCAGACGCAGGTGGGGCAGCTGCGCTCGACGATCGACGAGCGCGCCGAAGGCTTCGGCGCGGAGATGATCGGCCAGTCGCCGGGCTTTCGCGCCGCCTGCGAGCTGGTGCGCGCCGCGGCGCAGAGCCAGATCACGGTGCTGCTGCTCGGCGAGACCGGCGTCGGCAAGGAGCAGTTCGCGCGCGCGCTGCACCGCATGAGCCGGCGCAGCGACAAGCCGTTCATTGCCGTCAACTGCGCCGCCGTGCCTCAGGAGCTGGTCGAGTCGGAGCTGTTCGGCGTCGACAAGGGTGCCTACACCGGCGCGCTGGTGGCGCGCGCGGGCCGCTTCGAGCGCGCCGACGGCGGCACGCTGTTCCTCGACGAGATCGGCGACCTGCCGCTGCCGGCGCAGAGCAAGCTGCTGCGCGTGCTGCAGGAAGGCGAGGTCGAGCGCCTGGGCAGTGCGCAGCCGCGCAAGGTCGATGTGCGCGTCGTCGCCGCGACCAACCAGCGGCTGGCCGAGGCCGTCAAGGCCGGGCGCTTCCGCTCCGACCTGTACTACCGGCTCAACGCCTACCAGATCGACATTCCGCCGCTGCGCGAGCGCAAGGAGGACATCTCGCCGCTGGCGCGCCACTTCCTCGACAAGTACTCGGCGATCAACGGCAAGAAGCTGCGCGGCTTCACCGATCTCGCCAAGCGCGCGCTGCTCACCTACGCCTGGCCGGGCAACGTGCGCGAGCTGCAGAACATGGTCGAACGCGGCGTGATCCTGGCGCCGAGCGGCTCGCGCATCGAGGTGCAGCACCTGTTCCCGTGCAGCAAGGAGCGCATGCACGACGAGGGCCTCGACATGGTCGGCAGCCTCGGCGGCGCCCCCTGGGAGGCGGGAAAGGCACTGTGCGATGCGGCGCTCAACGGCGTGATGACGCTCGATCAGATCGAGGCGATGCTGCTGGAAGCCGCGGTCGACAAGGCGCGCGGCAGCCTGTCGTCGGCAGCGCGGCTGCTCGGGCTGACGCGGCCGCAGCTGGCGTATCGCCTCAAGCGCCTGCACGAAGGCGCGCCGGGCGTGCGCGCCGACACGCCGGAGGCCGGCGGCGGCGGTCCGCGCGAGCCGTCGTCGTCCGGATGAGTGCGGCGTTCTACGAGCGCGTGCAGCAAGTGCTGCGCGAGCACCACGTCATGACGCTGGCGACGCGCGACGGCGATGCCGTCTGGGCAGCGGCGCTGTTCTACGCCCACGACGGGCTCGACCTCTACTTCCTGTCCAAGCCGGGCAGCCGACATGCGAGCGAGCTGGCGCGCGAGCCGCGCAGCGCCGTGACGATCCAGCGCGACTACGACGACTGGCCGCGCATCGTCGGCATCCAGGCTGAGGGCCTGGTGGTGCAACTGCAGGACGATGAGCTCGCACACGCGCGCGAGGTCTACCGGCGCAAGTTCCCGCTCGACCGGCTCGGTGCCGCGTCGGCCGCGATCGCCGAGGCGCTGACGCGCGTTCAGTGGTACCGCTTCAGGCCGAGTCGGCTCTTCTTGATCGACAACTCGCTGGGCTTCGGCCACCGCGACGAGCTGGACTGCGAGCGCTGAGGGCCGCGCCGCTCAACGCGGCATCACTGCGCGGCCCGCGCTGCGGCCTCGCGTCGGCGTGTAGGGGATCGCCGCGCCGCGCGTGTAGGCGGCCCGCGTGACGAGCACGATCTTCAGGCCCCAGCCGGTCAGCAGCGCGAGCGCACCGCCGAGCGTCGCCGCCACCGGCCACGCCGGCACGATGAGCGCGGCCGCCAGCAGCGCGTTCGCCGCCAGGCGCGCCAGCTGCAGCGCGCGCACTTCGGGCCGCGCGAACCAAGCGAGCGTGGGCTGCGGCGCGCGCACCGCGACGAGGCCGCGCCGGTAGGCCTCGCGCGCCACTTCGCGCGCCAGCGCGGCGAGCAGCGCAGCGCCGATGAACAGCGGCGTCGCTTCGGCGAGCACGAGCCAGGCGCCCAAGCCTTCCGTCAGCCCCGTGACGATGATCAGCGGCACGACGCGCCGGTGCGACCACGCGGGAATCGCGCGCGCCGCGCGCAGGATGCGCGCCTGCGCGTACAGGAAACCCGCCGCCAGCGGCGCGGCGACGGCCAGCCACGCGGCGTGCCCGCTCCACAGCGCGAGCGCGCAGCTCGCGAGCAGCGGGCCGGCGAGGATGCCTTCGCGCGTCATCCACGAAGTCTGCGGGTGGAAGAAGACGTTGAGCGCGCGCCACGGTTTGCCGATCTCCAGCCACACCAGCATCAGCCCGAGCGCGATGCAGATCGCACCGGCGGCCAGCGCCGGCCGCGCCAGCGGCGCCCCGAACGCGGCGGCCAGTGCACAGGCGAGAACCAGCCCGCAGCCGGTGCCGCCGCCGATGAAATTGCCGGCGGCGCGCAGGTCCCAGTGCGATTGCCGCTGCGCGGCGTTCATCTGCTTCACAGCGGTGCCTCCTTGTCCCACAGGTAGTAGAAGCCGGGGCCGGTGCCCTCTGATTCGTGCATCCGGAACCAGCGGTTCTCGGCCAGCAGGCGCGACACGCCGCTCTGCGGATCGTCGATATCGCCGAAGCGCATGGCGCCCGAAATGCAGCTCTGCGCGCACACCGGCGTCGCCTCGGGGTCCTCGCCCGGCACCAGCCCCTTGGCGAGACCGGCGTCGATGCGGTCGACGCAGAAGGTGCACTTGGTGACGACGTCGACGATCGGCTGCGCCGTGCGCTTGCGCTCGGCCGCGGTCGGCGCCGCGCCGAACGCGAAGCGCCGCTCGTCGACCTTGCAGCGCGCCTCGTAGGGGCAGGCCATGATGCAGTAGGCGCAGCCGATGCACAGCTCGTAGTCGATGGTGACGATGCCGTCGTCGCGCTTGCCGGTGGCCGTGGTGGGGCACACCTCCAGGCACGGCGGCTCGTCGCAATGCTGGCAGCCCGTCGGCACGAACACGCGGCTCACGTCGGGGTACTCGCCGGCCTCGATGTCGAGCACGCGGCGCCATTGCACGCCGGGCGGCGTGCCGTTGGCTTCCTTGCAGGCGGCAGTGCAGGTCTGGCAGCCGACGCAACGCCGCAGGTCGGCGACCATCGCCCAGCGCGTCATGCCGTCGCTCCTCGTGCGGCGGTCGGCGCCGCGGGAGGCGCGGGCGGATCGACTTTGCGCAGCTGCACGCGCACGATGTCGGCGCCCGAGCCCGTGGCATCGGTCAGCGCCAGCGACACCATCGACAGCGGCGCGATGGCGTTGAGCGACGGAAACTGCAGGTCGCGCGCCACCGGCGTCTTCCAGTGCGCGTACTGCCCCGGAATGACGACGGTGTCGGGCCGGCAGCCCTGGATCACGGCGGCGCGCCCGACCGTGGCGCCGATCGGCGAGCGCACCTCGACCCAGTCGCCCGGCTCGATGCCGAGCCGGCGCGCCGTCGCCGCGTTGAGCATCACGCTGCCGTGGCCGCGCAGGTTGCTGCCGACCTCGTGCATCAGCGGAATGCCGGCGTTGTTGCCCGTCGTGTAGGGCATCGTCTTCGTCGTGATGGCCCAGAACGGGTAGTCCTCGAGCTTGCCGCCGAGCGCCTGCACCGCGCGCTCCCAGTGCGCAGGCACGTCGTGCCACTGCGGCAGGGCCTGGTATTCCGTGAGCTGGGTGTCCCACCAGCGGATGCCCTGCTCGTGCAGGCGGCGCCCGAGTTCCTGTCCGGTGCGCAGCAGCCTTTCCTGGTAGGGCAGCTCGTAGCGCAGGCCCTTCTCTTCCATCGTCGGCGTCAGGTACCAGTCGGCGCGGGCGAACGGCACGACGAACCAGCCGTGCGCCTTGAACCAGGCCAGATCCTTGACGTCGCGGCCCTCGGTCAGCTCGGCAGTGGCCGCCTTGCAGACGGCGTCCCACACCGTGTCGACGTCGTGCACCTGGTCGGGGGCGAGCGAGTAGTCGTACCCCTCGCCCTTGAGGGGTGCGCCGCCGGCGCCGCGGTTGAGCGCCGCGGTGTAGGGTTCGAGCAGGCCGGTGCGCCGCGCCAGCTCGGCCGAGATCCAGGTGAAGTCGCGCGCCTCGCCCTGCGGTGCGACGGCAGGCTGGCGCAGCGCCACGCCCTGGTGGTGCCAGTGCTGCTCGACGAACTTGGTGCCGCCGATGCGCGTGAGCTGCGTGCTCTCCAGATCGGTCGCATCGGGCAGCAGGATGTCGGCCATGTGATTGGTCTCGTCCGGCGTGTAGGCGAAGCAGACGATGAACGGCATCGTCGCCATCGTCGCCGAGAGCTGCGCCGTCTCCCAGAACGAGATCGCCGGGTTGGTGCGAAACGCGAACCACAACTCGGGCCGCGTCGGCTTGGGCCAGTCGGGCGGCGTGTCGCGCAGGAACAGCCACGCCAGGTGCGTCGGCCCGAGCGCCTGGCTCCACGGCGAATTGCCGACGATCGGGATCAGCGTGCGGTGCGCGTTGCGCCCGGTGGGTCGCGCGGCCCAGTGCTCGCGGTCCGTCGGGTTGAAGCGCGCCGCCATGAAGCCGTCGTTGCTCGGCTTCACCGACAGCAGCCGGTTCTCGTGCGGCTTGTTCAGGCGGATCGTCGTGCCCAGCGTGCCGCCCGGCACTTCGAGCGCGTCGACCAGCGTGGCAAGCACGGTGCGCGCCCAGCAGCACTCGAAGGCGCCCCAGCCGTTGTTCACCGTCTTGCCCAGCGTCACCGCCACCGGCCGCAGCGGCAGCGTGCGGCCGTTGATCTCGATCGTCTCGCCGACGCAGGCGTTGTCGAGGTACTCCATCGAGACGCGGCGGATCGTCGCCGCCGGCACATCGCAGATCGCGGCGGCCCACTCGGGCGTGTAGGGTCGCATCGCGTCGACCATCTCGGTGAACGCGGTGCGGCCGGGCACGCCGTCGTAGGCCGTGACTTCGCCATCGGGGCCGTGGCCGACGCAGCGCCCGAGGTGAAACGCGCCTTCGAGCGCCGGCACCGCGCCCGCGCTGTCGAACGGCACGGCGCTGCCGCTGCGCTCGTCCCACAGCAGCGGCTTGCCGCTGTCGGGGTCGCGCAGGTACCAGCCGTCGGGGCCGACGAGGTACGGCGACGCCGTGCGGTCGCGCAGGAACGGCCGGTCGAGCTGTTCGCGCGGCGCCTCGTGCAGCAGCACGTGCACCATCGCCAGCATGAAGGCGGCGTCGGTCTTGGGCTTGATCGGCACCCAGTCGGCCGAGCACGCCGCGGTGGGTGACAGGTAGGGCTCGACCTGGACGCGGCGGATGCCGCGCAGCCTCGCGTCGGCATGGCGGCGCACGGCGCAGACGCCGCCCGTCACTTCGACGTTGGTGCCGAACGAGACGATGAAGCGCGTCGACACGGTGTCGGCGCAGACGGTGAAGGCACGGTGCCAGAACTCGCCGTACAGGTGCTCGGAGTGCGTGCACTTGACCCCCTGGCCCGAGCCGAAGCTGTAGTCGATCGGGCCCCACGCCGACAGGAACGCCGGCAGCGTGCCCATGTAGTGCGCCGGCGTGCCGCCGTGGCCGAAGGTGGCGGCGACGCGCGGCAGGCCTTCCTCGTCGAGCAGGCCGCGTGCACGGATGTCGTTGAGCCTGGCGCCGACGAGGTCGAGTGCTTCGTCCCACGAGATCGGCACGAAGCCGGGGTCCTCGTCGCGCCCCTTCTTCGGGTTGGTGCGCTTCATCGGCGTCAGCACGCGATGCGGGTTGTAGGTCTTCTGCACCAGCCCGTAGGCCTTGACGCAGGGCCGGCCATGCGCCGGATGCACGCCGGTGGCGCCGTGGTCCGGCTCGACGTGCGTCGCCACGCCATCGCTGACGCTGACCGTCAGCAGGTCGGGCCCGGCCACGCAGTTGTAGCAATACGTCGGAACGCGGCGGGTGTCGGTCGCTGCAGCGATCATCGAATGCCTTGCGGAGAGTCTGCCAAGTTCGGCGGACCGAAAGTAATTCAGTTTCTTGTGCTTTGTCGATATGTTTGAATCATAATAGGTTGACCATGACCAGCGATCCCGATCCGCGCGTGCGCCGCCTGCTCGAGGCGCTGCGCCCCAAGGCGAAGTCGCTGCTCGTCACGATCTACGGCGACGCGATCGCGCATCGCGGCGGCAATGCCTGGCTCGGCAGCGTGATCGCGCTGGCGGCCGACGTCGGCCTGGCCGAGCGCGCCGTACGCACCTCGGTGCTCCGTCTCGCGCAGGAGGGCTGGCTCGCCTCGCAGCAGATCGGCCGCCGCAGCGACTACCGGCTGACCGAAGACGGGCGGCGGCGCTTCGACGCCGTGCACGAGCGCCTGTACCGCGACGACACGCGACCCTGGGACCAGCGCTGGACGATGGTCGCCTTGGGCACGGTCGACGCGCCGAAGCGCGAGTCGCTGCGGCGCGACCTGTCGTGGCTGGGCTTCGGCAGCCTCGCCGGCGACGTGATGCTGCACCCCGACCCGGACGACGATACATTGCGTCAGTTGCTGGCAGGCCCCGAGGTCCAGGGCCAAGCGATGGCGCTGCGCGGCGCCGCGCTGCCGATGGCGACGCCGCAGACGCTGCGCGCGACCGCACGCGCCTGCTGGGACCTCGACCGCCTCGCCGCCGACTACACGGCATTCCTCGACGTATTCAGGCCCGTCTGGCAGGCGCTGGCCAAGGCCGGACAGCCGGCTCCGCGCACAGCGTTCGCGATCCGCACGCTGCTGATGCACGGCTACCGCCGCGCCTGCCTGCGCGATCCGTTCCTGCCGCAGGAGCTGCTGCCGGCCGACTGGCCCGGCGGCGCGGCGCGGCTGCTGTGCCGCAACCTCTATCGCCGCGTGCAGGCCGGCAGCGAGCGCCACGTCGAGGCCGTGCTCGAGACCGCCGAAGGCCCGGCGCCGAAGGCCGCTGCGCGCTACTACGCGCGCTTCGGCGGGCTCGACCGCCCTGCGACGCGCTGACGCGCTGCCGCCGCTGCGCGGCTCAGTCCCCCCAGTCGCCGATCACGTCGGCCGAGCCGGCCTTCGCCGCGCGGTCGACCGGCTGGCGCGTCGCCGTGCCGAGCGCGATCCAGCCGATCAGCGTCTCGCCGGGCCGGCAGAACGCGGCCTGCAGCGTCGCGTCGCGCGCCTTGCGGCCCGAGAGCATCTTGCCGGCGTAGCCGAGGGCATGCGCGGCGTTGAGGAAGTTGGCGAGCGCGCCGCCGACCGCGACCCACTGCTCGTGCGCCGGCACCTGCGGGTGGCCGAGGTCGATGCGCGCGAGCACCGTCACCGTGACCGGCGCTCGCTCGGCGCGCTCGGCGTCGATGCGCGCCGACGCCGCGTCCTTGCCCGCCGCGTGCGCCACCTGCTCGAAGAGGGCGCCGAGGCGAGCGCGCGCGGCGCCGCGCACGACGACGAAGCGAAACGGCACCAGCCCGGCATGGTCGGGCGCGCGCAGCGCGGCGGTCGCCATCGTGCGCAGCGCGGCGTCGTCGGGGCCGGGCTCGCCGAGGTGGCGGATGCCCTGGGAGTGGCGGCCGAGCAGGCCGGCGAGCATGGCTTCGTTGTTCATTGCGCGCGCGGCTTGCGGCCGCGATCCGTGGTCAGAGAATCCGGGCGCGACTCGCAGCGCCACAGCTCCGGCGTGACGGCGGAGGGGAACGGGAGTCGAACCCGCCCGGCGGCGCGTGGCGCCGCCCACCGGGTTTGAAGCCCGGCCGATCCACCAGGATCGTTTCCCCTCCTTCGCATTCCGACGCCGTGCATCGCTGCGAACCCTTCAGGACAGTGCCTGCCGCAGCGCCGGCAGCTGCGCGGCGAACGGCGCGTCATCCTCGAGACAGCGCAGATCGAGCAGCAGCCGGTCGTCGGCGATGCGGCCGATCACCGGCAGCGGCAGCGCTCGCAGCGCGGCCGCCAGTTCGTCGAGCGCGCGGCCCGCGCCCTTCTTGCGCGCAGCACCGCCCGCCGGGGCGATCGCGAGTCCGGCCGACGGCAGGCGCTCGACCGGCAGCGACCCCGAGCCGATCTGGCCCTGCATCTCGGCGACGGCGGCCTCGAAGCGCGGCGCGACGGCGGCGGCGACCTGCGGCAGCAGCGCGTCGGCGAGCGCGCGGATCGCGGCGACCGGGCGCGTCAGCAGGCGCAGCGTCGGCAGGTCCTGGGCCAGCCGCTCGGGCCGCAGGTACAGGCGCAGCGTCGCTTCGAGCGCCGCCAGCGGCAGCTTGCTCATGCGCAACGCGCGCTTCATCGGAAAGCGGCGGATGCGCTCGACGGCGTCGCGCCGCCCGACGATCAGCCCGGCCTGCGGTCCGCCGAGCAGCTTGTCGCCGCTAAAGCTGACAACGTCGCAGCCGGCGGCCAGCATCTGCTGCGGCATCGGCTCGCGCGGCAGGCCGTATGCCGCGAGGTCGATGAGCGAGCCGCTGCCCAGGTCGCTGGCCAGCGGCAGACCGCGCGCATGCGCGATCGCGGCCAGCGTCGCTTCGTCGACTGCCGCCGTGTAGCCCTGCACCGCATAGTTGCTGGTGTGCACCTTCATCACGAGCGCGCTGCGCTCGCCGAGCGCACGCTCGTAGTCGTGCGGGTGCGTGCGGTTGGTCGTGCCGACCTCGACCAGCGTCGCGCCGGCCGCGGCCATCACGTCGGGCATGCGGAACGCGCCGCCGATCTCGACCAGCTCGCCGCGCGACACGACGACCTCGCGCCCGCGCGCCAGCGCCGCGATCGTCAGCAGCACGGCGCCGGCATTGTTGTTGACCACGGTCGCCGCCTCGGCGCCGGTGATCGCGCCTAGCAGCTCTTCGACCAGGCTGTCGCGGTCGCCGCGCCCACCCGAGGCGAGGTCGTATTCGAGGTTGTTCGGCCCGGCCATCGTCGCCATCAGGTGCGCGAGCGCCGGCTCGGCGAGCAGCGCGCGGCCGAGGTTGGTGTGGATGACGGTGCCGGTGAGGTTGAGCACGGCGCGCATGCGCGGCGCCAGGCGCGCGCCGATGCGCGCGGCGAGCGCGGCGTCGAGCGCGTCGGGTGCGACCTCGCTCGCGTCGAGCGCGCCGGCGAGGGCCCGACTGCGCAGCGCGTCGAGCAGCGCGCGCGCCTCGCGCGCGACCAGCGTGCGGCCGTGCTCGCCGAGCAGCGCTGCGACTGCGGGCCGGCGCAGCAGCCGGTCCACGGCGGGCAGGTCCTGCGGCCCGGCCGGCCCCGCAGCCGGGGTCGTCGCGCGCTCGGTGGCGATCCTGTTCATCCCGGCGATCCTAGTGGATCGCGCCGCTGCGCCCCGGGTTGCGGCTTCGCCCTTCGGATCGCGGCCGCGCTCGACCCCGGCCCCGGCAGGTGCTCCGCGCACGGCCCTTGCCAACGCGCGGGCCGCGCGCGACGATCACGCGCTCCGAGCCGGAGCCCGCCGCCACCATGCCGACTGTCGATACCGCAGCGCATCACGCCGCAGCCGCAGCCGAGCCCTCGTCCGCGCGCGGCGCGCCGCGCGCCGTGCTCGACCTGCGCCATGCGATCGCGATCATCGTCGGCGTCGTGATCGGGGCCGGCATCTTCAAGGCGCCGTCGCTGGTCGCCGGCATGGCGGGCAGCGCGCCGTGGATGTTCGCGCTGTGGCTGGCCGGCGGACTGGTGTCGCTGGCCGGCGCGCTGTGCTACGCCGAGCTGGCGACGGCCTATCCGCACGCCGGCGGCGACTACCACTTCATGCACCGTGCCTACGGCCGCGGCGTGTCGTTCCTCTACGCCTGGGCGCGCTTTTCCGTAATCACGGCGGGCTCGATCGCGCTGCTCGCCTTCGTGTTCGGCGACTACATGCAGCAGGTGCTGCCGCTCGGGCCCTGGGGGCCGTCGCTCTACGCGGCGGCAGCCGTCGCCGTGCTGACGGCGGTGAACCTGCGCGGCATCCGCGCCGGCGCGGCGACGCAGGGCTGGCTGACGGCGCTGGAGGTGGGCGGCCTGCTCGCCATCGTCGTCGCCGGGCTGTGGCTGCTCGCCGGCGGCGGCGACGACGCGACGCGCGAGATCGTCGAGTCCGGCGTCGGCGCGCCGCGGCCGCGCCTGGGCGCGCTCGGCATGGCGATGGTGTTCGTGCTGCTGACCTACGGCGGCTGGAACGAGGCGGCCTACATCAGCGCCGAGCTGAAGGGCTCGCGGCGCAACATGCTGCGCGCGCTGGTGCTGTCGATCGCGCTGATCACGGCGCTCTACCTCGCTGTCGTCTGGGCCTACTGGCAGGGCCTGGGAATCGACGGCATGGCGCAGTCCGACGCCGTCGCGGCCGATCTGCTGCAGGGTGCGTTCGGCCCGCTCGGCGCGACGGCGATCGCAGCGCTGGTTGCCGTTGCGTCGCTCACGTCGATCAACGCGACGATGATCGTGGGCGCACGCACCAATTTCGCCGTCGGCTGCGACTGGCCGGCGCTGGCGCGGCTGGCGCACTGGGACGAACAGCGCGGCACGCCGACCCGCGGCGTCTGGGTGCAGGGGCTGGTGTCGCTGCTGCTGGTGGGCGTCGGCACCTGGGCCGGAGGCGGCTTCAAGTCGATGGTCGAGTTCACCGCGCCGGTGTTCTGGCTGTTCTTCCTGCTCGCCGGACTGTCGCTCGTCGTGCTGCGCCGGCGCGAGCCGCAGGTCGAGCGGCCCTTCAAGGTGCCGCTGTATCCGCTGCTGCCGCTGGCGTTCTGCGCCATCTGCGCCGGCATGCTGGGGTCGAGCCTGTCGTACGTCTACAGCCAGCGGCTCGGCGGCTTCAATGCGGCCTGGATCGGAGTCGGCGTGCTCGCCGTCGGCGCCGTGCTGCTCGCGGCGCTGCAGGCCGCGCCGAACGCCCCGCCTACGAGGAGAACGTCATGACGCATCCGATCGACATCGACCGTCGCCGCGCCGTCGCCGCCGCACTGCTGCTGCCGTGGTGGGCGCGCGCCGAGGTCGGCGGCTCGCCGGTGAAGACGCTCGAGGTGCCCTACGTGCCGACGCCGCCGGCGGTCGTGCGGCGCATGCTCGAGCTGGCCCGGGTCGGCCGCAACGACGTGGTCTACGATCTCGGCTGCGGCGACGGGCGCATCGTCGTCGCGGCCGCCAAGGAGCGCGGCGCGCGCGGCGTCGGCATCGACATCGACCCCGAGCGCATCGCCGAGGCGAAGGCCAACGCGAAGCACGCGGGCGTCGACAAGCGCGTCGAGTTCCGCGAGGCCGACCTGTTCCAGACCGACCTGTCGCCCGCCAGCGTCGTCACGCTCTACCTGCTGCCGCACCTGAACATGCGGCTGCGCCCGCAGCTGTGGCGCCAGCTCAAGGTCGGCAGCCGCGTCGTCTCGCACGACTTCAACATGGGCGAGTGGGAGCCCGAGCGCGAGGAGCGCATCGGCTCGTCGACGATCATGCTGTGGACGATCCGCCAGAAGCACAAGACCGCTTTGGCCTGAGCCATGCTGTTTCGCCAGTTGTTCGAGCCGCTGTCGTCGACCTACACCTATCTCCTGGGCTGCGAGGCCACCGGCCAGGCGCTGCTGATCGACCCGGTGGTCAACGCGATGGAGCGCGACCTCGCGCTCGTCGCCGAGCTCGGGCTGCGGCTCGCGTACAGCATCGACACGCACATCCACGCCGACCACATCACGGCCGCGCTGCACCTCAAGCAGCGCACCGGCAGCCGCATCGCGGCGCCGGCGCTCGACCGCCTGCCCTGCGTCGACGTTCCCGTCGACGACGGCGTGCCGCTGCGCATGGGCAGCGTCGAGCTGCGCCCGCTGCACACGCCGGGCCACACCGACGGCCACTTCGCCTACGTCTGCGGCGAGCGCGTCTTCACCGGCGACGCGCTGCTGATCGACGGCTGCGGCCGCACCGACTTCCAGAACGGCGATGCGCGAGCGCTGTACCGCAGCGTGCGCGAGCGCCTGTTCACGCTGCCCGACGACCAGCTCGTCTGCCCGGCGCACGACTACCAGGGCCGGCGCGTCTCGACGATCGTGCAGGAGCGCGAGCGCAACCCGCGCCTCGGCGGCGACCGCACGCTCGAAGAGTTCGAACGCCTGATGGCCGAGCTGAAGCTGCCCTACCCGAAGTTCATCGATTACGCCGTGCCCGGCAACCGCGCCTGCGGCGTCTGCCCCGAGGGGCTGCCGGACGAGCTGCGCGCCTATTGCGGGCGCATGACGGAGAGTCCGCAGGGGTGAGCGATCGCCCGCCCTTGTTCCGTGGGCATGGTTGCCTGCCCCGGATCAGGCGGGCGGGGCGTACTGCTGCGTTCATGTCCCCCGCGCCGGCCCTCGCAGTGCGCGGCCCGGATTACCGCACGTTGAGCTTGAACGCGATCATCGCGCGCAACTTGTTCGGAACCACCGGTTTCACCAGCAGGTGGAATGCGTTCTGCTGCGCCTCGGTCTCGTGCACCGTCATCGTGCTGCCGGTGACGACGATCGCCGGCAGCTCGGCGCCCCAGCGGCCGCGCAGCGCGGCGATGGCGTCGACGCCGGTGCGGCCGTTCTCGAGGCGATAGTCGGCGATCACGAGATCGGGGCCCGGCGCGTCGGGCGGCGCCTGCTGCAGGCCACGCTCGCAGGCGCCGACGCTGTCGTAGGCCTGCACCTGCGCACCCCAGCTCTTGAGCAGCACTTCGAGACCGCTGCGCACCGCGGGCTCGTCCTCGACGACGACGATGCGGCGGCCGTCGAGCGTCAGGCCTAGCAGCGCCTTGGCGCTCGGCATTGCGGCGACATCGGCAGGCAGGTCACGGCCGGCGGGCAGTTCGAGCGTGAACACGCTGCCGCGGCCGGGCTCGGAGCGCAGCGTGAGCGGCGCGCCCATCAGGTCGGCCAGCCGCTTGACGATCGCCAGCCCCAGGCCGAGCCCCTTGCGCTGGTGCGCTTCGAGCACGACGTCGCTGGCGACCTGGTAGAACTCTTCGAAGATGTGCCCCTGCTCGCGCGGCCCGATGCCGACGCCGGTGTCCCACACCTGCAGCAGCAGGCGCTCGCCGCGGCGCCGGCAGCTGACGAGCACGCTGCCGTCTTTCGTGTAGCGGATCGCGTTGGACAGCAGGTTGCGCACGATGCGGTCGACCAGCGTCGGGTCGGCGAAGGCGTGGTGCGCGTCGCCGCGAAAGCGCAGCGCCAGCCCCTTCTCGAACGCCGTCGGCTCGAAGTGCAGCTTCAGACGCCGGAACAGCTCGCCGACGCGGAAGTGGCTCGGCTTGGGCTCGACGCCGCCAGCGTCGATCTTCGTGATGTCGAGCAGCTCGGAAAACAGGCCCTCGAGCGCATCGACCGACTGGTTGATGCTGGTGACGAGCTGCACCGATTCGTCGTCGCGGCTGCGCTGGCGCAGCGCCTCGGCGAACAGGCCCAGCGCATGGAGCGGCTGGCGCAGGTCGTGGCTGGCGGCAGCGAAGAACTTCGTCTTGGCGCGGTTGGCGACCTCCGCCGTGTGCCGCGCGGCGTCGGCGTCTGCCTTCTCCTGGCGCAGCTGGGCCGCCAGCAGCTCGGTCTGCACCTTCAGCTCGATCGTCGATTCGAGCGCGCGGCGGTAGACGATCGACAGCATCAGCGTCAGGCCGAACAGCAGCAGCATGATGCCGGCGAGCTCGAGGTGGTGGGGGTCGCTGCGGTCGACGGCGATGCGCGCGACGATCGGCAGCATGCCCAGGCTGAGGAATGCAAGGTTGACGCGCGGCTGCGTCGCCATAAGCTGCGTGCCGCCCAGCATGTAGCAGTACACGATCAGGATCAGGCCGATCGCATGGAACGGCGAGCTGTGGCGGTAGAACAGCCACACCGCCGCGCCCCAGCCGGCGGCCGACAGCAGCACGACCGCGTTCCACTGCCGGCGCCACGCGACGAGCCGCTCGATCGGCACGCCGTCGCCGCGCGGGAACCGCGCATAGAGCCAGCCGCGCAAGCCGATCAGCGCCGCGACGGCGAGCGCCCAGCCCCACAGCGTGGCACGCGGCACGGAGTCGACAAACATCGCCGTGATGATGACGAGCGCCGTCGCGCTGGCGGCGATCGCGATCGGCGTCTGCAGGTGCAGCGTGCGGATGTAGTCGGCCGTCAGGTCGCGGCGCACGCCGCTGCGCGCATCGTCACCGCGCACGGCTTCGGCGGCAACGGCCGCCAGCACGGCCGGCGTCATGACCGCGAGCGGCGCCAGGCCGCGAAACCGCCCTGCTCGCGCGTCATCTGGCTGACGGCCAGCACGGCCTGCGTGCGCGAGCTGACGCCGAGCGCGCGCAGCACCGCCGCGACGTGGTCCTTCACCGTCTCGACCGAGAGCTGCATGTCGCGCGCGATCAGCTTGTTGGGCTTGCCCTGCAGCAGCAGCGCGAGCACGTCGGTCTGGCGCGGCGTCAGGCTGAGCGAAGCCAGCGGTTGCGCCGTCTGGTAGGCGGTCGCAGTCGCCTGGCGGCCGACGCCGGCGCGCATCGCGCCGTCGGGCACGCCGCCGGCCGGCTGCGCGCCCAGCGTCATCGGTGGCACGTAGATGCCGCCCGACATCACCTGGCGCAGCGCGGCGCACAGCGTCTCGTTGCTCGAGCGCTTGGGAACGAAGCCCATCGCGCCGAGGTCGATCGCGCGGATCACGTCGCTGGCGCGGTCCGACGCCGAGACGACGACGACGGGCAGCGACGGATACTCGGCGCGCAGCTCGGGCAGCAGGTCGAAGCCGTCGGCGTCGCCGAGCTGCAGATCGAGCAGCACGAGGTCGAACTCGCGGTCGGTCTGCAGCGTCTGGCGCGCGGCGCGTGCGCTGCCGGCGCCCGTCACCGTGACGTGGTCGCCCAGGCCCTGGATCACGGTCTGCAGCGCCGCCAGGATCAGCGGGTGGTCGTCGATCAGCAGCACCTTCATCGTCGATCCTTCTGTCGGGGTCGCGAAGGCCACGATCGTAGTCGACGCGACGCGCGCCGGAAGCCGGCCGCGCGCTGCGTCCTAGGGGGGTACATGACGACCCCTCGGCCGGCGGGTACGCCGGTCGATCCCCAGGGGCCACGAGGGGCCCCTTCGTGGCCCTTGGGATGCGGGCCGGCTTGGGGCGGCCCGGCGCTCGGCCCGCCTTAGACGAAGCGCCGGGTCAGGGACTGCGCGACGCACACCGGCTTGGCCTCGCCCTCGCGCTCGACGCTGACCTCGATCGTCAACTGCGCGCCGCCGGCCAGCGGCTCATAGGCGAGCAGCTTGAAGCGGCCGCGCAAGCGGCTGCCGACCGGCACCGGCGCCGGGAAGCGCACGCGATCCAGGCCGTAGTTGATGCCCATGCGCGAGTCGCGCACCTCGAAGCCCGAGATGACGAAGGCCGGCAGCAGCGACAGCGTCAGGAAGCCGTGCGCGATCGTCGTTCCGTAGGGCCCGGCGGCGGCGCGCGCCGGATCGACGTGGATCCACTGGTGGTCGCCGGTGGCGTGCGCGAACTCGTCGATGCGCGCCTGGTCGATCTCGACCCAGTCGCTGGTGCCGATCTCGCGGCCGACCAGCGGCTGCAGGTCGGCGAGGTGTTGGTACGTGGTCTTCATGCGGCGGCCCATTCGACGATCGATTGCCATTGCCCGAGGTCGCGCTCGACGCGGCTGGCGGCCACGTCCCAGACGGTAAGGCCGCGCGCCGCGAGATGCACATAGTTCTGCGTGTCGCGCAGCATGCCGACGGCGGGCACGGCCAGCGTCGTGAGGAAGGCGCGCAACTGGTCGGCGGCGATCGTGCCCTCGCGCACCCGCATGCCGATCACGCCGACTGTCACCTTCGCCGCGCGCCGGTGCGCCAGCAGCTCGACGATGAAATCGTGCGTGGCCTGAATATCGAACAGGCTGGGCTGCAGCGGCACCAGCAACTTGTCGGCGATCTTCATCACTTCGTCGAGGCGCTTGCCGTGCAGGCCGGCCGGCGTGTCGAGCACGACGTGCGTCGTGCCCTTGGGCGGACGCACGATGTCGCCGGCCTCGACGCTCCAGGTGCGGATTGCGGGCAGCGACGCCGGCCGAATCGCCAGCCAGCGCCGCGACGACTGCTGGCGGTCGACGTCGCCCAGCATCACCGCATGGCCGCGGCGCGCGAACCAGCCGGCGAGGTTGGTCGCGACGGTGCTCTTGCCGACGCCGCCTTTCGGGTTGGCGACCACGATCACGGGCATGCGGACCCTCCCCGTCGGTTCGTCGTTGTTGCGGATTTGCGGTTATGGTACCTGTGCGCGCCGATCAGGCGGAGCCGGAGACGGGGAGCTCACGTCGCAGCGACAATGGCCCGATGTTCAGCCCTTCGCAGTCCGACGTGCGCCGCTTCTTCTGCGACGCCTGGCGCCGCCACCGCGAAGGCGGCGTACTGACGCCGCTGGAGACGATCGCCGCGCAGTGGATGGAGCAGCACCCCGAGTACCACGCCGAGCTGGCCGACCTCGACGCCGCACTCGCCGCAGTGAACGACGTCGAGGCCGGCCGCACGAATCCGTTCCTGCACCTGTCGATGCATCTGTCGATCAGCGAGCAGATCGGCATCGACCAGCCGCGCGGCATCAAGCAGGCCTGCGAACTGCTCGCCGTGCGCCTGGGCTCGGCGCACGAGGCGCAGCACGAAGTGATGGAGTGCCTGGGCGAGATGCTGTGGGCGTCGCAGCGCAGCGGCCGCCCGCCCGACGGCGACGCCTACGTCGACTGCGTGCGGCGGCGCGCGACACGCGGCGTCACTTGACGCTGACCCACTGCGTCTCGAGCCAGTTGTCGGCGCGGTGCACCACGTCGACGTTGGCGCGCGCCGCCCACGGGATGAACTGGCGGTGCAGCGGGATGTGGTGCACGTTGGCGTTGTGCTCGGCGAACACCTGCTTGATCAGTGCCCGGCGCCGGGCCGGGTCGGCCTCGCGCGACGACGCCGCAGCCAGCGCGTCGAGCTTGTCGTTGCGGTGGTTGCCGTAGTTGTAGGCGCCGACGCCCTTGTCGCCGCGGTTGCGGTAGATCGGCGTGAACGTGGTCTCGGCGTCGGTGATCGAGCCGCCCCAGCCGAACAGGAACAGGCTCGTGTCGAGCTTCTCGAGCTTGGGAAAGAAGATCGCGCGCGGCATCGCGTTGACGCGCACCTTGACGTTGAGCCGCGCCCACATCGCGGCCAGCGTCTGGCAAATGCGCTCGTCGTTGATGTAGCGGTTGTTCGGGCAGTCGAGCGTGACCTCGAAGCCGCCGGCCCAGCCGGCGTCGGCCATCGCCTGCTTCGCGGCCGGCAGGTCGTAAGGCAGCCGCCGCTCGATCTCGGGGTCGCCGAAGCTGCCCAGCGGCGACGGCACCAGCGCGCCGGTCGGCGCCGCCTGACCGTTCATCAGCCGGGTGCGGATCGCCTCGATGTCGATCGCCTGGTAGAGCGCGCGCCGCACGCGCACGTCCTTGAGCGGGTTGCGGCCCTTGACGCTCGAATACAGCAGCTCGTCGCGGCCCTGGTCCATGCCGATGAACAGCACGCGGTTCTCGGGCCCGTCGACGACCTTGAGCCCCGGCGTGCGGCGCAGGCGCTCGACATCGTTGGGCGGCGGGTCGAGCACGAAGTCGATCTCGCCCGAAACGAGCGCGGCGACTCGCGTCGGCGCGCTCCTGATCGGCGTGTAGACGACCTCCTGCACGTTGCCGGCGATGCGACCCCAGTAGCCGGCGTGGCGGCGCAGCACCGTCTTCACGTCGGGCTGGCGCGACACGAGGCGGTACGGCCCGGTGCCGTTGGCGTGGAACGCGGTGTGCGCCTCCTCGCGATTCGCGAAGTCGAGCGGCTTGGCGGCCTTGTGCTCCTCGCACCAGCCGCGGCTCATGATGTAGACCGTGTTCAGGTGTTGCAGGAAGATGGGGTTGAACTGTGTGAGGCGGAACTCGACGGTGTGGTCGTCGACCCGATGCGGCTCGCCCAGGGCATTGGCATAGGTCGCGATCTGCGACGACGGCTGCTGCGCGCGCCTGACCGAGAACACGACGTCGTCGGCGGTGAACGGCCGGCCGTCGTGGAAGCGCACGTCGCGGCGCAGCTTGAAGGTCCACTTCAGCGGGTCGTCCTGCTTCCATTCGGTGGCCAGCAGCGGGACGATGCCGAGGTTGCGGTCGCGGCCGACGAGGAACTCGTAGACCTGCGCATTGAGCATGTTGGTCAGGCTCTCGTTCTGCGAATGCGGGTCCATCGTCTGCGCATCGCCCTGCGAGGCCCAGCGCAGCGTCTGCCCCCAGGCCGGCAACGTGGTGCAGCACAGTGCCAGTGCGGCCGTCGCGGCGGCGCGCGCCGGCCATCGGATGCGGTGCGGCGTCATCGCGGCGCCGCCGCGGGCGCGTAGCCTTCGTCCGAGAACGCCTGGCCGAACGCCGACCCCAGCTGCACGGTGTCGATGCGCACACGGCGCGCCTCGAGGTCGATCTCGACGCGGGCCTCGCCGTCGATGCAGTGAATCGTCTCGGTGACCGTCTTGGCGCAATGCGCGCAGGTCATCGTCGGTATCGTGTACTCGATCATGGTGGCCTCGCGTTGAGGCCGCCATTGTGTGCGAACGCGGCCGCGGCGAGCGGCCTTCAGGGGCTTTCGCGCGCCGCGTCAGCGAAAGCGCGACTCGGGCACCGTCTGCAGTTCGCCCGGCAGCGAGGCGATGTACTGGCCCAGCACCTTCAGCTCGGCCGGCGTGAACGCCTGCACCATGCCGCCCATGATGGCGTTGCCGCGGCCGACGGCGTGGCCCTTGGCCTGGTAAGACTTCAACGCGACGCCGAGATAGTCGGCGTGCTGGCCGGCAAGCTTGGGGTAGGTCGGGTCGATGGGCTTGTTCATGTTCTCGCCGTGGCACGACGCGCAGTTGCCCTTCTTGAGCAGCTCGGCGACCTGTGCGCTCGGCGTGGCGGCCGGCGTGTCGGGGACGTCGGCGCCGCGGCCCGTCGTGTGGCCGGCGTAGAACGCGGCCAGGTCGGCGATGTCCTTGTCGGACAGCGAGGCCGCGACGTTGCGCATCGTCGGGTGCTTGCGCTCGCCCTTGCGATACGCCTCCAGCGCCGAGGCGATGTACTTCGCGTTCTGCCCCGAGATCTTCGGCACCTTGTGCACTTCCGGGAAGCTGGCCTGGTAACCGGGGATGCCGTGGCAGCCGATGCACGTCGCCGCCTGCCTGCGGCCGGCGGCGGCGTCCTGGGCCTGCGCGTTCAACGACGGGGCGGCGAACGCTACGAGCAACAGCAGCGACGAAAGCAGTGTGTTCATGGTTTCGGATCGTGCAGCCGGATCGGCGAGCGCGGATTATAGGGGCGGCACTTATACTGGCCGGCCCCTCCAAAACCCGAGCGCCCGATGAAGTTCCAAGGCTCCGACAACTACGTCGCCACGCAGGATTTGATGCTGGCGGTCAACGCCGCGATCACGCTCAAGCGTCCGCTGCTCGTCAAGGGCGAGCCCGGCACAGGCAAGACGATGCTCGCCGAGGAGGTCGCCGCCGCGATCGGCGTGCCGCTGCTGCAGTGGCACATCAAGTCGACGACGAAGGCGCAGCAGGGGCTCTACGAGTACGACGCGGTGAGCCGGCTGCGCGACAGCCAGCTCGGCGACGCCCGGGTCCACGACATCCACAACTACATCGTCAAGGGCGTGCTGTGGCAGGCGTTCACCGCCGAGCGGCCGATCGTGCTGCTGATCGACGAGATCGACAAGGCCGACATCGAGTTCCCGAACGACCTGCTGCGCGAGCTCGACCGCATGGAGTTCTACGTCTACGAGACGCGCGAGCTGGTCAAGGCGCAGCACCGGCCGATCGTCTTCATCACGTCGAACAACGAGAAGGAGCTGCCCGACGCCTTCCTGCGCCGCTGCTTCTTCCACTACATCAAGTTCCCCGACGCCGAGACGATGAAGGCCATCGTCGACGTGCACTTCCCGACGCTGAAAAAGGAGCTGCTCGGCGCCGCGATGAAGACGTTCTACGACGTGCGCAACCTGCCGGGACTGAAGAAAAAGCCGAGCACGAGCGAGCTGCTCGACTGGCTCAAGCTGCTCGTCGCCGAAGACATCCCGCTCGAGGTGCTGCAGACCAAGGACGAGAAGGTCGCCGTGCCGCCGCTGGTCGGCGCGCTGCTCAAGAACGAACAGGACGTGACGCTGTTCGAGAAGCTCGTCTTCATGCAGAGGCACAACCGGTGACCGCCTGCGGCGGTCGCCGGTTGCGGTGCAGGCTGACTTCACGCAGCGAAGTCAAGGCGCGCAGCGCCGGCCGGAACCACAACCGCTGACGACGATGGGCTGGCCCGAACCCGTCACGCTGGCGGGACGCCACGCGACGCTCGCGCCGCTGGCCGAGGACCACGTCGCCGGACTTGCCGACGCCGTGCGCGACGGCGAACAGTGGAAGCTCTGGTACACGGCGATCCCGTCGCCCGACGCGATGGCCGCCGAGATCGAGCGCCGGCTGCGCCTGCAGGCCGGCGGCTCGATGCTGCCGTTCACCGTGCTTGACGCCGCCGGCCGTGTCGCCGGCATGACGACCTACCTGAACATCGACGCCACGCACAGGCGCGTCGAGATCGGCGCCACCTGGTATGCCGCGCGCGTGCAACGCACGGCGCTCAACACGGAATGCAAGGCCATGCTGCTCGCTCATGCCTTCGAGGCGCTCGACTGCATCGCCGTCGAGTTCCGCACGCACCGCTTCAACTCGCCGAGCCGGCGCGCGATCGAGCGCCTCGGCGCGCAGCTCGACGGCATGCTGCGCGCGCACCAGCGCGCCGCCGACGGCACGCTGCGCGACACCGCCGTCTACAGCATCACGGCTGCCGAGTGGCCGACGGTGCGCAGCCACCTGCATTGGCAGCTCGGACGAGCACGCTGAATCGCTCGTCCGCCGGGCGGATTCCGGTCCGCTGGACTCGAATGCACGGCGTGATGCAACGCACGACGGCGGCCGATGTGGCGGCGGCGCGCCGCACGCATTGAGCGCGCGGCCGAATCGCGGCTATCCTCGCAGTCGAGCGCCCCGCCCGGAAACGAGGAGTGGAAGTATGCTTCGACGAGCGTTGGTCATCATGCTGTGGTCGTCCCTCGCGTACGGCAGCGCCTGCGCACAGGCCCAGAGTTCGCGCAGCGCCGATTTCCAGACCGCCCTGTGGGCCGCCAGTTGCATGACCTGCCACGGCACCGATGGCCGTGCCGACAGCATCGCGCTGAGCATCGCCGGCCGGCCGGCCGACGAGCTGTACCAGGCGATGGCCGACTACAAGAGCGGGCGACGCACCGGAACGATCATGCATCAGCACGTGCGCGGCTACAGCGACGACGAGCTGCGGCGCATCGCGCGTCACTACGCGCAGCTCGCGAAGTGAACGGGAGCCGCGCATGACACTGACTCGACGCACCCTGCTCTGCACCGCCGGCGCCGCCGCGCTCGCCGGCGCCCCGTTGCGCGCCGGCGCGCAGGCGACACCGCATGTCGTCGTCGTCGGCGGCGGCTTCGGCGGCGCGACTGCCGCCAAGTACCTGCGGCGCCTGAATCCGGCGTTGCGCATCACGCTGGTCGAGCCCGCGGACCGCTTCGTGATGTGTCCGATGAGCAACCGCGTGATCTACGGCGGCCTGGGACTGGCCGACATCTCGCGACCCTACGACCGCTGGGCGAGCCGCCACGAAATCCGCGTCGTGCGCGCCGCGGCCGACGAAATCGACGTCGATCGGCGCGAGTTGCGCGCCGGCGGGGAACGCATCGCATGGGATCGCCTGATCGTCGCGCCGGGAGTCGACTTCTCCTACGACGCCCTGCCCGGCCTCGAGAGCGCGCAGGCGCAGGCGCTGGTGCCGCACGCCTGGAAGGCCGGCGCGCAGACCCAGAAGCTGCGCGAGATGCTCGCATCGATGCCGGCCGGCGGCACGGTCGCGATTCACATCCCGAAGGTGCCTTATCGCTGCCCGCCCGGCCCCTACGAGCGCGCCAGCCTGATCGCCTACATGCTGCAGTTGCGCAATCCGCGCGCCAAGCTGTTCGTCTTCGACAGCAATCCCGAGATCCAGTCCAAGAAGGGCCTGTTCGAGGCGGCATGGAAGTCGCGCTACGCCGGCCTGATCGAGTACGTGCCCGACGCCGAGGTCGAGCGCATCGACGCGGCGGCGCGCGCGATCACGTTCAAGGTGCACGGTCGCCAGAAGGTCGATGTGCTCAACGTCATCCCGCCGCAGCGCGCCGGCGCTATCGCGCGCAAGGCCGGGCTGGCCAACGTGGGCGACCGCTGGTGCGGCGTCGACTTCCTGACCTACGAGTCGACGCGCCACCGCAACGTGCACGTGATCGGCGATTCGATCGCCGCCGCGCCCGGCATGCCCAAGTCAGGCCACATGGCCAACCAGCAGGCCAAGGTGTGCGCCGGCGCGATCGCCGCGGCGACGCTCGGCCTGCCGGTGCCCGACGAGCCGATCATCGCCAACACCTGCTACAGCTTCGTGTCGCACTCCGAGGCGATCCACGTAGCCTCGGTCCACCGCTACGCGCGCGAGCAGCGCACGATGGTCGCCGTCAAGGAGGCCGGCGGTCTGTCGCCGGCGGCGTCGACGGCCGAAGGCCTCTACGCGATGGCCTGGGCGACCAACATCCTCAACGACACGCTGGGCTGACGCCAGCGACCGGTTCACGACCCGAATCGCACCGCCAGGCCGGTCCGCTGCTCGCTCCAGCGGCGGTCGGGCACAGGCATTCCCCCGGCGTCGATCCACACCCGCTGCCCGCGTCACAATAGCCGCCGTGGGGCCGACTGGCCCGAGGTGTCGTCGTCATGCTGATCGATTTCTTCTACACCCTGCGCGCCGCGAAGCTGCCGGTGTCGGTCAAGGAGTACCTGACGCTGCTGGAGGCCCTGCAAGGCGGCGTCATCGACGACGAGCCCGGGCCGACGGTAGACAAGTTCTATTTCCTGGCGCGCGCCGCGCTCGTCAAGGATGAATCCAACTTCGACAAGTTCGACCGCGCCTTCGCGGCCTACTTCAAGGGCGTCGAGTTGCTGACCGACTTCGCGAAGGATGTGCCGCTCGAGTGGCTGCGCAAGCAGCTCGAACTCGAACTCTCGCCGGAGGAGAAGGCGAAGATCGAGAAGATGGGCTGGGACGAGCTGATGGAGACGCTGAAGAAGCGCTTCGAGGAGCAGAAAGAGCGCCACGAAGGCGGCAGCAAGTGGATCGGCACCGGCGGCACCAGCCCGTTCGGCGCCTACGGCTACAACCCGCAGGGCATCCGCATCGGCCAGGAGAAAGGCCGCAACCGCAGCGCGGTGAAGGTCTGGGACCAGCGCCAGTTCAAGGACTACGACGACGCGCTCGAGCTCGGCACGCGCAACATCAAGGTCGCGCTGCGCCGGCTGCGCCGCTTCGCGCGCGACGGCGCCGACGAGGAGCTCGACCTCGACGACACGATCCGGTCGACCGCCGCCAACGCCGGCTGGCTCGACATCAAGATGGTGCCCGAGCGCCACAACAAGGTGAAGGTGCTGCTGCTGATGGACGTGGGCGGCACGATGGACGAGCACATCCACCGCGTCGAGGAGCTGTTCTCGGCCGCCAAGAGCGAGTTCAAACACCTCGAGTTCTATTACTTCCACAACTGCGTCTACGACTTCATGTGGAAGAACAACCGACGCCGCCACGCCGAGAAGATCCCGACCTGGGACGTGATCCGCAAGTACAACAAGGACTACAAGCTCATCTTCGTCGGCGACGCGACGATGAGCCCCTACGAGATCCTGCAGCCCGGCGGCAGCGTCGAATACAACAACGAGGAAGCCGGCGCCGAATGGCTGCAGCGGCTGATGCAAGCGTTCCCGAAGTTCGCGTGGATCAACCCCGAGCCGCAGGGCGTGTGGGGCTACCGCCAGAGCATCGCCATCGTCGGGCAGCTGATGAACCAGCGCATGTTTCCGCTGACGCTGACGGGGCTCGAACAGGCGATGCGGCTGCTGGTCAAATGACGCGCGGCGCGCTGCCGGCGCTGGCCGTGGCAGCGGCCGTCGCGCTGGCAGGCTGCGCCACGTTGCAGCGCCCGGCCGCCGAATCCGTCGAATCCGCCCGCCCAGCCGCCGCTGCGGCGGACGACGACGCCGGCGCAGCCTATGAACTGGCGATCGACGCACCGGCGCCGCTGCGCGAGTTGCTCGCGACGCATCTCGACCTGGCGCGCTTTCAGGGCAACGAAGCGGCGTCGATCACGGCGCTGGAACTTCGCCGCCTCGTCGCGGCGACACCGGCGCAGGCGCGCGCGCTGCTCGAGACACAAGGCTACTTCGCCGCGCAAGTCACGGCGCTGCGCGAGGCCGGCACGCCGCCCGTGGTCCGCATCACCGCCCGGCCCGGCCCTCGCACGACGATCGAGCGCGTGACGCTCGAGGCGCAAGGCGAGCTCGGCATCGCCGTCGAGGCGGGCGACCCCGAAGCTCTGCGCCGCCTCGACGCGCTGCGCCGCGACTGGCCGCTGGCAGCCGGCGAGCCGTTCACGCAGTCGGCCTGGGCGGCGGCAAAGAACGCCTCGCTCGCGCAGCTGCGCGCCGACGGCTACCCGGCCGCGACGTGGAGCGGCACCGGCGTCGAAGTCGATCCCGTGGCGCAGCGCGCGCGCATCTTCGTCGTCGCCGACAGCGGTCCGCTGTTCCGGCTCGGCGAGCTGCGCATCGAGGAGCTCGAGCGCTACCGCGAATCGGTCGTGAGCAACCTCGCGGGCTTCGCGCCGGGCGAGGTCTACCGGGAATCGCTGCTGGCCGACTTCCAGGAACGGCTGCGCAAGGCCGGCCTGTTCGAGGCCGTCGCGGTCGACGTCGACACCGACCCGGCGCGGGCCGCGACGACGCCCGTCGTCGTGCGCGTGCGCGAGCTGACGCTGCAGCAGGCGACGGCGGGCGTCGGCATCAGCGCCAACACCGGCCCGCGCGTCTCGCTCGAACACGTGCACCGGCGCGCTTTCGGCCGGCGCCTGACGGCGAAGAACAAGTTCGAGATCGGCCGCGACCTGCGGCTGTGGGAAGGCGAGCTCGTCACGCACCCGCTGCCCGGCTTCTACCGCGACCTCGTCGCGGGCAGCGTCGAACGCCTTTCCGTCAACGACGAGATCCGCTCGTCGTGGCGCCTGCGCGCCGGCCGCACGCAGGACACTCAGCGCATCGAGCGGCTCTACTTCGCCGCGCTGCAGGGCGCGACGACGCGCAACGCGGCGGGCAGCAGCACGGCCGAGGCGGCGACGCTGAACTACCACTGGGTGTGGCGCGACCTCGACGACATCGTGCTGCCGACGCGCGGCATCACGGCATCGGCGCAAGTCGCCGGCGGCTTTGCGCAGAGCAACTTCGCCGACAACGGGCCGTTCGCACGCGCCGCCGGCCGCCTCACCGGCTACCTGCCGCTGCCCGGCAACTGGTACGGCCAGGCGCGCGTCGAAGCCGGCGAAGTGTTCGCCAAGGCCAGCGTCGGCATCCCCGACACGCTGCTGTTTCGCGCCGGCGGCGACGACTCGGTGCGCGGCTACGACTACCGCAGCCTCGGGCCGCTGATGAACGGCGTGCTGACCAGCGGACGCGTGCTGCTGACGGCGAGCGCCGAAATCGCGCGCCCGCTCTCCGAGCGGTGGCCCAACGTCTGGTACGCCGCCTTCGTCGACGCCGGCAACGCCGCCGACGACTGGAAGGATCTCGACCCGGCGATCGGCTACGGCGTCGGCGTGCGCTGGCGCAGCCCGGTCGGCCCGCTGCGCTTCGACCTCGCCTACGGCCGCGAGGTGCGCAGCGTGCGCCTGCACTTCAGCGTGGGGATCGCGTTTTGAGCGAGACCTCCGCCGCAATCCCGCCGCGCCGCCGCTGGCGCGCGGCGCTCGCCGCGGTCGCGGCGTTGGCCGCGCTCGCGCTGCTCGTCGTGCTGCCGCCGCTGTGGCTGGCGCACACGCCCGGCGGCACGGCGTGGCTGCTGGCGCGGCTGCCGGGCGTCGAGGTCCAGGCGCCCACGGGCGCGCTGGTCGGCGACTTCGCGGCCGAGCGCATCAGCATCGCCTGGCCGGGCCAGCGCCTCGTCGCCGACGGCGTGCAGTGGCGCGGCCTGCGGCTGCGCCGGCCGCTGCACGCGCCCGCATGGCTGCGCATCGAGGTCGATGCGCTGGCCGTCGCGCGCATCGTGCTGCACGGAACCGACGATGCAACGCCGCCGATTCAGCCGCCGGCCACTCTCGCGCTGCCGGTCGAGCTCTACGTGCGGCAGATCGAGATCGGCGCGCTGAACGCGCCCGCGCTCGGCGCGCGGCCGATCGAGACCCTGCGCGCAAGGCTGCAGCTCGGCGCCGAAGGCGGCGCGCAGCACCGCATCGACGATCTCGCACTCGAATGGGACCGCATCGCGCTGCGCGGCGCGCTGGGTATCGCGACGCGCGCGCCGTTCGAAGTGGCGGCGGTGCTCGACGCTCGGTCGCGTAGCGACGCCGAGCCGATACCTTCACGCGACGGCGCTGCTGCGGCGCTGTCCCGGTTCGAGATCACGGCACGCGCCGCGGGTCCGCTCGAACGCCTTGCCCTCGCGGCGACGCTGCGCGCCGAGCCGCGGCCCGGCCGCGCGACGCCGTCGCTCGACCTGAGCGCGACGCTGCAGCCGTTTGCGCGCTGGCCGCTGGCCGCGTTGAGCGCGCGCACGACGGCGCTCGACCTGGCGGCGCTGGCGAGCGACGCGCCGACCACCGCGATCGGCGGCACGGCCGACCTCGACACGACGGCGCTGGACCGGCCGGCGCGCGCCGTGATTGCGCTCGACAACACAGCGGCGGGCCGCTGGAGCGAAGGCCGCCTGCCGTTGCGTTCGCTGCACGCCGAGTTGCACGGCCGGATCGACCGCCGCGACGAAGTCGAGCTGCGCGCCATCGACGCCGAGCTCGGCAGCGCCGCGCAGCCCGGCGGCCGCGTGCGCGGCAGCGGCCGTTGGTCGCCCGGAGCTGCGACGCTCGCCCTCGCGCTCGACGAGGTGCGGCCGGCGGCGCTCGACGCGCGCGCCCCCGCGCTGCGGCTCGGCGGCCCGCTCGAACTGCGCGCCAGCGATCTCGCCGCAGGCTCGGCGCAAGCTGCGCTCGCGGTCCAGGCGCGCCTGCGCGGCGCGCAAGAGCGTGGTACGCCCGGCGTCGCTCCCGGCGCGCACGAACGCGGCGCACTGCAGATCGAACTCGACGCCACGGCGACACAGCACTCGGTCGAGCTGCGCCGCGCCGTCGTGCAGATCGGTGCACAGCGCGCCACGGCCGCCGGCCGCGCCGAACGCACGAACACAGGCGCGTGGCAACTGCGCGGTCGTGCGGCACTGGCCGAGTTCGACCCGCGCCTGTGGTGGCGGGGCACTGCGGGCTCAGCGTGGCGCGACGCGCCACAGCGCCTGAACGCCCAGCTCGATGCCGACGTGCTGCTGCCGGCGCATGCCATCGCCGCGCAGCCGGCGCCGCTGGCCGCGCGCGCCGCCGGTGTGCGCGGCGCGGCGACGCTGACGCTGGCAGACAGCGTGTTCGCCGGCCTGCCGGTCGCCGGCGAGCTGGCGCTGCGCACGGCGGGCGACGCCGACCCCGCCGCCGTGCGCCTGCGTCTCGACGCTGCCGGCAACCGCGTCACGGCAAGCGGCCGCCTCGACCGCGATGCCCGCGGCACTGCCGACCACTGGGACGTCGACGCCGCGCTCACCGATCTGGCGAAGCTCGCGCCGCTGCTGCGCTTGACCGGCGCTGCAATGCCGGCAACGGCCGGCGCGCTCGACGTGCAGGCCACGCTCGACGCGCGCTGGCCGGCGCTGCGCATCCAGGGCCGCGCGCAGGCGCGGCAGCTGCGCGTGGGCGCTGCCGGCGTCGCGCAGGCAACAGCGCGCTGGTCGCTCGGCGATGCCGTGCGCTCGCCGTTCACTCGCGACGTGCTCGCGCCGATCGACGTGCAGATCGCCCTCGCCGACGCGGCCTGGGACGCGCGCCGCATAGCCACCGCTCGCATCGATCTGCGCGGCAGCGCCGCCGAGCATCGCCTGAGCGTCGATGCCGCGAGCCCGCTGCGCCCGCCGGCCTGGCTCGAAATGCTGCACGGCGACGCTGCCGCCCTGCGCACAGGCAACGGCTCAGGCAACGGCGCGCAAGCCACGCTGCAAGCGCGCGGCGCGCTGCGTTGGGACGCAGCGGCAGGCGTGCCCGCCGGCTGGCGCGGCCAGCTCGAGCAGCTGGTGCTGCGCAGCCGCGCGGGCGGCGCGGCGCCGTGGCTGGCCGCGCGCGAGGTCGGCGTCGAGCTGCAGTTCGGCGCTGCGCCGCGCGCCGAGGCCGCCGCCGGCCGCGCCGCGTTGCCGGGCGGTGCCGCGTTGCGCTGGAGCCGGCTCGCGTGGCAGGGCGGGCCGCGCCCGGGCATCGAGCTGCAGGCCGAGCTGGAGCCGATCGCCGCGGCGCCGCTGCTGGCGCGGCTGCAGCCCGGCTTCGGCTGGGGCGGCGACCTTGTCGTGGCGGGCCGCATCGACGTGCGCAGCGCGCCCGACTTCGCCGCCGACATCGAGATCGGCCGGCGCAGCGGCGACCTGCACGTCACCGACGACGCCGGCACGCTGCCGCTCGGGCTGACCGACCTGCGCCTCGCCCTCGCCGCGCACGACGGTGTCTGGCGTTTCACGCAGGGGCTGGCCGGCGCGAGCTTCGGCGCGACCGCGGGCGCGGCGACGCTGCGCACGGCGCCCGGCCGCGTCTGGCCGCCCGCCGATGCGCCGCTCGAAGGCGTGTTCGAGGCGCGCGTTGCCAACCTCGCCGCCTGGGGCGCCTGGCTGCCCGCCGGCTGGCGCCTAGGCGGGCGCATGCACGCCACGGCGACACTCGGCGGGCGCTTCGGGGCGCCCGAGCTGACCGGCCGCATCGAAGGCAGCGACCTCGCCGCGCGCAACCTGCTCGAAGGCGTCGAGCTGCACGGCGGCGTGCTCGACGTCGCGCTGCAGGGTGCGAGCGCACGCATCGTGCGCGCCGACGCGCAGGCCGGCGCCGGGCGGCTGCGCCTCGAAGGCAGCGCCGAGGTCGGCGCCGCGCCGCAGGCCCGGCTGCGCCTCGTCGCCGAGCGCGCGCAGGTGATCGGCCGGGTCGACCGCAAGGCTGTCGTCAGCGGCGACGCCGCGCTCGACCTGCGCGGCGACGCGCTGCGCGTGGACGGGCGACTGCATGTCGACGAGGGCCTGATCGACCTGTCACGCGCCGACGCGCCGAGCCTGGGCGACGATGTGACCGTGCTGCGCGGCGAAGCCGCGCGCGACGCCGCGGGGCTGCGCGGCGCCGAGCGTCGCCGCGAAGTCGCACTCGATGTGCGCATCGATCTCGGCGAGCGGCTGCGGCTGCGCGGGCGCGGCATCGACACCGCGCTGCGCGGCGAGCTGCGGCTCACGTCGCCGCAGGGTCGGCTGGCGGTCGACGGCAGCATCAGTGCGGCCGACGGCACGTTCGCGGCCTACGGCCAGAAGCTCGACATCGAGCGCGGCTTCGTCGCCTTCAACGGTCCGCCGGCGAACCCGCGGCTCGACATCGTCGCCGTGCGGCCCGACACCGACGTGCGGGTCGGCGTCGCGATCAGCGGCAGCGCCGCCGCGCCGCGCGTGCGCCTGTTCTCCGAGCCCGAGATGTCGGAGACCGACAAGCTGTCGTGGCTGGTGCTGGGCCGCGCCAGCGAAGGACTGGGGCGCACCGACACCGCCGTGCTGCAGCGCGCCGCGCTGGCGCTGATCGCCGGCAACGACAGCGAAGGCCCGGCAGCCAACCTGACGCGCATCGTCGGCCTCGACGAAATGTCGGTGCGCCAGTCCGACGGCACGGTGCGCGAGACCATCGTGACGCTGGGCAAGCAGCTCTCGGCGCGCTGGTTCGTCGGCTACGAGCGCGGGCTCAACGCGACGACGGGAACCTGGCAGCTGATCTATCGCGTCGCGCGACGCTTCACGCTGCGTGCACAGTCGGGACTCGACAACTCGCTCGACGCGATCTGGACCTGGCGATGGCAGTAGCGACTGCGCAGACTCTGCACACGCGACGGGCATGCCCCTTGCCGCCGCAGCGCGGCCGGCACGCCGGGTTGCCCGACCCGGCCGCGAGCGGGTATGGTCACGACGGCGCCGCGAGCGCCAGGAGCGAAGGATGAACCAGCGAGTGGCCCAGCTGATTCCGATCGGCGTGCCCGACGGCCGCGTGCGCGCCGTCATCGAAGCCGTCACGCCGGCGGTCGACGGCGGGCGCTTCGCCGTCAAGCGCATCGTCGGCGACAGCGTCGTCGTCGAGGCCGACTGCCACGCCGACGGCCACGACGAGCTGGGCTGTGCCGTGCTGTTTCGCCACGCCTCCGACGCCGAGTGGCGCGTCGCGCCGATGCAGCCGCTCGGCAACGACCGCTGGCGCACCAGCTTCGTCGTCGACCGCATCGGCGCCTGGCGCTACACCGTCAGCGCCTGGGTCGACGCGTTCCGGTCGTGGCGCCACGACTTCGCGCACCGCACCGACGAAGCCGACCTGCGCGTCGCCGCGCGCTCCGGCGCGGCGCTGATCGCCGGCGCCGCGCAGCGCGCGCGCGACGCCGCAGACCGGCAGGCGCTCGAGCGCTGGGTGCACGAGCTGCTGCAGGCCGCGGGCGGCGAGATCAAGGCGCTGCGCCTCGTCGCGCTCGACGCGGCGCGCGCCGAGGCGGCGCTGCGCTGGCCCGACCTGCAGCACGCGAGCACGCACCCGGTCGAGTTCCCGCTCGTCGCCGACCGCGTGCGCGCGGGCTTCTCGACCTGGTACGAGTTCTTCCCGCGCTCGGCGTCGCCCGATCCCGGGCGCCACGGCACGCTGCGCGACTGCGTGGCGATGTTGCCCTACGTCGCGCGCATGGGCTTCGACGTGGTGTACCTGCCTCCCGTGCACCCGATCGGGCGCGAGCGCCGCAAGGGCCGCAACAACGCCCTCGCCACCGAGCCGGGCGATGTCGGCAGCCCGTGGGCGATCGGCGCGGCCGAAGGCGGCCACAAGGCGCTGCACCCCGATCTGGGCACGTTCGACGACTTCCGCGCCTTCGTCGCGGAGGCGGCCCACCACGGCATCGAGGTCGCGCTCGACATCGCGCTGCAGTGCGCGCCCGACCATCCCTACGTCACCGAGCACCCGCAGTGGTTCAGGAAGCGCGCCGACGGCAGCATCCAGTACGCCGAGAACCCGCCCAAGAAGTACCAGGACATCTATCCATTCGACTTCGAGACGGCCGACTGGCGCGCGCTGTGGGACGAGCTGGCGTCGGTGATCGAGTTCTGGATCGGCCACGGCGTGCTCATCTTCCGCGTCGACAACCCGCACACCAAGTCGTTCGCGTTCTGGGAGTGGGCGATCGCGCGCGTGCAGGCGCAGCACCCCGAGGCAATCTTCCTGGCCGAAGCCTTCACGCGGCCGAAGGTGATGCACCGGCTGGCCAAGCTCGGCTTCACGCAGTCCTACACCTACTTCACCTGGCGCAACACGCGCCACGAATTGACGGAGTACTTCACCGAACTCGCGCACGGCCCGGGGCGCGACTACTTCCGCCCGAATGCCTGGCCGAACACGCCCGACATCCTGCCCGAGGTGCTGCAGGTCGGCGGGCGCGGCGCGTTCATGGCGCGCGTCGTGCTCGCAGCGACGCTGTCGGCCAACTACGGGCTCTACGGTCCGGCCTACGAGTTGCTGGAACACCAGCCGCGCGAGCCCGGCTCCGAGGAGTACCTGCATTCCGAGAAGTACCAGTTGCGCCACTGGGACCTGGCGCACCCCGATTCGCTGGCCGGCTTCATCGCCGTGCTCAACATCGCGCGGCGCGAGAACGCTGCGCTGCAGTCCAACGCCTCGCTGCGTTTCC
Organism: uncultured Burkholderiaceae bacterium; assembly: GCA_964371405.1. Taxonomy (GTDB): domain Bacteria; phylum Pseudomonadota; class Gammaproteobacteria; order Burkholderiales; family Burkholderiaceae_C; genus JAMHWF01. The sequence goes on from CAYJLV010000031.1 coordinate 32,985, forward strand.
TGCCGGTCGACAACGAGCGCATGATCGCGTATGCGAAAGCGACGCCGGATCTCGACAACATCGTCGTCACCGTCGTCAACCTGAACCCGCACCACGGCGAGAGCGGCTGGATCGAGATCGACCTGCAGGCGCTCGGCCTGCCCGCAGACGAACCCTACGAGATGCACGACCTGCTCGGCGAACAGCGCTTCCTGTGGAACGGGTCGCGCAACTGGGTCAACCTCGACCCGCGGCACAGCCCGGCGCACGTGATGGTGGTGCGGCGGCGGCTGCGCCGCGAGCACGACTTCGACTACTTCCGATGAGCCGCGCTTGAAGCCCGAGAAGCTGCCCTCCCCGACCGGCGACGTCGGTCTCGACGACGACGCCCTCTGGTACAAGGACGCCGTCATCTACGAGCTGCACATCAAGGCGTTCAACGACTCCAACGGCGACGGCATCGGCGACTTCCGCGGCCTGTCCGAGAAGCTCGACTACGTGCAGGACCTCGGCGTCAACACGATCTGGCTGCTGCCGTTCTACCCCTCGCCGTTCAAGGACGACGGCTACGACGTCGCCGACTTCCACAACGTCCACCCGGCCTACGGCACGCGCCAGGACTTCCGCCAGTTCGTGCGCGAGGCGCACAAGCGCGGCCTGCGCGTCATCACGGAACTGGTGCTCAACCACACCTCGGACCAGCACCCGTGGTTCCAGGCGGCGCGCCGCGCGCCCAAGGGTTCGGCCAAGCGCGACTACTACGTCTGGAGCGACGACCCCAACCTCTACAGCGGCACGCGCATCATCTTCACCGACACCGAGAAGTCGAACTGGACCTGGGACGAGGTCGCGCAGAGCTGGTATTGGCACCGCTTCTTCAGCCACCAGCCCGACCTCAACTTCGACAATCCGAACGTGCGCCAGGCCGTCTTCAAGACGATGCAGTTCTGGCTCGAGCAGGGCGTCGACGGCTTCCGGCTCGACGCCATTCCCTACCTGATCGAGCGCGACGGCACGAGCAACGAGAACCTGCGCGAGACGCACGAGGTGATCAAGGAGATCCGCGCGCGCATCGACGCCAAGTACCCCAACGTGCTGCTGCTGGCCGAAGCCAACATGTGGCCCGAGGACGTGCGCGAGTACTTCGGCGACGACGACGAATGCCACATGGCGTACCACTTTCCGCTGATGCCGCGCATGTACATGGCGATCGCGCAGGAGGACCGCCACCCGGTGGTGGAGATCATGCAGCAGACACCCGACATCTCGGCGCGCTGCCAGTGGGCGATCTTTCTGCGCAACCACGACGAGCTGACGCTGGAGATGGTGACGAGCAAGGAGCGCGACTACATGTACCGCATGTACGCCGCCGACCCGCGCGCGCGCATCAACCTGGGCATCCGCCGGCGCCTGGCGCCGCTGCTGGAGAACGACCGCGAGCGCATCAAGCTGATGAACAGCCTGCTGCTGTCGATGCCGGGCTCGCCGATCATCTACTACGGCGACGAGATCGGCATGGGCGACAACATCTTCCTCGGCGACCGCGACGGCGTGCGCACGCCGATGCAGTGGACGAGCGACCGCAACGGCGGCTTCTCGCGCGCCGACCCGCAGCGGATGTACCTGCCGCCGATCATGGACCCGGTCTACGGCTTCGAGGCGATCAACGTCGAGGCGCAGCAGCGCGAGGCTTCGTCGCTGCTGAACTGGACGCGCCGCATGCTGGCGACGCGCGCCGCGTCGAAGGCGTTCGGGCGCGGGCGCTTCAAGCTGCTGCACCCGGGCAACCGCAAGATCCTCGCCTACCTGCGCGAGTACCGCGACGAAGTCGTGCTCTGCGTCGCCAACCTGAGCCGCAGCGCGCAGCCCGTCGAGATCGACCTCGCCGACTACAAGGGCCGCGTGCCGGTCGAGATGACGGGGCGCAACGCGTTCCCGCCGGTCGGCGAGCTGCCTTATCTGCTGACGCTGCCCGCCTACGGCTTTTACTGGTTCCGCCTCGCGACCGACGTGGCGCCGCCCGAGTGGCACCTCGAACGCCTGCCGGTCGCCGACCTGCCGGTGCTGGTGCTGTTCGACGGCTGGAACAGCCTGTTCCGCGACCGCGTCGTGCCGTGGCGCATCGCGATGGCCGAGAAGACGCGCACCCAGTTCGAGCGCGAGATGCTGCCGCGCTACATGGCGCGCCAGCGCTGGTTCGCAACCAAGGACGAGCCGGTGCGGCGCGCGACGCTGGCCGAGCACGCCCTGTTCGAGCACGACGGCCGCAGCTGGCTCGTCGCGCTGGCCGACGCCGAGGGGCCGCGCGAGACGCTGCGCTATTTCGTGCCCGTCGCGCTGGCTTGGGAAGACAGCGAGGAGGAGCGCGTCGCGCAGCTCGCGGCGGCGTCGCTGGCCAAGGTGCGCCAGCAGGCCAGTGTCGGCGTGCTCGCCGACGCGCTCGCCGACGAGCTGTTCTGCCGCGCCGTCGTGCACGCGATCGGCGCGCGCCGCGACGTGAAGGCGGCGCACGGCACGCTGCGCTTCCGGCCGACCGGGGCCTATGGTCAGATCGCCGCCGGCTCCGCCGCGCCGCTCGCGCCGGCGGGGCCGCCCGCGCTGCGCGCGTTGCCGCTGTCGAGCAACTCCGTCGTCGTGCTCGGCGAGCGCCTGTTCCTCAAGGCGATCCGCCGCGTGCGCCCGGGCGTCAACCCGGAACTGGAGATGGGCCGCTTCCTGACCGACGTCGTGCGCTTCCCGCATTGCGTGCCGGTGGCCGGCAGCGTCGAGCACGTGTCGAAGTCGGGCATCGCCTGCACCCTCGTCATCCTGCAGGCCGGCGTCGCGAACCAGGGCGACGCCTGGAGCCTGGCGGTCGACAAGCTGCAGCGCCAGCTCGAGGAATTGGGTACCGACGCGCAGGCCGGCGCCGGCGGCGTCGACGGCGGCTTCCTGTTGCTGATGGGCACGCTCGGCCGGCGCACCGCCGAGCTGCACGCCGCGCTGGCGCAGCGGACCGGCGACGCCGCGTTCGACCCCGAACCGATCGCCGCCGCCGACGTGCAGCAGTGGGTGCAGCACACGCTGGCCGACGCGCGCACCTCGCTCGAACTGCTGGCCGAGCGCGCCGCGGCGCTGCCGCCCGAACTGCAGGCCCTCGCGCAGCGCGTGCGCGACAGCGAGGCCGCGCTCGCCGCGCGCATCGCGAAGGCGGAGCAAGTTGCAACCACCGGCATCAAGACGCGGCTGCACGGCGACTACCACCTCGGGCAGGTGCTGCTGGTCAACCACGACTTCGTCATCATCGACTTCGAGGGCGAACCCGGGCGCTCGCTCGAGGAACGACGGCACAAGCAGTCGGCGCTGCGCGACGTGGCCGGCATGCTGCGCTCGTTCGACTATGCGCGGCAGACGGCGCTGCGCCAGGCTGCGCTGCCCGACATCGACCGCGACAAGCGCGAGGCGGCGGCGCGACTGTGGGAAGCCACGGTGCGAGCCACCTTCCTCGCCGCCTACCGCGACGCCGCGATCGCCGGCGGACTGTATGCCGACGCCGCCGCGTTCGACGCCGCCGCCCCGCTGCTCGATCTGTTCGAGATCGAGAAGGCGCTGTACGAGCTGCGCTACGAACTGAACAACCGCCCCGACTGGGTCGGCGTGCCGCTGGCGGGCATCGCCGCGCTCGGCGGGAACTGAAACGATCCCTGGAGGGACGCCGCATGGACAGCTTCAACTTCGCCGTCGAGCCGCTGCGCGCGCTGCTCGTGCAGGTGGGCGCCTACCTGCCGCGCATCGCGGTCGCCGTGCTCGTCGTCGTCGCCGGCTGGCTGCTCGGCAAGGGGCTGCGCTTCGCCGTCGTGAAGGCGCTGCGCGCGCTGAACTTCCAGGTGCTGACGGAGCGCGCCGGCGTCGACGCCTTCCTGCAGCAAGGCGGCAGCGAGCGCGACACGGCCGACCTGTTCGGCTGGATCGCGACCTGGCTCGTCGTGCTGGCGGCGCTGATGATCGCCTTCGACCTGCTCGGGCTGCTGCAGGTGACGGAGCTGCTGCGCCGCGTGCTGCTGTTCGTGCCGCGAATGCTGGTCGCGATGCTGGTCGTGATCTTCGGCGCCTACTTCGCGCGCTTCGTCGCCAACTCGGTGCTGGGCTACTGCAGCAAGGCCGGCATCAGCGACGCCGAGCTGCTCTCGCGCATCGCGCAGTACGCCATCATCGCCTTCGTGCTGCTGATCGCGATCGACCACCTCGACATCGGCGGCGGGCTGGTGCAGCGCACCTTCCTGATCATGCTGACGGGCATCGTGATCGCGCTGGCGCTGGCCTTCGGCCTCGGCGGGCGCGACCGCGCCGCGGCGCTGATCGAGCGCTGGTTTCCGCGCGACGGCGGCAGCGGCAAGGACGGCTGAGCCCGTCGAGCCGGCCGTCTTCCCCTCCGGCCTCGGGCACTTGGCGATAATCCGCCCCACTCGCCGTAGTTCAACGGATAGAACGGGCGCCTCCTAAGCGCCAGATACAGGTTCGATTCCTGTCGGTGAGGCCAAACGCGCCGTCCACGCGGCAGCGTACTCACCCCTCCGGCCGCCGCAGCGCCCGCGACAAGAGCAGCACCGGCAGCAGGCCGACCAGCACGATCGCCAGCGACGGCAGCGCCGCCTCGCCGAGGCGCTCGTCGCGCGCGAGCTGGTAGGCGACGACAGCCAGCGTGTCGCTGTCGAACGGACGCAGCAGCAGCGTCGCCGGCAACTCCTTCATCACGTCGACGAAGACGAGCAGCAGCGCCGCCAGCACGGAGCGCTGCAGCAGCGGCAGGTGCAGCGCGACGAACAGGCGCGACCGGCTCGTGCCGAGCATGCGCGCCGTCTCATCGACGTGCAGCGGCACGCGCGCGTAGCCCGACTCGACCGACTGCAGCGCGACGGCCGAGAAGCGCACGAGATAGGCATACATCAGCCCGAACACGGTGCCCGTGAACAGCGCCGTGCTGCCGAGCTGCGGCCAGCGCGCCTGCAGCCAGCCGACGGGCAGCAGGATGCCGACAGCGATGACGGCGCCGGGCACGGCGTAGCCCAGCCCGACGACGCGCCCGGCCAGGCGCAGCGGCGCGACGAGCCGCGGCGGCGCCGGCAGGCGCAGCGCGAACGTCAGCGCGAGGGCGAGCGCCCCGGCCAGCAGCGCCGCCAGGCCAGCGAGCTTGAAGCTGGTCCAGCTCCACTGCGCGAAGCGCGCCAGCGGCAGGCCGAATTCGGTCGATTGCGCCTCGATCCACAGCAGCCGCGCGAGCACCGCCACCGGCAGCACGAAACCCAGCAGGACCGGCAGGCCGCACACCAGCCAGGCGGCGGCGGCATGGCGACCGGCCAGCACGATCGGCCGCGCGTCGGCCGTGTGCGCGACGCCGGGCCGCGCGACGGCGTAGCGCAGGCTGCGCCGGCCGCGCGCCTCGAACCACAGCGCGACGGCGACGACGACGAGCAGCAGCGAGGCAAGCTGCGCCGCTGCGTCGGGGCTCTCCATCACCAGCCAGGCCTTGTAGATGCCGGTGGTGAGCGTCGCGAGGCCGAAGTAGGAACCGACGCCGTAGTCGGCCAGAGTCTCCATCAGCGCCAGCGCGACACCGGCAACGATGGCCGGGCGCGCCAGCGGCAGCGCAACTTCGAGGATGCGCCGCCGCAGCCCGGCGCCGAGCAGGCGCGCAGCCTCCATCAGCGCGGCGCCGCGCTCGGCCAGCGCGGTGCGCGTCAGCAGATAGACGTAGGGATAGAGGCACAGCACGAACAGCGCGACGGCGCCGCCGGTGCTGCGCACATCGGGCCACAGCGCGCCGCTGGCGCCCGTCGCGCGGCGCAGCACCGTCTGCAGCGGGCCGCTGAACTGCAGGAAGTCGGTGTAGGCGTAGGCGAGGACGTAAGCCGGCATCGCCAGCGGCAGCAGCAGCGCCCACTCGAACATTCGTCGGCCGGGAAACTCGAACAGCGTGACCGCCGCCGCCGTGGCGCCGCCCAGCACCGCGACGCCGGCACCGACGGCCAAGCTCAGCAGCAGCGAGGTGCCGACGTAGCCCGACAGCACCGTCTGCCACTGGTGGCGCAGCACGCCGAGGCTCTCGGCATCGAGCGCCAGCCACGACCCGAGCACACCGGCGACCGGCAGGCACAGCAACAGGCAGACAACGGCGAGCGGGCGCAGCATCGAGTTTCGAATCGGCTGAAAACGCGCGGGGCGAGTCCCCGGCCGCGGTCGATGAGAACAATAGTCATTACCGCGCGGTCGCTATCATATCGGTCGATGTTCCTGCAGATCGACAACGTGAGCCTGCGCTACCGCGGCGCGCGCGCCCAGCGCGCCGCCGTCGAGTCGCTGACGCTGGCCCTGCCGCGCGGGCAGATCGGCGTGCTGATCGGCCCCTCGGGCTGCGGCAAGACGACGCTGCTGCGCGCCGTCGCCGGGCTGGAGCGCCCGGAAGCGGGGCGCATCCGCATCGAGGACGAAACCCTTTCCGACGCTGCAAGGCATGTGCACGTGGCGCCTGAAGAGCGGCGCATCGGCATGGTGTTCCAGGACTACGCCCTGTTCCCGCATCTGAGCGTCGTGCACAACGTCGCCTTCGGTATCCGCCACCTGCCGGCAGCCGAGCGCCGGCGGCGCGCGCACGAGATGCTCGATCTGGTCGGCCTCGGCCATGCTGCCGACCGGGCGCCGCACCAGCTCTCGGGCGGCCAGCAGCAGCGCATCGCTCTGGCGCGCGCGCTGGCGCCGCAGCCGCGGCTGCTGCTGCTCGACGAACCGTTCTCCAACCTCGACGTCGACCTGCGCGAGCGGCTGTCGCAGGAAGTGCGCGCGATCCTCAAGCAGACCGGCACGACGGCGCTGTTCGTCACGCACGACCAGTTCGAGGCGTTCGCCCTCGGCGACCTCATCGGCGTGATGCACCAGGGGCGGCTCGAGCAGTGGGACGAACCCTATGCCATCTACCACCGGCCGGCGACGCGCTTCGTCGCCGACTTCATCGGCCACGGTGTGTTCACGCCGGCGCAGATCGTCGCCACCGCCGCCGGCCCCGTCGTGCGCACGGCGCTGGGCGACCTGAGCGACGCCGGCGAATGCCCGCTGCCCGAGGCCTACCCGGACGGTCGCTGCGACGTGCTGCTGCGCGCCGACGACATCGTGCACGACGACCATGCCCGCGTGCTGGCGCGCATCGAGCGCAAGGCGTTCCGCGGCTCCGAGTTCCTCTACACGCTGCGGCTGGCCAACGGCGAGGAACTGCTGGCGCACGTGCCGTCGCACCACGATCACCGCGTCGGCGAGTGGATCGGCATCCGCGCCGAAGTCGACCACGTGGTCACTTTCGCGCGCGAGACGGCCTGATGAAATGACGACACCCCGCTCGCCGAATACTGCGAGCGACCCGCCGAGCGGGTCGGGGCCTTGCTTGGGGCGGCCCGGAGCGCCCGCGAACGAGACCCCCGGCGCCGTGCAACTTTTACGCCAGGCCCGGGCTCCAACCGGCGGGCCGGTTCTATACTGAACCGGAATCCGCAAGTCGGGGATCGGATCGGGTATGGGTGTCAAATTGAAAGTGGCGGGGTGGATCGCGCTCGGCGCAGTCGCCGGGGCGCTGACGACGATGCAACTGGGCGCGTTCGCGCGCAGTTCGCTCGCGCCGCTGCCGCTCGAGGAATTGCAGCAACTGGCCGCCGTGTTCGGCATGGTCAAGAGCGACTACGTCGAGCCGGTCGACGAAAAGAAGCTGATCACCGACGCGATCAGCGGCATGGTCTCCGGGCTCGACCCGCACTCCCAGTATTTCGACAAGAAGACGTTCAAGGAATTCCGCGAGGGCACGAGCGGCCGCTTCGTCGGCGTCGGCATCGAGATCGGCATGGAGGACGGGCTGGTCAAGGTCGTCACGCCGATCGAGGGCTCGCCGGCGTTCCGCGCGGGCATGAAGAGCGGCGACCTGATCACGAAGATCGACGACACCGCCGTCAAGGGCCTGTCGCTGGACCAGGCCGTCAAGCGCATGCGCGGCGAGCCGAACACGAAGGTCGTGTTGACCGTGTTCCGCAAGGCCGAGAGCCGCAGCTTCCCGCTGACGATCACGCGCGAAGAGATCCGCGTGCAGAGCGTGCGGGCGAAGGTGGTCGAGCCGGGCTATGCCTGGCTGCGCATCAGCCAGTTCCAGGACCGCACCGTCGACGACTTCGCGCGCAGGGTCGACGAGATCTACAAGCAGGATCCGAAGTTGAAGGGCCTGGTGCTCGACCTGCGCAACGACCCGGGCGGCCTGCTCGAAGGCGCGGTGGCGATCTCGGCGGCGTTCCTGCCGAGCGACGTCGTCGTCGTCACGACGAACGGCCAGATCGCCGACTCGAAAGCCACGTTCAAGGCCTCGCCCGAGTTCTATCTGCGCCGCGGCGGCAGCGATCCGTTGAAGCGTCTGCCCGAGGCGCTGAAGTCGGTGCCGCTCGTCGTGCTGGTCAACGAAGGCTCGGCGTCGGCCAGCGAGATCGTCGCCGGCGCGCTGCAAGACCACAAGCGCGCGACTGTGATGGGCGCACAGACCTTCGGCAAGGGCTCGGTGCAGACGGTGCGCCAGCTCTCGCCCGAGACGGCGCTCAAGATCACGACGGCGCGCTACTACACGCCCAGCGGCAAGTCGATCCAGGCCAAGGGCATCGTGCCCGAGATCATGCTCGACGAGACGGAGGCCGGCAACGTGTTCGCCGCGCTGCGCGTGCGCGAAGCCGATCTCGAGAAGCATCTGCAGAGCGGCCCCGAGGTCAAGGACGAGGCGCGCGAGAAGGCCCGCGAAGAAGCGCGCAAGCGCATCGAGGCCGAGGCCGCCAAGGGCAGCACGCCGCCCAAGCCGCTGCCCGAGTTCGGCAGCAGCGAGGACTTCCAGCTCGTGCAGGCGATCAACCGCCTCAAGGGCAAGCCCGTCATCGTCAGCAAGACGATGACGGAGCGCAAGGCCGAGGCCGAGACGAACTGACCCCGCCGCATCGCCGCGCCGCGTCGACGCCCGCCCCCTCGCGGGTGTCGACGCTTCGGGCGCCGTGTTTCCTGCCTATCCTCACGCCATGAACGACGACCAGTTGCTGCGCTATTCACGCCACATCCTGCTCGACGAGATCGGCATCGAGGGGCAGCAGCGCATCGTCGCCGGGCGCGCGCTGGTGATCGGCGCCGGCGGCCTGGGCTCGCCGGTGGCGCTCTACCTCGGCACGGCCGGCGTCGGCACACTGACGCTGGTCGACGACGACAGCGTCGACCTGACCAACCTGCAGCGCCAGATCGCGCACCGCGTCTCGCGCATCGGGCAGCCGAAGGTGGGGTCGGCGGCTGCCAGCGTGCTCGAGATCAACCCCGAGGTGCGCGTCGTGGCGCTGGCCGAGCGCGTCGGCGCGGAGCGGCTCGACGAACTGGCCGCGCAGGCCGACGTCGTCGTCGACTGCAGCGACAACTTCGCAACGCGCCACGCCGTCAACGCGGCCTGCGTGCACCGGCGCCGGCCGCTGGTCGCCGGCGCCGCGATCGGCTTCGACGGCCAGATCTCGGTCTACGACACGCGCAACTCGGCCGCGCCCTGCTACGCCTGCCTGTTTCCGCCCGACGGGGCGTTCGAGGAAACGCGCTGCGCGACGATGGGCGTATTCGCGCCGCTGGTCGGCATCATCGGCTCGATGCAGGCGGCCGAGGCGCTGAAACTGCTCGCCGGCATCGGGACTTCGCTTGCCGGCCGGCTGCAGATGCTCGACGCGCGCGCGATGGAATGGAACGAGGTGCGCGTGCGGCGCGACCCCGGCTGCCCGGTGTGCGGCGGGCGCGAGTAAGCTCGGGCGCGATGGACAAGCAAGAACTCACCGCCCGCAACTTCCCGAGCGCGCAGGAAGAGGCGAAGGTCCCGTCGCCGCCGTCGCCCTACGACGGCCCGCGCAGCAGCTACAAGCTCGCCTTCACCGACAAGGAGTTCCTGCTGCGCGAGGAACTGCGGCCGGTACGCATGCAGCTCGAACTGCTCAAGCCCGAACTGGTCCAGGCCGAACAGGGCGTGCACGCGACGATCGTGATGTACGGCAGCGCGCGCGTCGTCGCGCGCGACGTCGCGCTGCGACTGCTAGCCGACGCTCGCGCCGCGGGCAATGCCGCCGCGTTGCGCATCGCCGAGCGACACGTCGAGATGGCGCGCTATTACGAAGAGGCGCGCCGCTTCGCCGCGCTGGTCACGGAGCGTTCGCGCAATCTCGATTCGCCGATCTACATCGTGACCGGCGGCGGCCCCGGCATCATGGAAGCGGGCAACCGCGGCGCCCATGAGGTCGGCGGCAGGAGCGTCGGCATGAACATCGTGCTGCCGCACGAACAGGCGCCCAACCCGTACATCACGCCGGAGCTGTGCTTCCAGTTCCACTACTTCGGCGTTCGCAAGATGCACCTGCTGATGCGCTCGATCGCGCTGGTGTGCTTCCCCGGCGGCTTCGGCACGCTCGACGAGATGTTCGAAGTGCTGACGCTGATCCAGACCGGCAAGAGCCGGCGCCGCCCGGTGCTGCTGTTCGGCCGCGACTTCTGGACCCGCCTGATCGACTTCGACCTGCTGGTCGAGACCGGCATGATCGCGGAGGCCGACACGGCGCTGTTTCGCTTCGTCGAGACAGCCGACGAGGCCTGGGGCGTGATCGAGGCGACTTACGGCATGGACGCCGCGCCGACGCAGACCGGCGACCTGGCCCTCGATATCTGAGCACCGGAGCCCGGAGGCCGACGATGAACCGCGGGATCACGCTGATCGGCGCACCGACCGACATCGGCGCCAGCACGCGGGGATCTTCGATGGGCCCCGAGGCGCTGCGCGTCGCCGCCATCGGCCCGTCGCTCGCCGCGCTCGGGCTCGACGTGATCGACCGCGGCAACCTCGGCGGGCCGGCCAATCCCTGGGCGCCGCCGACCGAAGGTTACCGGCACCTGGCTGAAGTCGTCGCGTGGAACCGCGCGGTGCATGCCGCGGTGCATGCCGAGCTGGTGCAGGACCGGCTGCCGGTGCTGCTGGGCGGCGACCATTGCCTGGCGATCGGCTCGATCAGCGCCGTCGCGCGCCACTGCCGCGAGCAGGGTCGCAAGCTGCGCGTGCTGTGGCTCGATGCGCACGCCGACTTCAACACCGACCGCCTCACGCCCAGCGGCAACCTGCACGGCATGCCCGTCGCGTGCCTGTGCGGCGTCGGGCCACAGGAGCTGGTCGAGATCGGCGGCCACGTGCCTGCGATCAGCGCGAAGTGGGTGCGCCAGATCGGCATCCGCAGCGTCGACGCCGGTGAGAAGCGTCTCGTCCACGAACAGGGGCTCGAGGTGTTCGACATGCGCTACATCGACGAGATGGGCATGCGCCACACAATGGAGCTGGCGCTCGCGACGCTCGACGCCAACACGCACCTGCACGTCAGCTTCGACGTCGACTTCCTCGACCCCGACGTGGCACCCGGCGTCGGCACCACCGTCAAGGGCGGGCCGACCTACCGCGAGGCGCAGCTGTGCATGGAGATGATCGCCGACTCGGGCCGGCTCGCCTCGCTCGACGTGATGGAACTGAACCCGGCGCTCGACGTGCGCAACGCAACGGCCGGCGTCGCCGTCGACCTGATCGAGAGCCTGTTCGGCAAGAGCACGTTGATGCGCGCGTAGTGCTGCCCCTTGCTCCGCGGGTACGAGGGGCAAGGGGCCGTCATCCGCACGGGCCGAGCGCCGGGCCGCCCCAAGCCGGCCCGCATCCCCTCGGGGGATCGCCCGGCGTACCCTCCGGGAGAGGGGCTGACATCAGCACGGGCCGTGCATGCGCCGGAATTGCCGCGGCTCGATCGCAGCCGGGTCCGCGAACAATCCGCGCCGCGCCTCGCGCGCCGCCTGCTCCTGGCGCAGGTACGGCCCGCTGCCGCGCCAGCGCGCGCTCCAGGCGTGGCCGCGGCTTACCAGCTCGGCCGATACGTCGGCGCCGTCGACGCGCAACGCGCCGAGCGCGCGCCCGTAGTCATCGCGCGTGCGCACTTCGACGCTCACGTGCCGCCGCAGCACGCGCGCAGCGAGCGCGTCGCGCGCCTGCACGCCCCAGTGCTGGCACAACTCGGGCGCGTCGATGCCGCGCAGGCGCAGCTTCAGCGGCCGGCGCGCCGCATCGTCGGGCTGCACCCACAGCGTGTCGCCATCCGGGACACGGGTGACAACGCCGTCGAAAGCCTGCGCGGCAGCGCTGGCGCCGAGCAGTGCCGCGGTCGCAAACGATGCGGCCGCGACCTTCATGCATCCGCCTCGCCCGGCGCGCCGACGATCCAGCCTTCGAGCGGATCGACGCGCTCGGGCAGGCCGTAGCGCGGTTGCGTCGCCGCCCACGCCGCCTGCAGCAGGCACAGCACGGCGTCGACGCTGTCGCCCGTCGCATCGTCGACCAGCAGTTCGCGCTGCGCGTGCGTAAGCTTCAGGCGCAGGCCGAGCGGCAGGCGGCCCTGCTCCGCCGCGTCGACCAGGTCCTTGCGCGCGATCAGGCGCTCGGGCGTCTGGCGCGCGCGCTCGTCGCTCTTGTAGGAGCGCGCGCCGAGCACGGCGCGCGCGAGCATGCCGGGGTAGCCTTCGAGCGCGACGCGCGCCGGGTCGCCGGCATGCAGCGCCGGCAGGTGCACGCCGGCATCGATCAGCAGCGGGATGCCCGCATGCAACATCAGCGCGACGGGCGGGTTGACCCACTTCATCGCCGGGCTCGCGCCGGCGGTCCGCTCGCAGGCGCGGTGCGCGAACTTGCCGCCGGCCGGGCGCGCGGCGCACCAGGCGGCGAAGGTGGCGCGCACCTCTTCGCGCGACAGCGCCGCATAGTGACGCATCAGCGCCAGCCAGTCGGTCGGCCAGCCGAGGGCCTCGACGAGCGTGCGCGACAGGCCGAACGGGTGATCGAAGGCGCCGACCCAGCGACCCGGCTCGGCGAGCCAGCGCGCATAGGCATCGAGCGTCGGGTGTCGGTCGATGCGCTGCAGCCGAACCACGCCGCCCGCGCAAGCACCGTGCGCGACGGTGATCGGCTTGCGCGCCGTCGGCCGGCTGGTGAAGTCGACGCCGGTGAGTTCGGCATCATGTGGCGGAGTCCCCATGTCGGCGCCGATTGTCGGGCACCGGCCCGACGCGGCGACCTGCAGAATCGGCAGTCATGGCCATCACGACAACGCATCGCCGCATGCTGCTCGGCCTGGGCGGACTGCTCGCCGCCGGCGCCCTGCTCGCCTGGGGCTACGGGGCTGCGGTACAAGAGCTGCGCAGCGGCATCGAGCAGGCGCTGGGGCCCAACGCCAGCGTCGGCTCATTGACCGTGAGCTGGGGCGGAGTCGAGGTGCGCGACCTGCGCGTGCGCGCCGACCGCGCCCGCGGCTGGCCGGCCGCCGACGAACTGCGCGCCGCACGCGTCCACCTCGTGCCCTCGCTCGCCAGCCTGTGGCGGCGTGGCTGGCATGTCCGCAGCATCACGGTCGAAGGCGGCTACGTGTCGGCGCTGCGCACGCGTGATGGCCGGCTGCGGCTGCTGCCCTCGCTCCTCGAAGCGCCGCGCAGCGCGGCGGAGCAGCCGCAGGCGAAGGCGAAGCCCCGGATCGAGATCGGCGAAGTTCGACTCGCCGGCGCGCGCTTCGAGCTGCACGACGCTTCGGTGCGCCAGCCGCCGCACCGGCTGCGCATCGACGACCTCGACGCGCGCGTCGGCCCGCTCGTGCTGCCGGCGCTCGACGTGCCGGTCGGCGTCGACCTGAGCGGCAACCTCGAAGGCGTGCGCCACACGGGCCGCCTGCAGGTGCGCGGCGAGCTGACGCCGGCGACGCGCGACGCCCGGCTCGACGCGCGGCTGGCCGGCGCCGACCTGCTCGTGCTGCAGCCCTACCTGTTGCGCGTGACGGAGGGCGGCGTGCGCGCCGGCCAGCTCGACCTCGCGCTGCAGGCCGGCGTCGCCGCCAACCGCCTGCACGCGCCGGGCACGGTGACGCTGCGCGGGCTCGAGCTGTCCGGCGACGGCAGCTTCGCCGGCGTGCCGCGCCAGGCCGTGCTCGCCGCGCTCAGCCGCGACGGGCGCATCGAAGTGCGCTTCGTCCTCGAAGGCCGGCTCGACGACCCGAAGTTCTCGCTCAACGAGAACATCGCGACGCGCATCGCGTCGAGCCTTGCGGGCACGCTGGGCGTGAGCCTCGGCGGCGTCGTCGAGGGCGTCGGCAACGTGATCAAGGGCCTGTTCGGCCGTTGATCAGAATATCGTGCGCCAGTGCGCGCCGACCAGCCAGCTGCGCGGCGCAGCGGGCTCGAACCAGCGCTGGTTCGTGTCGTTGACGATCACGCTGCCGGCATACCGGCGGTCGGTCGCATTGTCGACGCGCGCCAGCATCTCCAGCCGGCCCACGGGCAGCGGCAGCGTGTGCAGCAGGCGCAGGGCGAGCGTCGACGCGGGCTGGGCGAAGTCGCTGTTGATGTCGTTGACGGCCACGCTGCCGAAGGCGCGCAGCTCGGCGGCGAGCTCGGTGCCGTTCCACGGCCGCCACGCCAGCTCGGCATAGGCCGTCTTCTTCGCTGTGCCGGCAATGCGGTTGCCGGCCGGCACCGGGACGGTCGGCGCGGCGCAGGGCACGCCGGCGCAGGTCAGGAAGCCGTCGCGATAGGTCGCGTCGAGCAGCGTGACGGCGACGAGCACGCGCCAGGCCCGCGCCACCTGCCAGCGGCCGGCGAACTCGACGCCCTCGCGGCGCGTCGCGCCGACGTTCTGGAACGTCGAGCGACCGCCGGCGTTGGTCTGCACGCCGATCTCGTCGCTGGTGTTGGCACGAAACACCGCCAGCTCGGCAGCCAGGCCGCGCTCGGGCGCGCGCCACTTGACGCCGACCTCGACCTGCCGGCTGCGCTGCGGCCGCAGCGCCGTGTTGAAGCCGGCCGAGCCGTCGGGCCGGTAGGCGAGCTCGGTCAGCGTCGGCGATTCGAAGCCACGGCCGGCGCTGACGTAGACGTTGAGCGAGGCGTCGGGCCGCCACTGCAGCGCGGCCACCGGGTTGGTGTAGTCGTAGTGCAGCGCGCCCGAGTCGTCGCCGTTGGCGAGGAAGGCATCGGTCGTCTTCACGCTGAGGCGGCCGCTGCGCACGCCCAGCGTGGCGGTCACGGCCGGCCCGAAGTCGAGTTCGCCCTGCGCGTACACGTCGGCGCTGCGCGCCTGGTTGTCCTCGTTGCGGCGCAACGCGCCGGTGACGCCGAACTGGCGGGTCGGCGGCGTGCCGAGGAAGTTCTCGTAGCCGCGGCGATCCTCGTTCTGCGTCTCGCCGGCGACGCCGGCGACGAGCCGCGCCTGCTCCCAGCGCCACACCAGCCGGCCATCGACGCCGTAATACAGGCGGTCGAAGTCGATCACACCGCCGGGGTGGCGCGGCGGCGCCTGCGTGGTGTCGGGGATCGCCTGCCACTGCGTCACGTCGCGGCGGCCGGCGTAGGCGGTGAGGATGCTCTCCTCGAGTGCCCCGCCCGTGGCGAGGCGGCGCTTCCATTGCGCGCCGAGCTGCTGCTGCGTCACCTTCTTGCGCGTGTCGAACTGCGTCGCCTGCAGCGCCGTCTGGGTCGGGTCAGCGTCGAACTGGGCGCGCGTCAGGCCGAGCGGATCGTCGGCCGGCTGCTCGACGCTGTTGAGGAGCACGGTCACCGTGTCGAGCTCGCCGCGCCAGCCCAGGCGCAGGTTCAGCAGCCGGCGCTCGGCCGCACTGTGCGGACGAAATCCGTCGATCTCGAACCGGCTCGCCTGCGCGCGGATGTCGAAGCCCTCTCCATACGGCGCTTCGGCGCCGATGCGGACTTGCCGCATGCCGAAGCGGCCGGCGTCGACAGCGACTTCGCCGGTGCGCTCGCGCGGCGACGCACTGACCAGCGATATCACGCCGCCCGAGCTGTTGCCGTGCAGCGCCGAGAACGGCCCGCGCAGCACCTCGATGCGCTGCGCGCCGGCGAGATCGAAGTGCGCGACCTGGCCCTGCCCGTCGGGCATCGTCGCCGGGATGCCGTCGGCGTAGAGGCGCATGCCGCGCACGCCGAAGGTCGAGCGCGCGCCGAATCCGCGCGAGCTGATCTGCAGGTCCTGCGCGTAGTTGTTGCGCGAGTTGACGGTCAGGCCCGGCACACGCGCCATCGCTTCCGACAGGTTGACCATCGCGCCGCCGGCGCGCAGATCGTCGGCATCGACGACGCTGACGGCATACGGCGTCTCGAAGGCGCGCCGCTCGACGCCGCTGCCGCTGACGACGACGGGCTCGAGCGCCACGGACGCCGATGACGGTGCCGGTTGCGCCGGTTGCACCTGCGCCAGGGCCGGCGCGGTGCACAGCGCCAGCAGCCAGCCGACCGCACGTTCAGCGCGGCGCCTGTGCCTCGATGCGGATCGACGCGTACCAGCGGGACAAGGCAGCGATTTCATCGTCGGTCAGCGGTCTCGCGATCACGTTCATCACTTCGTGGCGCCGCGCGCCACTGCGAAACGCGCGCAACTGGGCCGTGAGGTAAAGCCCGGGCTGGCCGGCCAGGTTCGGCGCGTCGGGTGCCGAGGATACGCCCAGCAGCCCGTGACACACGGCGCAGACCTGCTGCGCCTTCGTGCGACCGAAGTCGTCGGCAACGGCAGCGGCAGCGGGCAGGGACGCCAGCAACGCCGCTGCGAGCCGGCGC
>CAYJLV010000032.1:0-48379 GCA_964371405.1 uncultured Burkholderiaceae bacterium
CCACGAACTCGGGCGTGTCCTCGAACATGTGGATGAAGCCGTGCAACTCGCGCAGCACGTCGTTCGGGATGTGCTGCGAGGTGCGCGTCTCGCCGTAGAGGTAGATCGGGATCTCGGCGTTGCGAAAGCGGATCTCCTGGATGAACTTGCGCAGGTTGACGACGACCGGCGCAAGCTCCGTGGTGCCGGCGGTGGCAGCGAACTCCTCGTCGTCGATCGACAGGATGAACGCGCTGGCGCGACTTTGCTGCTGCGCGAACTGCGACAGGTCGCCGTAGCTGGTGGCGCCGAGGACCTCGAAGCCCTCTTTCCCGATCGCGTCGGCGAGCGCGCGGATGCCCAGCCCCGAAGTGTTCTCGGAGCGGTAGTCCTCGTCGATGATGACGATGGGGAAGCGAAAACGCAGCATCCCGACCCTTTCGCAAGCTGGCGCGCTGAAGACAGGCGCGAAGTGTAGAACCGATCGAGGCCCTACACTTCGCGCCATTCGACACCCCGGAGCCTCCCGCCATGGACTGGAACGCGGCCACCGGCTGGTGGATCGCCGCCGGCACGCTGGTCGCCGTCGAGCTCGCCACCGGCACGTTCTATCTGCTGATGCTCGCGGCGGGAGCGGCCGCCGCCGCCGTGGCGGCGCACCTGGGGCTGACGTTCAGCGCACAAATCGTCGTGGCCGCATTGGCCGGCGGCGGCGCGACCGCCGCCTGGCACCTGCGCCGCGCGCGCAGCCCGCGCTCGGCGCCGGCGCCGAGCAACCGCGACGTGAACCTCGATGTCGGCGAGACGGTGCGCGTCGAGGCCTGGGCGCCCGACGGCACGGCGCGCATCGCCTACCGCGGCAGCGCGTGGACGGCCGTGTGGCGCGGCGACGGCGCGCCGCGGCCGGGGCAGCACCGCATCGTCGCCGTCGAGCACAACCGGCTCATCGTCACCGCTGAAGGGAACACCTGATGGAAATCGCCCTCGTCCTGGCCGTCATCGCCATCGTCTTCGTCGTGCGCACGATCAAGATCGTGCCGCAGCAGCACGCCTGGGTCGTCGAGCGCCTGGGCAAGTACGACCGCACGCTGACGCCGGGGCTCAAGTTCGTGATCCCCTTCGTCGAGCAGGTCGCCTACAAGCACTCGCTCAAGGAGGTGCCGCTCGACGTGCCGAGCCAGGTCTGCATCACGCGCGACAACACGCAGCTGCAGGTCGACGGCATCATCTACTTCCAGATCACCGACCCGATGCGCGCGAGCTACGGCTCGAGCAACTACATCTTCGCCATCACGCAGCTCGCGCAGACGCTGCTGCGCTCCGTGATCGGCAAGATGGAGCTGGACAAGACGTTCGAGGAGCGTGACTCGATCAACGCCTCCGTCGTCAATGCGCTCGACGAGGCGGCGATGAACTGGGGCGTCAAGGTGCTGCGCTACGAGATCAAGGACCTCACGCCGCCGGCCGAGATCCTGCGCTCGATGCAGGCGCAGATCACGGCCGAGCGCGAGAAGCGCGCGCTGATCGCCGCCAGCGAAGGCCGCAAGCAGGAGCAGATCAACATCGCCAGCGGCGAGCGCGAGGCGTCGATCGCGCGCTCCGAGGGCGAGCGCCAGGCCGAGATCAACAAGGCGCAAGGCGAGGCCGCGGCGATCACCGCCGTGGCCGACGCGACGGCCGACGCGATCCGCAAGATCGCCGCCGCCATCCAGCAACCGGGCGGCGGCGACGCGGTCCAGCTGAAGGTCGCCGAGAAGGCCGTCGAGGCGTTCGCCCAGCTCGCGCAGAAGAACAACACGATGATCGTGCCCGGCAACATGAGCGAAGTCTCGGCGCTGATCGGCACCGCGATGACGCTGATGAAGGGCGGGACGCGCCCCGCCGCCGGGCGCCCCGCGGGCTAAAATCGCGCCGCCGCGGAGAGATGGATGAGCGGTTTAAGTCGCACGCCTGGAAAGCGTGTGAGGGTTAACAGCCCTCCGCGGGTTCGAATCCCGCTCTCTCCGCCAGAACACTAGGAAACACGGGCCTTCGGGGCCCGTTCTCGTTCCTGCCCACGTCGCAGCCCATGCGGCGTGCCCCCACAGCACCGGCATCAGCCATCGGCCGGTGCACCGCTGAACAGCGCGCGCAGCCGCTGCTCGTCCTCACGGATCCACTTGCGCAGATCGGCGGTGCGCTGGCGCCGTGTACGGCCGAGCTGGTCAATGTCGTTGCCGAACGGATCTCGGTTCGCGAGCGCCGCCGCCGCGACCCCATTGAAATGCAAGGATTTTTCTAGTTTGTCGCGCAGTTCTGCGCTGACGAAAGCGGTCATGGCTTGGCTGCTGCTATCGATAGTCGCGCACTTTCACTTCCACACAATGCGATGTGGAAAACGCGTTGGCCACCTCTAGTGCTTTCTCCATGTCTCCGCCCGGCCCCACATGTAGTTGAATGTTCGTAAATTCAGCAGCAGCGGCGCCAAGACTGAACCAGCAGTATTTGTCACCGCTATCCTGATCGATTCGGGAGTCACCTACTTGTAGTCTTGCGACGAAACGCCATTCGCCCTCTTCGTCAAGACACTCACCACTCGCATTGAGCGCAGGCCCATCTTTAAAGTAGGCCGCCATATGGGCCACCGCCTGCAAGTACTGCGTCCAATTGCGATCCATTGCGCGTGCGTCAAAGGTTTCGACAGACGGCAACATTCGCTTCGGCAGTATTCTTCTCAGAGCGCCGTTCTTCCTACCAAGGTCATATTCGCACGGCAAGAACTGGACGTCGAGCCTCTGCGCAATGCGTGCGAGATCGCCATGTCGAAATCCAATCGCGTAGCAGCCATATCCACTCCATTGGCTCGGCTTGTTCTCATGCTCAGTAAATGACATTGAGAAAATCCGCTGCGTGCCTACACGAGAATCAACTGGCGACGCTTTCGCTATTTGTTCCCTCGCAGACTGCGCAAACTCTGGATAGGTCAGGTCAGCAGCCAGATTCTGCAGCCAGAGACGCACGAGGGCAAAGGTGTGCAGCCATTCCGCTTTATCGCTCAAATAGTGCAGCTCCGTAAGACGGAAACAGAACGGTTTGTCGGGGCGCAGAATTCCTCGCAGGCCATCTGCGCTCGTATAGTGAAACACGATGTCACTCGCGCCCATCGGCTTACGAAATACTGGTGCTTGCGGACTCATACTACCGAGCATCATCTAAGGAGAAGTCAGCGGGCGCCCTGCACATTAGTGAAGTCGGCGGAGCGCATGGAGAGGGCCCCTTTTTGGTTTTTTAGAACGGCGTGCTGACGAAAGGCACGCCAATGCTTAACCTTCCCAATTCATTCGCACGCTGCTGTCTCCGCCAGTACGATGAATGTGGGCCTCGCAGGCCCGTATTGCGACGCAGCAGATCTTCACTGCACGGCCGTGGCCCCTCGCGGGGCGCGCAGCCGCGCATCGCGGGCGGCCCGGTACAGCTCAAGATACTGATGCGCCGCCGTGTCCCAAGTATGGTCCTGCGCCATCGCGGTGGCCATCGTCGCACGCCACAGCGCCGGCTCGCGATACAGCGCGACGGCGCGCGCAATCGCGTCTTCCAGCGCTCCGGCCGTCGCCGGGCCGAAGGCGATGCCGGTGGCGCTGCCGCTGCTCACAGCAGCGTCGTCGGCGTCGATCACCGTATCGGCCAGACCGCCGACGCGGTGCACCAGCGGCAGCGTGCCGTAGCGCAGGCCGTACATCTGCGTCAGGCCGCAGGGCTCGAAGCGCGACGGCACGACAACGAAGTCGGCGCCGGCGATCGCGCGGTGCGCGAACGCCTCGTCGTAGCCGATGCGCACCGCGACGCGCCCCGGCTGCTGCTGCGCCGCCTGACGCAGCGCGGCCTCCAGCGCCGGCTCGCCGCTGCCTTGCACGACGAGCTGCCCGCCCAGGCGCAGCAGCACGGGCAGCGCTTCGAGCAGCAGGTCGACGCCCTTTTGCGCCGCGAGGCGGCTGACGAAGCCGAACAGCGGTGCATCGGCTGCCTCGACCAGCCCGACCTCGGCCTGCAGCGCGCGCTTGCACACCGCCTTGCCGGCCGGCTCCGCCGCCGAGTAGCGCGCCGCGAGGCCGGCGTCGCGCTCCGGATCCCAGACCGTGCGGTCGACGCCGTTGAGGATGCCCGAGACGTCGCTGCCGCGGCTGCGGATCACGCCGTCGAGGCCGCAGCCGAATTCATGCGTCGCGATCTCGCGCGCATAGGTCGGGCTGACCGTCGTCACGCGATCGGCGAACTTCAGCCCCGCCTTCATGAACGACACGCGACCGTGGAACTCGAGGCCCTGCGCCGCCATGTAGCGCGCCGGCAGCCCGAGCTGCGCATAGTCGCCCGACGCGTACAGGCCCTGGAACGCCAGGTTGTGCACCGTGAACACCGTTCCTGCACGCGTCGGCGAATGCGCGGCGATGTAGGCGCAGGCCATCGCGGCATGCCAGTCGTGCGGGTGGACGACCTCGGGCGTCCACGCCGGGTCCAGCTCGCCCGCTGCCAGGTGCGCGCCGACCCAGCCGAGCAGCGCGAATCGCTGCAGGTTGTCGGCCCATTCATGGCCGGCGTCGTCCTGGTAGGGGCTGCCGCCGCGCTGGTACAGGTAGGGCGCGTCGATCAGATAGACGGGCAACCCGCTGCCCGGCAGCACGCCGCGCCGCAACGCGACGCGCGCTGCGCCGAACGCCGGACCGATCTCGCAGACCTTCTGCTGGCGCGGCACGGCTTCGATGATCGGCGGCAGTCCGGGCAGCAGCACGCGCACGTCGCACCCCAGCCGCGCCAGCGCCGGCGGCAGCGCAGCCGTCACGTCGGCGAGCCCGCCCGTCTTGACGAGCGGGAACAGCTCCGCCGCGATGTGCAGCACCTTCGGCGCGGCGCCGGCGCGCGTCGCGCTCAAACCAGCGCCGCGAGCATCTCGCGCGTCACGAGGGTGATGCCGTGTTCGCTGCGGCAGAAGCGCCGCACATCCTCGGCGGCGTCTTCGCCGATCACCATGCCGTCGGGGATCTCGCAGCCGCGGTCGATGACGACGCGCGTCAGCCGCGCGCCGCGGCCGACGACGACGCCCGGCAGCAGCACGGCCCAGTTCACCGAGGCATGCGAATGCACCCGCACGCTCGAGAACAGCACGGAGCGGAACACGGTGCCGCTGATGATGCAGCCGCCCGACACCAGCGACTCGATCGCCGTGCCGCGCCGGTCCTCCTGGTTGTGCACGAACTTGGCCGGCGGCAGTTGCGGCTGGTAGGTCCAGACCGGCCAGCGCGTGTCGTACATGTCGAGCTTGGGCACCGTCGCCGTCAGGTCGATGTTGGCGTCCCAGTAGGCATCGATCGTGCCCACGTCGCGCCAGTACGGCGTCTCGCCGGGCTGCGTGCCGACGCAGCTGAGCTGGAAGTGGTGCGCCGACGCGCAGCCGTTGCGCACCGCGTGCGGAATGATGTCCTTGCCGAAGTCGTGGCTCGATTTCGGGTCGGCGATGTCGCGCTCGAGCTCCTTGTACAGGTAGCGGGCGTTGAAGATGTAGATGCCCATGCTGGCCAGCGCCACGTCGGGGTGCCCGGGCATCGGGGGCGGGTCGGCCGGCTTCTCGACGAAGTCGAGGATCAGGTTCTTCTCGTCGATCGCCATCACGCCGAACGCCGACGCCTCCGAGCGCGGCACCGCGAGGCAGGCAACGCTGCATTCACGCCCCTGCGCCACATGGTCCGCGAGCATCAGCGCATAGTTCATCTTGTAGATGTGGTCGCCGGCGAGCACGACGATGTAGTCGGCTTCGTAGGCGGCCAGGATGTCCTGGTTCTGGTAGACGGCGTCGGCCGTGCCGCGGTACCACGCCTGCTCGTCGACGCGCTGCTGCGCCGGCAGCAGGTCGACGAACTCGTTCATCTCGCTCTTGAGGAAAGCCCAGCCGCGCTGCAGGTGGCGCAGCAGGCTGTGACTCTTGTACTGCGTGATCACGCCGATGCGCCGGATGCCCGAATTGAGGCAGTTCGACAACGCAAAGTCGACGATGCGGAACTTGCCGCCGAAATAGACCGCCGGCTTGGCGCGCCGGTCGGTCAGGTTCTTCAGGCGGCTGCCGCGCCCGCCGGCGAGCACGAGGGCGACGGCGCGCTTGGGCAGATCGAGGCTGCGGACGAGTTCGGGCGACGGCATGACGACGGCTCCGGCAGGAAGGGGCTTGCGCCGAGCATCTTAGGCCGAGCCCGCGTCGGCGACGAGGGCCGGCCGGGCTGGCACACTAGCTGCCGCACCGATGAATCGCGCTTCGAGGAACGCCCGTGTCGCCCAGCACCTTGACCAACCCGCTGAACGAACGCCTGCTGCGCAGCGTCGGCGTGGCCCCCGACGAGGCCGAGCCCGCCGACCTGATGCAGGCCGTCGCCCAGCTCGCGCGCCCGGAGCTTTCCGAGCGCTGGGTCGAGACGCAGGCCGCCGAGCGCGCCGCCAAGTCGCGCCGCATCTACTACCTGTCGATGGAGTTCCTGATCGGTCGCACGCTCGGCAACGCGCTCGACGCGCTCGGCCTGCAAACCGACGCCGCCGAGGCCGTGATGGAGCACGCGCACCGGCTCGAAGACGTCGCCGAGCACGAGGCCGACGCCGCGCTCGGCAACGGCGGCCTCGGGCGCCTGGCCGCCTGCTTCCTCGACTCGATGGCGACGCTCGGGCTGCCGTCGTTCGGCTACGGCATCCGCTACGAGTACGGCATGTTCGCGCAGGACATCGTGCAGGGCCGCCAGGTCGAGCACCCCGACCCGTGGCTCGCCGACGGCAGCCCGTGGGAGTTCCCGCGCGTGGGCATCGGCTATCCGGTGCGCTTCGGCGGCTGGGTCGAGCAGCACGGCCCGAACGGCGACGAAGTCGTCTGGCGCCCGGGCGGCGAGGTGCTGGCCAAGGCCTACGACATGGTGATCCCCGGCCACGGCACGCGCAAGGTCAGCACGCTGCGGCTGTGGCGCGCGACGGCGCCGGCGCACATCGACCTGCACGCCTTCAACAGCGGCGACTATGCGCGCGCCGCCGAAGTCAAGAACGAGTTCGAGAACGTGTCGTGGGTGCTCTACCCGAACGACAGCACGCCGGCCGGTCGCGAGCTGCGGCTGCGCCAGGAGTACTTCTTCGTCAGCGCGTCGATCCAGGACATCGTCACGCGCCACGGCGCCGAGCACGGCCGGCTCGACAATCTCGCCGACAAGGTGGCGATCCACCTCAACGACACGCACCCCGCCATTGCCATCGCCGAGCTGATGCGCCTGCTCGTCGACGCGCACCGCATGCCGTGGCGCGGCGCGTGGGCGCTGTGCCGCAAGGTGTTCTCGTACACCAACCACACGCTGATGCCCGAGGCGCTCGAGACTTGGCCGGTTGCGCTGATGCAGCACGTGCTGCCGCGCCACCTGCAGATCATCTTCCGCATCAACCACGAGTTCCTGCTCGAGGCGGCGCAGCACCGGCCGGGCGACGCCGAGTTCCTGCGCCGCCTGTCGCTGATCGACGAGTCGGGCGAGCGGCGCGTGCGCATGGCGCACCTGTCGATCGTCGGCAGCCACAAGGTCAACGGCGTGTCGGCACTGCACTCCGAACTGCTGGTCAGGACGATCTTTGCCGACTTTGCGAGCCTGTGGCCCGATCGCTTCGTCAACGTCACCAACGGCATCACGCCGCGGCGCTGGCTGGCGCAGGCCAACCCCGGGCTGGCGACGCTGCTCGACGGCGCGCTGCCGGGCAACTGGCGGCTCGACCTGGACCGCCTGCGCGGCCTGAAGGCGCATGCGTCGGACGCCGCGTTCCGCGAGGCGTTCGCCGGCATCAAGCGCGGCAACAAGGCGCGGCTGGCGGCGCACATCGAGCTGCACACGGGCGTGCGGCTCGATCCCTCATCGCTGTTCGACGTGCAGGTCAAGCGCATCCACGAGTACAAGCGCCAGCTGCTCAACGTGCTGCACGTCGTCACGCGCTACCAGGCGATCCTCGCCGACCCGCAGGGCTCGTGGGTGCCGCGCAGCGTCGTATTCGCCGGCAAGGCGGCGTCGTCGTACCACATGGCCAAACAGATCATCCGATTGATCCACGACGTCGCGGCTGTGATCAACAACGATGTGCGCGTCGGCGGCCGGCTGCGCGTGGCCTTCGTGCCGAACTACGGCGTCTCGGTGGCCGAGATGATCATGCCCGGCGCCGATCTGTCGGAGCAGATCTCGACCGCCGGCACCGAGGCCTCGGGCACCGGCAACATGAAGCTGGCGCTCAACGGCGCGCTGACGATCGGCACCGAGGACGGCGCCAACATCGAGATCCGCGACCAGGTCGGCGCCGAGAGCATCTTCATCTTCGGCCACACGACGCAGGAGATCGCGGCGCTCACCAGGAAGGGCTACCAGCCGATGCGGCTGTACGAGAGCAACGAGCGGCTCAAGGCCGTGCTCGACGCGATCGGCGGCGGCGACTTCTCACCCGACGAACCCGACCGCTATCGCGCCCTCGTCGACTCGCTGCTGTGGGGCGGCGACCACTACAAGCTGCTCGCCGACTACGACGCCTACGTGAAGGCGCAGCAACGCGTCGACGCGCTGTTCCGCGACACGCCGCGCTGGACGGCGCACGCCATCGCCAATGTCGCCGGCATGGGCGCGTTCTCGTCGGACCGCGCGATCCGCGAATACGCGTCGAAGATCTGGGGCCTGCCCGCTCACTGAAACCTGTCGGCTGCCGCATGCTGCACCCCGGCGAGATTGCCCAGATCTGCGCGGCGCGACACGGCGACCCGTTCGCCGTGCTCGGCGCACATGCGAGCGCCGACGGCGGCTGGAAGCTGCGCAGCTTCCAGCCGGGGGCGGCCGCGGTGACCGTGCTCGACGCGACCAGCGGCACTGTGCTCGCCCGCCTCGAGTGCCGCGACGCCGCCGGCTTCTTCGAAGGCGCGGGCCACGGCGCACCGCCGCGCAACTACCGGCTGCAGGTGCGCTGGAACGACGGCAGCGAATCGACGCTCGACGACCCGTACCGCCACGGCCCGGTGCTCGGCGAGATGGACGTGTGGCTGCTCGCCGAAGGCTCGCATCTGCGGCCGTGGGAGGTGCTGGGGGCGCGGCTGGCGGTCAAGGACGGCGTGGCCGGCACCAGCTTCGCCGTCTGGGCGCCCAACGCCTCGCGCGTCGCCGTCGTCGGCGACTTCAACCACTGGGACGGCCGGCGCCACCCGATGCGGCTGCGCCGCGAGTGCGGCGTGTGGGAGCTGTTCCTGCCGGGCGTCGGCAGCGGCGCGCATTACAAGTACGAACTGCGCGCACGCGACGGCCGCCTGCTGCCGCTCAAGGCCGACCCCTACGCGCTGCAGTCCGAGATGCGCCCACAAACCGCCAGCGTCGTCGCGCGGCTGCCGGCACCGCTGCCGCCGTCGCCCGAGCGCGGCAGCGCCAACGCGCTCGACGCGCCAGTCGCGATCTACGAGGTGCACCTGGGCTCCTGGCGGCGCAAGGTGGAGGACGGCAATCGCTTCCTCACCTGGGCCGAGCTGGCCGATGAGCTGGTGCCATATGCGCAGCAGATGGGCTACACCCACCTCGAACTGCTGCCCGTGACCGAACATCCGTTCGACGGCTCTTGGGGCTACCAGCCGATCGGCCTGTACAGCGCGACGGCGCGCTTCGGCGGGCCCGCGGGATTCCGCCGCTTCGTCGCGCGCGCGCACGCCGCGGGCATCGGCGTGCTGCTCGACTGGGTGCCGGCGCACTTCCCGACCGACCCGCACGGGCTGGGCGAGTTCGACGGCACGCGACTCTATGAATACGCCGACCCGCGCGAGGGCTTCCACGCCGACTGGAGCACGCTGATCTACAACTTCGCGCGCACCGAGGTGCGCAACTTCCTGGTCTCGAACGCGCTGTTCTGGCTCGAGCGCTACAACGTCGACGGCCTGCGCGTCGACGCCGTCGCCTCGATGCTGTACCGCGACTACAGCCGCAGCGCCGACCAGTGGGTGCCCAACGTACACGGCGGACGCGAGAACCTCGAGGCGATCGCCTTCCTGCGCCGCATGAACGAAACCGTCGGCGTCGAGCGGCCGGGCGCGATCACGCTGGCCGAGGAGTCGACGGCCTTCCCCGCCGTGTCGCGCCCGCCGCACGACGGCGGACTGGGCTTTCACTACAAGTGGAACATGGGCTGGATGCACGACACGCTGGCCTACATGAAGCGCGACCCGGTGCACCGCAAGCACCACCACCACGAGCTGACGTTCGGTCTGGTCTATGCATTCAACGAGAACTTCGTGCTGCCGCTCTCGCACGACGAAGTGGTGCACGGCAAGGGCTCGCTGATCGGCAAGATGCCCGGCGACCGCTGGCAGCAGTTCGCCAATCTGCGCGCCTACTACGCCTTCATGTACGGCCACCCGGGCAAGAAGCTGCTGTTCATGGGTGGCGAGTTCGCGCAGCAGCGCGAGTGGGCGCACGACAACAGTCTCGACTGGCACCTGCTCGACGACCCGCTGCACGCCGGCGTGCAGCGCCTGGTACGCGACCTCAACCACTACTACCGCGCGACGCCGGCGCTGTACCAGGACGACTTCAGCCCCGACGGATTCCGCTGGATCGACCACACCGATGCCGAGCGCTCGCTGCTCGCCTTCGTGCGGCGCGGCCGCCACTACCCCGGCGCGGCGGGCTCGCTCGTCGTCGTCGTCTGCAACTTCACGCCGACGGTGTACCGCGGCCTGCGCCTGGGCGTGCCGGAGCCCGGCCACTACCAGGAGCGCATCAACAGCGACTCGTCGCATTACGGCGGCAGCAACGTCGGCACCCCGTTCGGCGTCGCGACGGCGCAGCCCGTCGCCTGGCACGGTCAGCCGCATTCGATCGTGATCGACGTGCCGCCGCTGGCCACCGTGCTGCTTGAAAGGACGGCGTGACGGCGCCGCAGCTCGAGCGCGGGCGTCCCGGCCCGTTCGGCGCGCAGGTCGACGGCGACGGCGTCGCCTTCGCCGTGTTCTCGGAGCACGCCGAGGCCGTCGAGCTGTGCCTCTACGACGCGCGCGGCGAGCGCGAGACAGCGCGCCTGGCGCTGCACCGCAGCGGCGACGTCTGGCACGGCCGCCTGCCCGGCGCGGGCGCCGGGCTCGTCTACGGACTGCGCGCGCACGGGCCGTGGCGACCCGACGACGGTCACCGCTACAACGCCCACAAGCTGCTGCTCGACCCCTGGGCGCGCGAGATCGTCGGCCGATTCGAATGGCGCGACGAGCACTTCGCGAGCGACGCCGAAGGCCGCCTCGACACGCGCGACAACGGCGCGCACGCGCTGAAGGCGCGCGTCGTCGCCGACGCCTTCGACTGGGGCGACGACCGCGCGCCGCGCACGCCGCTGGCCGACACCCTGCTCTACGAGCTGCACGTCAAGGGGTACACCCGGCTGCATCCCGGCGTGCCCGAGGCGCTGCGCGGCAGCTACGCCGGGCTGGCGAGCGACGCCGCGATCGACCACCTGCGGCGCCTGGGCATCAGCGCCGTCAGCCTGCTGCCGGTGCAGCAGCACCTCGACGAGCAGCGCCTCGTCGCGCAGGGGCTCGCCAACTACTGGGGATACAACACGGTCGGCTACTTCGCGCCCGAGCCGCGCTATGCCAGCGACGGCACGGCCGCCACGGCGCGCGCCGAGTTCCGCGCCATGGTGAAGCGGCTGCACGCGGCGGGCCTCGAAGTGATCGTCGACGTCGTCTTCAACCACACGGCCGAGACCGACGAACTCGGGCCCACGATCTCGTGGCGCGGCCTCGACAACCGCAGCTGGTACCGGCTGCTGCCCGGCCGGCTCGCGCTGTACGAGAACATGAGCGGCTGCGGCAACACGCTCGACATCCGCCATCCGCGCGTGTTGCAGATGGTCCTCGACAGCCTGCGTTACTGGGTCGGCGAGTTCCACGTCGACGGCTTTCGCTTCGACCTCGCGACGGTGCTCGGCCGCGGCGACCACCGCTACGACGCACGCGCCGCGTTCTTCCAGGCCGTCGCGCAGGACCCGCTGCTCGCGCCGGTCAGGCTGATCGCCGAGCCCTGGGACGTCGGCGCCGGCGGCTACCAGCTCGGCCGCTTCCCGCCCGACTGGCTCGAATGGAACGACCAGTTCCGCGACACGACGCGCGACTTCTGGCTCACCGGGCGTGCGAGCGCCGGCGAGTTCGCGCAGCGGCTGTGCGCCTCGTCCGACCTGTTTCGCCACGGCCTCCGCGCGCCCGGCGCGTCGGTCAACTACGTCGCGTCGCACGACGGCTACACGCTGCGCGACGCCGTCAGCTGCGAGCACCGTCACAACCAGGCCAACGGCGAACACAACCGCGACGGCCAGGCCCACAACCACAGCTGGAACTGCGGCATCGAAGGCGAGACCGACGACCCGGCCGTGCTCGCGCTGCGCTCACGGCTGCAGCGCGCGCTGCTCGCCACGCTGCTGCTCTCGCAGGGCACACCGATGCTCGCCGCCGGCGACGAGCTCGGCCACACGCAGCACGGCAACAACAATCCCTATTGCCAGGACAACGCGACGACCTGGATCGACTGGACGCGCGCCGACGATGCCCTCGTCGCATTCACCGCGGGGCTGACGGCGCTGCGCCGCGAGTTGCTGCCGCTGGGAGCAGACTGGTACAGCGGCCGGCCCGATGCCGGTGGCCGGCCCGATCTGGCCTGGCTGCGAGCCGACGGCGCCCCGCTCGCCGAAGACGAATGGCGCCACCTACCGCCGCAGGCCTTCGGCGCGCTGATCGGGTGCGCCGGCCGCACACCGCGCACGCTGGCGCTGCTCGTCAATCCGCGACCGCAGCCGCAGCCGTTCGCGCTGCCGCCCGGGCGCTGGCAGCTCCGGTTCGACAGTGCGCAAGCCGACGGCCGGCCCGCGCCGGGCCGCACCGCGGCTGACGGCGCCGTCGAAGTCGATGCGCGCAGCGTCGTCCTGCTCGCCGCGGCCGGCACAGGCGCAGGCGCAGGCGATCCGGCATGAGGTTCGAGCGCGCCAGCGGCGTGCTGCTGCACCCGACCTCGCTGCCCGGCCCGCACGGCTCGGGCGACTTCGGCGCGGCCGCGCACCACTTCATCGACTGGCTCGCAACGGCCGGGCAGAAGCTGTGGCAGATCCTGCCGCTGGGCGGCATCGGACCGGGCCACTCGCCCTACATGAGCCCGTCGGCATTTGCCGGCAACGAGCTGCTGATCGACCTCGCCGAGCTGCGCGCGCGCGGCTGGCTCGACGACGACGGCCCGCCGCCGCATTTCGACCCGCGCCGCGTCGTCTACGCCGATGTCGTGCCGTGGCGCCTCGCGCGCCTGGCGCGCGCTGCCGAGCGCTTCGCCGCCGCCGGCTCGCGGGCCGATCACGCCGCCTGCGACGATTTCTGCGCACGCCACGCCACCTGGCTCGACGACTACGCGTTGTTCATGGCACTGGCCGACCATCACGGCGGGCGACCCTGGAGCACCTGGGAGGCGCCGCTCGCGCAGCGCGAGCCGGCCGCGCTGCGCCACGCGACGCAACGCCATGCGGCCCGCATCGCGTTCCACAAATTCTGCCAGTGGCGCTTCCAAGAGCAGTGGCACGCGCTGCGCCGCCACGCCGACGCGCGCGGCGTGCAGATCGTCGGCGATGCGCCGATCTACGTCGCCTGGCA
Organism: uncultured Burkholderiaceae bacterium; assembly: GCA_964371405.1. Taxonomy (GTDB): domain Bacteria; phylum Pseudomonadota; class Gammaproteobacteria; order Burkholderiales; family Burkholderiaceae_C; genus JAMHWF01. Next base: position 13,652 of record CAYJLV010000032.1, read on the forward strand.
CAGCGCCGAGGTGTGGGCGCGGCAGGAGCTGTTCGACCTCGACACGCACGGCCGGCCGCGCGTCGTCGCCGGCGTCCCCCCCGACTACTTCAGCGCCACCGGCCAGCGCTGGGGCAACCCGCTGTACCGCTGGGCGCGTCATGCCGACGACGGCTACGCCTGGTGGGTGGCGCGAATCCGGCACCTGCTCGAACTGGTCGACGTCGTTCGCATCGACCACTTCCGAGGCTTCGCCGGCTACTGGGAGATCCCGGCCGAGGCGCCGACGGCCGTGGACGGCCGCTGGCTGCCGGGGCCTGGCGCGCCGCTGTTCAAGGCGATCGCCAAGGCGCTCGGCCCGATCCCGGTGATCGCCGAGGACCTGGGCGTCATCACGCCCGACGTCGAGGCGCTGCGCAAGAAGTTCGGGCTACCCGGCATGTGCGTACTGCAGTTCGCCTTCGCCGACGACAGCGGCAACCGCTACCTGCCGCACTATCACCAGCCCGACAGCGTCGTCTACACCGGCACGCACGACAACGACACCAGCATCGGCTGGTGGGCGACGGCGACCGAGCAGGAACGCAGCCACGTGCGCAGCTACCTCGACACCGACGGCTCGCAGATCCACTGGGACCTGATCCGCGCCGCCTGCGCTTCGGTCGCCGACACGGCGATCTATCCGCTGCAGGACGTGCTGGGGCTCGGCAGCGAGCACCGCATGAACCTGCCCGGCCAGGCCGAAGGCCACTGGGCCTGGCGCTTCGAGTGGTCGCAGGTGCAGCCGATGCACGCCGAACGCCTCGCGGCGCTGGCGCGCATCTACGGCCGCGACGGCACGCCGATGCGGCCGTGAGCCCCTCACCCCGGCCCTCTCCCGCAAGCGGGAGAGGGAGTCACTCGTTCAGTTCAGCGGCACCTTCTTGCCGGCCTTGTAGCTCGACAGCGTCATCGCCGGCACCTTCAGGTCGCCGACGTCGTCGAACTGGATGCGCGCCGTGATGCCCTGGTAGTCGGCCTTGCCGATGAACGGCGTGTAGACCTTCGGATCGGCCGAGTTGGCGCGCACCATCGCGTCGACCAGCACCATCGTCGCGTCGTAGACATAGGGCGCGTAGATCTGGAACTGGTTCGGGAACTTGGTGTCGTAGCGCTTGCGCCACTCGGCGCCGCCCTTCATCTTCTCGAGCGAGACGCCGCCTTCGGCGCAGACGACGTTGTCGAGCGTCTTTGCGCCGCCCGACAGCTCGGCAACCTTGACGGTGCAGATGCCGTCGCCGCCGAAGTAGGCGACCTTCGACATTCCGAGCTGCTGCATCTGGCGCAGCATCGGGCCGGCTTGCGTGTCCATGCCGCCGTAGAAGACGCCATCCGGGTTCTTCGACTTGATGGCCGTCAGGATCGCCATGAAGTCGGTCGCCTTGTCCGTCGTGTACTGCTCGTCGACGATCTGCACGCCATTGGCGGCGGCGGTTTTCTTGAACACTTCGGCGACGCCCTGGCCGTAGGCGGTGCGGTCATCGATCATCGCGATGCGCTTCAACTTGAGGTTGTTCACCGCGTGCAGCGCCAGGCCGGCGCCCAGCGCGTTGTCGTTGGCGAGCACACGGAACGTCGTCTTGTAGCCCTGCTGCGTGAGCTTGGGGTTCGTCGACGACGGCGAGATGTGCGGGATGCCGCAATCGTTGTAGATCTTCGACGCCGGGATCGAGGTGCCCGAGTTCAGGTGGCCGACGACGCCGTTGACCTTGGTGTCGCACAGCTTCTGCGCCGCCGCCGTGCCCTGTTTCGGGTCGGCTGCATCGTCCTCGGCGACGAGCTCCAAGCGCACCTTCTTGCCGCCGATCGTGACGCCGCGCGCATTCAGGTCCTCGATCGCCATGCGCGCGCCGTTTTCGTTGTCCTTGCCGTAGTGCGCCTGCGCGCCCGACATCGGCGCGACGTGGCCGATGCGCACCACCATGTCCTGCGCCGACACGCCGGCCGCGCCCAGCGTCAGCACGCCTGCGGCGATCAAGTTCAGTCCGAATCGCATCGTCGTTACCTCCATCGGAGTCGTTGAAACCGGGGCCGATCGCCCTGCGGCGCAGCCGAAGATACCCGAAATCGCGCCCTGCGCCGCCCAGGGATTGCGCGCAGGATTCAGGCCCCCGCCGGGTGATGCTCGACTGGGTAGCCGCGCTCCTTGTAGTCGCGCCAGCGACGGCGCGCCGCCTGAACCTCGCCGGCGTCGGTGCCGACGATCTCGACGATGCGGCGAAAGCTGCCGAACCCCTCCGGCGCATCGCCGCCGAGATGGACGAGTACATCGTGCGTCGGCGCTTCCGCCCCCGGCAGCACGAGCCAGATCGGCGTGCGGCGCAGCCGCGGCGCGACGGCCTCGCCCTCGCGCAGCAGCGCGTGCGGCACGAAGGCGAACGAGTCGAAGGTCCACAACAGCGCGTCGAGCTGCTGCAGCGCCGCCGCAGGGCCGGTGACGGCGACCTGCGCGCCCTGCTGCAGCGCCTTGCGCAGCAACCGGCAGGCGTAGCCGAGCGGCTCGCCGACCTGGGTGTGGAAGCCGACTTCCGTCATCGGGCCGTCACCCGCGATCAGCCCGCGGCGCGGCGCAGCACGAAGTGCGTCAAGAGCGGCACCGGCCGGCCGGTCGCTCCCTTGGCCGCGCCCGACTTCCACGCCGTGCCGGCGATGTCGAGGTGCGCCCAGCGGTACTTCGAGGTGTAGCGGCGCAGGAACATCGCCGCCGTGATCGAGCCGCCGGCGCGCGGGCCGACGTTGGCCATGTCGGCGAAGTTGCTCTTGAGCGCTTCGTCGTACTCCTCATCCAGCGGCATGCGCCAGCAGGTATCGGCCGCCGCGTCGCCGCTGGCCAGCAGGTCGCCGGCGAGTTCATCGTCGGCGCTGAACAGCCCCGAGTGGACGTGGCCGAGCGCGATCACGCAGGCGCCGGTCAGCGTGGCGATGTCGACCACCGCCGCCGGCTTGAAACGCTCGGCATAGGTCAGCGCATCGCACAGGATCAGGCGCCCTTCGGCGTCGGTGTTCAGGATCTCGATCGTCTGGCCCGACAGGCTGGTGACGACGTCGCCCGGCTTGACGGAGCGGCCGTCGGGCATGTTCTCGCAGCTCGGGATCAGGCCGATGACGTTGATGCGCGGCTTGAGCTCGGCCACTGCGCGCAGCGTACCGATCACGCTGGCCGCGCCGCCCATGTCGAACTTCATCTCGTCCATCTCGGCGGAGGGCTTGATCGAGATGCCGCCGCTGTCGAAGGTGATGCCCTTGCCGACGAGCACGAGCGGCGCCTGCGACTTCGGGGCACCGTCGTAGCGCATCACGATGAAACGCGGCGGCTCGTGCGACCCCTGCGTCACGGCGAGGAAGGCGCCCATGCCGGCCTTCTCGATCGCACTGCGGTCGAGCACCTGCACCTTGAGGCCGAACTCGCGGCCGAGCTTCCTGGCCTGCTCGCCGAGCCATCTCGGCGTGCAATGGTTGCCCGGCCGGTTGGCGCACTCGCGCGCCAGCGTGACGCCGGCAGCGATCGCGCCGCCACGCGCCAGGCCCTGCTGCAAGGCCTTCGCTTCGGCCTTGCCGCCGAGCAACGCGATGCGCGCGAGCGCCGGCGCCTTCGGCGCGCTCGGCTTGGTGTGACGGTAGAGGTAAGCCGCGTCGTGCGCCGCCGCCGCGACGGCCTCGGCGTGCGCGGCCGTCAGCCCATCGCCGCCGGCCAGCGCGACCGCGACGTGGCGCGCGCCGAGCGGCTTGAGCTGCGCGAGCGCCGCGACGACCGCGGCGCGGAACGATTTGAGCCCCGGCACCGGCGCTGCGGTGAAGACGACGCGCGCCGCCTTCACGCCGGCCGGCCGGTGCAGGTACAGTGTGCGGCCCGCCTTCAACTCGAAGTCGCCGGCGGCCAGCGCGTCGGCGAGCAGCGCCGCGAGCGCGCTGTCGAGGCCCGCCGGCTGCTCGACCCGCAAGACGAGCACCAGCGCGTCGGCCGCGGCCTGCGACAACGCCTCGGCGGCGAGGACCTGGCTGCGCAACTCCATGTTCGATCCCGAGTGACAATGCGAGGATGTTATTCGATTCGACCCTGCGTCGAGACCTGTCGCGCAGCTTCGTGGCGACGCTGGTCGTGATCCTCACCATCGTGCTGACGATGATGCTGATCCGCGCGCTCGGCCAGGCCGCCGGCGGCGCCGTCGCGCCGCAGGACATCGTGCTGCTGCTCGGCTACACCGCCCTCGGCCACCTGCCGACGATGCTGAACCTGTCGCTGTTCATCGCCGTCGTCGCGACGCTCGGGCGCATGTACCGCGACAGCGAGATGGCAGTGTGGTTCGCCAGCGGGGTCGGCCTGACGCGCTTCGTGCGGCCGGTGCTGCGCACAGCCTGGCCGGTGCTGCTGCTCGTCGCGCTGCTGACGCTGTTCGTCTGGCCCTGGGGCAACCGCAACAGCACCGAGCTGAAAGACCGCTACGAGCGCCGCTCCGACCTCTCGCGTGTCGCGCCGGGGCAGTTCCAGACCTCCAGCGACGGGCGCCGCGTCTTCTTCATCGAACGCGGCAGCGACGAGGGCCGCACCGGCCGCAACGTGTTCATCCTGCAAACGGAGGAGCGCAGCGAAGCCGTCACGTCGGCGCGCAGCGGCACGATCGAAATGACGGGCGACGACCGCTTCCTGCGCCTCGAGGCCGGGCAGCGCAACGAAGTCGACCGCGCCAACGGCGAGAAGACGCTGGCGCGCTTCGAGACCTACCGCGTGCTGGTCGGCGAACGCGCGCTCAGCTCGGCCGACCTGCCGCCGCGCGCACGCGGCACGACGGAGCTGCTGTTCAGCGCGAACCCGAAGTTCCAGGGCGAGCTGACATGGCGCATCGGGCTCGCGCTGGGCGGCGCCAACCTGGTGCTGCTCGGCGTCGGCCTCGCGGCGACGAATCCGCGCCGCGCCGGCAATTGGAACCTGCTGTTTGCGCTGCTCGCCTTCGTCGTCTACTTCAACCTGATCAATCTCTCGCAGGCCTGGGTCGCGAACGGGCGCTACGAGATGGGCGAGACGCTGCTGGCGATGCACGGCGGCGTGTTCGTCCTCGCGCTGGCGCTGCTGTGGTGGCGCGAGCAGGGCGTGACGCGCGGCCTGCGCATGCGGGTGGCCCGATGAAGACGGTACGCCGGCTGCTCTATCGCGACATCGCCGGCTCGGCGGCGTTCACGGCGGTCGCGTTCCTGTCGCTGTTCTTCTTCATCGACTTCGTCGACGAACTCGAGAACGTCGGCCGCCAGGGCTACCAGGCCTGGCATGCCGCGGTGATCAGCCTGCTCGCCGTGCCCGGCCACTTCTACGAGCTGGTGCCGATCGCCGTGCTGATCGGCGCGATCTATGCATTGGCGCGACTGGCGCAGACCTCGCAGTTCACGATCCTGCGCACCGGCGGCCTCGGGCCCGGCCGCGCGCTCGGTCTGCTGGCCACGCTGGGCGTCGCGTTCTCGCTGGTCACCTGGTTCGTCGGCGACTACCTCGCGCCGGCCAGCGAACGCGAGGGCGTGCTGCTGGAGGCCAAGTTCCGCGGCGGCATCAAGTTCGGTCGCGCCGGTGCCTGGCTCAAGGACCACCGCAGCACGCCGGACGGCGAGCGCAGCTACTCGGTGCAGGTGACGAGCGCGTCGGGTGCCGGCGAGCTCCAAGGCGTGCGCATCTTCGAGTTCGACGCCGACGGGCGGCTGCTCACGCGCACCCACGCCGAAGGCGCGACGATCATGGACGGCGATCTGTGGCGGCTGCGCGGCGCGACGCTCACGCGCTGGAACGCGACCGACGCCGAGGGCCTGCCGGTCGTCGCCGAGCAACGCGTCGAGCGCCTGGACTGGCCGAGCACGCTCGGCGCCGATGTCGTCGCCGCCGCGCTGCTGCCGATCAAGACGATGTCGACGCTCGAGCTGTACCGCTACACGCAGCACCTGGCGAGCAACGAACAGGCGGGTCAGCGCTACGAGATCCAGTTCTGGAAGAAGGCGCTGTATCCGCTCGCCTGCCTCGTGATGCTGGCGCTGGCGCTGCCGTTCGCCTACCTGCATGCGCGCGGCGAAAGCATCAGCTGGAAGGTGTTCGGCGGCATCATGCTGGGCATCAGCTTCGTGCTGCTCAACAACGTCGCCGGCCACCTCGGCATCCTGCGCGACTGGACGCCATGGATCGTGGCCGCGGTGCCGAGCGCGCTGTACTTGCTGCTGTCGATGGCGGCGTTCAGCTGGCTGGTGCGCTACCGATGAAGCAGGCGCTGCTGTTGTTCGCACACGGCGCGCGCGACCCGCGCTGGGCCGCGCCGTTCGAGGAGGTGGCGCGCCGCATCGCGGCGCAATCGCCCGGCATCGAGGTCGCGCTCGCCTACCTCGACCTGATGGCACCGACGCTGGCCGAGGCCGGCCGCGCGCTCGCGGAGACGGGTTGCGGCGACGTCGCCATCGTGCCGATGTTCCTCGGCACCGGCGGCCACGTGCGCAACGACCTGCCGCGCTTCGTCGATGAACTGCGCCGGTTGCACCCGCAGGTGTGCTGGCGCCTGCAGCCGCCGATCGGCGAGATCGACAGCGTGATGCAGGCGATGGCCGACGCGGCCCTCGCGCGCCTCGCGATGGAATAATCGGCCGTCACTCCAGCGCAAGGCTCATGAACCTGCACCAGTTCCGGTTCGTCCAGGAAGCGGTACGACGCCAGCTCAACCTCACCGAAACGGCGAAGGCGCTGCACACGTCGCAGCCGGGTGTCTCGAAAGCGATCCTCGAGCTCGAGGACGAGCTTGGCGTCGACATCTTCGCGCGCCACGGCAAGCGGCTGCGCCGCATCACCGAGCCCGGCCAGCAGGTGCTCAAGTCAATCGAGATCATCATGCGCGAGGTCGGCAACCTCAAGCGCATCGGCGAGGAGTTCTCGCAGCAGGAGGTCGGCACGCTGTCGATCGCGACGACGCACACGCAGGCGCGCTACGTGCTGCCGGCGCCGGTCGCTCAGCTGCGCAAGCGCTACCCGCGCGTCACCGTGAGCCTGCACCAGGGCAACCCGGAACAGGTCGCGCGCATGCTCCTCGACGAGACGGCCGAGATCGCCCTGGCGACCGAGTCGCTGTCGGGCTTCGCCGAGCTGATCACGATGCCGTGCTACGAATGGCAGCACGTCGTCGTGATGCCGGCCGGCCACCCGCTGGCGCAGATCGAGCGGTTGACGCTGGAGCATCTCGTCGCCGAGCCGCTGATCTCGTACCACCCGTCGTTCACCGGCCGCACGCGCGTCGACAAGGCGTTCGCCGCGCGCAACCTGCAGCCCGAGGTCGTGCTCGAGGCGATCGATTCCGACGTGATCAAGACCTATGTGCGCCTGGGCCTCGGCCTGGGCATCGTCGCCGAGATGGCGGTGCGCGACGACCCGCCCGGCGGCGATCTGGTCTGGCGACCGGCCGGCCACCTGTTCGGCCTCAACGTGGCGCGCGTCGCGTTCAAGCGCGGCGCCTACCTGCGCAGCTTCGTCTTCGCCTTCGCCGAGATGCTCAGCGACCGGCTGAGCCGCGCGCTGGTCGAGCGCGCGATGGCGGGCGAAGGCGAGAACTATGAGCTCTGAGCCGCGAACGCCCGCCGTGGCGAGCCGGCTGCCGCGCGTCGGCACGACGATCTTCAGCGTGATGTCGGCGCTGGCGCAGCAGCATGGCGCCGTCAACCTCGGCCAGGGCTTCCCCGACTTCGACTGCGACCCGCGCCTGGTCGATGCCGTCACACGGGCGATGCGCGCCGGCCACAACCAGTACCCGCCGATGGCCGGCGTGCCGGCGCTGCGCGAGGCGATCGCCGCCAAGATCGACACGCTGTACGGCCACCGCTACGACGCCGGCGACGAGATCACGGTGACGGCGGGCGCGACGCAGGCGATCCTGACCGCGATCCTCGCCATCGTGCACCCGGGCGACGACGTGATCGTGCTCGAGCCCGCCTACGACAGCTACGAGCCCGGCATCGTGCTCGCCGGCGGCCGCGCCGTGCACGTGGCGCTGACGCCGGGCAGCTTCCGCCCCGACTTCGCTGCGATCGCCGCGGCGATCGGACCGCGCACGCGCGCGCTGATTCTGAACACGCCGCACAACCCGAGCGCGACGGCGTGGACCGCCGACGAGTTGCGGCAGTTGCGCGACCTGCTGCGCCCGACCGACATCGTCGTGATCGCCGACGAGGTCTACGAGCACATGGTCTACGACGGCCGCCGCCACGAGAGCGTGTCGCGCGACGCCGAGCTGGCGGCGCGCAGCATCGTCGTCTCGAGCTTCGGCAAGACCTATCACGTCACCGGCTGGAAGGTGGGCTACGCAGCGGCGCCGAAGGCGCTGATGGACGAGTTCCGCAAGGTGCACCAGTTCAACGTGTTCACGGTGCATGCACCGACGCAGCACGCGCTGGCCGAGTACATGGCCGACCCAGCGCCGTACCTCGAACTCGCAGCCTTCTACGCCGCCCGGCGCGACCACTTCCGCGCCGGCCTGGCGCGCACGCGGCTGCGGCTGCTGCCGAGCGAGGGCAGCTACTTCCAGTGCGTCGACTATTCGGGCGTCGGCAGCGAGGATGAAGCGGCATTCTGCCGGCGGCTCACGACACAGCTCGGCGTGGCGGCGATTCCGCTGTCGGCGTTCTATGCGCGGCCGTTCGAGCAGCGCATCGTGCGCTTCTGCTACGCGAAACAGACGTCGACGCTCGACGCGGCGCTGGACCGGCTGGCCCGTCTCTGAGCAACCGGCCCTACTTCGGGCCCTTGCGATCGCGCGTGCCGCCCGGGCCGAGGTCGCCGAAGCCGGAGCCGGTGCCCGAACCGAACTGGAAGTCGTCGTCGCCGTAGCGCTCGCGGCGGCGCTCGGTGCGTGCCGCGGCCTGCTCGGCATCCTCGTCGCGCGGTCGTCCGATGTCGAGGTCGACCGGCAACGGCTTGGTCGTGCTCGCCTGGGAGGAGAACGGCATCATGCCCGACGTCGGCGGCGTCGAGATCACCGACTCGGGACCGTCGCCGAGCGGCAGCAGCACGTCGACCGTGATCGGCGCAGCCGCATGCTCGAACAGATCGCGCGCCACTTCGTGCAGGAACAGCACCTCGCGGTAGGCCGCCAGGTCGAACGCGGCGTCGCCCTCGCCCGACTTGAACAGCAGCGATTCGAGCAGGCCCATTGCACGCTGCGGCGTCGGCCAGGCCTCCTGCAGCTGCGCCACCAGCTCGGGATGGTCCTCCAGCGAACGCGGCGGCGGCAGCGGCGCGTCGCCCGGCGGCGCATAGGCGTTGAAGCGCTGGTTGAAGTGTTCGCGAATGCGCTCGTAGGCCGGCAGGTCGCCGCGCCGACGATGGATCTCCATCAGCTTGAGATACGGCAGCGCACTCGTGCCGCCGGCGCTGTTGAGGTGGCCGACGAGCAGGTCGATCGCCGAGTCGTCCTGCCCGAGGGTGGTGAAGAACTCGGCCTGCTGCTCGAGGTCGATCAGCTCCTCGGCGCTGACCGGCCGCTTGGGCACTTCGTTCTTGTCGAGTTCGGGAATCGCGAGCGTGGGCTTCCACGTCACCGGAGCCTTCGCCGGTTGGGTCGAATCGACGAAACCATGCGAGGCCACGCTGTCGGGCGCAAGTGCCGGTGCCAGCGGTGCCGGCTCGGAAGCCGCGGCGGCCGCCGGCATGGCAGCGCGGCGCTGCGGCGCTTCTTCGCCCCCACCGACCCACCATTCGGCGCGCTGCTTCTCGCGGGCACGCGCCCACCACAGCAGCAGGCCCATCGCGAACAGCAGCGCGGCGATCACCGCCATCAGCGCGTAAACGAGCGGGTTGTTGAAACGCCGCGCCTCTTCGTCGCGCAGCCGCGCCTGCAGCGCATTGATGCTGTTGCGGTTGGCCTCGGCGTCGCTGCGGATGCGCGCCAGGTTCTCCTCGAGCACGCGGATGCGTTCGCGCTCGATCGCCTGCGCATCGGGTGCACTGGCGGCCGCCGCGGCGGCGTCGGCGACGAGCGGTGCGGGCAATGCGGCCGATGCGGCCGGCTCGAGCGCCTGCGCGGCTTCGAGCTGCAGCCGTGCCCCCAGCGCCGGCGCCGAAGCGGGTGCGGGCGCCGTGGCGCGGGCGGCAGGCGCCGTGGCGGCGCGTTGCCGCGGCCTCGGAGCGTCGGCAGCAACGATCGTCGACGGGCGTGCCAGCGGCCGTGCCCGGCGCGGCTGGGCCGCACGCTGCGCCTGCGCGGTTGCGCGCCGTTCGGCGCGCGGTGTCGGCTGGACGGCGACCGGCGGTGCGGCGGGCGCCGCAGGCTGCGCGGCGGGCTCCGAAGGGCGCGCCGACGGCTCGGCCGGCGCCTGCGCCAGCGTCACGATCGGCGGATCGACGAAGGCGACGAACTTGCGCGACAGCCGCACCGGACAGCCGACGCCGAGATCGATCGTCACGATGGGTTCGTCGATCAGCACCGTGGTCGACACGCGCAGCACGCGGCCGGCACCGTCGGGCGCCGGGTCGAGAGCGGTCTGGACCTGCCCCGGCGGCACGCGGTTGTCGCCTGCGTAGACCGTGGCCGAGACGCATTCGACGGCGACGAACTCGTCGGCCTCCATGCGCAGCGGGATGGAGAAACTGAGCGGCTGGCCGAGGACGGTGGCGTTGTTGACGCTGCCGAAACCCAGGGCCATCGCGCTGGAGGCGCAGAGCGCGAGGACGACGCCAGCGCCTGTCTTGGTCGATGCCGTGCGCATGCCTTCTGGGTTGTGCTTGTGGGTGCCGCGAGTCGAATCACTCTAGCATGAAGTCCCGGCCCGCCCGCCGCTGCCCTGCCCGCGGACGCGGGGGCGGTGCTGCGTGACAGAATCGCTGCATGGCCAGCGAACTGCGCACCGAACGACGCGGCAGCACCCTGCTGCTGACGATCAGCGACCCGGCGACGCGCAACGCGCTGTCCGAGCAGGTCTACAGCGCCGGCGTCGAGGCGCTCAACGTTGCCGAGGCCGATGCCGCGCTGCGCTGCGTCGTGCTGCAGGGCGACGGCGGGCACTTCACTTCGGGTGGCGACATCCGCCGCCTCGCGGCACGCCGTGCCGAAGGAGCCGAGGGCGTGCAGCGAGGCGTCGACCGCATGCACGCGCTCGTCGAAGCGCTGCGCGCATTCCCGAAGCCGGTGATCGCGGCCGTCGAGGGCGCAGCGGCCGGCGCCGGCTTCTCGCTGGCCCTCGCCTGCGATCTGATCGTCGCCGCCGAGGACGCGCGCTTCACGATGTCCTACGGCCGCATCGGCCTGACGCCCGACGGCGGGGGCCTCTGGCAGCTGATGCAGGCGTTGCCGCGCCAGCGCGTCACGCGCTGCGTCTGGTTCGCCGAGCCGCTCACGGCGCGCGAGTTGCACGCCGCCGGCGTTGTCGGCTGGGTGACAGACAACGGTGGTGCGCTGCCCCAGGCTCTGGCCTTGGCGGATCGGCTCGCGCAGATCACGGCGCCGAACGCGGTCGCCGGCGCGAAGGAGTTGATCGCGCTGGCGCCGCGCCGCGCGCTCGCCGAGCACCTGGCCGTCGAGAGACGACACTTCACCGACAACTTGCTGCACCCGAACGCGAACGAAGGCCTCGCCGCCTTTTTGGAGAAGCGCTCCCCGCGCTTCGAATGACGCGCCACGCCGCGGACCGCCGTCGCATCTATCTGATGCGTCACGGCTCGGTCGACTACTTCCATGCCGACGGCACGATCGCGCACCCCGAGAGCGTGCCGCTGAATGTGCAGGGCCAGGCGCAGGCGCTGGCCGCCGGCGAGCTGTTTCGCGCCGCAGCCGTGCGCTTCGATCGCGTCGTCACCAGCGGCCTGCCGCGCACCGTCGAGACGGCGACGCGCGTGCTCGAGGCTGCGGGCCAGTCGCTGCCGATCGGCGTCGATGCCGCGCTGCAGGAGATCCGCGGCGGCCGCCTCGCCGACATCCCGGGCGAGCAGATCGAGCACGCCTTCCTCGGCGCCTTCCGCGGCGGCGTCGATCTCGAATCGGTGCGTTTCCTCGGCGGCGAATCGATCGGCGAGATGCTCGACCGCACGCTGCCGGCCTTCGAGCGCCTGCTGCGCAGCGACGACTGGCGCTGCCTGCTGCTGGTCCTGCACGGCGGCGTCAATCGCGCGCTGCTTGCGCGCGCGCTGACCGGCACGCGCGCCTTCTTCGGCCGCTTCGAACAGGCCGCGGGCTGCATCAATGTGCTCGACGCCGACGGTGACGACATCGTCGTGCGCGCCGTCAACATCGCGGCCTCGCAGTGGCTGCAGGAGCGCGAGACGCTGACGACGATGGAGAAGCTGCTGCAGCAGTACCAGCGGCTGCGCCGCATGGACAGACGCCAGTGAGCGAGGGCATGATGCTGTCGCACGAGCGACAAGGCATGGACTCCACCGTTCTTACAATCGAAGAGCGTTCCAATATCGAATCGGGCTCGTGGTTCTCGAAGCTGTCGCCGGCGCTGCGCCAGGCCATCCTGGCTCGCGCGTCGGTGCGCCGGCTCGACGACGGCGCGCTGGTCGGCTCGCGCGGCCAGTCGCCCGAAGCCTGGTGCGGTGTCGCCCGGGGCGCGGTGCGCATCAGCTCGGTCTCGCTCTCGGGCAAGCAGATCACGCTGACCTACGCCGAACCCGGCACCTGGTTCGGCGACATCTCGCTGTTCGACGGGCTGCCGCACACGCACGACGCGAATGCGCACGGCCCGACGACGCTTCTCGTGGTGCGCAAGCAGGACTTCCGCGACTTGCTGGCGCACCATGTCGAGCTCTACGACGCACTGTTGCGCCTGAACTGCCGGCGCCTGCGCCTGATGTTCGACGTCGTCGAGGATCTGAACACGCGGCCGCTCGCGGCGCGGCTGGCCAAGCAGATCCTGCTGCTGGCGCGCAGCTACGGCATCGAGCAGGGCGAGGAGATCCGCATCGGCCTGGCGCTGGCGCAGGAAGACCTGGCGCAGATGCTGGGGGCGTCGCGCCAGCGCGTGAACCAGGAGCTCAAGTCGTTCGAGCGCGACGGCGCGGTGCGCGTCGAGCCGACACGCCTCGTCGTGTTGTCCAAGGACAAGCTGCTCGCCATCGCGCAACGGTGACACGGCGCTGAAGTCGATGGAAGACAACACCGGCACCAAGTCCGTCGCCGAGCAGCATCGCATCGACATCGGCGCGCTGCAGTCCTGGCTCGTGCGAAACCTCGAGGGATTCGCAGGGCCGCTGACCGTCGAACAATTCAAGGGCGGTCAGTCGAACCCGACCTACAAGCTCGTCACTCCGGCGCGCGCCTACGTGATGCGCGCCAAGCCCGGGCCGGCGGCGAAGCTGCTGCCTTCGGCGCATGCGGTCGACCGCGAGTTCCGCGTCATGACGGCGCTGCACGGCACCGAGGTCCCGGTCGCGCGCACACATGTGTTGTGCGAGGACGAGTCCGTCATCGGCCGCGCCTTCTACGTGATGGAGTTCGTGCAGGGCCGCGTGCTGTGGGACCAGTCGCTGCCCGACTTCGACGCCGCCAGCCGCGCCGCGATCTACGACGAGATGAACCGCGTGATCGCCGCGCTGCACAGCGTCGACCCGAATGCCGTGGGGCTGGGCGACTACGGCCGCCCCGGCAACTATTTCGAGCGCCAGATCGGGCGCTGGAGCAAGCAGTACACGGCGTCGGTCACGCAGCCGATCGATGCGATGGACCGCCTGATCGCCTGGCTGCCCGGGCGCATCCCGGCCGGCGCGCGCGACGACACGCAGGCCTCCGTCGTGCACGGCGACTTCCGGCTCGACAACCTGATCTTCCACCCCAGCGAGCCACGCGTGCTCGCCGTGCTCGACTGGGAACTCTCGACGCTCGGCCACCCGCTGGCCGACTTCAGCTACCACTGCATGGCCTGGCACATCCCGCCCGGCGCGTTCCGCGGCATCGGCGGGCTCGACCTCGCGGCCCTCGGCATCCCCGACGAGACGAGCTACGTGCGCCGTTACTGCGAACGCACCGGCCGCGGTGGTGTGCAGGCCGTCGAAACCGTGATGGCCGACTGGAACTTCTACCTCGCCTACAACCTGTTTCGGCTGGCCGCGATCCTGCAGGGCATCGCCAGGCGCGCCGAGCAAGGCACGGCGGCGAGCGCGCAGGCGCGCCAGGCCGGCGCCGGCGCCCGCGGGCTGGCCGAGTTGGGCTGGCAGTTCGCCCGCGCGGCCTGAGAACCTGTGAAGGAGACGACGATGGATTTCGCACTCTCGCCCCGCACCCGCGAACTGCAGGCGCGACTCAACGCGTTCATGGACGAGCACGTCTATCCGGCCGAGCCGGCGTACGGCGACGAGATCCGCGCCAACACGCAGGCCGGCCGGCGCTGGACGCCGCTGCAGCTGATCGAGGACCTGAAGGTCAAGGCGCGCGAACAGGGCCTGTGGAACCTGTTCCTGCCCGAGAGTGAATACGGCGCCGGGCTGAAGAACCAGGAGTACGCGCCGCTGGCCGAGATCATGGGCCGCGTGCCGTGGGCCAGCGAGGTGTTCAACTGCTCGGCGCCCGACACCGGCAACATGGAGACGATCGTGCGCTACGGCAGCGCCGAGCACAAGCAGCGCTGGCTCGAGCCGCTGCTCGCCGGCGAGATCCGCAGCGGCTTCGCGATGACGGAGCCCGCCGTCGCGTCGTCCGATGCGACCAACATCGAGGCGCGCATCCGGCGCGACGGCGACGACTACGTGATCGACGGCCGCAAGTGGTGGACCTCGGGCGCCGGCGACCCGCGCTGCAAGATCTACATCTTCATGGGCAAGACGGACCCCGAGGCGCCGAGGCACTCGCAGCAGTCGATGATCCTGGTGCCCGCCGACACGCCCGGCGTCAAGGTGCTGCGACCGCTCGAGGTGTTCGGCTACGACGACGCGCCGCACGGCCACTGCGAGGTGGCGTTCGACAACGTGCGCGTGCCGGCATCGAGCATCCTGCTCGGCGAAGGCCGCGGCTTCGAGATCGCGCAGGGCCGGCTCGGCCCGGGGCGCATCCACCACTGCATGCGCCTGATCGGCCTGGCCGAGCGCTCGCTCGAACTGATGTGCCGCAGGGCGTTGTCGCGCGTCGCGTTCCACCGCACGCTCGCCGAGCAGGGCGTGACGCGCGAGCGCATCGCCGAGGCGCGCTGCATGATCGAGCAGGCCCGCCTGCTGACGATGAAGGCGGCCTGGATGATGGACGTCGCCGGCAACAAGACGGCCAAGGCCGAGATCGCGATGATCAAGGTCGTCGCGCCGAGCATGGCCTGCCAGGTGATCGACTGGGCGATGCAGGTGCACGGCGGCGCCGGCGTCTGCCAAGACACGCCGCTCGCCCACTTCTACGCCAGCGCGCGCACGCTGCGTTATGCCGACGGGCCCGACGAGGTGCACCGCAACGCGCTGGCCAAGCTCGAGCTCGGCAAGTACGCCTGATCGGGAACGATCAGCCCTGCGAGTCGGCCGCGTCGTCGCCCGGCGTCGAGCGCCACGCGGCGGCGCTCGTCGTCGGCCAGGTGCTCGCGACGCCGGCCGCCGTGTCGGCGACGTTGACGGCGCGCGACGCCGCCACCGCGAACAGCGCGAGTGCCTGCGTCAGCGCCTGGCTGTCGATGGCCGGCAGGCCGATGCGCAGCGAGGCGCGTCCGCGGATCGTCATCAGCACGAAGGGCGTCGGATAGGCGAGCACACCGGTCGCCGCGGCGACGATCTGCTCCGACAACGCCCCTTCGAGCCAGGTCGCCAGTGCGCTGCGCGAACTGCCGACGGCGCCGACGTGGGCGCGCAGCACCGAGCTGCTGGGAAACGCGAACTGCTGGAACATGGCGAGCCAGCGCATCTCTTCCGGCGTCGCGGTGTCGATCTTCGTCTGCGTGCCGTCGGTGTAGCGCTCGAAGGTCTCGCGCTCGAGCGCGAGCATCAACGGGCGCGACAGCACGAGCAGTTGCATCGCCTGCGGCAGGCCGAGCTCCATGCGCAACCGCAACTCGTGGCCGACGATGTAGTCGCGCTGCGAGGGCCCCCACTCCAGCCGCCACGGCCGGCCCGCAATCGCGCCTTCGACGACGAAGCCGCTGTCGTCGCGCGAGCGCCGGAAGCGGTGGCCGTGCGTCCCGGCCCAGGCCTCGATGTCGCTCCATTGCGCGCGCACGCGCTTGCGCGACCATAGAAGTTTCAACGCATCGAGCATGGCCTCCCCCGATGCTCTAGAGTGCGTGACGACGGTGCGCGATGCGCCAGCGGGAGTACGTCACGATGATCGAAGTGTATTCGTGGGCCACGCCGAACGGGCACAAGGTTCACATCATGCTGGAGGAATGCGGTCTGCCTTACCGCGTCCATCCAGTCAATATCGGAGCCGGGGACCAGTTCAAGCCCGAGTTCCTCGCGATCAGCCCGAACAACAAGATTCCGGCGATTGTCGATCCCGACGGCCCCGACGGCGAACCGATGTCGATGTTCGAGTCGGGCGCGATTCTGATGTATCTGGCCGCCAAGTGCGGCCGCTTCATGCCCGAGGACACGCGTGGCCGCTGGACGATGCTGCAGTGGCTGATGTTCCAGATCGGCGGCGTCGGTCCGCTGCTGGGCCAGGCGCACCATTTCCGCATCTACGCGCCCGAGAAGATTGCCTACGCCGTCGATCGCTACACCAACGAGGCCAAGCGCCTGTACGGCGTGATGGACCGGCGCATCGCCAGGAGCCGCTACTTCGCCGGGCACGAGTACTCGATCGCCGACATCGCCGTCTTCCCGTGGTTGCGCTCGTGGCGCAACCAGGGCATCGACTGGGTCGACTACCCTCACCTCAAAGGCTGGTTCGACGAAGTCGCTGCACGCCCGGCGGTGCAGCGCGGCGTCGAGGTGCTGGCGCAGATGCGCAAGCCGCTGGTCGACGAAGCTTCGCGCGAAGTGCTGTTCGGCGACCGCCAGTTCCTGCGGCGCTGATCTCGATTCGCGCGCCCGAGGGCGCGCGCACGCGATGCTAAGCTCCGCCCCTTTCGCCTTCCCCCCGACCCCACCTGCGGAACCTGCCATGCCCGGCCTGCTGCCCCACGTCGATCCCGACGGCCTGCTCGAGTACTCCGTCGTCTACACCGACCGCACGCTCAACCACATGTCGCAGCGTTTCCAGAGCGCGGTGCGCGACATCTCGACGCTGCTCAAGCAGGCCTACGCCGCGCCATCGGCCGTGATCGTGCCGGGCAGCGGCACCTTCGGCATGGAGGCCGTGGCGCGGCAGTTCGCCACCGGCCGCAAGTGCCTCGTGCTGCGCAACGGCTGGTTCAGCTACCGCTGGTCGCAGATTCTCGACATGGGCGGCATCGCATCGGCGACCACGGTGCTCAAGGCGCGCCGCACGGGCGAAGGCGCGCAGGCGCCGTTCGCGCCGGCGCCGATCGAAGAAGTCGTCACGGCGATCCGCGCCGAGCGGCCCGGCGTCGTGTTCGCGCCGCACGTCGAGACGGCCTCGGGGATGATGCTGCCCGACGACTACCTGCGCGCCGTCGCCGCCGCGGTGCACGAAACGGGCGGCCTGTTCGTGCTCGACTGCATCGCGTCGGGTGCGGTCTGGATCGACATGGCGGCGATCGGCGTCGACGTCCTCGTCAGTGCGCCGCAGAAGGGCTGGAGCGGTCCGGCCTGCTGCGCGCTGGTGATGCTCGGCGCGACGGCACGCGAGCGCATTGGCGCGACGACGAGCACCAGCTTCTCGTGCGACCTCAAGCGCTGGCTGCAGATCATGGAGACCTACGAGACCGGCGCGCACGCCTACCACGCGACGATGCCGACCGAGGCGCTGGTCAAGGTGCGCGACGCGATGGTCGAGACGCAGCGCTACGGCTTCGCCAAGGCATGCGCCGACCAGTTGCGCCTGGGTGAACAGGTGCGCGCACTGCTGCGCCGCAAGGGCTTCGCCAGCGTCGCCGCGCCGGGTTTCGAGGCTCCGGGCGTCGTCGTTTCGTACACCACCGACGCGGGCCTGCAGTCGGGCCGCAGGTTCGCCGAGCTCGGCCTGCAGACCGCCGCCGGCGTGCCGCTGCAGTGCGACGAGCCCAACGACTTCCAGAGCTTTCGCATCGGCCTGTTCGGCCTCGACAAGCTCGGCAACGTCGAGCGCACCGTGCGCACGCTCGAAGAGGTCTTGGACCGCCTGGCCTGAAGGTCCGAGGGCTCGTCGCCTACAATCGCAGGCGACGGGCCTCCCCGCATGGAAGCGCGGCCAATCGGGTCAGGTCGGGAACGAAGCAGCCCCAACCGTTGCGACCAGTGCCGGGGGTAAGGCTCGTCACCCCTGCGTTGCCCTTCTGCTCAGCCCGTTTTCCTTACATGGCTACAGCAGCGTGAGCGGGCTGCCGGGGTGTCCTGCGCAGCGAAGTAAAGGGGGAGGACCGCGCGCAGCGCGATCCGGAGGACATGAGCGGAGCCGGACACCCGGCGGCCTCGGCCCCGAACGATACGTCGCACGAACGGCGGAAGGTCAGCGCCAATCCATTCGTCACCCGCGCCGCTTCGCCAGCCGCTCCCAGGTCTCGACCACGGAGTCCGGGTTCAGCGAGATCGACGTGATGCCCTCGGCGGCGAGCCAGTCGGCGAAGTCGGGGTGGTCGCTCGGCCCCTGGCCGCAGATGCCGACGTACTTGCCGGTCGCGCGGCACGCCGCGATGGTGCGCGAGATCATCGCCTTGACCGCCGGGTCGCGCTCGTCGAAGTCGCTGGCCAGCAGCGCCATGCCCGAATCGCGGTCGAGGCCCAGCGTGAGCTGCGTCAGGTCGTTCGAGCCGATCGACATGCCGTCGAAGTGCTCGAGGAACTGCTCGGCGAGGATGGCGTTGCTCGGCACCTCGCACATCATGATGACGCGCAAGCCGTCGACGCCGCGCTTGAGGCCGCGTTCGGCCATCATGACAATCACGCGCTTGGCCTGCTCGATCGTGCGCACGAACGGCACCATGATCTCGACGTTGGTCAGCCCCATGTCGTAGCGCACGCGCTTGAGCGCCTCGCACTCCATCGCGAAGGCGTCGCTGAAGTCTTCGCTGACATAGCGCGAGGCGCCGCGAAAGCCCAGCATCGGGTTCTCTTCGTCGGGCTCGTAGCGCGAGCCTCCGATCAGCTTCTTGTACTCGTTGGACTTGAAGTCCGACAGCCGCACGATCACCGGCTTGGGCCAGAACGCGGCGGCGATCGTCGCGATGCCCTCTGCCAGCTTGTCGACGTAGAAGGCGCGCGGCGACGCATAACCGCGAGCCACGCTCTCGACGGCCTTCTTGAGATCCGGGTCGACGTTCGGGTAGTCGAGGATCGCCTTCGGGTGCACGCCGATGTTGTTGTTGATGATGAACTCGAGGCGCGCCAGGCCCACTCCCGAGTTCGGCATCTGCGCGAACTCGAAAGCGAGCTGCGGATTGCCGACGTTCATCGTGATCTTGACCGGGCAGTACGGCAGGTCGCCGCGCTTGACCTCGGTGATCTCGGCCTCGAGCAGACCGTCGTAGATGTAGCCGGTGTCGCCCTCGGAGCAGGCGACGGTGACGAGCGCGCCGTCCTTGAGCACCTGCGTCGCGTCGCCGCAGCCGACGACGGCCGGAATGCCCAGCTCGCGCGCAATGATCGCGGCGTGGCAGGTGCGCCCGCCGCGGTTGGTGACGATGGCGCTGGCGCGCTTCATCACCGGCTCCCAGTTCGGGTCCGTCATGTCGGTGACGAGCACGTCGCCCGGCTGCACGCGATCCATCTCGGCCAGGCTCTCGACGACGCGCACCGGCCCGGTGCCGATCTTCTGGCCGATGGCGCGGCCTTCGGCGAGCACCGTGCCCTGTCCCTTGAGCTTGTAGCGCTGCTCGACCTTGCCCTCCTGCTGGCTCTTCACCGTCTCGGGGCGGGCCTGCAGGATGTAGATCTTGCCGTCGGCGCCGTCCTTGCCCCACTCGATGTCCATCGGCCGGCCGTAATGCTGCTCGATGATCACGGCGTAGCGCGCGAGTTCGGTCACGTCGGCGTCGGCAAGCGAATAGCGGTTGCGCTGCTCCGGCGCCGTCTCGACCGTCTTGACCAGCCGGCCGCTCGCCGCCTTCTCGTCGGCGCTGGTGAACTCCATCTTCAGCAGCTTGGAGCCCAGGTTGCGGCGGATGATCGGGAACTTGCGGTTCTTCAGCGCCGGCTTGTGGACGTAGAACTCGTCCGGGTTCACCGCACCCTGCACCACGGTCTCGCCGAGGCCGTAGCTCGACGTGATGAAGACGACGTCGGCAAAGCCGCTCTCGGTGTCGATCGTGAACATCACGCCGGCCGAGCCGAGGTCGGAGCGCACCATGCGCTGCACGCCGGCCGACAGCGCCACGTCAGCGTGCGCGAAGCCCTTGTGCACGCGATAACTGATCGCACGGTCGTTGTAGAGCGACGCGAACACCTCCTTCATCTTGCGCAACACGTCTTCGATGCCGGTGACGTTGAGGAAGGTCTCCTGCTGGCCGGCGAAGCTGGCGTCGGGGAGGTCCTCGGCGGTGGCCGACGAGCGCACGGCAAACGAAGCGCCGGGATTCGCGGCTTCGAGCCGGGCGAACTCGGCGCGGATCGCCTCGTCGAGCGCGTGCGGGAGGGGCGTCGCCTCGACCCAGCCGCGGATCTCGGCGCCGGCCTGCGCCAGCGCGCGCACGTCGTTGGTGTCGAGGCGCGCGAGGCGCTGCTCGATGCGGGCGGCCAGGCCCTCCTGCTTGAGGAACTCGCGGAACGCGTGCGCCGTCGTCGCGAAGCCGCCCGGAACGCGCACCCCGGTGGCGGCGAGCTGGCTGATCATTTCGCCGAGCGAGGCGTTCTTGCCGCCCACCGACTCGACGTCGGACATCCTCAGCTTGTCGAACGGTACGACCAGGGCGGTCGCCAGAGGGGTCGATGACATGGGAAAGCTCCGTGATGTTGGAATTGCGGTGCTTCCATCGCCCGGGGGTGCACGCCGCAACCCGCCGTCCGGCGCGTGGTGGCGGGTCGCAAGGAGCCGAAAGGCATCGGAAAGACGGGGCGGGAGAGCGAATTGCGGACGATTCTACGGGGCTTTGCCTATGATCCCGTCTCCCCCGTTCGCGCAGCAGCCATGCCCCAGCACAGCGTGTTCTTCGTCTCCGACGGTACCGGCATCACCGCCGAAACCTTCGGCAATTCGATCCTGGCGCAGTTCTCGATCAAGCCGCGCCACGTGCGCCGGCCGTTCGTCGACACCGCCGACAAGGCGCGCCAGGTGGTGCGCGAGATCAACGAGACCGTGGACCGCGAGGGCGTGCGCCCGATCGTCTTCACGACCCTGGTCAGCGCCGAGGTGCTCGACATCGTGACGCAGAACGCGCGCGGCCTCGTGCTCGACATGTTCCGCACCTTCGTCGAGCCGCTGGAGCAGGAGTTCGGCATGAAGTCGAACCACCGCGTCGGGCGCTTCCCCGATATCGCCCGGAGCAAGGAATACGCCGAGCGCATCGAGGCAATCAACTTCTCGCTCGCGCACGACGACGGCCAGTCGGCCGTCAACCTCGATTCGGCCGACGTGATCCTGGTCGGCGTCAGCCGCAGCGGCAAGACGCCGGCGTCGCTCTACCTGGCGATGCAGCACGGCGTGAAGGCGGCGAACTACCCGCTGATCCCCGAGGACTTCGAGCGCAACCAGATGCCCGGCGCACTTGGGTCGCGCAAGGCCAAGTGCTTCGGCCTGACGATCGACGCCGACCGGCTGAGCCAGATCCGCAACGAGCGCCGCCCGGGCAGCAAGTACGCGTCGATCGAGAACTGCCGCCACGAGATCCGCGAGGCCGAGAAGATGATGCGCCGCCACGGGATCGCCTGGCTGTCGACGACGCACAAGTCGATCGAGGAGATCGCGACGACGATCCTCAACGACATCCGGCCCGACCGGCTGATCTACTGACCGGGCCGTCGCGCCGGGCCGCCCCAAGCAAGGCCCGACCCTCCCGGAGGGTCGCTCGCCGTACCCGGCGAGCGGGGTGTCGTCCGATTCACGACCCGCCGGCGCAGCGACTCGTAGAGGCAGATCGCCGCCGCCGCGGCGGCGTTCAGCGATTCCTCGCCGCCGGGCTGCGGGATGCGAACCTCGAGCGCACAGCGCTCGGCGAGCGCTTCGTCGATGCCCTGCCCTTCGTGGCCGACGACCCAGGCGCAGGGGTCGGGCAAGCGGGCCTGGTGCAACGGCGTGCCGCCGTGCGAACCGGTAGCGACCAGCGGCACGCGCAGCGGCGCCAGCTCGGCCGGCGCCAGCCCTTCGACCAGGTGCAGCGCGAAGTGCGCGCCCATGCCGGCGCGCAGCACCTTCGGCGACCACAGCGCCGCCGTGCCCTTGAGCGCCAGCACCTGCGTCGCGCCGAGCGCGGCGGCGCTGCGCAGGATCGAGCCGACGTTGCCGGCGTCCTGCAGCCGGTCGAGCACGACGCTCGGCGCGCCGGGCTGCAGCTCGTGCGCGGCCTGCCACGGCACGAGGAAGCCGATCGGCGCCGCCGATTCGAGCGTGCTGATCGCGGCGAACAGCGCCTGCGGCACGACGACGACGCGCGCCGCCGCTGCGGCCAGCTCGCGCAACGCGGCGTCGCGCCACGCCGCTTCCGTCAGCACGGCGTGCGTCGGCATGCGGCCGCGCGCGACGGCGGCGCGGCACAGGTGGTCGCCCTCGATCCACACTTCGCCCGCCTTGCGGTAGGCCGCGCCGTCGCGCACCAGCCGCCGCAGCCGCACCAGCAGCGGGTTGTCGTGCGACGTGATGAAGGTGGGTTCGCTCATTCCTCGCGTTCCAGTGCCTCGCGCACCGGCGCGAAGCTGCGCCGATGCACGGCGCAGGCGCCGTGGCGGCGCAGCGCGGCCAGGTGCCCGGGCGAGGCATAGCCCTTGTGCTGCGCGAAGCCGTATTGCGGGTGCGCCTCGTGAAGCTGCACGCAGAGGCGATCGCGATGCACCTTGGCGATGATCGAGGCCGCCGAGATCGCCGCCACTGTCTGATCGCCGCGCACCACGGCTTCGGCGCTGACGCGCAGGCGCGGCAGCATGTTGCCGTCGATGAGCACGTGCGCCGGAAGCAGGCGCAGCGACTCCACGGCGCGCTGCATCGCCAGCAGCGTCGCCTGCAGGATGTTGAGCGCATCGATCTCCTCGACGCTGGCCTCGCCGACGGCGCAGCACAGCGATTTGTCGCGGATCTCGTCGTAGAGGCGCTCGCGCGTCGAGGCGGCGAGTCGCTTGGAGTCGGCCAGGCCACGGATGCGCCGGCGCGGGTCGAGAATCACAGCCGCCGCGACGACGGGGCCGGCGAGCGGGCCGCGGCCCGCCTCGTCGACGCCGGCGCACAAGCCTGGCGCCGCGAGCGGCAGGCCGAGCTGTTCAGCGACCGATGACGCTCGCAATCGCATCGGTGGCGGTGCGCGCCGTGTCGCGGCGCAGCGTGCGGTGCAGTTCGTCGAAGCGGCGCGTCACGCGCTCGCGGCGCGGTGCGTCATCGAGCCAGGCCAGCGTCTCGCGGGCGAGGGCCTCGGGCGTCGCATCGGACTGGATCAGTTCGGGCACGGCGAAGTCTTCGAGCAGGATGTTGGGCAGGCCGACCCAGGGCTGCAGCTTCATGCGCTTCATCAGCGCCCAAGTCAGCGCATTCATGCGGTAGGCGATCACCATCGGCCGCTTGAACAGCGCCGCTTCGAGTGTAGCGGTGCCGCTTGCGATCAGCGTGGCATCGCAGGCGGCGAGCGCCTCGTGCGAACGGCCGTCGATCAACTGCAGCGCCAGGCCGGCATGGCGCTGCGCAAGCGGGCGCACCAGCGAAGCCAGCCCCGGCACGACGGGCAGCACGAAGCGCAGCGCCGGGCGCCGGCGCTGCATCACGGCGGCCGCTTCGAGGAACAGCGGCGCGATGCACTCGATCTCGGAGCGCCGGCTGCCGGGCAGCAGCGCGACGACTTCGGCGTCGTCCGGCAGGCCGAGCGCGGCGCGGCCGGGAGCGCGCGGCGGCTCGAGCGGAATCGCGTCGGCCAGCGGGTGGCCGACGCAGGTCGCCGCGATGCCATGACGCGCGTACAGCGCCGGCTCGAACGGGAACAGGCACAGCATGTGGTCGACGGCACGGCCGATCCTCTCGATGCGACGCGGGCGCCAGGCCCAGATCGACGGGCTGACGAAGTGAATCGTCGGGAGGCCCGCGGCCTTGAGCCGGGCTTCCAGGCCGAGGTTGAAGTCGGGCGCGTCGACGCCGATGAAGGCATCGGGCCGCTCGCGCAGCAGGCGCTCGGCGAGCGCATCTCGGATCGCCGCGATGCCGCGGTAGTGGCGCAGCACCTCGACGTAGCCGCGTACCGCCAGGCGGTCGTGCGGCCACCAGGCGTCGAAGCCCTGCGCCGCCATCTTCGGGCCGCCGATGCCGGCCGCCTGCAGCCCGGGCCAGCGCGCCTTCAGGCCGCCGAGCAGCAGGCCCGCGAGCAGGTCGCCCGAGGCCTCGCCGGCCACCATCGCGAAGCGCGGCGCAGCGGCCGGCATCGCGGTCAGCGCGCGATGCCGCGCGCCGCCGCGGCGAGAAAGTGCGTCATCGTCTCGACGTCGCCCTGCAACGCGGCGTCGGCATCGGCCAGCGCGGCGATCTCGGCGCGCGCCTGCTCCAGCGTCTTGCCCGAGCGGTAGAGCAGCCGGTGCATCTGCTTGACGGCGGCGATGCGCTCCGGCGTGAAGCCGCGCCGGCGCAGGCCTTCGACGTTGAAGCCGCGCACCGCGAGCGGGTTGCCGTCGACCATCATGAACGGCGGCACGTCCTGCGACACGGCGCTGGCGAAGCCGACCATCGCGTGCGCGCCGATCTTGACGAACTGGTGCACCCCCGTCAGCCCGCCGACGATGACCCAGTCGCCGATGTGCACATGGCCGGCCAGCGTCGCATTGTTGGCAAGGATGGTGCGGTGGCCGAGCTGCACGTCGTGTGCGATGTGCACGTAGGCCATCACCCAGTTGTCGTCGCCGACGCGGGTCACGCCCGAGTCCTGCGCCGTGCCGGTGTTGAAGGTGCAGAACTCGCGGATCGTGTTGCGGTCGCCGATGTGCAGCTCGGTCCGCTCGCCGGCATACTTCTTGTCCTGCGGCGGGCCGCCGATCGACGCGAACTGGAAGATGCGGTTGTCGCGGCCGATCGTCGTGCGGCCCTCGATCACGCAGTGCGCGCCGATCGTCGTGCCCTCGCCGATGCGCACGTGCGGGCCGATCACGGCGTAGGGGCCGACACTGACGCCGGCCGCCAGCTCGGCACCGGCGTCGACGATGGCCGTCGAGTGAACTGCCGCCATCAGTCCTCGATGCGGCGCATCGTGCACATCAGGTCGGCCTCGACGGCGAGCTCGTCGCCGACCTTGGCGCGCGACTTGTACTTCCAGATGCCACTGCGCACGCGGTCGATCTCGACTTCGAGCGCGAGCTGGTCGCCCGGCTCGACGACGCGCTTGAAGCGCGCTCCGTCGATGCCTGCGAAGTAGTACAGCGTCTTGTCGTCGCCCTTGCCGCCCATCGTCTCGAACGACAGCAGCGCCGCCGCCTGCGCCAGCGCCTCGAGCATCAGCACGCCGGGCATCACCGGACGGCTCGGAAAGTGGCCGGTGAAGAACGGCTCGTTGATCGTCACGTTCTTCAGCGCCTTGATGCGCACGCCCTTCTCCAGCTCGAGCACCCGATCGACGAGCAGGATCGGGTAGCGGTGCGGCAGCCGCTCGAGGATCTGGTGGATGTCCATCGTGCTCACTTCTTCTCCAATGCGCGGACGCGGTCGCGCAGCGCATGCAATTGGCGCAGCGTCGCCGCGTTCTTTTCCCAGCTCGCATTGTCGTCGAACGGAAACACGCCGCTGTACTGCCCCGGGCTCGCGATCGAGCGCGTGACGACGGTGGCGGCCGAGACGTGCACGTGGTCGGCCAGCGTCAGGTGTCCGAGCACGATCGCGCCGCCGCCGAAGGTGCAGTGGCGCCCGATGCGAGCGCTGCCGGCGATGCCGACGCAGCCCGCCATCGCGCTGTGCGCGCCGACGTGGACGTTGTGCCCGATCTGCACCAGGTTGTCGAGCTTGACGCCGTCTTCGATCACCGTGTCGTCGAGCGCGCCGCGATCGATGCAGGTGTTGGCGCCGATTTCGGCGTCGTCGCCGATGCGCACCGCACCCAGTTGCTCGATCTTGACCCACTGCCCGTCGTGCGGCGCGAAGCCGAAGCCGTCGGCGCCGATCACGGCACCGCCGTGCACGATGCCGCGCTCGCCGATCGAGCAGCCGGTGCCGAAGCTCGCGTGCGCGGCGAGCCGCGTGTACGCGCCGATGTGAGCGTCGGCGCCGACGTAGGCATGCGCGCCGACGACGGCATGCGCGCCGATCACCGCGCCCGCCTCGACGACGGCGAACGGCCCGATCGCGGCGCTCGCGTCGACGCTCGCCGCCGCGTCGACGCAGGCGCTTGGATGCACGCCCGGCGCGACGGGCGGGCGCGTGCGCGCCGCCCACCACTGCGAAAGCCGCGCGTAGTAGAGGTAGGGGTCGGGCGTGACGATCGCAGCGCCGCGCGCTGCCGCGACTTCGCGCTGCGCCGGCGCGACGATGACGCAGCCGGCGCCGCTGCCGGCGAGCTGCGACGCGTAGCGCGGGTTGGCGAGGAAGCTCAGCGTGTCGGGCGTTGCGGCAGCGAGCGTGCCGAGGCGGCGGATGCGCAGGCCGGCTTCGCCGACCAGTTCGCCGCCGAGCTCGGCGACGATGGCACCCAGCGCGACGTCGATCACATCACCTGGCGCCGGAGGGTTGCGCGTTGAGCGCCTTGATCACCTTGTCGGTGATGTCGACCTTGGGGCCGGCGAACACGGCCTCCTGAAGGATCAGGTCGTACTTCTCGGTCTCGAAGATCTGCTTGATGACGCGATTGGCGCGCTCGACGACGGACGACAGCTCCTCGTTCTTGCGCTGGTTCAGGTCTTCCTGGAACTCGCGGCGGCGGCGCTGGAACTCGCGATCCTGCTCGACGAGGTCGCGCTGGCGCCGCGTGCGCTCCGTCTCGGGCAGCGTCGGTGCGTCCTTGTCGAGCTTGTCGGACGTCGCCTTGAGGCGGTTGGCCATCTCGGCGAGCTCCTTCTCGCGCTTGCCGAACTCGCCCTCGAGCTTGGCCTGCGCAGCCTTGGCCGGCACGGCGTCGCGCAGCACGCGGTCGCTGTTGACGTAGCCGATCTTCAGGTCCTGGGCCTGCACGTGGGCGGCGCCGGCGAGGCCGAGCACCGCGGCGGCGAGTATCGCCTTCAATGCCGAACTGTTCATCAGAACGCAGTCCCGATCTGAAATTGGAGTCTCTGGATTCTATCCGTAGGCAGCTTGCGCACCGGCATGCCGTAGCTCAGTTTGAGCGGGCCGACCGGCGAGATCCAGCTCAGGCCGAGGCCGGCCGAGGCGCGCAGGTTGGCAAGCTCCAGCGTCTCGTTCTCGCCCCAGACGTTGCCGACGTCGAGATAGGTGAACCAGCGCAGCGTGCGGTCGTTGCCCGAGCCGGGGAACGGCATGTACAGCTCGGCGTTCGCGTTGACGCGCCGGTTGCCGCCCATGTAGGCGCCGGTGATGTCGACGGGCCCGAGCGAGCCCTGGTCGAACGCGCGCACCGTGCCGAGGCCGCCGCCGTAGAAGTTCTTGAAGATCGGGAACGGCCGGCCGCCGAGACCCTTGCCCCAGCCGATCTCGGCGTTCAGGCCGAGCGTGAAGCGGCGCGTCAGCGGCACGTACTGCTGAACCTGCGCGCTGGCGCGCAGGTAGCGCGTGTCGGCGGCGAGGCCCCATTCCATGTTGATGCGCTGGTAGCGGCCCTGCGTCGGCACGAGCGCGCTGTCGCGGCCGTCGCGCGCCCAGCCGATCGTGATCGGCACCGACGTGCTGGAGTCGCCGAACTCGCGGCGATAGACGAGGTAGTTGTTCGGCACGCCGGCATTGCCGCGGATCTCGGTGCGCTCCAGGCCGACGCCGAAGAAGACGGTGTCGAACTCGGTGAACGGCACGCCGAAGCGCACCGAGGCGCCGGGCGTGACGAGCTGGTAGTCCTCGCCCTGGCTGTTAATCGGCCGCGAGGTGCGGTAGAAAACGTCGAAGGTGCGCGAGACGCCGTCGATCGTGAAGTACGGGTCGGTCGTGCTAAGCACGATGTTGCGGTTGTACTTGCTCGTGTTCAGCTCGATGCCGAGATAGTTGCCCGAGCCGAACACGTTCTCCTGCTTGACTGAAGCGGTGAACGCCACTTTCTCGGCGCTCGAGAAGCCGGCGCCAATCAGCAGGTTGCCGGTGGGCTTTTCCTTGACTGCGACGACGAGGTCGACCTGGTCGGGCGCGCCCGGCACCTCCTCGGCCTCGACTGCGACCTCGCTGAAGAAACCGAGCCTGTCGACGCGGTCGCGCGAGAGCTTGATGCGGCCGCCGTCGTACCACGCCGACTCGAACTGGCGGAACTCGCGGCGGATCACTTCGTCGCGCGTGCGGCTGTTGCCCGAGACGTTGATGCGCCGCACATAGACGCGGCGCTGCGGGTCGGCCGCCAGCACGACGGCGACCTGGCCGCTCGCACGGTCGATCTCGGGGCGCGCGTCGATGCGTGCAAAGGCGTAGCCGAAGGCGCCGAAGCGCTCGCCGAACTGGCGCGTGGTCTCGGCGACGTCCTCGGCGCGGTAGGGCTGGCCGGGACGGATCCTGACCAGCGTCTTGAAGTCCTCTTCCTTGCCGAGGTAGTCGCCCTCCAGGCGCACCGCCGTCACCGTGTAGGGCTGGCCCTCGCGCACCGTGACGACGATGGAGATGTCCTCCTTGTCGGGCGAGATCGTGACCTGCGTCGAGACGATCTCGAACTCGAGGTAGCCGCGGTTGAGGTAGTAGGCGCGCAGCGTTTCGAGGTCGCCGTTGAGCTTGGTGCGCGAATAGCGGTCGCTCTTGGTGTACCAGGTCAGCCAGCCGCCGGTGGTCAGGTCGAACAGGCCGGTCAGCGTGCTCTCGGAGAACGCCTGGCTGCCGAGCACGCGGATCTCGCGGATCAGCGCCGTCTCGCCTTCGTCGACGGTGAAGGTGACGTTGACGCGGTTGCGCTCGAGCGGCGTGATCGTCGTCACGACCTCGGCGCCGTAGAGGCTGCGCGTCAGGTACTGGCGCTTCAACTCCTGCTCGGCACGATCGGCGAGCGCCTTGTCGAAAGGCTGACCCTCGCCGATGCCGACATCCTTGAGCGACTTGGTCAGCGCGTCCTTGTCGAACTCCTTGATGCCGACGAACTCGACGCCGGCAATGACGGGGCGCTCCTCGACCACGACGACGACGATGTTGCCGTCGACTTCGAGGCGCACGTCCTTGAACAGTCCGGTCGCGAACAGCGCGCGCAGCGCGGCGGCGCCCTTGTCGTCGTTGTAGGTGTCGCCGACGCGAAACGGCAGCGACGCGAACACGGTGCCGGCATCGATGCGCTGCAGGCCCTCGACGCGGATGTCCTTGAGCTCGAACGGATCGACGGCCCAGACCGGCCCGGCCTGCAGCGCGGCAGCCAGGGCGATCGAGACGGCGGAGAGGCGGAGCGACTTCGGACGGGCGGCTGAGAGCATTGCGCGGCGGGAATCTCGGTTGGTGTTCTCTGCGCAGCCGCGGCGGCGCCGGGGCGCTATTGGAGTCCGAGGAGCCGGGCGACGTCGTTGGACAGCGCGAGCGACATCAGCAGCAGCATGATGAGCGCCCCGCCGCGCTGCAGCCACTTGAGCCACAACTCCGAGACCGGGCGGCCTGTCACTCCCTCGAAAAGATAATACATCAGGTGTCCGCCATCGAGCATCGGCAGCGGCAGCAGGTTGAGCACGCCCAGGCTCACGCTGACGAGCGCGAGAAAGCCGAGGTAGTAGGCCAGACCGAGGCGCGCCGACTGGCCGGCGTAGTCGGCGATCGTCAACGGGCCGCTGAGGTTCTTCAGCGAGGCTTCGCCGACGAGCATGCGGCCGATCATCTTGAGCGTCAGCGCCGACACCTCCCAGGTGCGGCGCCCCGCCTGCGCCAGGCCCTCGACGACGCCGTAGCGCACCGTCACCATCGCGACCGGCTGGCCGACGAAGGCGTCGATGCGGCCGATGCGGCGCTCGCCTTCGAGCACCGTGCGCGGACGCACCGTCAGCTCGAGCGTGCGGCCGCCACGCTCGACGCTCCAGCGCTGCTCGGCGTCGCCGCCGGCCTGCGCGCTGTCGCGGATGCGCTCGCGCAGACGCACGCCGTCGCTCACCGCGGCGCCGTCGACGGCGAGCACGCGGTCGCCGGCGCGCAGGCCGGCGGCATCGGCCGGGCCGCCGGCCTTGACCTCGCCCATCACCGGCTCGCTGAAAGGCGCCGGCAGGCCGACGCTGCGCATCAGCTGCGCGTCGACCTCGCGCGCACCCAGCGCCGCGAGGTCGAGGCGCACGTTGCGCGAGCCCTGGCCGTTGCGGTCGCTGACGATCAGGTGCAGCGCCTCGCCGCGCAGCGCGGCCTGTGTGATCTCCCAGCGCAGGTCGTTCATCGAGCGCAGCTCGTTCCAATCGGCGCCGTCTTCCGACCAGGAGCGAGCCCAGTCGCCGGCGCGCAGCCCGGCGCGCTCGGCGACGCTGCCGGCCAGCGGCGTGCCGAGCAGCGCCCGCGGCTCGTCGACGCCGATCCAGTTCGCACCGGCATAGAGCGCGATCGCCAGCAGCAGGTTGGCCGCCGGACCCGCCGCGACGATCGCCGTGCGTTGCGCGAGCGGCCTGCGGTTGAACGCCTGGTCGCGCAGCGACGGCGGCACGCTGTCTTCCCGCTCGTCGAGCATGCGCACGTAGCCGCCGAACGGCAGCGCGCACAGCGTGAACTCGGTCGAGTCGGGCGTGCGCTGGCGCCGCCACAGCACGCGGCCGAAGCCGACCGAGAAGCGCAACACCTTGACGCCGCAGGCGCGCGCCACGCGATAGTGGCCCCACTCGTGCACGATGATCAGCAGCCCCAGCGCGACCAGGAAGGCGAGCACGGTCGTGATCATCGGTGCGACTCCTTCACGCTGCGTTCGGCATGTCGACGCGCGCGCGCGTCGAGCGCGAGCAGGCCCTCGGCGCTGTCGGATTCGCCGGCCGCGGGCGCCACGGCGTCCAGCGCCGCCTCGTTGACGCGATGGATCTCGTCGAAGCCGAGCGCGCCTTCGAGGAAGGCCGCGACGGCGACTTCGTTGGCCGCGTTGAGCACCGTCGTCGTGCCTTCCGGGCCGCCCAGCGCCTGCCACGCGAGCCCGAGGCCGGGGTAGCGCGCCGGGTCGGCCGGCTCGAACTCGAGCGCGGACAGGCGCGCGAAGTCGAGCGCTGCGGCGCCCGATTCGACGCGCTCTGGGAACGCCAGCCCGTAGGCGATCGGCACGCGCATGTCGGGCGTGCCGAGCTGCGCCAGCACCGAGTTGTCGCGGCACACGACCATGGAGTGAATGATGCTCTGCGGATGGAGGACGACGCGCACTTGTTCGGGCGCGAGGCCGAACAGCCAGCGCGCCTCGATCACTTCGAGCGCCTTGTTCATCATCGTCGCCGAATCGACCGAGATCTTGCGCCCCATCACCCAGTTCGGGTGCCTGCAGGCCTCGTCGGGCGTCACGGCGCCCAGCGTCGCCGGGTCGCGGCGGCGGAACGGGCCGCCCGAGGCCGTCAGCACGATGTGGTCGATGCGCCGCGGCCAAGTGGCGCGATCCTCTGGCAGGCACTGGAAGATCGCCGAGTGTTCGCTGTCGATCGGCAGCAGCTCGGCGCCGCCTTCGTGCACCGTGCGCATGAACAGCGCGCCGCCGACGACCAGCGCCTCCTTGTTGGCCAGCAGCAGCCGCTTGCCGGCGCGCGCCGCCGCCAGGCACGGCAGCAGGCCGCTGGCGCCGACGATAGCCGCCATCACGATGTCGACCTCGGGGTGCGCCGCCATCTCGGCCAGCGCCGCCGCGCCGGCGAGCACGCCGGTCGCGACGTCGTGCCGGCGCAGCCGCTGCTGCAGCTCGCGCGCCTGCGCGGCATCGTCGACGATGGCGAAGCGCGGACGCCAGCGCAGGCACTGCGCGAACAAGGGCTCGACGCGGCTGTGCGCGCTGAGTGCGAACACCTCGAAACGGTCGGGATGGCGCGCCAGCACGTCGAGCGTGCTGGTGCCGATCGAGCCCGTCGAGCCGAGGATACAGACGCGCTGCGGGCCTGGCTTCATAGCGACACCAGCGCCAGCGCGAGCGGCATCACGGGCAGCAGCGCGTCGACGCGGTCGAGCACGCCGCCGTGGCCGGGCAGCAGGCGGCTGCTGTCCTTGGCGCCCGCGGCGCGCTTGACGAGCGACTCGACCAGATCGCCGACGACGCTGATCGCGGCGAGGCCGAGCGCAGCTGCGACCAGCCCGGCAGCACCGCCGCGCTCGAACAGCCGCGTGTAGAGGCTCGGCGCGTCGACGGCCACGTTGCGGTCGAACGCGATCCAGCCGGCGGCCAGCAGCAGCACGCCGGCCATGCCGCCGGCCACGCCTTCCCAACTCTTGCCCGGGCTGATCTGCGGCGCGAGCTTGCGCCGCCCGAAGGCGCGACCCGCGAAGTAGGCAGCGATGTCGGCGACCCACACCAGGCACATCACCGACAGGATGAAGTTGACGCCGATGGTCTTCGCATGCGCCAGCGCCAGCCACGCCGCCCACAGCAGCAGAGGACCGACGGCCAGACGCAGCGCCTGCGGCAGCGCCGCCCAGCCTGCGGGCAGCAGACGCAGCAGCAGCGCGCCGCCGATCACCCAGACGACGAGCGCGGTCCACCACAGGCGGACCGGAGCGTCGGCGATCCGCCCCGCGGCAAGCATCGCGCCGCAGGCCGCGGCGACGAGCGCGCCGAGCATGAGCGACAACGCGCCGCCGGCGCCGTTGAGACGACCCCACTCCCAGCCGGCAGCGGCGATCATCGCGAGCGTGAGCAGCGCGAACGGCCACGGGCTCTGGGCGAGCAGCGCCGGCACGAGCAGCGCGAGCAGCACGATCGCAGTGACGATACGCTGTGCGAGCACCGCTCAGGCCTCGCCCGAAACGACGGCATCGTCGGCCTTCACGCCGCCGAAGCGGCGGTCGCGGCGCGCATAGGCGGCGAGCGCCGCGTCGAGTTCTTCGACGCCGAACTCGGGCCACAGGCAGGGCGTGAAGTACAGCTCTGCGTAGGCGACCTGCCACAGCAGGAAGTTGCTGACGCGCATCTCGCCGCCGGTGCGGATGAACAGGTCGGGGTCGGGCGCATAGTTCATCGCCATGCAGCGCGACAGCGCGGCCTCGTCGATCTCGTCGGGCCGCAGGCCGTCGGCGATCGCGCGTCGGCAGGCCTGCACGATGTCCCAGCGGCCGCCGTAGTTGAACGCCACCGACAGTGTGATGCGCGTGTTGTGCTCGGTCGCCGTCTCGGCCTGGACCCAGGCCTCGCGCACCTTGTCCGAGACGGCCGAGCGGTCGCCGACGATGCGGATGCGCACGCCCTCGCCGGCGAGCTTGGTCAGATACTTCGAGACGGCGACGAGCACCAGCCCCATCAGGCCCGATACCTCTTCCTCGGGGCGCTTCCAGTTCTCCGACGAGAACGCGAACACGGTGATGTACTCGATGCCGCGGTCGGCGCACGAGGCGACGGTGCGCACCAGCGCGTCGACGCCCTGCTTGTGGCCGAAGAAGCGCGGCAGGAAGCGCTTCCTGGCCCAGCGGCCGTTGCCGTCCATCACGATCGCGACGTGGCGCGGGACGGCGGGGTTCGAACTCACGCTGGATGACGCCGGTAGGAGCAACGCGCGCAGGCCGTCAGACCGCGAGGATCTCCGACTCCTTGGCGGCGACGAGCTTGTCGATCTCGGCGATCGTGCGGTCGGTGAGCTTCTGCAGATCGTCGAGCGAGCGGCGCTCTTCGTCCTCGCTGATCTGCTTGTCCTTGAGCAGCCGCTTGGCGTGCTCATTGGCGTCGCGGCGCAGGTTGCGCACCGCGATGCGCGCCTCCTCGCCGGCGTGGCGCACGACCTTGGTCAGGTCGCGGCGCCGCTCCTCGTTCAACGGCGGCATCGGCACGCGCAGCAGGTCGCCCTGCGACGCCGGGTTCAGGCCGAGGTCGGACTCGCGAATCGCCTTCTCGATCTTGGCGCCCATGCCCTTCTCCCAGGGCTGCACGCCGATCGTGCGCGCGTCGAGCAGCGTCACATTGGCCACCTGGCTGATCGGCACCATCGAGCCGTAGTAGTCGACGTGGACCTGGTCGAGGATGCCAGGGTGCGCGCGCCCGGTGCGGATCTTCTGCAGCTCGCTCTTGAACGCATCGACCGAGCGCGCCATCTTCTGCTCGGCCGTCTTCTTGATGTCGGCAATGGTCATGTCAGCCTCCTGCGCCCGCCCCGGGCTCACACGTGGACGAGCGTGCCTTCGTCCTCGCCCATCACGACGCGGCGCAGTGCGCCGGGCTTGAAGATCGAGAACACCTTGATCGGCAGCTTCTGGTCGCGGCACAGCGCGAACGCCGTGGCGTCGAGCACCTGCAGGTTCTTGATGATCGCCTCGTCGAAGCTGATGCGCGTGTAGCGCGTCGCCTCGGGATCCTTCTTGGGGTCGGCGCTGTAGACGCCGTCGACCTTGGTCGCCTTGAGCACGATCTGCGCACCGATCTCCGCGCCGCGCAGCGCCGCCGCCGTGTCGGTGGTGAAGAACGGGTTGCCGGTGCCGG
>CAYJLV010000033.1:0-46291 GCA_964371405.1 uncultured Burkholderiaceae bacterium
TCCTTGATGTACGGGAAGAACTTGAGCTTGTTCTCGACGTACTTGGGCGCGAACATCGCGCCGTCGTTGGCGCCGCCGGCCAGCCGCCCGACGTCCTTGGCGCGGTCGATGATCTTGAGGTGCCCATGGGCGTCGAGAAAGCCGGCGTCGCCGGTGTGGTACCAGCCGTCGGCGTCGAGCACTTCGGCGGTCGCCTTCTCGTTCTTGTAGTAACCCTTGAGCAGCCCGGGCGAGCGCACCAGGATCTCGCCCGAGTCGAGCACCCTCAGCTCGACGCCGTCGATCGGCACGCCGACGGTGTCGGCGCGCGCCGCGTCGTCGGGCTGCAGGCAGACGAAGACGGCCGTCTCGGTCGAGCCGTAGAGCTGCTTCAAGTTGATGCCGATGGCGCGGTAGAAGGCGAACAGGTCGGGTCCGATCGCCTCGCCGGCGGTGTAGGCCACGCGCACCCGCGACAGCCCCAGCGTGTTGCGCAGCGGGCCGTAGATCAGCGCGTCGCCCAGCGCATAGAGCAGGCGGTCGCTCCACGCGACGGGGTGGCGATCGAGCAGGGCCGGCCCGACGCGCCGCGCCAGATCCATGCAGTGGCGGTACAGCCAGCGCTTGACGGCGCTGGCGTCTTCCATGCGGATCGTCACCGTCGTCAGCAGGCCCTCGAAGATGCGCGGCGGTGCGAAGTAGTAGGTCGGGCCGACTTCCTTCAGGTCGATCATCACCGTGTCGGCCGACTCGGGGCAGTTGACGACGTAGCCGCAGGCCAGCCACTGCGCGAAGCTGAAGATGTTCTGGCCGATCCAGGCCGGCGGCAGGTAGGCGAGCACCTCCTCGTGTTCGGTCAGGCGGTCGAAGCGCGCGCCGGCCTGCGCGCGGTCGATCAGCGTGGCGTGCGTGTGCACGACGCCCTTGGGATCGCCCGTCGTTCCGGAAGTGAAGAAAAGCGCCGCCACGTCGTCGGGCCGGCCCTGATCGATCTGCTGTTCGTAGAAGCCGGGGTGCTCGGCGTCGTAGCGGCGGCCGGCTTCGACGATCGTGTCGAGCGCGACCAGCCCGGCGTCGCGATAGTTGCGCAGGCCGCGCGCATCGTCGTACCAGATATGCGCCAGCGTCGGGCATTGCGGGCGCAGCTCGAGCATCTTGTCGACCTGCTCCTGGTCCTCGACGATGGCGCAGGCGACGTCGGCATTGCGGATCGGGAACGCGAACTCGGCGGCGGCGGCGTCCTGGTACAGCGGCACGGCGATCGCGCCGAGCGATTGCGCAGCCAGCATCGAGGCGTAGAGCCGCGGCCGGTTCTCGCCGACGACGACGACATGCGAGCCGCGCTGCACGCCGGCCTGCGCGAAGCCGCAGGCCAGTTGGCGCACCAGCAGTGCGAGCTGCGACCAGGTCAGCGTCTGCCAGATGCCGAACTGCTTCTCGCGCACGGCGGCGTCGTGCGGCCTTCGGGCCGCATGATCGAGCATCAGGCGCGGGAACGTCGTGGGCACTGCAGGGGTTTCCTTGGGCTCGTATGCGCTGTTGACGACGCCAATGTAGGCAAGAGTTTGACGCCGCGATGTCGTTCTGCCGACAATCCTAGGGTCAGCCCTCTGGGGTGTTTCCCGCGAACGCCATGACGGCCTTGCCGATCGAAGCCGCTGCCGCCTCGCTGCCGTTGGTCGCGCGAGCCCGCGCGCTGACTGCCGAGGAACTCGACGGCGTGCCGTGGCTGCGCACGCTGCAGCAGGACGAGCGTGAGCGAGCCGTCGTCGACCTGAAGGCGGTGCAGGTCGAACCCGGAGAGCTGCTGTGCCGCCTCGGGCGACCGGCGACGTTCTGGTTCGGCGTCGTCGACGGGTTGCTCAAGATGAGCAACGACACGGCACAGGGCATCCCGATCACCTTCACCGGCGTGCCGCCCGGAGGCTGGTTCGGCGAGGGCACCGTGCTCAAGCGCGAGGACTACCGCTACAACATTCAGGCGCTGCGCCGCAGCGTCGTGGCAGGGGTCGGCGTCGAGACTTTTCACTGGCTCATCGGGCGCAGCATCCCGTTCAACCGCTTCGTACTGCAGCAACTCAACGAGCGGCTCGGCCAGTTCATCGCGGCGCGCGAGATCGACCGACTCGCCGACCCCGACGAGCGCGTCGCCCGCAGCCTGGCGGCGCTGTTCCACCCGATCCTCTACCCCGGCGTCGGCAGCCTGCTGCGCATCACGCAGCAGGAACTCGGCTACCTCGTCGGCCTGTCGCGCCAGCGCGTCAACGAGTCGCTGCATACGCTGCAGCAGCGCGGCTGCATCCGCATCGAGTACGGCGGCGTGCGCGTGATCGACCTCGACGCGCTGCGGCGCCACTGACGCCGCGCAGCGGCATCACGCCGGATTGGCGATGCCGCCGGCGACGTGACCCGAGGGCACATGCGTCGCCGCGTTCTCGATGTGGCCCGTCTGGTCGTCGAAGAAGAAGTCGGGTTCGAACTCGCGCAGGAACTCGCCCTTGGGCAGGCCGCCGAGGAACATGGCCTCGTCGACTTCGATCTGCCAGTCCATCAGCGTGCGGATCGCGCGCTCATGCGCCGGTGCGCTGCGCGCCGTGACGAGCGCGGTGCGGATGCGCATCGTGCGCGCCGGCTCGCGCTGCAGGCGGTGCAGCGCCTCGAGCAGCGGCTTGAACGGCCCGGCGGCCAGCGGATGCAGCGCCTGCTCGCGCTCGTGTGCCTGGAAGGCGTCGAGCCCGGCCTGGCGAAACACGCGCTCGGCTTCGTCGGAGAACAGCACGGCGTCGCCGTCGAAGGCGATGCGCACCTCATCGGGGTGCGCGCTCGACGCGCGCGCCGACTGCGGGTAGACGCGCGCAGCCGGCACGCCGGCCTCGAGCGCGGAGCGCACGTCGGCCTCGTTGGCCGACAGGAACAGGTTGGCGGCCAGCGGGCGCAGGTATCGCCACGGCGACTGTCCGCGGGTGAACACGCCGCGCTGGATCGGCAGCCCATAGTGCTGGGCCGAGCGGAACACGCGCATGCCCGAGACCGGATCGTTGCGCGACAGGATCACGACTTCGACCTTCGGGGCGACCTCGTTGAAGGCCAGCAGCTTGTTGACCAGCGAGAACGCGCAGCCCGGCGCGGCGCGCTCGTCGAGCCGCTGCAGCTGAAGCTGCATGTAGGCGCGGTCGTCGCTCGCCTCGAAGATACGGTTCTCCTCCTCGAAGTCGAACAGCGCGCGCGACGAGATGGCGACGACGAGCTGGCCGGCGAGCGAGACGGGCATGCGATCGATGATACGGGCGCGCCGCGCAACAAACGAAACAATCGCGGCGCCTGCGCGAAGCGCGGCCGAAACCTGCGCTTGCCACAGTGCGGCGATCCGCACGAGCGAGGAGAACGACCCATGACCGCCCTGATGGCCACCCTGCAGCGCGTGCTGCGTCGCGCCCTCGGGCCGGCGTCGCAGGCGGCGCGACGCGATGCGCGCCCGCGCCTGGGCCGGCCGCAGGCCTTCGCCTGCACCGCGCCCGTCGTGTTCCGCAGCGAGGCGTTCCCGGAGGACCTGGACGACGCAAACCGCAGCGCCTGAGCCCGTCGCGCGCATGGCGACCGACGCCCACTCCCCGCTGCGCTGGCTGGCCGACGGACTGCGCGCCGGCGAGGCGGGTCGATATGATCGCACCCGGACCAACCCGGATCGAGGAGCGGGCCTCATGCCGCACGGCGACGCGACGACCGAGCCGGTTGTGCTCGTGGTGGACGACGAACCCGAGCTGCGTTCGCTGCTCGTCGAGTACTTCGCTCGCCACGGCATCGTGGTGCGCGAGGCGCCCGACGCCGCCGCCGCGCGGGCTCTCATTGCCGGGGCGCCGCCCGATCTGGCGATTCTCGACATCAACATGCCCGGCGAAAACGGATTGTCGCTGGCGCGCTGGCTGCGCGATGCGCATCCGAGCGTCGGCGTGGTGATGTTGACGACCGTCGGCGAGTCGGTCGACCGCGTGATCGGCCTCGAGCTCGGCGCCGACGAGTACGTGCCCAAACCGTTCGAGCCGCGCGAGTTGCTCGCGCGCGTGCGCGCCGTGCTGCGCCGGCTGCGCGCGCCGGTGCCCGCTGCGCAGGCGGCACCCAAGGCCGCGACGGGCGCGCCGTCGGGCGGCCGCGTGCCGTTCGGTGCGTGCCGGCTCGATCTGGACGAGCGCCGGCTGCTCGCCGCCGACGGCCACGACATCGAGATCAGCGCCGCCGAGTTCGACCTGCTTGCGCTGTTTGCGCGCCATCCGAACCGGCCGCTCAGCCGCGACCAGATCATGGAGCAGGCCCACAACCGCGGCTGGGACGTGTTCGACCGCTCGATCGACCTGCGCGTGATGCGGCTGCGCCGCAAGATCGAGCGCAACCCCGACAAGCCCGAGGTGATCCGCACAGTGCGCAACGTCGGCTACGTCTACGTGCCGGCGGCAGCGCCGGCGGACGGCGCCGGATGACCGAGCCGCAGCCGGTCGCGCCGCAGGCGCTGGTCGAGCTGCGGCGCCGCTTCGCGTGGCTCGTGCTGGCGCTGGTGCTGCCGGTGCTTGTTGCGGCGGCCTATCTCGCGGAGCAGCAGTACGAGACGCACCGCGAGATCCTGTTGCGCGAGGCGGCGCAATCCGTCGAGCGGCGCGTGCAGCGCATCGAGCCCGTGCTGCGCAGCCTGGGCAACGATCTGCTGCGCCTGCGCGACCTGGCGCGCGGCGACCTCGGCATCGAGTCCGCGACGCTGATCGACGCTGCGCTGCTGCGCGAAGGCCGCGTCGACGGCGGCCACACGCTCGACGCGATGCCCGCCCTGCTGCGCGACCGGGCCAGCCAGGTGATCGTCGCCGACGCGACGGGCGACTCCGATGCGTTCGAATCGATGGTGCGCCGCGCCGCGGCATTCGGCGAACAGGCCTTCCTCAGTCAGGCCCACGAACGCCTGTTCGAGCGGGCCTACTTCGTCGGTGACGCGCAGGACGAAATCTGGATGTATCCGTGGGAGCACAGCGCCGAGCTGCTTCGAACCTACGACGCAGCGACGCTGGCCGAGCTTCACAGCAAGCTCGGGCGCGGTGCGGGAATCGCGCTGGGCAGCGGGATCGGCGCGATCGATTGGCGGCCCTGGCGCGATGCGCGCGGCGCCGGGTGGGTCACCCTGTCGACGGCCGTGCAGCACGAGCGATTCCGCGGACGCGTGGCGCTCGACGTGCGCGTCGAGCTGCTGCAGCGGCTGCTCGCGTCGGGCGGCTCACGCCGCATCTGGCTGCGGTGGGACGACGGCGGCGTGGTCGCCGACGCGACCGGGACGCGCCAGCCGCCCGGACCGCTGGCTTCGGCCGACGGCCCGCCGTCGATCCGGCCGGCGATGCTCGAGGAGGCGCGCAGCTCCGAGCTCGCCGTGCCGGACGGGCGTTTCATCGTGACGGCGCGCGCCATCGGCGGCGCCCCCTGGGTGCTGCGCGGCTATGTCGACGCCGCCGCGCTCGAAGGCGCGCTGCTCGCGCGCCTGGCGCCGTATCTCGTGACCGTGGCGTCGCTGCTGCTGCTGTTCGGCGCTGGGATGGTCGTGCTGTGGCTGGGCTTCACCGCGCCCGCGCTGCGCCTGGTCGACTATCTCCAGCGGCTCGCGCAACGCAGCGACGTGCCCGAGCCGCGCGTGCCAACGCCGTGGCGGCCCTGGATGTGGCTGACGCGCGATACCTTCGCCGCGTGGCGCGAAGCGGCGGCGCGCGAACAGCGCTCCGAGGCCCTGAAGGCGTCGATCGTCGACCACGCGCTGGCCGCGCTGGTGTCGAGCGACGCCGACGGACGCATCGTCGAGTTCAATCCGGCGGCCGAAGCGATGTTCGGCCGCGCTCTCGCCGAGGTGGTCGGCCGCAACGTCGGCGACGTCATCGTGCCGCCGCGCTACCGCGACGCGCACGAGGCGGCGATGGGGCGCATGCGCGCCGGCGGCGCACCGCGGATCTCCGGCAAGAGACTCGAGCTGCACGCGCTGCGCGCCGACGGCAGCGAGTTTCCGGTCGAGATCGTGCTGTGGCGCACCGAGGTCAACGGCGAGACGCACTTCACGGCGTCCTTGTTCGACCTGACCGAGCGCCATACCGCGGCGCGAGAGATCGAGCGGCAGCGCGAGGCGCTGCGCCAGAGCGAGAAGCTCGCCGCGATGGGCAGCCTGCTCGCCGGCGTGGCCCATGAGCTGAACAACCCGCTGGCCATCGTGATGGGGCGCGCCAGCCTGCTCGAGGAGAAGTGCCAGGACGCGCCGGCGCTGCGCTCCGATGCGCAGCGCATTCGCGAGGCCGCCGAGCGCTGCGGGCGCATCGTGCGCACCTTTCTCGACATGGCGCGCAGTCGGCCGGCGCAGCGCCGGCGCGTGGCGCTGAACGAGCTGGTGCGTGCAGCGGCCGATCTGCTGCACTATGGATTTCGCACGCACGGCATCGAGCTCCAGCTCGATTTGGCCGACGGGCTGCCGTCCGTCGATGCAGACCCCGACCAGCTCGGGCAGATCGTGATGAATCTGCTCGTCAATGCACAGCAGGAACTCGCGAGCGCCGACGGCGCGCGCCGCGTGCGCGTGCAGACGGGCGTCGACGCGTCGAGCGCGGGTCGCGAGCCTCGCGTCTGGCTGCGCGTGGCCGACAACGGTCCCGGCGTCGCACCTGCGCTGCACGACGCGATCTTCGAGCCGTTCTTCACGACCAAGGACGAAGGCGCGGGCACGGGCCTCGGCTTGTCGGTGTCGCGCTCGGTGGCGCGCGAGCACGGCGGCGACTTGACGCTGGAAGCGTTCGACCGGGGCGCGTCGTTTCGCCTCGTGCTGCCGGTGAGCGGCGCCGAACCGGCTGCAGCGGAGGACGCGTCGGTTCCCGAAGACGACGCTCCGTCGACGGCGCGCGTGCTCGTCGTCGACGACGAGGCCGAACTCTCCGACCTGATGCGCGACATGCTCGAGAGTGCGGGCTACGACGTCGCGACGGCCGAGGCGGGCGAAGTGGCGCTCGAGCTGCTCGACACGGCGCGCTTCGACGCCATCGTGTCCGACCTGCGCATGCCGGGCGTCGACGGTGCGGCGCTGTGGGACGAGGTGTCGCGGCGCCATCCGGCGCTGGCGCGCCGCATGCTGTTCGTCACCGGCGACACGCTCTCGCCCGACGTGCGCGAGTTCCTGCGCACGGCGCAGTGCGCCGCGCTCGACAAGCCGTTCACCAAGGAGGAACTGCTCGCGCGCGTCGGCGCGCTGCTGCGGTGAAGTTCGCCTACTGCACGAAGCCGATCGCGGCCTTCTTCGGCCCCAAGTCGGGCAGGTCGGCGACCTCGACGCTGTCGCGGCGGGCGAGCTTGGCGTTGCCGAAGGCCATCATCCAGGCGCGGCGCATTTCGCGCGGTGCCATCTCGCTCATGCGGTCCAGCACGTCGGCCGCCGGCTCGGGGCCGAAGAGCTCGCCCCAGTCGTGGGCGGCGCGGATGCCCTGGTAGAGCCGCGCCGCGATGTGGCGCGCGGCATCGCGGTCGGGTGCCAGGATCTCGTAGACGTTCATGCGGTTGACGATCGGCTCGGGGATCGAGCGTTCGTCGTTGGCGGTCGCGACCCAGATCACCTGGCTGGCGTCGATCGGCACCTCGGCGTATTCGTCGGTGAAGCTGCCCGCGGTCTCGTGTTCGAGCAGGCTGTAGAGGGCGCCGAGCGGGTCGTAGGCATGTTCGCCGCCGGCCTTGTCGATTTCGTCGACGACCATCACGGGGTTGGCGTACTGGCCTTCGACCAGCGTCTCGAACACCTTGCCGGGGCGCGCGCCCTTCCATTGGCTCGACGCTCCCGACAGCACCCAGCCGGCAGTCAGCGAGCTCATCGATACGAAGCCGAGGCCCGTGCCGAGCAGGTGCGCGACGGCGCGCGCGAAATGCGTCTTGCCGACGCCGGGCGGCCCGAGCAGCAGCATCGGTGTGATCTCGAGCGCATCGCGGCTGTCGTGGCACAGCGCGAGCTGGCGCCGCACGTCGTCGAGCACGGCGTGAAAGTTCGGCAGGTCGTCGTAGAGGTGCTCCATCGCGGGCAGGCCCGAGGGCTTGACCTGGAAGCGCTCGGGGCCCTTCTCGAGCATGCGCTCGTAGGTCTGGCGCAGGTTCTCGTGCTCCTTGCCCGGCAGCTTGTCGAGGCGCCGCTCAACGTCGCCGACGCGGAATACGCTGCGCATGTGCGCGATCGGGATGCCGCCGGGCGGCACCGTCACCAGTTCGCTCGAAGCACCCATTCGATCCACCTCCGATTCGAGTGCGCCCGCAACCATTGCAGCAAACCCCGGACTGCGCCGAACTCCGGAAAAACGCGGGGATGGACGTACTGTTGTCGGCATGTGCCAGCACGTTGCGTGCCGGATTCGCGGTGCGGCGCACCCGCGCCGTGACTTACTTCACCCAGGTGTTGAGCTGGATGATCGGCATCAGCACGGCCAGCACGATCAGCATCACGACCAGGCCCATGGCCACGATCAGCAGCGGCTCGAGAATCGTCGCCATCTGCAGCGCGCGGCGCTGCACCTCGGTGCCGAGCTGGCGCGCGGCGCGTTCGAGCATCTGCGGCAGCCGGCCGGTCTGCTCGCCGAGCCGCGCGAACATCGCCAGCAGCCCCGGGAAGCGCTTCTTGCCGGCCAGCGCCGACGCGAGCGGCGCGCCCTCGCGCACCTGCACCAGCGCGTCCATCGCATCGGCGCGCATGGCGCGGTTGGACAGCGTCTCGGCCGCCGCCTGCAGCGCCTTGAGGATCGGCACGCCGGCGCCGGCCAGCATCGCCAGCGTGCCCGAGAAGCGCGCCGCGTTGTAGCCGCGCGCGAGCCGGCCGACGAGCGGCAGGCTCAGCCAGCCGGCGTCGAAGCGTTCGCGGAACGCCTCGTTGCGCAGCGACCAGGCCAGCAGCGCGCCGCCGGCGGCGCCGGCGACGACGATGGCCCAGCCCCACGAGCGCAGGAAGGCGCTGATGGCGAGCATGGCCGAGGTGAGGAACGGCAGCGCGCGTTTGGAACTCGCGAACACCGAAGCCACCTGCGGCACGACATAGGTGACGAGGAAGACGACGATCACGATCGCGATCAGCGACACGATCGCCGGATAGAGCGCCGCGCCGATCAGCTTGGCGCGCAGCGCCTGGCGCTCTTCGAGGTCGTCGGCCAGGCGTTCGAGCACGGTGCCGAGCGCGCCGCTCTGCTCGCCCGCCGCAACGACGGCGCGATAGACGTCGTCGAACTCGCGCGGCGCGCCGGCCAGCGCGCGCGCGAACGGCGATCCGGCGTTGACTTCGCTGCGCAGGTGCGCGACGAGCTCGCGCTGGCGCGGGTCTTCGGCCTCGTCGGCGAGCGCCGTCAGCGCGCGCTCGAGCGGCAGCCCCGAGCCGACCAGCCCGGCGAGCTGGCGCGTCCAGACAGCCAGCCCCGTCGTGCCGAACACGCGGCGCGAGAGCTTCAGGCCGCTCGGCGCCGCCGCGCCCGAAGCGACCTGCGTGACCGCCAGCGGCACCAGCGACTGCGCCCGCAGCTGCGAGCGCGCAGCCTTCGCGTTGTCGGCTTCGAGCAGGCCGGTCGACGCCTTGCCGGCGGCGTCGAGAGCCTCGAAACGATAGGCCGGCATCGAGCTACCGGCCCGGCGCCCGGCCGCCCGAAGCCGGGCCGAGCCCCGAGGGCCGCGCAGTGGCCCCTTGCGGGGCCTGGGGGTGGCGAAGGGCCGAAGGCACAAGCTTGGGGGTCGCCATGTCATTCGCGGGTGACGCGCATCACTTCCTCGGGTGACGTGACGCCTTCCTCGACGAGTCGCTGGCCGTCTTCGCGCATCGAGCGCAGGCCGGCGGCCTCGGCGGCGACGAAGAGCTGCGACTCGGCGGCGCGGCCGTGGATCAGCGCGCGCACCTTGTCGTCGGCGACCATCAGCTCGTAGACGCCGGTGCGGCCCTTGTAGCCGCTCATGCCGCACTCGGCGCAGCCGACGGGGTGATAACGCCCGCGATCGTCACCGCGCTTGCAGGCGGGGCAGAGCTTGCGCACCAGACGCTGCGCCAGCACGCCGAGCAGCGACGAGCTGAGCAGGAACGGCTCGACGCCCATGTCGGTGAGCCGCGTTACGGCGCTCGGCGCGTCGTTGGTGTGCAGCGTGGCGAGCACGAGGTGGCCGGT
Source organism: uncultured Burkholderiaceae bacterium (assembly GCA_964371405.1). GTDB lineage: Bacteria > Pseudomonadota > Gammaproteobacteria > Burkholderiales > Burkholderiaceae_C > JAMHWF01. The sequence goes on from CAYJLV010000033.1 coordinate 10,152, forward strand.
CAGCGAGGCCTGGATCGCGATCTGCGCGGTCTCGTAGTCGCGGATCTCGCCGATCATGATGACATCCGGGTCCTGGCGCAGGATCGCGCGCAGCGCCTTGGCGAAGGTCAGTTCGATCTTGGCGTTGACCTGCGTCTGGCCGATGCCGGGCAGTTCGTACTCGATCGGATCCTCGACCGTGAGCACGTTCGTCGTGTCGGTGTCGACGCGCGCCAGCGAGGCGTACAGCGTCGTCGTCTTGCCCGAACCGGTCGGCCCGGTGACGAGGACGATGCCGTGCGGCTGCTGGATCAGGCGGTGGAAGTTCGCGAGCACGTCGCCGCTCATGCCCAGGCCTTCGAGCGAGAACTTCGACTCCGACTTGTCGAGCAGGCGCAGCACGGCGCGCTCGCCGTGCGCCGAGGGCAGCGTCGAGACGCGCACGTCGATCGCGCGGCCGCCGATGCGCAGGCTGATGCGGCCGTCCTGCGGCAGCCGCTTCTCGGCGATATCGAGCTCGGCCATGATCTTCAGGCGCGAGATCAGCGCGGCGTGCAGCGCGCGGTTGGGCTGCACCACTTCGCGCAGCGTGCCGTCGACGCGAAAGCGCACCGCGCTCGAGCGCTCGTAGGGCTCGATGTGGATGTCGCTCGCGCCGTCGTGCGCCGCCTGCGTCAAGAGCGCATTGAGCATGCGGATGATCGGCGCGTCGTTCGACGCCTCCAGCAGGTCCTCGATCGCCGGCAGCTCCTGCATCATGCGCGACAGGTCGACAGCGCTTTCCACCTCGCCGATCACCGTCGCGGCGCTCGAGCCGGCACCGGCGTAGACCGTCGCGATGCGCTGCTGCAGGCTGGCGGCCGGCTCGCGTTCGAGCGCGTCGACCGCATAGACGCGCAGCACTTCCGACAGCGCCGCCAGCGGCGTGCGCTCGTCGGCCCACAGCACGAGCTGCTCGCCGTCGTCTTCCAGCAGCAGCGTGTGCGCTTTCGCCCAGGCGTAGGGGAGCGGGTGACGGGCGCCCATCGTCGCGGCCTCAGTTCGCCGCCGGCGCGGCGGGCGGCGCGACGGTCGGCGCGCCGGGTGCCGGCACGGCGGCTCCGGGCACGACGTAGCCCGGCTGCAGCGCGCTCGGCTGCGCAGCGGGGCGCTCGATCGGCGGCAGCACGGGCGCCTGATTGATCGGCACCAGCACACTGTTGCGCGGCTGCGCCGTCTGCTGCTGGGCGCGGATTGCGTCGTAGCGGTCGAGCGTCAGCGTGTCGGCGGCGGCCTGCGTGCGCATGACGACGGGACGCAGGAACACCATCAGGTTGGTCTTCACGCGCGTGCGGTTCTCGCTCTTGAACAGGTTGCCGACGAGCGGGATGTCGCCGAGCCCCGGCACTTTGTCGGTGCCGTCGGTGAACTCGTCCTTGAGCAGGCCGCCGAGCACCATGATCTGGCCGTCGTCGACGACGACGGTGGTCTCGATTGCGCTCTTGTCGGTGGTCGGACCGGCGGTGCTGGAGTTGGTGCTCGGCACCACGCTCGAGTTCTCCTGGTAGATCGTCATGCGCACCGTGCCGCTCTCGCCGATCTGCGGCTTGACGCGCAGCGTCAGGCCCACATCCTTGCGCTCGATGGTCTGGAACGGGTTGACGGTGCTGCCCGAGGCGCCGGTGTTGGTGAACGAGCCGGTGATGAAGGGCACGTTCTGCCCGATCACGATCTTGGCCTCTTCGTTGTCGAGCGAGACCAGGTTCGGCGTCGAGAGCACGTTGGCCCCGGTGTTGCTCTCCAGGAACTTGGCCAGCGCGCCGAGGGTGAAGAAGTCGTTGACCTTGCGCAGCACGCCGATGTTCAGGCCGCCGGGCACGGCGGCGCGCGCGCCGGCCACGCCGGAGACGCCGCCGGCAGTGGCGATCGACAGGTCGATGATGTTGCCGCTGCCCGCGAAGTTGGTGCCGGCGCCGAGCACGGTGCGGTCGTTCGTGTTGCCGAACAGGTGCTGCCACTGGAAACCGAACTCGGCCGCCTTGTTGGCGTCTACCTTGACGATCATCGACTCGATGTAGACCTGCGCGCGCCGCGAGTCGAGCTGGTCGATGACGGCGCGCAGCTGGCGGTAGGCCGGCTCGGGCGCTGTGATGATCAGCGAATTGGTCGACGGGTCGGCCTGGATGAAGCCGCCGGTCGACGGACCCTGCGACGCGGCGACCGGCGTGGTCGCCGCGCTCGATGCGCCGCTGGTCGCCGCGCCGCCGAGCGGGCTGGTCATGGCAGGCGTCGTCGTGGCCTGCGTCGTCGTCGCGCCGGTGGTCGTCGCGCCGCCGGCGGTGCCGGTGTTGGCGCCATAGGCGGCGCGCAGCACGGCGGCGAGCTTCACGGCGTCGGCGTTCTTGAGATAGACGACGTAGATGTTGCCCGCCGGTCCCGCCGTCTGCGTCGGCCGGTCGAGCTTGTCGATCAGTGCGCGCACCGTCGCCATGCGCGAGGGATTGGGTGTGCGCACGATCAGCGCGTTGCTGCGCGAGTCGACGAGGATCGACACCGCCGCCTGGCCCGGCGCCGGTTGCGCGCCGGTTGCCTGCGTCGGCTCGGCCAGGCGCTGCAGCACCGGGGCCAGATCGGACGCGATGCCGTGCTTGAGCGTGAACACTTCGACGTCGCTGCCGGCCGGCGTGTCCATGGCCGCGATGATCTTGGCCAGGCGCTGCAGGTTGTCGGCGTAGTCGGTGATCACCAGTGTGTTGTTGCCGGCGTTGGCGTTGATCGTGTTGTTCGGGCTGATGAGCGGGCGCAGCACGGCGACCAGCGCGTTGGCGTTCTCGTGGTTGAGGCGAAACACCTGCGTGATGACCTGGTCGCCGCTGCGCGCGACGCTGCCGATCGACACGGTCCCCGTCTGCAGTTTGGCATCGGCTTCGGGCACGACCTTGAGCAGCCCGCCCGACTCGACCACGGTGTAGCCCAGGCCGCGCAGCGCGCCGAGGTAGTTCAGGTAGGCCTCGCGCGGCGTGATCGGCTGCTCGCTGTAGAGCGTGATGGTGCCCTTGACCCGTGGATCGACGAGGATCTGCCGGTCGAGCATCGCGCCCATCGCGCGCGACACGGCCTCGATCTCGGCGTTGACGAAATTCAGCGTGACGGGAGTGCGCGCTTTCGTAGCCGGGCTGCGCCCGGTCGCTTGCGCCCAGGCGCCGGGGCCTGGCGCCAGCGCCAGGGTTGCGGCCAGCAGAGCTGCGGCCAGCGGCGTGGCGCGCGGACGCCGCCGTGGCGGGATGGGAGTGCGCTGGATCATGGCCTATCCGATCGAGATGACGGAGCGCGCGCCGCTGCGCCGCCCGATGATGTTGAGCAGGTTGTTCAGCGCCGCCTCGCTGCCTGCTGCCGCAGCGGCTTCGCCGCGAAAGCGCACGCCCGCGGGCCCCCAGCTGCCGCTGCCCGAGAGCTGCAGCGCGCCGTCGACGGTCGTCAGCGTGAGCTGCGAGACGCCGGGATTGGCGGCGTCGCCGGCGATTGTCAGGCGGTAGCTGCCGAGCGGATCGATCGTCGCCAGCCGGGACGATACGGTGTTCAACTCGACATCGAGCCGGCCGCCGAAGCGCCAGCGACCCTGTACCGATTCGATCGCCAGCCCCGGCGAGGTGAGTCGCACCGTGCCGCTGAGTTGCAGCGTGTTCCATGGCGTGCCCAGTCCGCTGAGCAGACTGGCCGGCCACTGGCCGATCCAGCCGCCGGGCGGCGCGGCGAGCGTCGCGCCGAAGCGCCCGAAGCCCGGCTGCAGTGCGACCGGGATCGTGCCATTGAGGCAGCAGGGCTGGGCCAGGCGCAGCTCCGGACCGCGGCCGCGCCAGCCGAGTTGCCACTGCAGGCGGCCCGGCAGCGTCGTCGCATCGCGGCTGCCCGGGCCGCCGGTCAGCACGACGACGGCGCTGCCCGACCAGATGGTGCCGCGCGCATCGGCCAGCAGCAGCCTCTCGCCGCTGGCCGACTGCAGCGCCGAAGCGAGCCAGGCCGCGGGTGCGAACAGCACCAGGCCGAGCAGCAGCCCGAGTGCCGCGCCCCACAGCGCCCAGCGCGTGGCGGCATGGCGCGTCGCCACCCAGGCCTGCTCGGCGAGCGTCGACTCCGACCAGCCGGTGGCCGTCGGGTGCCAGCGCCGAGGCGCCGCCGCGCGCCTGCGCGCGCCGGCGATCAAGGTGCCCCCCCGAGGGTCAGGACGACGTTGCCGCTGTAGCCCTGCGGGCCGCGCGTGAGCTGCGCCTCGACCGGGCGGGCGCGCGCCGCGCTGCGCGCTTCGGCGAGCCAGGCGGCGAGTCGTTCGCCGGTGACGCCGGTCAGCGCGACGACGGCACGCTCGCCTTGCAGCGTGAGTCGGGCGCGGTCGCCGAGCGCTCCCGTCGCGCTGCGCAGTGCCGCGGCGGCCTGCGCCGGCGCGACCGGCGGCGTTGCGCGCAACTCGCGCGTCTCGGCGGCGAGGCGCTGCATCTGCTGCAGTTGCAGGTCGAGCGCGTCGCGCTGCGCCGGCGCGCTGCGCAGCGTGCGCCACGCCGGCTGCACCGCGACCCACCAGACGACGAGCACGCCGAGCAGCACGGCAGCGACGCCGAGGGCGCGGCGTTCGCGCGGCGCGAAGGCACGCCAGCGCTCGCGCCACTGCGCGCGGGCGCCGGCCAGCGCCGCCGGCATCGCGAGGCGTTCACCGTTCATGGCGTGCTCGCGTGACGATCAATCGGCCTTCCGTGCTCTCGACCTGCCAGCCCGCGGGGCGCAGGCGGCTGCGGAACTGCTCGACTTCCTGGTTGCCCCAGCCGGCGGCGGCCAGCGTCAGGCGGCCGGGTTCGTAGCGCAGGCTGTCGACGGCTGGCCGCTCGGCCGGCCAGGCGAGCGCGGCGGCACCGAGCAGGGGCTCAAGGTCGGTCTCGCCGGCGCGGCCGGCGGCGGCGCGCAACGCATCCGTCTCGCGCTGCATCTGCACCGGCGCGTCGAGCACGGCGCGCACCTGCGGGTAGGTGGCGCGCAACAGGCTCGTCATCGCGGCCTGGCGCTGCTCGATCTCGGCGCGCTGCTGCCAGGCCGCGAGGTTGAGGCCGACGACGTGCAGCGCCGCCAGCGCGGCAAAGCCCCAGCGTACCGGGCGCCAGGCCGGCGCCATCACGAGGCGGCCGACGTCGCGCAGCGCACGCGCGCCGCGGTGGCGCGGCTTGAGGTCGAACTGCAGCAGGTTCCAGTGCGTGCGCGTGGCCTGCAGCGCGCGCATCAGCGGCGTCATCACGGGCAGCGGCGCGCCGCCGAGCCATTGCTCGGCTGCGGCAGCCGCGGCGGGCGACGCGCTCCAGCGCACGCCGTCGGGCATCGGGTCGGGCAGCAGCGCACGCGCAAGGCCGCCCTGCAGGCGCAGCGTCGCGACGCCGTCGGGGTGTGTCCAGGTCAGAGTCAGGGCGGCGGCACCATCGGCCGGGGTGTCGGCTTCGGCGTCGAAGTGGCCGCACGGCGGCTCGTCGGGCCACGACAGCGGCACGACGCGGTCGACGAACACCTTGGCGCGTTCGAGCGCGCCGAGATGGCCGGCGAGCCAAGGCCGGTGCGCGGCGGCGATCCAGGCCGGTTGGCCCGCGGCGGCCCGCGGCGCGACGGCCAGATGAACGTCGCCCGGCTCGTCGAGCAGCGCCTCTTCGAGCACGCCGCCGAGCGCGGCGCGCAGCCGCGCCGCCGGCGCGCGCGGCAGCGTGATGCGGTGCCAGGAGACATCGGCGTCGGCCAGCGCGACGACGACCGTTGCGGCGCGCGGCAGCAGCGACGCAGGGCTGCGGCCCTGCTTGTCGATCGCGAAGCCGTCGCCGCTCAGCACCCATTCGAAGTCGACGCCTGCGCCATGCGCCGCGCCTTCACCGGCGGCCGTGCGGGCCTGCAATCGGGAGCGCGGGGGAATGAGGACTACGAGGGTCGACATGGGAAAGCGAGCCTACCGTCAATGGCGGGTCTGGGCAAATGCGAGGTCCGTGGAATCAAAGACTTACAAGGTGTCGTCGCATCAGTTCCGCAGCATCGGCGGTCAGCCGGCGGCCTGCAGGCTGCTCCGCTCGCGTCGCAGCGGGGTGACGACGAGATTGTCCCGGCGCAGCAGCGAGCGTTGTTCGAGCACGCGGTCGGCGAGCCGCAGGCGGCCGTGGACCTCGAAGTAGCGAGTCGCCGTGCCGGCGCGCGACTGGAGCTCGCGAAGCGAAGAAAGCTGGAGCTGCGTCGCAGCCTCGGCAACGGAGTTCAGAGGCGAGCGCTGGCGCGCCTGCACCAGCCGCTCCGCATTGCCGAGGTCGACGCCGGCGACGGCGGAAACGACTTCGCGCGCCGCCGTGTTGAGGTTCAGCGGCGTGCGCTCGGGCAGCAGCACGACGTGGGGCGCGAGGCGCGCCAGGGCATCCGCGTCGAGGCCGAGCCAGGCGAGTTGCGCAACGCTGCGCGGCAGCAGCGGCGCCGTCTCGGGCGCCGGGCGACCGGTCTCGCGGGCAATGGCGTCGCGCAAGCCGTTGGCCAGCTGCAGCGCCACGCCGTCGGCGACGCCGGCGATCTCGCACAGGCGCTGCAGCGTCTCGCGCTCCCGGGCCAGCACCTGGCCCTGGTCGTCGACCAGGTTGCGCAGGTTGTAGCGCGCTTGCGCGTCGACGATCCAGCCCGAGAGGAAGGCCTCGGGCGCGTCGTCGGTGGCTTCGCGGTCGGCGGCGAGGAAGGTCGACAGGCGCGCCTCGGCCAGCGGCACGGCCCATGGCTCGCCGAGATGGTCGACGCTCTGCGATGTGCGCGCGTCTTCGCGCAGGATCAGACGCGCCCAGTCGAGCGCGCCCGACAGGATCCACGCCGACTGCGTGCGCGCGCGCTCCGCCGTCTCGACCTGCACCGCGCGCCACTGCTGCCACACCATCGAGGCGGCCAGTGTCGTCACCAGCGTGACGATGATCATTGCCGTCAGCAGCGCGGCGCCGCGTTGGGGGCGTCTTGCCCGATGCCCGGCCCGCGGCGCAAGTGTCGACGCAGGGGCTCTCATGGCTGCGCCGCCAGTTGCACATCGCGCGTCAGCGCGCCATCGAAGCCGCTGCCCGGCGCGAACGAGAGCACCAGCCGCACGCCGCTCGGCAGCATTTCCCGGCCCTGCGATTCGGCGCCGCCGGTCGAGCCTGCGGCGTCGGCGCTCGATTGGGCATTGGTCCAGGCGTTGCCGCGGTAGTAGTAGAGCTGCCAGCGCGACACGCCCTGCAGCGCGCGCAACTGGCCCGCGTCGCCGGCCAGCAGTTGCAGGCCGTGCAGCCATTGATCCTGCAGTTCGCTGGCGGTGACGACGGGCGGCGAGGTCCAGCGCAGCCAACCCTGCTCGCGCAGCGACCATACGACGACGAGCACGCCGCGCTCGCTGCGCCGCGTCATGCGCAGGCTGCTGCCGTCGAAGCGCAGCGCCGGGACGAGGTGCGTGTCGTGCAGCGCTTCGAGATCCTGCTCCCACTGCGCGATCACGCTGTTCAGGCGCAGCGTGCGGTCGACGCTGCCTTCGCTGGTGCTGCGCGCGCGGGCGATGCCGTCGATGCCTTGCCAGGCCATCGCCGCCATGACGGCCATCACCAGCAGCGCGACGAGCACCTCGACGAGCGTGAAGCCGGCGGCTTGGCGGGCGCGCTTCATGGCGATCAGAAGCTCGTCGGCAGCACGGTGGAGACGCTCAGCAGCGGCTGTCCGGCCTCGTCGGCCACCTGCGCGTCGAAGCGGCGGAAGTTCGGGTTCGGCGTCGGGCGCGCAACCAGCCGGCCCTTGAAGACGCGCCCGAGCTGCTCGCAGGCGAACTCGGTGTCGCCGACGCCGGGAATGCGTCCGCGCCCGGCGAGCTTGAGCGCCGTGAGCCGGTTGTCGGCGCACCACTGGGCGATGCTCATGTCGGCCAGGCGCTGCGCGTTCATCGTGAGCGCGCCTGCGGCCTGGATGCCGGCGCCGAGCGCGATCGCGACGACGGCCAGCGCCACCAGCACTTCAATGAGCGTGAAGCCCCGTGCGCGCATCATGGCCGCACAGCGGGGGCGTCGTCGACGACGCCGAACGGCGAAAGGCCGTCCGTCGCCAGCGCCAGCTGGCGCTGCTCCAGCCGCAGCACGATGCGCTGCGCGCCGATCACCGGTTCGGGGCCGAGCAGCACGGCGCGCGCGCCGACGACTTCGGCCGTCATGCCGTCGTGCAGCCAGCGCTTGGGCGGCTGCGGTTCGCCCGGCAGCCCGTCGAAGCGAAAGCCGCCGGGCCCCTCCTCGCCGGCCGGCACAACGTGCCACGAAACGGGCAGGCCGGCGGCGCGTGCCTCGGCACGCGCGCCTTCGAGCAGGGCGGCGAGGCGCACGGCTTCCTGGTCGAGCTGCGTCGCTGCCGGGTCGCGCAGCGCGAGCGCCGCGACGCCTGACGCGATGGCGATCAACGCGACGACGATCAGCAGTTCGATCAGCGTGAAGCCGCGCGGCACGCCGCGGCGGCGCGGCCGGCTACTGCCAGGATCCGACGTCGGCGTTCTTGCCTTCGCCGCCGGTCTGGCCGTCGGCGCCGAAGCTGTAGACATCGATCTCGCCTTTCACGCCCGGGTTCAGGTACTGGTACGGCTGGCCCCAGGGATCGTTCGGCAGTTTGTCGAGATAGGGCTTCCAGTTCGCCGGGATCGCGCCGACCGCCGGCTTGGCGACCAGCGCCTGCAACCCCTGCTCGGCGCTCGGATAGCGCTGGTTGTCGAGGCGGTACAGCTTGAGCGCCTGCATCAGGTTGTTGACGTCGGTGCGCGCCGCCGTGACCCGCGCGTCGTCGGCGCGGTCGAGCACGTTCGGCACGATCAAGGCCGCGAGCACGCCGATGATGACGAGCACGACCATCAGTTCGATCAACGTGAAGCCGCGCAACGGCCGGCGCCGCGCTCGCAGGGGCTGGGAGGTCATGGCTGGAGGTTGCCGCCGCTTACGTTCGCGGCCGGGTTGCAGAGGGCTTTGAATCATAATCCCCGCATGCCGTCGAGAGTGTCAGCGTTCGTGATCTGGGCGGTGGTCGCGCTGAGCGCCGCGTACTGGGCACTGCGGTTGCTGGCCTCGCCGCTGGCGGTGCCGCCACATGCTGCGCCCGCGGCTGCGAGTCTCGCGGCACGCGCCGACCTGACGCGCCTGCTCGGCGCCATCGCGACAGCAGCCGCGACGCAGGCGCCCGCGGCATCGAGCCGCTTTCGCCTCGTCGGCGTGGCTGCGCCGAAGTCGGGCGCGGTCGAGGACGGCGGCGTGGCACTGATCGCGGTGGACGGCAAGCCGGCGCGGCCGTATCGCGTCGGCTCGGTCGTCGACGGCGACCTGATCCTGGCAGCTGTCGAGCGCCGCAGCGCGTCGCTCGGCCCGCGCGACGGTGATGCGACGCTGGTGCTCGAACTGCCGGTCCTGCCGGCTGCGGCAACGGGAAGCTTGCCGCCCGCGCCTTCGCTTTCGGGTCAACCCGCCGCGGTGCTGCCGCCGCGGACCGCTGCCGCGCCGCCTTCCGGCGCTGCGCCGCCGGCTCCGCAACTCGGCCGCGTGCCTCGCACCGACCTGGAGGCTGCGCCGCCACCGCCGGTGCAGCGCTGATCGAGCCCGCTGGCCGCGCTACTGCGCGGTATAGGGAATGCTCACCGAGACCGGCTCGACCGCGTCTTCGGGCATCGACGACGGGCGCGACGGACCTGGATCCTCGCCGTCGGCGACTTCCGTGAGCAGGGCCGCCGCGCTGCGGATCAGCGGCCAGGCCAGCGTGGCGCCGGTGCCGTCTGTGCTTTGCATGCCGAGCTCGAGCAGCGCACTCGCCTGGAACAGGCTGAGCGCGTGGTCGAGCCCCTGGTGGCCGTGGCTGCGGGTGAAGAGGGCGTAGTCGGTGACCGGCTCGGCGATGCGCGAGGCGACCATCAGCGCCGCGCAGGCCGCCATGCCGTCGGCAATGATCAGGTGGCGCTTGCTGGCCGCCACGAGCATCAGGCCGACCATCATCGCCGTGTCGAAGCCGCCGAACGCGGCGAGCACCTCGACCGGGTCCGACAGGTCGCGGTGCCGGCCTTGCGCCCCCTGCGTGATGACGAGCAGGCGCGCCAGTTCGTCCTGCGGCATGTCGGGGCCCGCAAACATCAGTTCGCGGATCGATCCACCGCCCAGTCGGGCGAGCACCAGCGCGGCACTCTCCGACGAGCCGACACCGACGCCGGCGCACGCGACGACGTTGCCCGGCATCGCGTCGGCGATCTCCATGCCGGCGCGGATTGCGGCGTGTGCCTGGTCGACCGTCATCGCCGAGCTGACGCGTGCGTTGCGCGTGCCGTGCGCGATCTTGCGCGGCATCAGGCGCGGGTGCGTCGGCAGCGATTCCGCCACGCCGGCGTCGACGACGGTCAGCTCCATGGCCTGCAGGCGCGCAAAGACGGAGACGGGCAGCCGGCCGCTGAGCAACTGGTGGATCAGCGTGCTCGTCGTCGGCGCGCCGAGCGGCGCGATGCCGTCGACGGCGATGCCGTGGTCGGCGGCGAACAGCGCGATCTGCGGGTCGCGAAAGCGCGGCTTCAGCGTGTTCTGCAGCACGCCCAGGCGCACCGCGAGCGGTTCGAGTTCGCCCAGGCTGCCGGTGGCTTCGCTGCGCCGCGCCAGCTTGTCGAGGAGCGCGCGCTCCAGCGCGGGGTTGTGGGTGGGAGCGATCAGCGAACGGTTGGCGGGCATGGTCGACGGCTCGATCGGGGCTGCGGCGATTGTGGGGCCGGCCGCCGCGCCGAAGCAACCGCGGGCCGGCCGATCAGCGCAGAAACAGGCGGTAGACCGGATTTTCCGTCTCGTCGACGCACGGGTAGTCGAGGCCCGCGAGGAAGGCTCGCAACGCCGCGCGGTCGCGGCGGGGGACCTGCAGGCCGACGAGGATGCGGCCGTGGTCGGCGCCCTGATTGCGGTAGTGGAACAGGCTGATGTTCCACTCGGGGTGCATGGCCGAGAGGAACTTCATCAGCGCGCCGGGCCGCTCGGGGAACGCGAAACTGTAGAGGCGCTCGTCGCGCGCCAGCTCGGAGCGCCCGCCGACCATGTGGCGGATGTGCTGCTTGGCGAGCTCGTCGTCGGTGAGGTCGACGGTCTCGAAGCCGCGCCGGCGAAAGTCGGCCGCGATCTTCGCCGACTCGCTGCGATTCTTGGTCGAGAGGCCGACGAACACATGCGCGACGGCGGCGTCGGAGATGCGGTAGTTGAACTCCGTCACGCTGCGCGGGCCGATCACTTCGCAGAAGCGCTTGAAGGATCCGCGCTCTTCGGGGATCGACACGGCGAACAGCGCCTCGCGCTCCTCGCCGACCTCGGCGCGCTCGGCGACGAAGCGCAGGCGGTCGAAGTTCATGTTCGCGCCGCTGTTGATCGCGACCAGCGTCTGCCCCTTCACGCGGTGACGCTCGACGTACTGCTTGAGCCCGGCGATGCCCAGCGCGCCGGCCGGCTCTAGCACGCCGCGCGTGTCCTGGAACACGTCCTTGATCGCGGCGCAAACGGCGTCGGTGTCGACGACGATGAAGTCGTCGGCCAGTTCGCGCGCGATGCGAAACGTCTCTTCGCCCACCAGCTTGACCGCCGTGCCGTCGGAGAAGAGGCCCACGTCGTGCAACTGGACGCGCTTGCCGGCGCGCACCGAGCGCGTCATCGCGTCGGAGTCGGCGGTCTGCACGCCGATCACCTTGATGCCCGGGCGCACCGCCTTGATGTACGAAGCGACGCCCGAGATCAGCCCGCCGCCGCCGATGGCGACGAACACGGCGTCGATCGGGCCCTGGTGCTGGCGCAGGATCTCCATCGCGATCGTTCCCTGGCCCGCGATCACGTCGGGGTCGTCGAACGGGTGTACGAAGGTCAGGCGCCGGCGCTTCTCGAGCGCAAGCGCATGGGTGTAGGCGTCGGAATAGCTGTCGCCGTGGAGCACGACTTCACCGCCGAGCGCCTCGACGGCGTCGATCTTCAACTGCGGCGTCGTCACCGGCATCACGATCAGGGCGCGGCATCCGAGGCGGCGCGCGGCGAGCGCGACGCCCTGCGCGTGGTTGCCGGCCGACGCGCAGATCACGCCGCGCTTGAGCTGCGACGCGTCGAGGTGCGCCATCTTGTTGTAGGCGCCGCGCAGCTTGAAGCTGAACACGGGCTGCGCGTCCTCGCGCTTCATCAGCACAGTGTTCCCCAGGCGCGCCGACAGCGCCAGAGCCGGCTCGAGCGGCGATTCGACGGCCACGTCGTAGACGCGCGCGTTCAGGATGCGCTGCAGGTAGGACGCCGGCGACGCGGCGCGTTGTGGGCCGGCCATGCGCCGCTCCTCGGTCGGGGTCGTTGTCGATGCGCGGCGGATGATACGTCAGGCCCTGCGAGCGTCCGCAACAAAGAAAAAGGCCCAAGACCGAAGGCCTTGGGCCGAATCCACCATAGAGGAGGTGGAGGAGACAACCGTCAGGATCCGCACATCACCCTGTATGCCGATCCAATGCCTGCATTCTAGCCACGGGGATGCTGCGTCGCAACATCATTCGAGGAAAAATTCCGCGTTTGCGTGGCGTACATTGCGTCGCCCACGCGACAGCGCGAACCCTATGCGAGGACGACATGGAGTGCACGATCAACTGGCAGCCCGCGAGCGGCATGGCGTTCGTCGCCGAAACGGGCAGCGGCCACCTGCTCGCGATGGACGGCGCGCCCGACGGCGGCGGACGCAACCTCGCGCCGCGGCCGATGGAGACGGTGCTCGCCGGCACCGGCGGCTGCACGGCCTACGACGTCGTGCTGATCCTGCGCCGCGGCCGGCACGACGTGCGCGGCTGCCAGGTCAAGGTGAGCGCCGAGCGTGCCGACGTCGACCCGAAGGTGTTCACGAAGATTCACATGCACTTCGTCGTCAGTGGGCGCGACCTGGCGGCTGCGGCCGTCGAGCGCGCGATCGCGCTTTCGCACGAGAAGTACTGCTCGGCCAGCATCATGCTGGGCAAGACGGCCGGGATCACGACCAGCTTCGAGCTGCTCGAAGCTTGAATCAGACGTAGTGCGCCGTCGTCGTCATCAGCTTGGCGGCGGCGCGCATCAAGCCGCGCACCGGCGCGGGCAGCGGCAGCGCGCCGGCCTGCTCGGCGTCGTGCGCGTGCCGGGTTTCGTCGGCCTGCATCTGCGCCACGATGGCGCGCGAGGCCGCGTCGCCTTCGGGCAGGCGCTGCAGGTGGCCGGCCAGATGCGCCTCGACCTGGCGTTCGGTCTCGACGACGAAACCCAGGCTCAGGCGGTCGCTGGCTTTGCCCGCGGCAAGGCCGATGCAGAAGGCTCCGGCGTACCAAAGCGGGTTCAGCAGGCTCGGGCGGTCGCCCAGTTCTTCGAGGCGCTGCTGCGTCCAAGCCAGGTGGTCGGCTTCGTCGCGCGCAGCGGCGGCGAAATGGGTGCGCAGCGCGGGATCCTTCGTGGCGAGCGACTGAGCCTCGTAGAGTGCCTGCGCGCAGACCTCGCCGACGTGGTTGACGCGCATCAGCGCGCCCGACAGGCGGCGCTGCGCGGCGTCGAGCGCAGCGCCGGGGCCGGCGGGCGGCGGGCAAGGGCGCGACGCGACGCTGCCGCCGGCCACGGTGCGCAGCGCATGGTCGGCAACGGACAACCAGCGGTCGAGGGTCGAGGTCGGTGTGGGCAGCATGGCGGTTGCGCTCGGGCCGTCGGGACGGCCATGCTAGCGCAGGCGCATCCGGGCGGCGACCCGCTTGTGGGACGGTTGACCTGTTGCGGTGCGAGCCCTCGTGTTACCGCCCTCGTTGTTCGTGGACAACAAGCACGGCGAAATTCGGCCCGAGTTCTTGGCAATCGAGACGCCCGTCTGGTGAAATGCCTGCAACTTCCGCTGAGGAGGTTGGCCTGATCCACCCGCCCCGGGTACCCCGCGATCGGGGCCTCTTGTTCAACTTAGGAGATAGTCGCAATGAAAAAATCTCTGCTCGCTCTCGCAGTGCTCGGCGCGTTTGCCGGCGCTGCGTCGGCCCAGTCGTCGGTCACGATCTACGGCATCATCGATGTCGGCGTGTCGAAGATCAACGACGGCACGACGAGCCTCGGCCCGGCCACGCTGTACGGCGCGCCCGACGTGTGGAATGTGCGTTCGTCGACCAGCTCGCGTCTGGGCTTCCGTGGCACGGAAGACCTCGGCGGCGGCATGAAGGCCAACTTCCTGATCGAGCATCGCCTGGATCCGAGCGAAGGCACCGATGAGAAGGGCGCCGTGGGCATGTGGCACGCTTCGTCGTGGGTCAGCCTGAGCGGTGGCTTCGGTGAAGTCCGCCTCGGCCGCCAGTATGTCCCGTACTTCTTCACGGGTCTGGCGATGGATCCGTGGGGCTATGACTACAACGTGGCTGGTGCCGCTGGCTTCACGCGCGCCGGTGGCCCGAGCCGCGCCAACAATGCCGTCACGTACCTGACGCCGAACATGGGCGGCTTCACTGCCCAGGCGCAAGTCGCCGCTGGCGAAGCCGTGACGCCGCGCAACGTCGGCTTCAACGTCCGCTACACGGCCGGCCCGCTGGACGTCGGCTTCGGCTTCAACGACATCGACACCGCTGCGACGAACCGCCACTGGAACCTGATGGGTTCGTATGACCTCGGCGTTGCGAAGATCATCGCCGGCTACGCGGACGGCGAAGTCGGTGCCGTCGAAACCAAGCAGTATTTGATCGGCGCGCGCGCTCCGGTCGGCCCCGGCACGCTGAAGGCCGTCCTGGCCCGCTCGAGCGTGGATCCCGGCAGCGTCGACACCACGAAGTACGGCATCGGCTACGAGTACGCTCTGAGCAAGCGCACCAGCGTCCACGCCGACTTCGGCAGCGCCAAGACCGATCTGCTGACCCGCGGGACGGGCTTCGAGTTCGGCGTCAAGCACGTCTTCTGATCGGGTGCCCGCCTCGCGCGGGTTCTCGTGACGAGTTCAAGGCCGCCTTCGGGCGGCCTTTCTCTTGCGGGTGTGACTTGCGAACGATTGCAAGCGTCTTGCTGAGCGCCGCTTTGCTCGCCGGCTGTGCCGGCCGGCAGGTATCCACCGATGTCCCCGCCGAACAAGCACTCGGCGGGTGGCACGCCTTCACCTTGCCGGGCAAGCGTGCGACGCAGTACAGCGTGCAGCGGTCCGACGGCCACTGGCGCGTTCACGCCCGCGCCGACCGGTCGGCGAGCCTGTGGCGCCGCAAGCTGCGCGACACAGCGGCATCACCGACGAGCTTGCGGTTCTCGTGGCGCGTCGAGCACCTGATCGACGCCGCCGACCTGACCGACGCGGATCGCTCCGATTCGCCCGTGCGCGTCATCGTGGCCTTCGACGGCGACCACGCGCGGCTTTCGCCGCGCACGCGCATGATGTTCGAGCTCGCCGAAGCGTTGACGGGCGAGCCTCCTCCCTATGCAACGCTGATGTATGTGTGGGACAACCGCCTGCCGGTCGAATCGATCGTGCGCGGCGGCCGCTCGGACCGCGTGCGCAAGATCGTTCTCGAGTCGGGCGCGGCCCAGCTTGGCCGCTGGCGCGTCCACGAACGCGACTTCGTGCAGGACTACCGCCGCGCCTTCGGCGAGGAGCCCGGGCGCGTGCTCGGCGTCGCGCTGATGACGGACGCCGACAACACGCAGGGCGCCGCCGAAGCCTGGTACGGCGACGTCGAGTTGCGCTGATCTTCCATCGATGATCGCCTTCGTCCTGCGCCGGCTCGTGCAGGCGGCTGCCGTGCTGCTCGCCGTGGCGTTCATCGCCTTCATGTTGTTCCAGTACGTCGGCGACCCGGTGACGCACCTCGCGGGGCCGGATGCGACGCCGCAGCAACGCGCACAACTGCGCGCCGATCTCGGGCTCGACCGCCCGTTCCCGATGCAGTTCGCGCGATTCGTCGGCCGGGCGGTGCGGGGCGACTTCGGCGTGAGCCTGCGTCAAGGCCGCATTGTCTCGGCGCTGCTCGCCGAACGACTGCCGGCGACGCTCGAGCTCGCCGCGGCGGCTGCGGCGCTGGCGCTGCTGCTCGGCATACCGGCAGGCGTCCACGCGGCGCTGCATCGCGACCGATGGAGTGCGCAGTTGACGATGGCCGGGTCGCTGCTCGGCGTGTCGGTGCCGACGTTCCTGGTCGGCATCGTGCTGATCTACGTCTTCTCGGTGCAACTGGGTTGGCTGCCGAGCTTCGGGCGCGGCGAGGTCGTGACATTCGGCGCGTGGACGAGCGGGCTCGTCACGGCGGACGGCCTGCGCCACCTCGTGCTGCCGGCCGTCACGCTGGCGGCGTTCCAGCTCGCACTGATCGTGCGCTTGGTACGGGCCGAGATGCTCGACGTGCTGCGCGCCGACTACATCCGCTACGCGCGGGCCCGCGGCCTGAGCGAGCGCACGATCCACTACCGCCACGCGCTGCGCAATGCGCTGATGCCGGTGATCACTGTGACGGGGTTGCAGCTCGGCTCGCTGATCGCTTTTTCCATCGTCACGGAGACCGTGTTCCAGTGGCCCGGCATGGGGCTGCTGTTCATCCAGGCGGTGACGCATGCCGACACCCCCGTCATGGCGGCGTACCTGTGTGTCGTTGCGCTGGTCTTCGTGACGATCAACCTCGTCGTCGACCTGCTCTACGCGGCCGTCGATCCGCGGTTGCGGGCCCGATCCCGATGAAGTTCTGGCGCGCGTGGTTGATGCGCCGCTGCCGCGGCGGTGGCGAGCT
Source organism: uncultured Burkholderiaceae bacterium (assembly GCA_964371405.1). Classification (GTDB taxonomy): domain Bacteria; phylum Pseudomonadota; class Gammaproteobacteria; order Burkholderiales; family Burkholderiaceae_C; genus JAMHWF01. Next base: position 26,860 of record CAYJLV010000033.1, read on the forward strand.
GTGGGAGAGCTTTCTCCGTTCTCCCCAGGCCGTCGGGGCGGCGGTGATCGCCGTGCTGTGCCTCGTCGGCGCCGTGTTCGCCGGTGTGCTGGCCCCCCACGACCCGTTCGATCTCGCCCGCCTCGAACTCGGCGACGCCCGCCTGCCGCCGGCGTGGCTCGATGGCGGCACGCCGAGCTATTGGCTCGGCACCGACGACCAGGGCCGCGACATCCTCTCGGCGCTGCTGCATGGCGCGCGCCTGTCGCTCGCCGTCGGCGCGGCGTCGGTGCTGGTGTCGCTGGTCATCGGCGTGCCGCTGGGATTGCTGTCGGGCTACGTGGGCGGTCGGCTCGACGCCGCGCTGATGCGGCTGTGCGACGTCATGCTCTCGTTTCCGGCGATCCTCGTCGCGCTGCTGGTCGACGGCGTCGGCCGCGCGCTGTTTCCCGCGACGCACGACTCGCTGGCGTTCGGCGTGCTGGTCGCGGCCATTGCCCTCACCGGCTGGGTGCCCTATGCGCGCACGGTGCGCGGCTCGGCGCTGGTCGAGCGTGGCAAGGACTACGTGCTCGCCGCGCGGGTCATCGGCGTTGCGCCGTGGCGCATCGCGCGGCGCCACGTCCTGCCCAACGTGCTTGGGCCGGTCTGGGTGCTGGCGACGATCCAGCTCGCGTCGGCGATCCTGATCGAGGCCACGCTGTCGTTCCTCGGCGTCGGCATGCCGGCGACGACGCCCTCGCTCGGCACGCTGATCCGCGTCGGCAACGACTTCCTGTTCTCGGGCGAATGGTGGATCGCGGCGTTCCCGGGCGCGATGCTGATGCTGATCGCCGTCAGCGTGAACTTGCTCGGCGACTGGCTGCGCGATGCGCTGAATCCGAGGCTGCGTTGATGGCCGAGCCGCTGCTGCAGGTGCAGGACTTGCGCGTCGAGTTTCCGGCGCGCCGCGGCACGCGTGTCGCCGTCGACGGCGTGTCGTTCGACATTGCGGCTGGCGAGGTGCTGGGTGTCGTCGGCGAGTCGGGCGCCGGCAAGTCGGTGACGGGCGCGGCCGTGATCGGCCTGCTCGATGCGCCCGGCCGCATCGTCGCGGGCCAGATCCGGTTCGACGGCCATCGCATCGACGACCTGCCTCCTTCCGCGCTGCGCCGGTTGCGCGGGCGGCAGATAGGCTCGATCTTCCAGGACCCGCTGACCTCGCTGAACCCGCTGTTCAGCGTCGGCGACCAGATCGTCGAAACGATGCGGACGCATCTGATGCTCGGTCGGCGCGAGGCCCGACAGCGCGCCGTCGACCTGCTGGCTGCGACGGGCGTGCCGGCGGCCGCGCAGCGCATCGATCAGTACCCGCACCAGTTCTCGGGAGGCATGCGCCAGCGCGTCGTGATCGCGCGGGCGCTGGCGGGCGAGCCGAAGCTCGTCGTCGCCGACGAGCCGACGACGGCGCTCGACGTTTCGACGCAGGCACAGGTGCTCGCCGTGCTGCGTCGCCTATGCCGCGACCACGGCACGGCGGTGATGCTGGTCACGCACGACCTGGGCGTCGTCGCCGAGATCTGCGACCGCGTCGCCGTGATGTATGCCGGACGTCTGGTCGAGATCGGGCCGGTCGCGGGCGTGCTGCACGCTCCGGCGCACCCCTACACGCGCGGACTTCTGGACGCCGTGCCGACGCTCGCCGGCGAGCGCGAGCGACTGCCGCAGATAGAGGGGGCGATGCCCGCGCCGGACGCCTTGCCCACCGGCTGCGCGTTCCATCCGCGCTGCCCGCGCCGCATGGCGCGCTGCAGCGTGGATCGGCCGCCGCCGATGGTCGCAGCCGGCCGCCGGGTCGCCTGCTGGTTGCACGAGCCGGGGAACCCGCCATGACGCCGCGCATCGAGGCGATCGACCTGACGAAGGACTACGCGCTGCCGGTGGCGTGGCTGGCCCGACGCCGGCAGCGCCGGCTGCGCGCCGTCGACGGCGTCGGTTTTGCGATCGAGCCGGGCGGCACATTCGCCCTGGTCGGAGAATCGGGCAGCGGCAAGAGCACTGTCGCGCGCCTGCTCGTCGGCCTCGAGCGGCCGACCCGCGGCAGCGTGCGGCTCGACGGCGTCGATGTGGCGGAGGCACCGTTGGGTGCGCCGCGCGGGCGCGTGCAGATGGTGTTCCAGGATCCCTACGCCAGCCTGAACCCGCGCTGGACGGTGCGCGAGATCGTCGCCGAGCCGCTGCACGAACTCGGTCTGGTGCGCGGCGCGGCGGCGGTCGATGCACGCGTCGCCGATCTGCTGGCCGCAGTGCAACTCGACGCCGGCGCCGCGGAGCGCTGGCCGCACCAGTTCTCCGGCGGCCAACGCCAGCGCATCTCGATCGCGCGCGCGCTCGCCACCGAGCCGTCGTTCCTCGTCTGCGACGAACCCACTTCCGCGCTCGACGTTTCGGTGCAGGCGCAGGTGTTGAATCTCATCAAGGATCTGCAGCGCCAGCACGGACTGACCTGTCTGCTGATTTCGCACAACCTCGCCGTCGTCCATCACATGAGCGACCGGGTCGGCGTGATGCTCTCGGGGCGCATCGTCGAGATGGCGGACCGCCGCGACCTGTTCGCGCGCCCGGCGCATCCCTACACGCGGGCGCTGCTCGACGCCGTGCCCGATGTGCGCAGGGTGCGTCGGGCGCTCGATCCGCTGCCTGGCGACACGCCGGAGCCGCTCGAAACGGGCGGCTGCGCGTTTCGGCTGCGTTGCCCGCATGCGAATGCTCGCTGCGTCGCGGAACGCCCGCCGCTGCTGGAAGTGCGCGGCATCGCGGTCGCCTGCCACGCGGTGCACGAAGGGCGGGTTTGAGCGCCCCCAGGGCCGGGCTGCGCCCAGCCCGCCCCCCGCGGGGGTCAAGGAACTTGGGGCGGCCCGGCGCTTCCTTGAGAGTCAGGGCAGCAGCCGCTCGTCGCGGAACAAGTCGGCGGCCTGCTCGCGCTCGCGCACGAGCCAGCTTTGCTTGCCGGCGACCATCACTTCGGCGGCGCGACCACGGCTGTTGTAGTTGCTCGCCATGCTCATGCCGTAGGCGCCGGCCGACAGCACGGCGAGCACGTCGCCCGGCTGCACGGCGAGCGTGCGCTCCCGACCGAGCCAGTCGCCCGATTCGCACACCGGGCCGACGATGTCCCAGGTGCGAGGCGTCTCGTCGCGCAGCCGGCAGGCCACGATGCCCATCCATGCTTCGTACAAGGCCGGGCGCATCAGGTCGTTCATCGCCGCGTCGACGATGCAGAAGTTGCGCTCTTCGCCGGGCTTGAGGTAGAGCACTTCGGTCAGCAGCACGCCGGCGTTGCCGACCAGCGAGCGGCCCGGTTCGAGCAGCAGCTTGCGCCGGCCGTGGCCGCGCGCATCGAGTCGCTCGAGCATGGCGCGCACGAGTTCGTCGGCCGCCGGAGGGCTCTCGTCGGTGTAGGTGATGCCGAGCCCGCCGCCGAGGTCGAGGTGGCGGATCGCGATGTCGTGCGCCTCGACCGCCTCGACCAGGTCGAGCACGCGATCGAGGGCGTCGAGGTAGGGCCCGACTTCGACGATCTGCGAGCCGATGTGGCAGTCGATGCCGGCGACTTCGAGGCCGGGCAGTCGCGCGGCCTGCAGGTAGGCCGCGACGGCGTCGCGGTGGGCGATGCCGAACTTGTTGCCCTTCAGGCCGGTCGAGATGTAGGGGTGCGTCTTCGCGTCCACATCGGGGTTGACGCGCAGGCTCACGCGCGCGACTCGCCCTGCGGCCACCGCGACTTCCGACAGCGCCGCGAGTTCGGCTTCGCTCTCGACGTTGAAGCACAGCACGCCCGCGTCGAGCGCCTGCTGCATTTCGGCGCGCGTCTTGCCGACGCCCGAGAACACGACCTTGCCGGGGTCGCCGCCGGCGGCGATCACGCGCGCCAGCTCGCCGCCCGAAACGATGTCGAAACCGCAGCCGGCACGTGCGAAGGTCTGCAGCACGGCCAGACCCGAGTTGGCCTTCATCGCATAGCAGACCAGATGGTCGCGCTGCGCCAGCGCGCGCTCGTAGGCGGCGAGCGCCTCCAGCATGGCGGTGCGCGAATAGACGTAGAGCGGCGTGCCGTGGCGCTGCGCGAGATCGGCTGCTGCGCAGTCATCGATGTGCAGTGCGTCGCCGCGGTAGGCGACGTGTGGCGCGCCCGGCAGCCTCATCGCGCGGGTGCCGAGGCGGGCGCGGCGGGTGCAGCGGCGCTTGCGGGCGCGGGCAAGTAGAGCGGGCCCTTCTGGCCGCATCCGGCGAGCGCCACGCTCCACAGCAATACCGACAGGGGGATCAGCCGGCACGCCGCCCTGCGGCGCGAGAGCCTCGCTACACTCGTCTCGATCATGAACAAATTCTAAGCGCCATGAACACCGCAGCCACGACCCTCAGCGATGCCGAGTACCGCGCGAAGACGGATGCAGTGCTGACGGCGATCGAGGCACGCATAGACCGCTGGCTGCAGGAGGACATTGTCGACATCGACGTCCAGCGCACCGGCGGCTTGCTGGAACTGGCGTTCCCGAACGGGAGCAAGATCGTCGTCAACACCCAGCCGCCGTTGCACGAGTTGTGGCTGGCCGCTCGATCCGGCGGCTACCACTACCGCTGGATGGAAGGCGCATGGCGCGACACGCGCGACGGCACTGAATTCTTCGCAGCGCTGTCGGCGTCGGCGAGCGAGCAGGGAGGCGTTTCGCTGCGATTTGAGGCGCCGATCTGACCGGCTGCGCGCTCAGCGGCGAAACAGGTCGAGGATGCTGTTGCGGTCTTCCTCGCTGGGCGGTGCCGGCAGCTTTTCTTCCAGCCCCAGGCTGCTGACGCCGGAGCCCTGTGCGTACTCCTCGAAGTACCACTCGCCGCCGAGCGATACCAGCCCTTCCGGCACGACCGGTTCGCTGACTGGCACGCCCTTGAGCGCTGTCGCCATGTAGTCGATCCAGACCGGGAGCGACAGGCCGCCGCCGGTTTCGCGGTCGCCGAGCTTGCGCGGCGTGTCGTAGCCGATCCAGACGACGGCGACCACGCTCGGGTGGTAACCCGCGAACCAGGCGTCCTGCGAGTCGTTCGTCGTGCCCGTCTTGCCGTACACGTCGCTGCGCTTGAGGGCGGCCTGCGCGCGCGCTGCCGTCCCGGAGCGGGTCACTTCCTGCAGCAGGCTGTTCATCACGAAGGCGTTGCGCGCGTCCAGCGTGCGCAGCGAGGCATCGAGGACGGGCGGCTTCGACTCGTTGAGCAAACGACCCTTCGAGTCGGTGATGCGGGCGATGAGTTGCGGGTTGACGCGATAGCCGCCGTTGGCGAACACGGAGTACGCGCCGGCCATCTGCAACGGCGTCACCGAGCCGGCGCCCAGCGCTATCGTGAGGTAGGGCGGATGCTTGTCGGCATCGAAGCCGAAGCGCGTGACCCACTGCTGCGCGTAGGCCGGCCCGATCGACTGCAGCAGCCGGATCGACACCATGTTCTTCGACTTCGCCAGCCCGCGCCGCAGCGACATCGGTCCGTCGAAATTGCCGTCGTAGTTCTTCGGCTCCCAGGGCTGGCTGCCGGTCACGCCGGCGTCGAAGAACAGCGGCGCGTCGTTGACGACGGTGGCCGGCGTGAAGCCCTTCTCCAGCGCCGCCGAGTAGATGAAAGGCTTGAAGCTCGAACCCGGCTGGCGCCAGGCTTGGGTCACGTGGTTGAACTTGTTCTTCGCGTAGTCGAACCCGCCGACCAAGGCACGGATCGCGCCGGTGCGGGGGTCGAGGGCGACGAACGCGCCCTCGACCTCGGGCAACTGCGTCAGCGACCAGTCGCCCTTGGGGCTTTGAATCAGGCGCACGACAGCGCCGCGCCGGATCTGCGTCTGCGGGTTGCCTTTGACGGCGAGACCCGAAGCAACAGGCCGCAGGCCGTCGCCGGTGACGGTGACCTGGTCGCCGCTCTGCAGCGCGACGACGACCTTCTTCGGGTTGGCTTCGAGCGCGACGGCGGCGCGCAATTCGCCGTTGTCCGGGTGGTCTGCCAGCGCTTCCGAAATGCGCGTGTCCATATCGCCCGCGTTGGCGGGAAGGTCGACGTAGTCCTCCGGTCCGCGATAGAACTGTCTGCGCTCGTAGTCCATGATGCCCTTGCGCAGGGCGCGGTATGCGGTCATCTGCTCGACCGAATCGACGGTCAGGTGCACGTTCAGCCCACGCGCATAGGCCTCGTCGCCGTACTGGCTGTAGACGAGCTGGCGCGCCGTCTCGGCAACATATTCGGCATGCACAGCGACTTCCGACGGCTTGCGGTATTTCAGTTGCTGCGTGCGCGCGGTGTCGTGCTGCTCCTGCGTGATGAATCCGTTGTCGAGCATGCGCTCGATGATGTAGAGCTGACGCTGCGTCGCACGCTTCGGATTCGTGATCGGGTTGTAGGCCGAAGGCGCCTTCGGCAGCCCCGCGAGCATGGCCGCTTCGGCGACCGTGAGCTCCTTGAGCGGCTTGCCGAAGTAGATCTCGCTGGCCGCTGCGAACCCGTAGGCGCGTTGGCCGAGATAGATCTGGTTCATGTAGACCTCGAGGATCTGCTGCTTGCTGAGCTGACTCTCGATCTTCAGCGCGAGCAGGATCTCGTAGATCTTGCGGGTGAACGTCTTTTCGGACGAGAGGTAGAAGTTGCGCGCCACCTGCATCGTGATCGTCGACGCACCCTGGCTGCGCAGTTCAGTGAACTGCGCCAGCGCCGCGCGCAGCACGCCCTTGTAATCGACGCCGCCATGGTCGAAGAAGCGCGCGTCCTCGATCGCCAGCACGGCGTCCTGTATCACCTTGGGCGTCTGCGCGATCGGCAGGAAGCTGCGCCGCTCCTCGCCGAACTCGCCGAGCAGCACGTTGTCGGCCGAGTAGATGCGCATCGGCAATTTCGGACGATAGTCGTTCAGCCCACCGATTTCGGGCAGGTTGGGATAGGCGATGGCCAGCGCGATCGCGACGACGAGCAGCAGCGCCATTGCGGCAGCTGCAGCGAAACCGGCAAGCGCCGCCAGGGCACGGACCAGCCAATGGCTCCACAGCGATGACCGGCTGATGCGGCGCTGCCGGTGATCGGGGCGCTCCGATGGACTCATGAACCTCCGCGAGTGGACGCAACGATTATAGAAAGCACGATGAGCGCCTGACCGCCAAGTGTGAAGTGTTTGGCACGCAGTCCGAGTGCGCTCAGGGTTCACCCGCAACGCGTTGTGACAGCTGCGGATTTGCGTCGGCGTTTCGCAACGAGATCACGATATCTGCCGGCGAAAGCGCTTTGGCGCACAAGGGCTTTACTGCTAGCATTGAAGTGACTTCTTAACAAGCCAGTGCCCGGAGTGGGCGCCTCGGGAGATGGCGTTGTGAGCTTCCTGGATCTCATGCTGGGCCGTAAACATCCGCCGATGATCGGCTTGGACATCAGTTCTTCCAGCGTCAAGCTGGTCGAGTTGGATCAGAGTCCGAACGGCGAGTTCGTGCTCGAGCGATTCGCCTCGGAGAGTTTCGAGAAGGGCTGGATCACCGACGGGCAGATCGAGAAGTTCGACGAAGTCGCCGACGCGGTTCGCCGCGTGGTCGCCAAGAGCGGCACCAAGACCAAGCAGGTCGTCATGGCGATGCCGCAATCCGCTGTCATCACCAAGAAGATCATGCTGCCGGCCGGTCTGCGCGAGGAGGAGCTCGAACTGCAGGTCGAGACGGAGGCCAACCAATACATTCCGTTCTCGCTCGACGAGGTGAGCCTCGACTTCTGCGTGATCGGGCCGAGCCCGACATCGGTCGGCGACGTCGAGGTGCTGATCGCCGCGTCGCGCAAGGATCGCGTCCAGGATCGGCAGGGCTTGGCCGAGGCTGCGGGACTCAAGCCAGTGGTGCTGGACATCGAATCTCACGCCTCGCGCCTGGCGATGGGCCGCGTGATCGGCGCCTTGCCCAGCGAGGGCCGTGATGCGCTCGTAGCCTTGTTCGAGATCGGTGCCGACACGACCAGCCTGAAGGTGCTGCGCGACGACGAGATGCTCTACGATCGTGACCAGGCGTTCGGAGGCTCGCAGCTGACCCAGCTGATCTCGCGTCAATACGGCTTCTCCTTCGAAGAGGCCGAACAGAAGAAGCTCGCCTCCGACCTGCCCGACGACTACGAGGCGACGATCCTCGCGCCCTTCGTCGACAGCCTGTCGCAGGAGATCGGTCGGGCATTGCAGTATTTCTTCACCAGCACGCCGCACCACAAGGTGCACTACGTGATGCTGGCAGGCGGCACGGCGACGCTGCCGGGCCTGAAGGACCGCGTCACCGAACTGACGGGCTTCGCATCGATGGTCGTCAATCCGTTCGACAACATGCGCCTGGGCGCTTCGATCCGCGAAAGCAAGATGCGCCGTGAGGCACCGTCCTACCTGACGGCGTGCGGGTTGGCGATGCGGAGGTTCCTGCAGTGATACTGATCAACCTCCTCCCGCATCGCGAAGCCAGGCGCCAGCGCCGCAAGGCCGTCTTCTTCGCCGGGCTCGGCGCTGCGGCGGTTGCCGGCCTGCTGGTCGTCGGCGTGTGGTACTTGGTGCTGCAGCAACTCACGTCGACGCAGCAGCAGCGCAACGAGTTCCTGTCGGCCGAGATCCGCCGCCTCGAAAGCCAGATCAAGGACATCGCGAACCTGCGCGCCGAGATCGATTCGCTCAAGGCGCGACAGAAAGCGGTCGAAGATCTGCAGACGAACCGCAACGTGCCCGTGCATCTGCTCAACGAACTGGTCAAGCAGACCCCTGAAGGCGTCTATCTCACCGCGATTCGGCAGTCGGCGCGGGTGGTGAGTGTTTCGGGTGTGGCGCAGACAAACGAACGCGTGTCCGAGTTCCTGCGCAACACGGCGAACCGCTCCGAGTGGCTTGAGCGGCCCGAACTCATCGAGATCACCGCTGCCAACGTCCAGACCGCCAACCGCGAGCAGCGCAGATTGTTTAATTTCTCGATGCGCCTGACCCTCAAGCAACCGCCTGCCGAAATACCGGCATCGCCGACGGCCGCCCCGCCGACGCCGGCCAAGTCCTGAGCCGAGGACACGACGACATGGCCACAAAAAGCAAGTCTCTCAACGTAGACATCAATTCCGTCTTCGAGCAGGCTGCGTCGCAGTTCCGCGACCTGAATTGGAAGGAGCCCGGCCAGCTGCCGGTGCTGCCGAAGGTCGCTGCGGCGGTGGCGCTCGTCGTCGCCGTCGTTGTCCTGGGATGGTTCCTGGTCCTCTCGGGCGCCGACGACGAACTGGCGGCCGAGCGCAACAAGGAACCTGCGCTGAAGCAGGACTACCGATCCAAGCTGGCACAGGCCGTCAATCTGGCCGAGCTGCGCAAGCAGAAGCTCCAAGTCGAAGAGTACGTGACTCAGCTCGAGAAGCAGCTTCCGGGCAAGGCCGAGATGGACGCCCTGCTGTCCGACATCAATCAGGCCGGGCTGGGTCGCGGTCTACAGTTCGAGCTGTTCAGGCCGGGTCAAGTCGTCGTGAAGGACTACTACGCCGAATTGCCGATCTCGATTCGAGTCAGCGGCCGGTATCACGACATCGGATCGTTCGCTTCCGATGTGGCGAACCTCTCTCGCATCGTGACGCTGCACGACCTGAGCATCGGCGCGCCGACTCCGGCGGGGACTCTGTCGATGGATGCGGTTGCGCGAACCTACCGCTACCTTGACCAGAACGAGGTTGCCGAGCAGCAGAAGCGCGCCGGCGCAGCCAAGGCAGGCAACCGTAGCGGCGGAGCCCAATGATGAGTCCATTGTTCTCGCGACCGATCGCACCGGCGCTGTGCGCCGCGCTGGCGCTGACGCTCTCGGCCTGCGCCGGGAATGAGGAAGAACTGCAGCAGTGGATGGAGCAGCAGCGGCGCGAAGTTCGGCCCAGCGTGCAGCCGCTGTCGGCGCCGAAGAAGTTCGATCCGCAGGCCTATGTGGCGGCCGACGCCGTCGAGCCGTTCAGCACGCAGAAGCTCTCGGTGGCGATCAAACAAGAAGTGCGCCAGCCGAACTCGCTGTTGGCGGCCGAGTTGAACCGGCGCAAGGAGCCGCTCGAGGCTTATCCGCTGGACAGCATGTCGATGGTCGGCAGCGTGGTCAAGCAGGGCCGACCGATGGCGCTGCTGCGCGTCGACAATCTGCTGTATCAGGTGAAGGCGGGCGACCACCTCGGCCAGAACTACGGAAAGATCGTCAAGCTCAGCGAGACCGATATCGCGCTGCGCGAGATCGTCCAAGACGCGGCGGGCGAGTGGATCGAGCGCACGAGTACCCTCCAACTGCAGGAGCGGGGGCGATGAAGAACATCCGGGAGAGTCAGATCATGAATCAGTGGAGGGCGCGCGGCCTCGCGCTGGCCTTGTTCTTCGGCGCTGCGCTGAATGCATGGGCCCAGAACTCGATCCAGTCGATCAACAGTACGCAGCAAGCCGGCTCGGAGGTCGTTCGCGTCGAGTTTAGCGAGCCGCTGCCCGCCGTTCCCACGGGTTTCGCAGTGCAGACGCCGCCGCGCATCGCGCTCGACCTTCCCGGCGTCACGAATGCGCTCGGACGCTCGACCATCGATGTGAATCAGGGCAACGTACGCTCCGTCAGCGTCGCGCAGGCAGGCGAGCGCACGCGGCTCGTTCTCAACCTCAAGCAGCCCGCGAACTACCGCGCCGAGATTCAAGGCAAGGTGCTGCTGATCGTGATGGAAGGCACCGGGCCTGCAGTCGCCGCACCAGCGCCGACTGCCGACACAGCGCGTTTCGCCGAGAGCCTGAATCGCGATCAGCTTCCGCTCAAGGACATCGATTTCCGCCGCGGCCAGGACGGCGCGGGCCGTGTCGTCGTGAACCTGGCGAACAACCAGGTCGGCGTGGACATTCGCCAGCAAGGCCAGAGCCTCGTGGTCGAGTTCCTCCGCTCGTCGCTGCCCGACACGCTTCGCCGGCGACTGGACGTCACCGATTTCGGCACCCCGGTGCAGACGGTCTCGACCTTCCAGAACGGCGATCGCGTGCGCATGGTGGTCGAACCGCGCGGCGCGTGGGAGCACAGTGCCTACCAGAGCGACAACCAGTTCGTGCTCGAGGTGCGCCCGCAGAAGATCGATCCGAACAAGCTGACGCAGGGCCCTGGGTATTCCGGCGAGAAGCTGTCGCTCAACTTCCAGAACATCGAGGTACGGGCGCTGTTGCAGGTCATCGCCGATTTCACCAACTTCAACGTCGTGACCAGCGACACCGTCACCGGCAGCGTGACGCTGCGCTTGAAGGACGTGCCTTGGGACCAGGCGCTCGATATCATCCTGCAGGCCAAGGGCCTGGGCCTGCGCAAGTCGGGCAACGTGATCTGGATCGCTCCGAAGGACGAACTTGCGGCGAAGGAGAAGGTCGATCTGGAGTCGAAGCAGCAGATCGCCGCGCTCGAACCGGTGCGCACGCAGTCGTTCCAGCTCAACTACACGAAGGCTGAGGAAGTCTCCAAGGGGCTCACCGGTCAGGCGTCGGGCCAGGGCGGGGGCGGCGCGGCATCGCGCATCCTTTCGCCGCGCGGCAGCGTGATCTACGAAACACGTACGAATCAGTTGTTTGTGACCGACATCCCGTCCAAGCTCGAAGAGATCCAGGCGATGATCGCCAAGATCGACATCCCGGTGCGCCAGGTGCTGATCGAAGCACGCATCGTCGAGGCCGACGACACCTTCGGCCGCTCGCTGGGTGTCAAGCTAGGTGGCCGCTACACCGGCGGCAGCAGTCCCGGGGTTGCCGTCGGCGGCAACCTCTCACCGGCGGTAGCTGGTGGCGTGGCGGGGCTAGGCGCGAACAACTTCGTGAATCTCCCCGCAACCGGCCAGAACAACTACGACGCGGGCTCGTTCGCCGTCTCGTTGTTCGGTTCGAGCGTCAACCGCTTCCTGAACCTCGAGATTTCGGCGCTCGAAGCCGATGGCAAGGGCAAGATCGTGTCGAGCCCACGCGTCATCACGGCTGATCAGGTGAAGGCGCTGATCGAGCAGGGTGAAGAACTGCCGTACCAGACGGCCACGTCCAGCGGTGCGACGGCGCTGCAGTTCCGCAAGGCGAACCTGAAGCTCGAAGTCACGCCGCAGATCACGCCGGAAGGAAACGTCATCCTCGACGTCGACGTCAACAAGGACAGCGTGGGCCGCGTGACGGCGGCAGGCTTCGCGATCGACACGAAGCACGTCAAGACGCAGGTGCTGGTCGAGAACGGCGGAACGGTCGTCATCGGCGGCATCTTCGAGCAGTCGGAGCGCAACGACGTGACGAAGATCCCGCTGCTCGGCGACGTGCCCGTGCTCGGTAACCTGTTCCGCACGACGACGCGGTCGGCCAACAAGACGGAATTGCTGGTCTTCATCACGCCCAAGGTAATCACCGACCGCTCTGCGGCCCGGTAAGCGCAGATCGCCGGTGGCGGACCGCGGAAGCAGGTTTTCCGCGCTCCGCCGCTTGTCGTTTGCGGCACCCGTGTCAGCCGGCACTTCACCGAGCAGGACCGTGATCAGCCTCATCGGTATGCCCGGAGGCGGCAAGTCCACCGTCGGGCGGCAACTCGCACGCCGACTGGACCGGCGATTCATCGACTGCGATGCGCAGATCGAGCAGCGGCTCGGCATGCCGATCCGGGCCTTCTTCGATGCCGAAGGCGAGGATCGTTTTCGCGGTATCGAGCAGGAGACGATCGCCGAATTGCTGAGCCAAGGCGGCATCGTCCTCTCGACCGGCGGCGGCGCCGTGCTGCGTGAGGTCAATCGGACGGCTCTGCGCTCGGCATCGACGGTGGTCTATTTGCGCTCGACACCCGAAGAGCTGTTCCGCCGCCTGCGCCACGATAAGCATCGCCCGCTGCTGCAAGTGCCGGATCCGCTGCGCAAGCTGCGCGAGCTGTATCGTGTTCGCGATCCGTTGTACCGTGAGACGGCCCACTTCGTCATCGAGACCGGCCGCCCTTCGGTGCAGACGCTGGTCAACATGATCCTGATGCAGCTCGAACTGGCCGGGCTGGTGGATCCCGAGCAGGTTCCTTCGCCGGTCGTCCAGCGCTCCAGCAACGACTGAGCAGGCGCGGCGCCCCGTACACTCGGCGCATGCCCGAAACTTTCACGCCCCGGCGCGTTGCCATCGACCTCCGCGAGCGCAGCTACGAAATCCTGATCGGCCGCAACCTGCTCGACGATCCCTCGTCGTACCGGGGTTTACCTGCGTCACCGACAGCGGTCATCGTCACGAACGACACCGTGGCGCCGCTTTATGCCCAGCGCCTCGCGCGTGCGCTGGCGGCGCAGCATCGCAACGTCGAAGTCATCGAATTCGCCGACGGCGAGGAGTTCAAGGACTGGCGCTCGCTCGATCGAATCTACGACGCGCTGCTCGCAGCACGCGCCGATCGCCGTACCGTGCTGTACGCGCTCGGCGGCGGCGTGGTCGGCGACATGGCGGGCTTTGCCGCTGCGACGTATATGCGCGGAGTGCCCTTCGTGCAGGTGCCGACGACGCTGCTGGCGCAGGTCGATTCGTCGGTCGGCGGCAAGACGGCGATCAATCATGCGCGTGGCAAGAACATGGTCGGCGCGTTCCATCAGCCGGTGCGCGTGATCGCCGACCTCGATGCGCTGGACACGCTGCCGCAGCGCGAAGTGGCAGCCGGGCTGGCCGAAGTCATCAAGTACGGGCCGATCGCCGACGAAGCATTCTTCGACTGGATCGAGCGCAACATCGGTGCGCTCGTCGCTCGCGACAAGACCGCGCTCGCGCATGCCGTCGCCCGCTCGTGCGAGATCAAGGCCGGTGTCGTGGCGCACGACGAGCGTGAGGAGGGGCTGCGCGCGATCCTGAACTTCGGCCATACCTTCGGTCACGCGATCGAGGCGGCGCTCGGCTACGGCCGCTGGCTGCACGGCGAAGCGGTCGGCTGCGGCATGGTGATGGCAGCCGACCTGTCGGCGCGCCTGGGACTCATCGCCCCCGCCTACGTCCGAAGGCTGACACGCCTAGTCGCCGCGGCCGGCCTGCCGATCTGCGCGCCCGCCGTGGATCCCGATGCCCTGATCGACCTGATGCGAATCGACAAGAAATCGCAGGCCGGCGAGATCCGCTTCGTCGTCATCGAGGGTGAAGGTCGGGCCTCGGTGCGCCCTGCGCCCGACGCACTGGTGCGCGACGTGATCGCCGCGCACAGCGCGTGAGGGCGGCGCCGGCTCGGGCCATGCTGCAGCTCTACGCATGCCATCCGCAGCGCTCGCGCGGGCGGCTGCATGCGGAGGCTGCGCTGCCGACCGACGCCGCGTTCCAGAGCGACCGCGACCGTATCGTTCATTGCACCGCCTTTCGCCGCCTGGTCTACAAGACGCAGGTCTTCGTCAACCACGAAGGCGACCTGTTCCGCACCCGACTGACGCATTCACTCGAAGTTGCTCAGCTCGGCCGGCGCATCGCGCGCCGGCTCGGCCTCGACGAAGACCTGGTCGAGGCGATCGCGCTGGCGCACGACCTGGGCCACACGCCGTTCGGCCACGCTGGGCAGGACGCCCTGCACCGCTGCATGCGCGATGCCGATCCGAACGGCGGCGGCTTCGAGCACAACCTGCAGAGCCTGCGCGTCGTCGATCGCCTCGAAGAGCGCTATCCCGATTTCGACGGGCTGAACCTGAGTTTCGAGACGCGCGAAGGCATCCTCAAGCGCTGCTCGCACGCGCAGGCCCGGCGGCTGGCCGCGCGCGAGCCGGGCGGCGTGGCCCAGCGCTTCCTCGATGGCAAGCGGCCTAGCCTGGAAGCGCAGCTCTGCAACCTGGCCGACGAGATGGCGTACAACCTGCACGATATCGACGATGGCGTGCGCTCGGGACTGCTCGCGCCGGGCCAGCTAGATGCGGTCGAGCTGTTCGCGCGATGCCGCGAGCAGGCGCTCGAACGACATCCCGCGCTCGGCGGCCGGCGGCTGTTGTTCGAGACGCTGCGAAGCATGCTGGAGCTGCAGGTCGATGACGTCGTCGCTGCATCGCGACTGGCGCTCGACGCCGCCGCACCCGACAGCGCTGACGCTGCGCGCTGTCTGCCGGTATCGATCCGCTTCGGCGAGGGGATGCAGCGCCAGGTCGTCGAACTCAAGCGGCTGCTGTTCGAGCGCCTGTACCGCCATCCGCAGGTCGTCGCGACGACGGACCGTGCGCGTCACGTCGTCGCCGTTCTGTTCGGTGCCTATCGCGACGACCCGGCGCAGATGCCGGGGCGCGCCCCGCGGCGTCTGCGCGAGGTGGCCGACTACATCGCCGGCATGACGGACCGCTACGCGTCGCGCGAATACGAGCGGCTCACCGGCGAAGCCGCTTTCGGCTGACCGGCAGGCATGGCGCGCCTGCCCCGGCTGGCCATCGGCGGCTGGCCGCATCACGTGATCCAGCGCGGCCACAACGAGCAGGCCGTCTTCCGCGACGACGACGACCGGCGCGGCTACCTCGAGGCGCTGCGCGCGGCAGCGAGGGGGGGCGGTGTCGCTCTGCACGCCTGGGCGCTGCTCGACTCCGAGATCCATCTCGTCCTGACGCCGCGCGACGCGGCAGCGCTCAGCGGCCTGATGCAGAAGGTCGGCCGCCGCCACGCCGCGGCGTTCAACCGTCGGCACGGCCGCAGCGGCACGTTGTGGGAAGGGCGCTACCGCGCCGGCGTCTTCGATCCGGCGCGCTACCTGCTGCCGAGCATGCGGTTGATCGAGACTTTGCCGGTCCGCCGCGGCCTCGCCACCTCCGCCCAAGCCTATCCATGGTCGAGCGCGGCCCATCACTTGGGGCTGCGGCACGACGGCGACATCGTCGAGCATACCCTCTACTGGCAACTCGGAAACACGCCATTCGATCGTGAGTTGGCGTATCGACACCTTCTGGAGCGAGCGCTTACCATCGAAGAAGAGCAATTGCTTCTGACGAATGCTCTGAAGGGATGGGCGTTGGGCGACGTGCCTTCGCCGCAAACACCGAGGCGGCTGCAGCCACTGCCCCGAGGTCGACCGCGCAAGAATGGATATGTCCCCAATTGATTTGTTGAGACAGAAGTTCATGTAAATAACTAGGGACAGACTCCGTTTAAAGTGATTGAGTGATCTGCTGCGGTGCAGTAACCTGCATGCCGGTCCTCCGGAGCCCTCACCATGTCCCACCTCCCGACACCCGATGCCAGCCGCGCCGCGGCGGCCGAGGCGCAAGAGCGCGGCCTCTACAGCGCGGCCCACGAACACGACGCCTGCGGCGTCGGCTTCGTCGCCCACATCAAGGGTCGGAAGGCGCATGCCATCGTCGAGCAGGGGCTCAAAATTCTCGAGAACCTCGACCATCGCGGCGCGGTCGGTGCCGACGAACTGATGGGCGACGGCGCCGGCATCCTGATCCAGATCCCCGACGAGTTCTATCGCGCCGAACTCGCCCGCCAGGGGATCGAGCTGCCGGCGCCCGGCGAGTACGGCGTCGGCATGATCTTCCTGCCCAAGGAGAACGCGTCGCGACTGGCGTGCGAGCAGGAGCTCGAACGTGCCGTCAAGGTCGAGGGCCAGGTGCTGCTCGGCTGGCGCGACGTGCCGGTCGACCGCGCGATGCCGATGTCGCCGGCCGTGCGCGCCAAGGAGCCGGTGATCCGCCAGATCTTCATCGGCCGCGGGCCCGACATCATCGTCCCCGATGCGCTGGAGCGAAAGCTCTACGTCATCCGCAAGACGGCGTCCAGCGCAATCCAGGCGCTCAAGCTCACGCACAGCCGCGAGTACTACGTGCCCAGCATGAGCTGTCGCACCGTCATCTACAAGGGTCTGCTGCTCGCTACGCAGGTCGGCCAGTACTACCAGGACTTGCGCGATGAGCGCGTCGTGACGGCGATGGCGCTGGTGCACCAGCGCTTCTCGACCAACACCTTCCCCGAATGGCCGCTCGCGCACCCGTATCGCATGGTGGCGCACAACGGCGAGATCAACACCGTCAAGGGCAACTTCAACTGGATGCGAGCGCGCGAAGGCGTGATGAAGTCGCCCGTGCTCGGCGACGACCTGGGCAAGCTCTATCCGATCAGCTTCGAGGGCCAGAGCGACACCGCGACCTTCGATAACGCGCTCGAGTTGCTGACGATGAGCGGCTACCCGCTCGCCCACGCCGCGATGATGATGATCCCCGAGGCGTGGGAACAGCATACGCTGATGGACGAGCGCCGGCGCGCCTTCTACGAGTATCACGCCGCGATGATCGAGCCGTGGGACGGCCCGGCCGCGATGGTGTTCACCGACGGCAAGCAGATCGGCGCGACGCTCGACCGCAACGGCCTGCGCCCCGCGCGCTACATCGTCACCGACGATGACCTCGTCGTGATGGCCTCCGAATCCGGCGTGCTGCCGATCCCCGAGAATCGCATCGTCAAGAAGTGGCGTCTGCAGCCCGGCAAGATGTTCCTCATCGACTTCGAGCAGGGCCGCATCGTCGACGACGAGGAACTGAAGAACCAGTTCGCCTTCGCCAAGCCCTACCGCCAGTGGATCGAGAACGTCCGCGTGCGCCTCGACTCGATCGCCGCGGATGCCGAGCCGCAGCCCAGCGCCGAGGCGCTGCTCGACCGCCAGCAGGCCTTCGGCTACACGCAGGAGGACGTCAAGTTCCTGCTCAGCCCGATGGCGCAGGCCGGCGAGGAGGGCGTCGGCTCGATGGGCAACGACTCGCCGCTCGCGGTGCTGTCGGACAAGAACAAGCCGCTCTACAACTACTTCAAGCAGCTGTTCGCGCAGGTCACGAATCCGCCGATCGACCCGATCCGCGAAGCGATCGTGATGTCGCTCAATTCGTTCATCGGCCCGAAGCCCAACCTGCTCGACATCAATGCGGTAAACCCGCCGATGCGCCTCGAGGTGTCGCAGCCGATCCTCGACTTCGCCGACATGGCGCGCCTGCGCGGCATCGAGCGCCACACCAGCGGCAAGTTCCGCTGCTATCAGCTCGACATCGTCTATCCGCTGGCCTGGGGCCACGAGGGCGTCGAGGCCAAGCTCGCGTCGCTGTGCGCCGAGGCGGTCGACGCGATCCGCAGCGGCCACAACATCCTCGTCATCACCGACCGGCTGATGAGCCGCGAGCAGGTCGCCATTCCGGCGGCGCTCGCGCTGTCGGCGATCCACCACCACCTCGTGCGCGCGGGGCTGCGCACGACGGCCGGCCTCGTCGTCGAGACGGGTTCGGCGCGCGAAGTTCACCACTTCGCCGTGCTCGCCGGCTACGGCGCCGAGGCGATCCACCCCTACCTCGCGATGGAGACGCTGGCCGACCTGCACCGCGAACTGCCGGGCGACCTGTCGGCCGACAAGGCGATCTACAACTACATCAAGGCGGTCGGCAAGGGTCTTTCGAAGATCATGTCGAAGATGGGTGTGTCGACGTACATGTCGTACTGCGGCGCGCAGCTGTTCGAGGCGATCGGCCTGCGCCGCGAGCTCGTCGACAAGTATTTCCAGGGCACGGCGTCGCAGGTCGGCGGCATCGGCGTCTTCGAGGTCGCCGAGGAGGCGATCCGCATGCACCGCGCCGCGTTCGGCAGCGATCCGCTGCTCGCGACGATGCTCGACGCCGGCGGCGAATACGCCTGGCGCACGCGCGGTGAAGAGCACATGTGGACGCCCGACGCGATCGCCAAGCTGCAGCACAGCGCCCGCGCCAACAAGTTCGACACCTACAAGGAATTCGCGCAGATCATCAACGACCAGTCGCGCCGCCACATGACGCTGCGCGGGCTGTTCGAGTTCAGGGTCGATCCGGCCAAGGCGATCCCGCTGGACCAGGTCGAGCCGGTCACCGAGATCGTCAAGCGCTTTGCCACCGGCGCGATGTCGCTCGGCTCGATCTCGACCGAGGCGCACACCACGCTCGCCATCGCGATGAACCGCATCGGCGGCAAGTCCAACACCGGCGAAGGCGGCGAAGACCCGGCGCGCTACCGCAACGAGTTGAAGGGTATCCCGATCGAAGACGGCACGAAGGTGTCGGACGTGATCGGCGCCAAGGTGATCGCGGCCGACTACACGTTGCGCGCCGGCGACTCGCTGCGCTCGAAGATCAAGCAGGTCGCCTCGGGCCGCTTCGGCGTCACGACGGAATACCTCGTCTCGGCCGACCAACTGCAGATCAAGATGGCGCAGGGCGCCAAGCCGGGCGAAGGCGGCCAGCTTCCCGGCGGCAAGGTCAGCGACTACATCGGCATGCTGCGCTACTCGGTGCCGGGCGTGGGCCTCATCTCGCCGCCGCCGCACCACGACATCTATTCGATCGAGGACCTGGCGCAGCTCATCTTCGATCTGAAGAACGTCAACCCGACCGGCGACGTGTCGGTCAAGCTCGTCTCCGAAGTCGGCGTCGGCACCGTCGCCGCCGGCGTCTCCAAGGCGCGCGCCGACCATGTGAC
>CAYJLV010000034.1:0-46206 GCA_964371405.1 uncultured Burkholderiaceae bacterium
CGTCGAACAGCGCCTTCGTGCTCTTGAAGCCCGGGTTGATGCGCTCGCCGATGATGCGGATGTCGAAATTGCCGTCGTGTTGCTCGCTCATGATCCGAATCCGATGTGTTGAAGGAAGGTCTTCTGGAAGTCGCTGCGCGAGCTGAGCTCGACGTAGCGGCACTGGCGGGCGATCTCGGCGGCGCGCGCACGGCGCTCGCGCGAGGCCAGCATCTGCTGCACGCCGAGCCCGGCGGCATTGCCGACCTGCTGGAAGCGCTCGCGCGGCAGCGGCGGCAGCAGGCCGATCGCGATGCAGGCCTCGATGCCGATGTAGGCGCCGAACGCGCCGGCGACGATGAAGCGGTCGATCTGCAGCTCGTCCATCCCGGCCTCGGCGGCGAGCATCTTCACGCCGGTGCGGATCGCCGACTTGGCCAGTTGCACGGCGCGCACGTCGTGCTGCGTGAAGCGCACCGCCGGCGTGTCGACCCGTTCCTCGGCGAGCGTGATCGCGCGCTGGCCGTCGACTGGGTCACCCTGCCGGATGCGCCCGCGCGCGTCGATCCAGCCGGCGCCGACGAAGGCGGCAAGGGCGTCGAGCACGCCCGATCCGCACAGGCCGACCGGCCGGCCGCCGCCGATCACCTGCAGCGCGATCGCGCCGTCTGCGTCGATGCGCACGCGCTCGATCGCTCCTTCGGCGGCGCGCATGCCGCCGGCGATGTGGCCGCCTTCGAGCGCCGGGCCCGACGGGCACGACGCCGACCCGATGCGGCCGTCGCGGATCAGGCTGATCTCGGTGTTGGTGCCGATGTCCATCACGAGCGTGGTGCCGGGCCGGGCCCACAGCGGCTCGGTGGCCAGCAGCGCGGCGACGTGGTCGCCGCCGACGAAGCCGCCGACGCCGGCGGCCAGGTGCAGGCCGGCACCGGCGCCGACACGCACGCCGAGAGCGCGCGCCGGCACGTCGAGCGCGTCGTTCGAAGCGGCGACGAACGGTGCGCGGCCGAGCTGCGCGACCGGCCAGCCGGCGAGCAGGTGCTGCATCGCCGTGTTGCCGCAGACGACGACGTCGGCGATGTCGCCCGGCTGCGCGTCGACCGCGCGCGCCAGGTCGTGGGCCAGCGCGTTGATCGCATCGACCACCGCGGCGCGCAGCGCGTCGGCGGCGCGGGGCTCCTTGATCGCGTGGTTGATGCGGCTGATCAGGTCGGCGCCCCACGCGACCTGCGGGTTCTCGATCCCCAGACTCGCCAGCCGCGTGCCCGTCTTCAGGTCGACGAGGAAGGCGGCGGCATTCGTCGTGCCGAGGTCGACCGCCAGCCCGAGCAGCGGCGCACCGGGGCGCGCGAAGCCGACCAGCCGCGGCTCGGCCGGAGCCGCGGTCCAGCGCGCGCTGACGCGCCAGTCGTGGGCGCGCAGCAGCGCCGGCAGTTCGGCCGCGGCGGCCCAGTCGACGGCCGCCGACGCGAGCTGCGGCTCGGCCGCGGCAAGCGCGCGTCGTACGCGGTCGGCATCGCTTGCCAGATCGTGCAGCGTGGGCGGCTCGCAGGCGAGCGTGACTTCGGCGACAGCGGGTGCGCAGGGCAGGGCGAGGCCTTCGCCGCCGGTGCGCACCTCGGCGCGCACGACGGGCGCGAGCGAGCGCGGCCCGACGTCGAGCTCGAGGTCGGAACGCGGCTGCACGCGACAGGCGCGCAGCCACTTCTTGTGGCTGCCTTCGCCTTCGCGATGCACACGGCCCTGCGTCACGCGCACCATGCAGCTGCCACAGGCGCCGCGTCCGCCGCAGGCGGCGACGACGCGCACGCCGGCGCGGCGCGCCGCGGCGAGCACCGACTCGTCTTCGCGCGCGTCGAACTCGCGCTCCAGCGCGGCAATACGGACGCGGTGCGTGCGCACGGCGGTGGCGTCGGGCCGGGCTCGGACTTCCATTTCAGTTGCCCCACCGCGCGTCGCGCGACCCGCAACGGATGAAACGCAGACCCTCACCCCAGCCCCCTCCCGCAAGCGGGAGAGGGAGCCGCCCCCTCGCCTCCGAAGGGGGAGAGGGTTGGGGTGAGGGGGCTGCCGCCGACCCAGTGAGTTTCATTTCAGGCTGCCGCTTCGGCGACGAGATTGCAGCGTGCCCGCGAGCGGCAGTCGTCGCAGCGCGACCAGGTCTGCGCCGGCAGCGCCAGACCGACGCCCTGCACGATCGACGTCGACTTGGTCGGCCGCATCATCATCGTGTGGGTCACGTCGACGCCGATTTCGGCAGCGCCGGCGAGTTCGAGCACGGTGCGCTGCGCCTGCAGCGCTAGGCCCGGATCGCCGGCGCGCAGCTCGCCGGCCACGCT
This sequence comes from uncultured Burkholderiaceae bacterium, assembly GCA_964371405.1. GTDB lineage: Bacteria > Pseudomonadota > Gammaproteobacteria > Burkholderiales > Burkholderiaceae_C > JAMHWF01. The sequence continues at coordinate 2,322 of CAYJLV010000034.1, forward strand.
GAGACCCTGGCGGCGAGCGTCGGCGAGCATGCGATCCTGCACGCGGCGCGACAGCGCGAACAGCAACTCGTTGCCGACGCCGTCGAGCGCGACGGCGAGCGACGCGCGGCGCTCGGCGAACAGCGCGCCGACCTTCGCCTCGAGCGCATCGCCGATCGTGCAGACGGCGCAGACGACACCGGTGAGGCGGCCGCTCTTGGGCACGAGCCACGGCGCGTCGAACTGCCGGCCCTCGACGCACAGCGTGCCGGTGCGGCCCGGCTCGCCGTCGAGCGCCGCGATGCGCCAGACGGCGCGCGCATCGGCCAGCGACTCGGCTGCGACGAGGTCGAGCGCCGCGTCGCGCAGCGCGCGCAACTGCGGCCGGCGTGCTGCGGCCGGCGGCACGCGGCCGGCGCGCACGTCGCGCAGCAGGTCGACGCCTTCGAGGCGGCCCATCGCGTCAGCCGGCGTACTTGCGCGCCGCGTCGAACATGGCGCGCACGTTGGCGGTCGGCGTCTCGTCGGGGATGCCGAAAGCGCCGTCGAGGATCAGCTTGCCGCCCTTGCGCCAGACCTCGTCGACCAGGCGTTTGACGGCGGCATCCACCTCGTCGGGCTTGCCGGTGGTGAGCAGCGACGGCGACAGGTTGCCGCGCAACGCGACGCGGTCGCCGAGCACCTCGAAGGCCTTGACCATGTCGGTGCGCTCAAACCAGTAGATGCACTTGCCGGCGGGGATGTCCTTGATCACCTCGAGGCGCTTGGTGCAGTCGGACTCCCACAGCGGCATCGGCACCAGGCCGGCGTCGATCAGGCCGAGCATCATGCTGCGGAAGGGCGGCCACCAGAACTCCTCGAACTGCTTCGGGCTCATGAAGGCGTCGGGCGCCCAGTGGATCGGGATGAAGACGATCGGGTGATTCGCCGCCTTGGCGTTGGCGATCGTCATGCGCGTCAGGAATACGGCCGCCTTCTCGAGCACGAGCTTCAACTTGTCGCGGTGGCGGTACAGGTCCTTCATCATCCCCGTCGCGCCGCGGAAGTAGTCAGCGATGAAGTCGTACGGTGAAACGGCGTTCACTCCGTTGATCAGCGGAAAACCGACTGCCGCGATGCGCTGCGTCCAGTCGACGTGGTGGCCGAACAGCACGTTCGCCTCCTCGGCGGCGGCGACGATGCGGTCGAACGACGCCCGCACCTCGGGCAGCGCGAACGGCCGGATGCCGTTGACGAGGCGGAAGTAGTGCAGACCCGGGAACACGGGCAGCTTGTCGAAGCCCTCGAAGGCGCCGCCGACGCGCGGCAGGTACTTGTGGATGTAGAAGCCCGTCGGGTCGAACAGGAAGTCGTCGTACTCGTCGGCCGTCATGTACTCACGGTCGAGGTACTGGAACGGCTGCATGTCGCCGACGCCATGGCCGGGCCACTGCAGTTGCTTGAAGTCGATCGTCTCGAGCGCGCGGCCGGCGGCCGTGCCCATCACCATGGGAAACACAGCGTCGGGCTCGAACTCGCGCACGGCGTCGAAGCAGACCTGCTTGCACTTGTCGTAGTCGTACATCAGCTCCTTGTAGCTGATGCCGCCGTGGGTCGCGGGCCAGAAGAAGCTCTGCATCGCGACCGGCATGCGGTCGGGCTGCTCGAGGCGCACGCAGGCGAGGATACGCTCCATGCGCGCGTCGTAGGCCGCCTTCGCGGCGTCGCTCTGCTCGTGAGGGCCGAGCATCGTCGTCATGCCGCGACTCCCATCCAGCCGCGGCACAGGCCGACCGCCTCGACGGCATTGACTCCGAAGGCGTCGGCCCCGGTGTAGGCACGCACCGTGTCGTCGATCTGGCCGCCGCCGATCATCACCTTGAAGCGCTCGCGCAGGCCGCGCTCGTCGAAGGCGGCGATCGTCTCCTTCATCGAGTCGAAGGCCAGCGTGAGGAACCCCGACAGCGCGACGACGTCGGGCTTGTAGGCCTCGATCTCGTCGATGAACTTCTGCACCGGCACGTCGATGCCGATGTCCTTGACCTCGAAGCCGTTGATGTCGAGCATGAAGGTGACGATGTTCTTGCCGATGTCGTGCAGGTCGCCGTGCACCGTGCCGATCAGCACGCGGCCGTGCGTCGCAGCGGCACCACCGCCGGCCTGCTTGATCAGCGGCTTGGCGACGGCGCCGATCGTGTCGAGCATCTCGCCGGCGAGCACGAGTTCGGGCAGGAAATACTCGCCCTCCTCGAAGCGCTTGCCCACGATGTCCATCGCGGCGCGGCACAGCCCGAGCACGCGCATCGGGTCGACTTTGTCCTCCAGCAGCATGCGGTTGGCCAGCGCCAGCGCATCGTCCTCGTTCATGTCTGCCAGCCAGTCGATGAGCCGGCGCTCGTCGTCGGTCCAGGAAGCGGTGTCGGTGCTCATCAGGCGGTCTCCGTCGGGTGATGGGTGTCGGGGGTCAGGCGGCTTCGGCGACGCGCGGCGTACGCAGGCCGGCGTCGACAATGATCTGGGCGAGGGCGGCTTCGTTGCGATGCCCCATCAGGTGCACGCCGGCGACGCCTTCGATGCCGCGCAGCGCGCGGATCGTTTCGACGGCGACGGTCAGGCCTTCGGCGCGCGGGTCGGCGGCGGCCGCGATGCGCGCCGTCACCGCTTCGGGCACGTGCACGCCGGGCACGTGGTCGGCCATCCAGCGCAGCGCCTTGGCGCTCGGCAGCGTGCCGACGCCGACGAGGATCGCCGCGCGCTCGTGCAGGCCGCGCTCGCGCACGGCGCGCATGAAGTCTTCGAGCAGCGGCAGATCGAAGCAGAACTGGGTCTGGATGAACTGCGCGCCGGCGTCGATCTTGCGCTCGAGGTTGGCGACGCGCTCGGCGTGCGGCGCAACGAACGGGTTCGCCGTCGCGCCGAGCAGCAGGCGCGGCGCGGAGTCGAGCTGGCGGCCCGACGCGTAGCGCGCGTCGTCGCGCATGCCGCGCAGGATGTGCAGCAGGTTCACGGCGTCGAGGTCGAATACCGGCTTGGCCTCGGGGTGGTCGCCCTGGCTCACGTCGTCGCCGGTCAGGCACAGCACGTTGCGCACGCCGAGCGCCGCGGCGCCGAGAACGTCGCCCTGAACCGCGATGCGGTTGCGGTCGCGGCAGCCGACCTGGCACACCGGCTCCAGACCCGCCGCGGCCAGCACCGAAGCCGCGGCGACGCTCGACATGTGGCAGTTGGCGCCGGCGCCGTCGGTGATGTTGATCGCGTCGACCAGGCCGTCGAAGCGCCGCGCGCGCTCGATCAGCGGCCGCGGATCGGGCGAATCGGGCGGTGCGATCTCGACGGTAACGATGAAGCGCCGTTGCGCGTGCCAAGCGCGGCAGGCGTCATCGAAGCGGCTTGCCGGTTCGTGCGGTTCGGCGGCCGGCATCGGCCCGGACAACGGCGCCGGCGGGGCGACGATCGCCTCCAGCCAGGTCGAGCGGCCCTGCCGCCGCCAGTCGAGCGGCGGCGTGCGCTCGGTCCAGGTCGGCGTGTGGCGGGGGTCGATGCGCCGGTCGCCGTCAGTGGCGTCGAGCCAGACGCAGCGCATCTCGGGCTTGATCTCGCAGCCGCCGTCGGGACGCACGCCGCCGCAGGGGCCGTTGCGCATCTGCTTGGCGCAGCCCATCGGGCAGGCCATGCCCGTCGTCGAGAGCCGGCAGTCGCCGCACATGCGGCAGTCGAAGAAGGCGGACTTGACACTGCGCTCGAGCGGCGTGATCAGGCGCGCAGCGCGACGGGATCCGATCCGGCGCACCAGCGGCGCCAGACGCGGCGCCTGCACCGCGACCTGCCGATACAGGCGCCAGAGCCCGGCGGCGTGGCGCAGCGACCAGTCACGCAACGATTTCATGGCCGCACACCCTGAGGATATTTGGGATCCTGAATTGGATTCCCGCAATCCTAGCCATACCGCCCTCCAACGCAACCTGTCCTCTGGGATTTCATCGCCGGAGGTTGATTCAGATCAAAAGTGCGACGGTGAATGCTGGCGCTTGGGATCCAAATTAAGGGAGTGACCCAAGAAAGTACAACGCCCAAGACCAAAGCCCGCCGGGCGGCGGGCTTCAGGTCATTCGGGAGCCGTGCGAGACGTCAGCGCGAAGCCGCAACGGCCGGGTCGCCCGGTTGGCGGTCGAGATCCGAGGCTGCGTCCAGCGGCAAGATGTTCTGCGCCAACTGGCCCTTCGGGCCTTCGGCGAGCTCGAAATTCACCTTGCTGCCTTGGCGCAGGGTGCGAAACCCGTCCATCTGGATCGCCGAAAAATGGGCGAAGACGTCCGCGCCGCCGCCTTCGGGCTCGATGAAGCCGAAGCCCTTGGCGTCATTGAACCATTTGACCGTACCGATTGCCATGTGCCCCTCCTCACCATTTTGTTGTGGCGCGGATTGTCGGCAGCGCCTTAACAAGTGTCAAGGCGGCGACAAGTATTCCGATCAATTGCGCTCATAGGCCGAACCGATCTGCGCTGGAGCGGGTCGTAGAGCGGTCGTCATGCGCACGATGCGGCTCCGAGCCGGCTCCAATCTGCCCTTCAGGGAACGCTCCGGGAGCAACTCATTAGAATGAATCCATGCCTGACGACAAGCCAGCAACGCCGCCCGAGCCGCCCGCTGCGCGCCCGCTCCCCGAGGACGGGCAAGGCGCCGTCGTCGCCGAGCGGCAGGCTGCGAAGACGGAGCCGCCGCGCATGTACCAGGTGGTCATGCTCAACGACGACTACACGCCGATGGAGTTCGTCGTGATGGTGTTGCAGGAATACTTTATGCGTGACCTCGAAACGGCGACACTGATCATGTTGAAGATCCATCATGAGGGGCGCGGCGTCTGCGGCGTCTACACGAAGGATGTCGCGGCGACGAAGGTCGAGTTGGTGCAGGCCGCCGCAAGGCGTGCGGGGCATCCGTTGCAGTGCACTATGGAGGCCGCATGATTGCGCAAGAGTTGGAAGTCAGCCTGCACATGGCGTTCGTCGAGGCGCGCCAGCAGCGCCACGAGTTCATCACCGTCGAGCACTTGCTGATGGCGCTGCTCGACAACCCGTCGGCGGCCGAAGTGCTGCGCGCCTGCTCGGCCAACACCGACGACCTGCGCAAGAGCCTGGCGCAGTTCATCAAGGAAAACACGCCGACGGTCGGCGGCACCGACGAGGTCGACACCCAGCCGACGCTGGGCTTTCAGCGCGTGATCCAGCGCGCCATCATGCACGTGCAGTCGACCGGCAGCGGCAAGAAGGAAGTGACCGGCGCCAATGTGCTGGTCGCCATCTTCGGCGAGAAGGACTCGCACGCCGTCTACTACCTGCACCAGCAGGGCGTGACCCGGCTCGACGTCGTCAACTTCATCGCGCACGGCATCAAGAAGGCCGAGCCGCCCGAGCCCGCCAAGCCCAGCGAAGGCGGCGGCAACGAGGGCGAGAAGGAGGAGGGCGACGCCAAGGGATCGCCCCTCGACCAGTTCACCAGCAACCTGAACCAGCTCGCGCGCGACGGCAAGATCGACCCCCTGATCGGCCGCGAGCTCGAAGTCGAGCGCGTGATCCAGATCCTGTGCCGCCGGCGCAAGAACAACCCGCTGCTCGTCGGCGAGGCCGGCGTGGGCAAGACGGCGATCGCCGAAGGGCTGGCTTGGCGCATCACGCAGGGCGAGGTGCCCGAAGTGCTGGCCGACGCCACCGTCTACACACTCGACATGGGCGCGCTGCTCGCCGGCACCAAGTACCGCGGCGACTTCGAGCAGCGCCTGAAGGGGGTTCTGCGCCAGCTCAAGGACCAGCCCAACGCGGTGCTCTTCATCGACGAGATCCACACGCTGATCGGCGCCGGCGCCGCCTCGGGCGGCACCCTCGACGCGAGCAACCTGCTCAAGCCCGCGCTGTCGAGCGGCACGATGAAGTGCATCGGCGCGACCACGTTCACCGAATACCGCGGCATCTTCGAGAAGGACGCGGCGCTGTCGCGGCGTTTCCAGAAGATCGATGTGGTCGAGCCCTCGGTGGAGCAGACGGTCGAGATCCTCAAGGGCCTGAAATCGCGCTTCGAGGAGCACCACAGCGTCAAGTACGCCGTCGGCGCGCTGCAGGCGGCGGCCGAGCTGTCGGCCAAATTCATCAACGACCGCCATCTGCCCGACAAGGCGATCGACGTGATCGACGAGGCCGGGGCGGCGCAACGCATCCTGCCCAAGAACAAGCAGAAGAAGACGATCACGCGCACCGAGGTCGAAGAGATCGTCGCGAAGATCGCGCGCATCCCGCCGGCCAGCGTATCGAGCGACGACCGCAACAAGTTGAAGACGCTCGACCGCGACCTCAAGAGCGTCGTCTTCGGCCAGGAGCCCGCGATCGACGCGCTCGCCGCGGCGATCAAGATGGCACGCTCGGGCCTGGGCAAGCCCGACAAGCCGATCGGCGCGTTCCTCTTCAGCGGCCCGACCGGCGTCGGCAAGACGGAGGTGGCCAAGCAGCTCGCGTTCATCCTGGGCATCGAGCTGATCCGCTTCGACATGTCGGAGTACATGGAGCGCCATGCAGTGAGCCGCCTGATCGGCGCACCGCCCGGCTACGTCGGCTTCGACCAGGGCGGGCTGCTGACCGAGGCGATCACGAAGAAGCCGCACGCCGTGCTGCTGCTCGACGAGATCGAGAAGGCGCACCCCGACGTCTTCAACGTGCTGCTGCAGGTGATGGACCACGGCACGCTGACCGACAACAACGGGCGCAAGGCGGACTTTCGCAACGTCATCGTCATCATGACGACGAACGCCGGCGCCGAGACGATGAACAAATCGACGATCGGCTTCACGACCAAGCGCGAGCAGGGCGACGAGATGGCTGACATCAAGCGGCTGTTCACGCCCGAGTTCCGCAACCGGCTCGACGCCATCGTCAGCTTCCGCGCGCTCGACGAGGAAATCATCCTGCGCGTCGTCGACAAGTTCCTGCTGCAGCTCGAGAGCCAGCTCGCCGAGAAGAAGGTCGAGGTCACGTTCAGCGACGCGCTGCGCCAGCACCTCGCCAAGAAGGGCTTCGATCCGCTGATGGGCGCGCGACCGATGCAGCGGCTGATCCAGGACACGATCCGCCGCGCGCTGGCCGACGAGTTGCTGTTCGGGCGGCTGGTCGAAGGCGGCCGCCTGACGGTCGACATCGACGCCGAAGAAAAGGTCGTGCTCGACATCCAGCCCAACAAGCGCAGCGACAAGCCCAAGGCCGAGCAGGCAACGGCCTGAGCGTCGCGATTGCGGGGCATCGAGGGGGCTGCGGCCCCCTCGTTCATTCCTGCGCCGGATCCTGCCGGTAGAAGCCGGCGAGCAGCCGGTACAGCGCCGGGTGTCCGCCGTGCAGCTCGTGCGGCGCCACGAAGAAGGCTTCGGTGGCGACAGCGAAGAACTCGTCGTGACCCTGCGCGGCATAGGGATCGAGCACGGTGTCGCGACCGGCGTCGACGTCGCGGCGGAAGCGCTCGAACTCGTCGGCCAGCACGGCGCTCCATGCTTCGCGGGCGCGTGGGCCGGCCAGCGGTGGTATGCCGTCGGACAGGCCGTCGCGCAGGTCGATGACGTGCGCGAACTCGTGGATCACGACGTTGTAGGCCCAGTCCTCGGCCGCACCCGCGGCCTGGACGTCGCGCCACGACAGCATCATCGGCCCACCTTCCATCGCCTCGCCGGCGAGCACCTCGGTGTAGCGATGCACGACGCCGGCGTCGTCGGTGACTTCGCGCGGCACGCTCACCTCGTCCGGGTGCACGACGATGCCGACGAAGCTGTCGTACCACGCGAGGCCGAGCCGCAGCACCGGGACGCACGCCTGCGCCGCGATGGCGACCGCCATCTCGTCGGTGACTGCCAGCCCCTGCGCGCCGGCGAACTCCTTGCGGGCGAGGAACAACGTCGCGAATCGGCGCAACTGCCCGGCGTCGCCGACGTCACGGCGCGCGAGGAAGCCGTAGCGCTCCAGCGTGCGGCGCCACAGCGCGTCGGGGATCGCGTGGCGGCGCAACGCGCGCGCCTCGCGCAGGCGACGCCAGGCAGCGAGCATGTCAGTGGCGGCGCGTCGCCGGTGCGACGCGCGCGAAGCCGTCGCGCGTCCAGCGCAACACGTCGGCGCGACCGGGAGGATGTTCAAGGTCCCAGTCGCTGAGCACGTGGCGCGTGCCGCCGCCGGGCAGCGCTGCGCTGCCCGGCCGGTGCGTGTGGCCGTGCACCAGCACCGGCGCCGCGGCGCGCGCCAGCCACTCGGCGGCGAGCGCCGCATCGACGTCGACATCGGCAGGCACCGGCGATGCGCGGCGGCGCGCCTCGCTCGCGTCGCGCAGGCTGCGCGCGATCGTTCGGCGCTCGTCGAGCGGCAGCCCGAGAAAGCGCTGCTGCCAGGCCGCTCTGCGCACCTCGGCGCGAAAACGCTGGTAGTCGATGTCGCCGATGCACAGCGCGTCGCCGTGCGTGATCAGCGCGCGCGCGCCGAAGGCGGCGACCACCGTCGGGTCGGCCAGCGCGACGACGCCGCACTCGCCGAGCAAGGTCGCGCCGACCAGGAAGTCGCGGTTGCCGGCCATGAAGCCGAGCGTGCGCAGCCTCGCCGCGCGCATCAGCACTTCGGTGCACTCGCGCTCGAAACCGCTTGCGCGGGCATCGTCGCCGACCCAGACCTCAAACAGGTCGCCGAGCATGAGCACGGCGTCGGCCGGCGTGGACTCGAGATGGGTGGCCCAGGCGTCGAAGGTGCGCGGCATGCCGCGCGCCAGGTGCAGGTCGGAGATGAAGTCGATCGCTTGCCAGTGCGCTGGCGCGGCCCACTCGGCGAACGCCGGCACGGCGTCGTTCACGAGTTCTTCAGTCGACGGCGGTCGCCTTCTCGATCACGACGTCGTCGAGCGGCACGTCGTCGTGCATGCCGCGGCGGCCGGTCTTCACGCCTTCGATCTTGTCGACCACGTCGGCGCCGCCCACCACCTTGCCGAACACGGCGTAGCCCCAGCCCTGCGCGGTCTCGGCCTTGTGGTTGAGGAAATCGTTGTCCGTCGTGTTGATGAAGAACTGTGCCGTCGCCGAGTCCGGCACCTGGGTTCGCGCCATCGCCAGCGTGTAGTGGTTGTTCTTCAGGCCGTTCTTCGCCTCGTTGCGGATCGGCGCGTCGGTGGGTCGCTGCTTCATCCCGGGCTCGAAGCCGCCGCCCTGGACCATGAAGCCTCGGATCACGCGGTGAAACACGGTGCCGTCGTAGTGCCCCTTGGCGACGTAGGCGAGGAAATTGCGCGTCGACTCGGGCGCGGCGACTTCGTCGAGCTCGACGCGGATGTCGCCGAGGCTGGTCTTGATCTGCACGTGCTTGGCCATCTTACTTCTCCACGGTTGCCTTGCGAATGACGACGGGCTCGACCGGCACGTTGGCGTGGCGCCCGCGGTTGCCGGTCGGCACGAGGCGGATCTTGTCGAGCGTCGCCATGCCTTCGACCACCTTGCCGAACACGGCGTAGCCGTTGCCGTCGCGCGAGTTGGCCGCGTCGAGCGCCGGATTGTCCTTCACGTTGATGAAGAACTGGGCGGTCGCCGAGTTCGGGTCCATCGTGCGCGCCATCGCGATGCTGCCGCGCACGTTGGCCAGGCCGTTGCGGCTCTCTAGCGCGATCGGCGCGCGCGTCGGCTTCTCGGCCATGTCGCTCGTCATGCCGCCGCCCTGGATCATGAAGCCGTCGATCACGCGATGGAACACGGTGCCGTCGTAGTGGCCGGCCTTCACGTACTGCACGAAGTTCTCGACCGTCGCCGGCGCCTTGGCGCGATCGAGGTCGACGACGATGTCGCCCATCGAGGTCGCGAGGCGCACCTTCTCGGCATGCGCTGCGGACATGGCGACGGCTGCTGCGGCCGCGACGAGCCATGCGCGTGCTGGTTTCATCAAGCGTTCTCCTGCGGACATGCGCCGCTATACTGGAGAATTGTAGTCGCCACTGCGTCGCTGGACAGCAGTGTCGGGGCGACACCTTGCCCCTCGACAGCTCGGGTATCGTCCGCCGGCTCATGACCCTGCGCATTCACAACACGCTGACGCGTCGCCTCGAGGACTTGCGTCCGATCGAGGCGAACCACGTGCGGATGTACGTCTGCGGAATGACGGTCTATGACCTGTGCCACGTCGGCCATGCGCGCATGATGATGGCGTTCGATATCGTGCAGCGCTGGCTGCGCGCGACCGGGCATCGCGTGACCTACGTGCGCAACGTCACCGACATCGACGACAAGATCATCCGCCGCGCGGTCGAGCGCGGCATCCCGATCCGCCAGCTCACCGACGAGATGACGGCGGCGATGCATGCCGACATCGCCGCGCTCGGCATCGAGGCGCCGACGCATGAGCCGCGCGCCACCGAGTACGTGCCGCAGATGCTCGCGCTGATCGAGACGCTCGAACGCAAGGGCCTGGCGTACCGGGCGCCGGGCGGCGACGTCAACTTCGCGGTGCGCCGGTTCGAGCGCTACGGCCGGCTGTCGGGCAAGTCGCTCGACGAGTTGCGCGCCGGCGAGCGCGTCGCGGTGCAGGACGGCAAGGGCGACCCGCTCGACTTCGTGCTGTGGAAGTCGGCCAAAGCCGACGAGCCCGCCGACGCGCGCTACGCCTCGCCGTTCGGCGAGGGCCGACCGGGCTGGCACATCGAGTGCTCGGCGATGTCGTGCGCGCTGCTCGGCGAGCACTTCGACATCCACGGCGGCGGGCTCGATCTGCAGTTCCCGCACCATGAGAACGAGATCGCGCAGAGCGAGGGCGCGAGCGGCAAGCCGTTCGTCAACCTGTGGATGCACAACGGCTTCGTCAACGTCGACAGCGAGAAGATGTCGAAGTCGCTCGGCAACTTCTTCACCATCCGCGACGTGCTGCGGCGCTACGACGGCGAGACGCTGCGCTTGTTCATGCTGCGCACGCACTACCGCAGCCCGATCAATTTCGCCGACACACATCTCGACGACGCGCGCCAGGCGTTGCGCCGCCTCTACACGGCGCTCGACGGCGTGCCGGTGGCCGACGCGCCGGTCGACTGGTCGGCGCCGCAGGCGGCGGCGTTTCGCTCGGCGATGAATGACGACTTCAACACGCCGATGGCGCTGGCCGTGCTGTTCGAGCTCGCCGGCGAAGCCAACCGCGCGCGCTCGGCGGCCGCGGCGACGCTGCTCAAGGGACTGGGCGCGACACTGGGCCTGCTGCAGCAGCCGCCGCGCGCCTACCTGCAGGCCGGCATCGAGCTCGACGACGCCACGATCGCGGCGCGCATCGCTGAACGCGCGGCGGCCAAGAAGGCGCGCGACTTCGCCCGCGCCGACGGCATCCGCGCCGAGCTCGCCGCGCAGGGCGTCGAGCTGCAGGACTCGCCGCAAGGCACCTCCTGGATCAAGGCCTGAGCGTGGTCAAGGACAGGGTACCCGAGTACTGGGACGAGGCGTGTCGCCATCTGTCGCGGCGCGACCGCGTGATGCGCAAGCTGATCCCGACCTTCGGCGAGGCCCGGCTGCAGACGCGCGGCGATGCGTTCACGACGCTGGCGCGTTCGATCGTCGGCCAGCAGATCTCGGTGAAGGCAGCCCAAGCGGTGTGGGACCGCTTCGCCGCGCTGGCAGGCGAGCTGCAACCGGCCGCCGTGCTCGCGCTCGATGCGCCGGCGATGCGCGGCGCCGGCCTGTCGGCGCGCAAGGCCGAATACCTGCGCGACCTGGCAAGGCACTTCGCCGATGGCCAGGTGCATGTGCACCAGTGGCAGCAGATGGACGACGAGGCCATCATCGACGAGCTGGTCGCGATCCGCGGCATCGGCCGCTGGACGGCGGAGATGTTCCTCATCTTCCACCTGATGCGCCCGAACGTGCTGCCGCTCGACGACATCGGCCTGCTGCACGGCATCAGCGTCAACTACTTCAGCGGCGAGCCGGTGTCGCGCGCCGAGGCGCGCGAGGTCGGCGACGCCTGGGCGCCGTACCGCTCGGTGGCCACATGGTACATTTGGCGCAGCCTCGACCCGCTGCCCGTCGACTACTGACCTTGCATGACCGGCATGAGCAAACGGCACTTTCTGGAGTTCGAGCAGGCCCTCGCCGAACTCGAGACGAAGATCGAGGAACTGCGCTACGTGCAGACCGAATCGGCAGTCGACATCTCGGAAGAGATCGACCGGCTCGACAAGAAGAGCCTGCAGCTCACCAAGGATATCTATGCGTCGCTGACGCCGTGGCAGGTGACGCAGATCGCGCGCCATCCGCAGCGGCCGTACACGCTCGACTACCTCGCCGAGGTGTTCACCGAGTTCCAGGAGCTGCACGGCGACCGCAGCTTCGCCGACGACGCCTCCATCGTCGGCGGCATCGCCCGCTTCAACGGGCTGGCCTGCATGGTGATCGGCCACCAGAAGGGCCGCGACACGCGCGAACGCACGCTGCGCAACTTCGGCATGGCGCGCCCCGAGGGCTACCGCAAGGCGCTGCGCCTGATGAAGACGGCCGAAAAGTTCGGTCTGCCCGTGTTCACCTTCGTCGACACGCCGGGCGCATACCCCGGCATCGGCGCCGAAGAGCGCGGCCAGTCCGAGGCGATCGGCCGCAACATCTTCGAAATGGCGCAGCTACCGGTGCCGATCATCGCCACCATCATCGGCGAGGGCGGCTCGGGCGGCGCGCTGGCGATCAGCGTTGCCGACCAGACGCTGATGCTGCAGTACGCCGTCTATTCCGTGATCTCGCCCGAAGGCTGCGCGTCGATCCTGTGGAAGACGGCCGAGCGGGCCGCCGACGCTGCCGAGGCGCTGGGCATCACGGCGCACCGGCTCAAGGCGCTCGGCCTTGTCGACAAGATCGTCAACGAGCCCGTCGGCGGCGCGCACCGCGATGCGAAGCAGATGTGTGTCTATCTCAAGCGCGCGCTCGCCGACGCGCTGCGCCAGCTCGTCGACCTGAAGCCGAAGGAACTGCTGCAGCGCCGCCACGAGCGCCTGCAGGCCTATGGCCGCTTCAGCGACACCAAGGAGCGCTGACGCCCCCGTGCCCTGCGTCGCCGTCGCGTACAGCGGCGGCCGCGATTCGACGGCCCTGCTGCATGCGACGCTGCGCGCCGCCGCACCGCTCGGCCTGCGTGTGGTTGCGCTGCACGTGCACCACGGCCTGAGCCCGCACGCCGACGCCTGGCTCGCGCACGGTCAAGCGCAGTGCCGGCGTTGGCAGCAGCGTTTTCCGGCGCTGGTGTTCGACGCGACGCGCCTGCACGGCCGCCCACCGGCCGGCGAGAGCGTCGAAGCGTGGGCGCGGCGCGAGCGCTTTCGGGCGCTGCATTCGATGGCTCTCGCGCACGGGGCCACGCTCGTGCTGCTGGCGCACCATCGCCGCGATCAGGCCGAGACCTTCCTGCTGCAGTCGCTGCGCGGTGCCGGCGTCGCAGGTCAGTCGGCGATGCCGCGCTGCGCAGCGCGCGAAGGCGCCGTCTGGGCGCGCCCCTGGCTCGACGTGCCGGCCGATGCGATCGGGCGCTACGTGCGCCAGCATCGGATCGTTCACGTCGACGACGACAGCAACGCCGACCCGCGCTACGCGCGCAATCGGCTGCGCATCCAGGTCTGGCCTGGGCTGCTCGCCGCGTTTCCCGATGCCGAGCGCACACTCGCAAACGCCGCCGTGCGCGCCCAGCAGGCACACGCCGCGCTCGAAGAGTGGGCGGCGCTCGACGTCGCGTGCATTGCCGACGCGCGCGGCCTCGCACTCGATGCCTGGCGCGTCCTGTCGGCACCGCGTCGGCTGCACGCGTTGCGCGCTTGGCTCGCGGCCGAACTCGACGCTGCCGTGCCGGCCTCGCTCGTGGAGCGCCTGCTCGACGAAGCCGATGGCGCCGGCGCCGCGCGCTGGCCGCTGCCCGGCAGCGGCCGCGAGTTGCGCCGCTACCGCGGGCTGCTGAGCGTCGTCGGCGCAGCGCCAACAGGCGAGGGCACGGCACCGCCGTCGACACTGCGCATCACCCGTACGGGCACTTTCCGCGTGGCGGGCTGGACCGGCCGCCTGCACGTGGAACGAGTCGCCGATGGTGGCGTCGCGCTCGATCGCCTCGCCGCGACCGTCGTGCGCACGCGAAGCGGCGGCGAGCGCTTCCAGCTCGGCCCGCACCGGCCGCCGCGCACTCTAAAGAAGCAATACCAGGCGCTCGGCATCGGCGCGCCCGAGCGTGGCGGGCCGCTGCTCTACGTCGGCAACGCCCTCGTCTATGTGCCCGGGCTCGGCATCGATGCGCGCCAGCGCGCCGCGCCCGGCGTCGCGCAAGTCGCGCTGCGCTGGGTGCCCGCGACGACGGATGCGACACCCTCCAAAAGCTAGAATGACGCCTTTTTGACGGCGACAGCAGCGCCCGGTCGGACGTAAACCCATGGCCTTGATCGTTCACAAGTACGGCGGCACGTCGATGGGCTCGACCGAGCGCATCCGCAACGTCGCAAAGCGTGTCGCCAAGTGGGCGCGCGCCGGCCACCAGATGATCGTCGTGCCGTCGGCGATGAGCGGCGAGACGAACCGCCTGCTGGGCCTGGCCAAGGAACTTTCGCCGGCGACGGGCGACGCCGCGTTGCGGCGCGAGCTCGACATGATCGCCGCGACCGGGGAGCAGGTGTCCGTCGGTCTGCTGGCGATCGCGCTGCAGGCCGAGGGCGTGCCCGCCGTCAGCTACGCCGGCTGGCAGGTGCCGATCACGACCGACAGCGCCTACACCAAGGCGCGCATCGAGCGAATCGACGACGCAAAGGTGCGCTCCGACCTGGTTGCCGGCCGCGTCGTCATCGTCACCGGTTTTCAGGGCGTCGACGGCCAGGAGAACGTCACGACGCTGGGCCGCGGCGGCTCAGATACGTCGGCGGTCGCGATCGCAGCGGCGCTGAAGGCCGACGAGTGCCTGATCTACACCGACGTCGAGGGCGTCTACACCACCGACCCGCGCATCGTGCCCGAGGCGCGGCGCCTGCGCATGATCAGCTTCGAGGAAATGCTCGAGATGGCGAGCCTGGGCTCCAAGGTGCTGCAGATCCGCTCGGTCGAGTTCGCCGGCAAGTACCGCGTGCCGCTGCGCGTGCTGTCGAGCTTCACGCCGTGGGACATCGCGATCGACGAGGAAGCGAAGTCGGGCACGCTGATTACTTTCGAGGAAGACGAGAACATGGAACAGGCAGTCGTATCGGGCATCGCCTTCAACCGCGACGAGGCGAAGATCAGCGTGCTCGGCGTGCCGGACCGCCCGGGCATCGCGTTCCAGATCCTAGGACCGGTGGCTGACGCGAACATCGACGTCGACGTCATCATCCAGAACGTGTCGCACGACGGCAAGACGGACTTCTCGTTCACCGTGCATCGCAACGACTACGAGCGCACGATGGCGCTGCTGAAGTCGTCGGTGCAGGCAAAGATCGGCGCCACCGACATCGTTGGCGACCCGAAGATCTGCAAGGTGAGCATCGTCGGCATTGGCATGCGCTCGCACGTCGGCGTGGCGAGCAAGATGTTCCGCGAGCTGTCGCAGGAGGGCATCAACATCCAGATGATCAGCACCAGCGAGATCAAGACCAGCGTCGTCATCGACGAGAAGTACATGGAGCTCGCCGTGCGCGCGCTGCACAAGGCGTTCGACCTCGAGCAGGCCGCCGCCTGAAGCCGGGCGTTGCCTTAGAATCGCCCCGTGCCGGAGTCGTGACCGAGAGGCCGAAGGTGCTCCCCTGCTAAGGGAGTATGTGGGCAAAACCTGCATCGAGGGTTCGAATCCCTCCGACTCCGCCAGCCTGAGCCGCGCTCAGCGCAGGCTGCTGTGGATTGCGGTCGGGGCGATCGCCGCTTGGCCCGTCGCTACCGCCAAGTGATCCAGCACCAACCGCCGACACGGTTACCGTTCGGAGATGAGAATACTGTGACCATCCTGCTCGACGCGGCGGATCAGCGGCGCGGATTCAGCCGGGTCTGGCTCAGCAGATGGTCGCGCAGCGCTACCAACTCGGCAGCGATTTCGGGCGGGAATCCTTGACGGCCTCCGCGACGGTCCATCACCAAGCCCTCGAGCAGCGACAGCGCTGCGTCTGGATCGTCCCAGCAGCCGCAGAGCCTGTTGGCCACGCGAGGGAAACGGCGCATCAGTTCCAATGGTCGCATGGTGCTCGGCAGGGTCAGCATCCACTGCGCCGCGGAGCGGCTGAGGCGGCGCTCGGCCTCGGTCAGCGGCCTGCGTCGCGCTATCCAGTCCGCAAGCCCGGCGCTGCGCAGAGCCCGCACGCCGGCCGGCGGCTCTTCCAGAGCCTCACGCGCCGCTTCGATCGACACGAGCTCGAACGGCAGGCTGTCGGCAAACGGCGGAACTTCCTTCGGCATGGCGGCGATGGTAGATGACGGCTCGATCGCTGCGACGCCAGACTGACAGCCGCACCCGAGCTACGTCGAATTGTTCCGAAGTGCGGCGCCGCATCGCGCGCGAAGGCGTCGAACGTAGTGGGCGTTGCCGGTACTTCGAAGTATCGCAAGGATTCCCGCGAAGACTGAGTCACGCGATCAGCAGCACTCATTAAAGTATACATAATATACATTGTCGCTGGTACGAATCGCAGCGGTAGGGGCCCTCTCCCTATGACGTTCAGCCCCTACACCCTCGGCCGTGCCCCTCGGACGTTGCCAATTTGGCAATGCATTTTGGACGACCTCGGCCAGCCCCATCCGCGTCAAGTCGCCAAGGTTCTGGGCGTCGGCGTGCGCACCGTGCACCGCTGGAACCGCGCCGGTCAGGCCCCCAAAGCCGCCTGCCTTGCGTTGTTCTGGCTGACCCGCTGGGGGCACTCCCAGGTCCATTGCCAAGCCACCAACGACGCGATCCTGGCCGCCCAGATCGCCCGCAACCTGACCGAGCGCTGCGCAGCCCTCGAAGTCCAGCTTGCCCACGTGCTGGCCCTGAGCGACCACGGCGCGGCAAACGAGCCCATTTCCTGGGGGGTCTATGTCAGCGTCCGCTAACGCCTTCTCGGGGTTGCACCGCACCGGCAGTTTTGCCTACGAAGAATCGGCCGGCCTCGATGTTGTATCCGTTAAGTGTCCCTTTGATAAATCTAGGCCGGGCGGCTTCGCCGCCCGCCCGGCGCTTGCCGGTCGGGCCGCCACCGCCCGGCCGGCCGCCCATGCTGCGCATCGGCCTGCCGGCCGGGCAGTGGCTTCCCGGCCTCTCGTGAGGTTGGTCTTGAGGGCGCGCAGGCCACGTTGGTTGCCTGCCCTGCCCCGTGCCCCGCGTCCGGCACCGGGAGGACGCCCGCATCGCTGCCGCTGGCCCGGTCAGAAGGACGAGGGTCTAGACCGGGGGTGCCCCCCGGTACCCCCTCCGAGCGCCTGTGGACAACCTGCCAGAATTGCCCTGTGGACAACTTGGCATGTCTATACATTGTCGCTGGTACGAACCGCAGCGGCAGGGGCCGTTCCCCTATGAAACTGCCGCTGTTCAGCTTGCAGCAGGCGCCCAGGACACTGCCAATTTGGCAGTGCATCTTGGAGGACCTCGGCCACCCCTCGGCCCCGCAGCTCGCCCGCGTCCTGGGCGTCGGCGTGCGCACCGTGCACCGTTGGAACCGCACCGGCAACGCGCCGCGCGCGGCCTGCACGGCGCTGTTCTGGCTCACGCGCTGGGGCCGCTCCGAGATCGACTGCCGAGCCACCACCACGTCCTGGCCCTCAACGAGCACGGCGCCGCGAATGCGCCCGTGCTGGCACCGGCCCGCCAGTCACCCGTACGCGCCCAAGCAGCCAAAGCTGACAAGGCTGCTGCTGTAGGCGCTGTTCAACGACGCGGCTCGAGGCGCTTGACGAGATAGTCCCGGCCGGTTCCACGGGCGCGGTCGACGGCGCGCAGGCCGCGGGCATCGCGAGGCTCGGTGGCTGCGCCACGCGCAAGCAGCAGGTCGACGACCCGTTCGCTGCCTCGAAGCGCCGCCATCATCAACGGCGTGCTCCCGTCGGGCGCCCGCGCTTCGATCTCTGCGCCCTCGTCGAGCAGCAAGCCGACGACCTTCGCGTTCGGCCCGGCCGCAGCGTAGTGCAGCGGGGTCCAGCCGTCGCGATTGATCCGAGCGTCACGTTGCAGCAGGCGCAGCGCCCAGTCGTAGTCGCCGCGCAGCGCAGCCATCATCAACGGTGTCTCGTCGTCGAAGTTGGCAGCGTCGATGTCGATCTGCGGGTGCGCCGCGAGCAGCTCGGCCACGCGCGGCGAGTCGGACTGCAGCGCCAGGTAGAGCCCGACCTGCCCGCGCGGGTTGCGCGAATTCGGGTCGAAGCCGCGACGCAGCAACGCCGAGACGGTCGGCACGTCGTCGTTCTCGACGGCGACGAAGAAGTCCTCGTACGAGCCGGCGTGCACAGTGACGGTCGCCGCCAGCAGCACCACTGCCAGCCCTTCGCGCCACCGCATCCCGACGCTCATGCGACCCTCGTTCATCGCCACGCCGCGAGCGGGAAAACGCGATCGAAATTGGCCGACGTGGCGTCGGCCACTACCTCGATCGCCAAGGCCTTCAGTTCGGCAAGCTGGCGCGCCACGAACGGCACATAGGACGGGTTGTTTGTCTTGCCGCGGTGCGGGGCCGGCGCGAGGTACGGGCTGTCGGTCTCGACCAGGCAGCGGTCGAGTGGAACGTAGCGTGCGACGTCGCGCAACTCGGCCGCATTGCGGAACGTCAGGATGCCCGAGAAGGAGATGCAAAAACCCAGATCGAGCGCGCCGCGCGCAACGTCCATCGTTTCAGTGAAGCAGTGAAACACGCCGCCCGCCGCGTCGCCGCCCTCCTCCCGCAAGATCGTCAGCGTGTCGGCCGGAGCGCTACGCGTGTGCACGATCAACGGGCGGCCGGCGGCACGCGCTGCACGGATGTGCGTGCGGAAGCGCTCGCGCTGCCACTCCATCTCGGCCACGCTGCGTCCGTTCAGGCGGTAATAGTCGAGGCCGGTCTCGCCGACGGCGACGACGCGCGGCTGCTGCGCTCGCTCGACGAGCGCTTCCAGCTGCGGCTCAGTGGCGAATTCCTCGTCGGGATGCACGCCGACGCTGGCCCAGAAGTTGTCGTAGGTCGTCGCAAGCGCATGCACCTGCGGGAACTCGGCGAGCGTGGTACAGATGCACAGCGCACGATCGACCCGTGCGGCGGCCATCGCGGCGCGGATCTCGCCCAGCTGCGAATGCAGCTCGGGAAACGTGAGATGGCAATGCGAATCGACGAACATCGTGCGCGTTCCGCGGGCGTTGCCGCGGCCTTCAGATCGTCTGCGTCGGCTTGGCGGACTGGATGGCCGTGCCGAGCGTTTCCTCGATCTTCTGCTTGAGCAGCCGGGTCTTCTCGTCGGAGGGAAAGCGCACGCCGACGCCTTGCGTACGGCCGCCCGATGCATTGGCCGGCGTGATCCACGCCACCTTGCCGGCGACCGGATAGCGCTGCGGATCTTCGGGCAGCGACAGCAGCAGGTAGATGTCTTCGCCGAGGCGGTATTCGCGCGTCGTCGGCACGAACAGGCCACCGTCGGCGAACATTGGGATGTACGCGGCGTACAGCGCTCCCTTTTCGCGGAACACGAGCTGGATCACGCTGGGGCGCGACGCCGGGGCGGTGGTCGCGGGAGTCAGGCGTGCCGTGCTCATGGCGGCAAGTGTACCGAACGGCGTCCCGACGCTGCGGCCTCGGTCTCGACACCCGCGCAGGCCCGTTGCCCCTGCAAGACAAGAGATTCGATCATCAGCGGCGCCTGCCACGGGTGCTCGGCATGGCGCGCGCCACGCGCCAGCGCACGCGCCCATGCCTGCAACGCCGGCAGGCTCGCCTTGGGCGCGGATTTCAACGAGACGAAATAGCGCGCCGGCGCGCCGACGGTTAGCGCCATTTCGTCGTGGCAGAGTTTGTGCAAGGCGTCGATCGCACGCGGCAGCGACCAACCCGCAAGCGCATTGGCGTCGCCGGCGCGAACGGCGCGCGGCAACTGCTCGAGCGCCTGCGCCGTGGCACCCTCGCGCCAAGCGGCGAGCGCCTCGAGCGGCTGGCCGCCGGCGACCGCCAGCGGGAGATCGGGCGTGTCGACGCCCTGTTCGCGCAGCCAGGCGGCGGCTGATGCCGTCGGCGGCGCGGGCAGATGCAGCGGCTGGCAGCGGCTGCGCACCGTCGCGGGCAGCGCCTGCGACGCGCCGGTGGCGAGGACAAAGCGTGCGTCGCCGGGCGGCTCTTCGAGCGTCTTCAGCAGCGCGTTGGCGGCGACAGCGTTGAGCCGCTCCGCGGGATACAGCACGATGACCTTGGAGCGACCCCGCGCCGACGTGAGCTGGGCGAACGCGATGGCGGCGCGCACGGCGTCAATGCGGATGTCCTTGCTCGGCTTGGCGCGCGACCCCTTGGTGTCGGCCGCGGCTGCATCGTCGCCCTCATCGCTGTCCCAGCCGAGCGATTCGCGCAGCGCCGCGGGGATCAGCACGCGCAGGTCGGGGTGGGTGCGGGCTTCGACGAGCCGGCAATCGGCGCAAGCTCCGCACGGCCGCTGCGTCCCGGCGCAGCACAGCCAGGCCTGCGCGAGCAACAGCGCCAGCTCGAACTGGCCGACGCCCGCCGGCCCGTGGATCAGCAGCGCGTGGTGATGGCGCGCCATGCCGAGCGCGTCGCGCAACGGCGCCTCCAGCCAGGGCAGCCGCGTCGTCACCAGCCGCGCGCCGTCAGTGCGGCGTCGATCTGGCGCCAGACCTCGGTCGGCGCCAACCCGGCATCGATGCACGCGAAGCGCTTTGGCGCCTGCTCGGCTCGAGCAAGGTAACCCGCGCGCACGCGTTCGAAGAACGCTGCGTCCTGCCGCTCGAAGCGATCCGGCGCACGCGCAGCGGCACGCCGCGCGGCCGCCGTCTGCGGCGCGACATCGAACCACAGCGTCAGGTCGGGCTGGCGGCCCTGCTGCACCCAGGCCTCGAGCTCCGTCAGGATGTCGAGCGGGAAGCCGCGTCCGCCACCCTGGTAGGCGAACGTCGCATCGGTGTAGCGGTCGCACAGCACGCTGGCGCCGCGCGCGAGCGCGGGCTCGATGACGGTCGCGAGGTGGTCGCGCCGCGCCGCGAACACGAGCAGCGTCTCGGTGAGCGCGTCCATCGTGGTGTGCAGCAGCAACTCGCGCAATTGCTCCGCCAGCGGCGTGCCACCCGGCTCACGCGTCGCGACGACCTCCTGCCCGCCCGCGGCCAGCCGCTCGGCCAGCGCGGCGAGGTGCGTGGACTTGCCGGCGCCGTCGATGCCTTCGAGAGTGATGAAGCGTCCGCTCACGAATGGCTACTTGCCGCGTTGGTACTTGTCCACCGCACGATTATGCGCGGCGAGCGACTCGTTGAACTCGCTCGTGCCGTCACCGCGCGCGACGAAGTAGAGCGCGCGACTCGGCGCCGGCCGCGCCGCCGCGGCGAGCGCCGCGGCCCCTGGCATCGCGATCGGTGTCGGCGGCAGGCCGGCGCGCAGGTAGGTGTTGTAGGCGCCGTCGGCGAGCAGGTCGCGCTTGCGCAGGTTGCCGTCGAAGTGCTCGCCGAGCCCGTAGATGACGGTCGGATCGGTCTGCAGCGGCATGCCGATCCGCAGCCGGTTCGCGAACACGGAAGCGACCATGCCACGCTCTGCGGAATGCCCCGTCTCCTTCTCGATGATCGAGGCCAAGATGAGCAGTTCGTCGGGCGACTTCAGCGGCGCATCGGCGGCGCGCTGCGCCCAAGCCGCTTCGAGCCGGCGCTGCATCGCCGCGTGGGCGCGCCGCAGCACGGCCAGGTCGCTCGCGCCCCTGCTGAAGGCATAGGTGTCGGGGAAGAAGCGCCCCTCGGCGTGCACGCCGGCGGCGCCCAGCGCGGCCATCACCTGCGCATCGGTCATGCCGGAGGTAGCGTGCTTCATCGTGGCGGCGCGAGCCAGTTCGGCGCGGAACTGGCGGAACGTCCAGCCCTCGATCAGCCTGACCGTGGCCAGCACTTCGTCGCCGCGCACCATCTTGTCGAGCAGCGATTTCGGAGTCGCGCCACGCTCGATCTCGTAGCTGCCCGCACGGATGCGCCGCGACTCGCCCGACCAGCGGAACCACTGATACAGCAGTGCCGGCGAGGTCCGCACGCCGGCCTCGACCCATGAACGAGCGACGTCGCGCGGCGCGGCGCCGGGCTCGACCGAAACCTCGACTGCCGCTTGCGCCAGATCGAATGGCCGCGTCAGCCACCACCAGGCAAGACCGGCCGCGCCTCCAGCGGTCAGCAGCGCGAGCAACAGCAGCGCAGTGAGCCAGCGTCTCATCGCGCCCTGCGCTGCGGTAGCCCTGTGCCGGATGGGACCATGGAGGCTGATGATAATGGGCGCATGTCCGAACCCACCCCTCTGCGCGGCATCGCCGCCCTCGCCCACTGGGGCGTGATCCGCGCCGAAGGCGCCGATGCCTCTGCCTTCCTGCAGGGACAGCTGACCAACGACGTGGCGTCGCTCGACGCAACGCAGGCTCGGCTGGCCGGCTACTGCTCGGCCAAGGGCCGGTTGCTGGCGAGCTTCGTCGTGTGGCGCGGCGCCACCGACGAGTTCTTCCTCGCCTGCAGCGCCGACCTGCTCGCGCCGACGCTCAAGCGTCTATCGATGTACGTGCTGCGCGCGCGCTGCAAGCTCGCCGACGCGAGCGAGGAACTGCAGCTCGTGGGCGTCGCCGGCGACGCCGCTCTGGCCGCCGGCCCGAGGCGTTGGTCGCGCGCGCAGCAGGGAGCGGCGGCGCTCCTCCGCCTGCCGGATGCCGAGGGCGTTCCGCGTGCGCTGTGGATCGCCGCTCGCGGCGAGGAGCGCCCCACCCTGCCCACGCTCGATGCCGGCACGTGGCACTGGCTCGAGGTGTGCAGCGGCGTGCCGATGATCGTCGCCGCGACCGCCGACCGCTTTGTGCCGCAGATGCTGAATTTCGACCTGCTGAAGGGCGTCGACTTCCAGAAGGGCTGCTACCCGGGCCAGGAGATCGTCGCGCGCAGCCAATACCGAGGCACGATCAAGCGCCGCAGCTTCCTGTTCGACACGCCCTCCGAGCCGCGGCCGGGCGACGAGGTGTTCCACAGCGCCGACCCGGGGCAACCCTGCGGCATGGTCGTCGACGCCGCCGCCGCGCCCGGTGGCGGCATCAGCACGGCGCTCGTCGAAGTCAAGCTCGCCGCTCTGGGCGGCGGTAGCATCCACCTCGGCGCGCCGGATGGACCGGTGCTCGTGCGGCGGCCGATGCCGTATGCCGTGCCGCTCGACGAGGCGGTTTGACGACCAGCGGCAGGCGGCAAGACTTCACGGCCGCCGACCGCGCGTGACCGAGCCGTTCATCTACCATCGCGTCGACACGGCGCATGCAGCCCAAGCCAAGGCGATGGTGCTTGGTCGGCAGCGCGAACCCGGCAAGACGCATCCCGCCCTGAACAGCCGCCTACTGATGCGACCCGATTCGCGTGACGGACGTCAGACCTGGATGGAAACATACGCTTATCCCCCTGCGCTCCCGGCTGGTGACGAACTGCCCGGACTGCGCGCGCTGCCCACGCGCGGCCCCGCCGAGTTGCAACGCTGGATCGAAGGTGACCGGCCTCTGGAGGTGTTCGAGCCATGTGCCTAGCAGCGATCGCCCTCGACGAATCGCGCCGCTTCCCGCTCGTCGTCGCCGCCAACCGTGACGAGTTCTTCGAGCGGCCGAGCGCGCGGATGACGTGGTGGTCGGCCGGTACGGCGCAGCCCGACATCCTGGGCGGTCGCGACCTTCGCGACGGCGGCACCTGGATGGGTTTGACGGCGGCCGGCAGGCTCGCGCTGCTGACCAACATCCGCCAGCCCGAGCTCGCTGACCCGAAAGCGCCGACGCGGGGCCAGATTGTGCCGCTGTGGCTGCGCGGCGGCCTGCCGACCGATCAGTTCTGGACTCGCGTCGCGCTGTCGGGCTACAACGGCTTCAACCTGATCGCCGCCGATTTCCTGCGCGGAGAATGCTTCTGGGCCTCGAGCCGCCATACGCACCCCAAGCGCCTCGAGCGCGGCATCTACGGCGTGTCGAATGCCGATCTGGACACGCCGTGGCCGAAAGTCCTCCACCTCAAGTCGCGCTTGGGTGCAGCGATCGACCAAGCCGACGACGCGGCGCGGCTCGCGGCCTCGTTGTTCGAGGCGCTGGGCGACCGCAGCCACGCACCCGAGCACCTTCTGCCTGCAACCGGCATCCCGATCGAGCGCGAGCGGCAACTCTCGGCGGCCCACATCCGGACGCCCGATAACGTCTACGGCACGCGCTGCTCGACGGTGATCGTCACCGAACGGCTGCGCCGACACTCCGTCACGCATGTCTTCGAGCGGACCTACACCCCGGGCTCGGCGCTCGCGCTGATGCGCCAGGTCACGCTGAAGGACTGGCCGCCGCGCTACGTCGATGGCCGGCCGCCGCGCGCGAGCCTGCAATCCGAAGTCGTCGAAGCCGCGCCGGGCGATGGCGTGCCGCTGTTGTCAGCCGACGAGCCTCGCCGCCGCGTGCGCAGCCTGCTCATGCCGGCAACGCCGCCACGCCCGCGGACGCGCAGCACAGCACCTGCGGCATAGCGCGCGCTTTCAGAGCGCGCGCAGCATCTCGACGTGCGGGATGCCGACCTCCTCGAACGACTGCCCGCGCTCGATGAAGCCCGCGCGCCGGTAGAACCCCGACGCCGAGGTCTGCGCATGCAGCACGGCCTCGCGGTAGCCGCGCTGACGGCCGACGCGCATCAGCGCCTCCAGCACGGCGTGGCCGACACCGCTGCCGCGCATCGACTGCACGACGGCCATGCGGCCGATCTTGGCGACGCCCGGCACGTGCTCGAGCACGCGCCCGGTCGCCAGCGGCACACCGAAGCGGTTGTAGGCCACGGCATGCACGCACTGCGGGTCGGGGTCGGTTTCGTCCCACTCGCGATCGGCCGGAATACCCTGCTCGTCGATGAACACCGTGGTGCGGATGCGCTGCGCGTCGGCGCCGAGCTCGGCCCAGCCGCCGACACGCACGTCGACCATCGGGCGGCCGGCCTCAAATGACTCGAAGGTCTCGCGCAACTCGCGCGGCACGGGCCTGGCGGTCTGCTCCACCGGGTCGGCGAACACGTAGACGAGCTCGCCCTGCACGAGCAGCGTGTCGGCGCGGAAGACGGCCGCCGCGAACACGATCGACGAATTGCCGACGCGCGTGCAGCGGATACCGGTGTCGATCACGTCGTCGTAGCGCGCCGAGGCCTCGTATTCGATCGACGCCTTGCGCACGAACAGGTCGCCGCCCAGGTGTTCCATGGTCTCGGCGTACGGCAGCGCGAGCGCACGCCAATAGCCCGCGACCGCGGTGTCGAA
Organism: uncultured Burkholderiaceae bacterium; assembly: GCA_964371405.1. GTDB lineage: Bacteria > Pseudomonadota > Gammaproteobacteria > Burkholderiales > Burkholderiaceae_C > JAMHWF01. The sequence continues at coordinate 27,699 of CAYJLV010000034.1, forward strand.
GTACATCAGGTAGTGCCCATTGAAGACGATCTTCTGGGCGTCGATCTCGGCCCAGCGCACGCGCTGGCGATCGAGATAGCGGAAGTCGGTGCGCTTCATGCGTCGAACAGTGCCTCCTGCAATGCCGTGCCTGCCGCCTGCTGTGCCAGCTGAGCTTCGGGGATGGCTCGGCCCATCTTGATGAAATCGTGCGTCACGCCGCGATACAGCTCTAGCTGGACGGGCACGCCCGCCGCCCGGAGCTTGTCGCCGTAGGCGATACCCTCGTCGACGAGTGGATCACACTCGGCCAGCACCAGACAAGCCGGCGCGACGCCGTCCACCTCGGCATTCAGCGGCGCGAAGCGCCAGTCGCCACGCTGCGACTTGTCGATGTAGTGGTCGAAGAACCACTCGATGGCGATGCGGTCGAGCAGGAAGCCGTCGGCGAACAGGTGCTGCGACGCGCTCTCGAGGTGCTCGGCCGTGCCGGGGGTGATCAGCAGCTGCAGCGCCAGCGGTAATCCGATGTCACGCGCATGCAGCGCGCACACCGCCGCGAGCGTGCCTCCGGCACTGTCGCCGGCGACAGCGATGCGCTCGGCATCCAGCCCCAGCGTGCCGGCATGTCGAACCAGCCAGCCCAGGATGTCCCACGCGTCGTCGACCGCGGTAGGGAATCGGTGCTCGGGCGCGAGGCGATAGTCGAGCGCGACGATGGCGGCCCCGCTGCGGCGCGCGAGCTGCCGGCACAGGCCGTCGTGCGTCTGCAGGCTGCCGATCGTGAAGCCGCCTCCGTGCAGATACAGCACCACCGGCAGCCGTTCGCTGGACGGCGCATAGAGCCGCGCCGCGAGCGGCGTGCCGTCGACGGCCGGAATCGTGAAATCCTCGACTCGAGCCAAGACTGCCCGCGGCGGTTCGAGTACTTCGGCGGCGGCCTCGTAGGCACGGCGCGCCTGCGCGGGCGCGAGCGTGTGGAACGCCGGGCGGCGGGCCCGGCGGATGCGATCGAGCACGCTGCTCATCTGCGGTGTCAGAAGGCGGGGGCTCACGGCTCGGTGCTGTCGTCTGCGCGATATCGGCGCCGCAGTGTGCCAGAGCATACTGAGGCATCGCTCACGAAGCCCGGACATCATGGCCCTGATCTACTACCTGACGCAGGTCCAGTTCGATCATGGCGCCATCGCGCTGCTCCCACAGGAATGCAAGCGCGTCGGCATCCGGCGCCCGCTCGTCGTGACGGACGCTGGCGTGCGCGCCGCGGGCGTGCTCGACCGCGCACTGGCCGCGCTCGGCGGCTTGGCCGGCGCCGTGTTCGACCAGACGCCGTCCAATCCCACCGAGGCAGCCGTGCGCGCCGCCGCTGCCGCGTACCGCGATGCCGGCTGCGACGGCCTCATTGCCGTAGGCGGCGGCTCCAGCATCGACCTCGCCAAGGGCGTCGCGATCGCAGCGACGCACCCGGGGCCGCTGCAGACCTACGCGACGATCGAAGGCGGCAGCCCGAAGATCGGCGCTACCGTCGCGCCGCTGATCGCCGTGCCGACGACGGCCGGCACCGGCAGCGAAGTGGCGCGCGGCGCCATCGTGATCGTCGACGACGGCCGCAAGCTGGGTTTTCACAGCTGGAACCTGCTGCCGAAGGCGGCGATCTGCGACCCGGAGTTGACGCTCGGCCTGCCGCCGAGACTGACCGCCGCGACGGGCATGGACGCGATCGCGCACTGCATGGAGACCTTCATGGCGCCGACCGTCAATCCTCCCGCCGACGGTATCGCACTCGATGGGCTGGAGCGCGGCTGGGCGCACATCGAGCGCGCGACGCGCGACGGCAGTGACCGCGATGCACGCTGGCACATGATGAGCGCGAGCATGCAGGGCGCGATGGCGTTTCAGAAGGGGCTGGGCTGCGTGCACTCGCTCAGCCACAGCCTGGGCGGTGCCAACCCGCGACTGCATCACGGCACGCTCAACGCCCTCTTCCTGCCCGCCGTCGTGCGCTTCAACGCGGCTGCCGAGTCGATGCAGCGCGAGCGCCGCCTGAACCGCATGGCGCATGCCATGGGCCTGGGGTCCTGCGACTCGAAGGGCACGGAGGTGGCCGAGGCGCTCGTCGAGATGAACGCGCGCCTGGGCCTGCCGCGCGGGCTCGCCGAGATCGGCGTGACGCGCGAGCTGTTCGATCGCGTGATCGCCGGTGCCCTAGTCGACCACTGCCACAAGACCAATCCGCGACTGGCCGACGCGGCCGACTATCGCGAGATGCTCGAAGCGTCGATCTGACGCGCCAAGCAAAAAGCCCGAAGGCTTGTGACCTTCGGGCAAGACTACCGGCGTATCGGGTGAGAGAGCCGGCGATCTGCAGTCGCCGCCTGGTCAGGCGGCTTGTTTCGAGTCGAAGAACTGCTCGTCTTCGGTGGATCCCTTCAGCGCGGCGGTCGAGGCCTCGCGCTCGATCGTCGTCGTCACCGCGTCGAAGTAGCCGGTGCCGACCTCGCGCTGGTGCTTGACCGCGGTGAAGCCCTTGTCGATCGCCGCGAACTCCTTTTCCTGCAACTCGACGAAAGCCGTCATGTTGTCGCGCGCATAGCCGTGCGCCAGCTCGAACATGCTGTAGTTCAGGCTGTGGAAGCCGGCCAGCGTGATGAACTGGAACTTGTAGCCCATCGCACCGAGTTCGCGCTGGAATTTGGCGATCGTTGCATCGTCGAGATTCTTCTTCCAGTTGAACGACGGCGAGCAGTTGTAGGCAAGCAGCTTGCCCGGGAACTTGGCGCGAATCGCCTCGGCGAACTTCTTCGCGAACTCGAGGTCGGGCTTGCCGGTCTCGCACCAGATCATGTCGGCGACTTCGGCATACGCCAGGCCGCGCGAGATCGAGGCCTCGAGGCCGTTGCGCGTGCGGTAGAAGCCTTCGATGGTGCGCTCGCCGGTGAGGAACGGCTTGTCGTTGGCATCGACGTCGCTCGTCACCAGATCGGCCGCCTCGGCGTCGGTTCGCGCAAGCAGCACGGTCGGCACGCCGCAGACATCGGCCGCGAGCCGCGCGGCGACCAGCTTTGCGACGGCCTCGCGCGTCGGCACCAGCACCTTGCCGCCCATGTGGCCGCACTTCTTGACCGAGGCGAGTTGGTCCTCGAAGTGGACGCCGGCGGCGCCGGCGTCGATCATCGATTTCATCAGCTCGAAGGCATTGAGCACGCCGCCGAAGCCGGCTTCGGCATCGGCGACGATTGGCGCGAAGAAGTCGACGTCGTCGCGCCCCTCCGACCACTGAATCTGGTCGGCACGCTGGAATGTGTTGTTGATGCGCTTGACGACTTGCGGCACGGAGTTGACGGGATACAGCGACTGGTCGGGGTACATCTCGCCGGCGCTGTTGGCGTCGCCCGCCACCTGCCAGCCCGAGAGGTAGATCGCCTTGAGCCCCGCCTTGACCTGTTGCATGGCCTGGTTGCCCGTCAGCGCGCCCAGTGTGTTGACGAAGGGCTCGGTGTTGACCAGGTTCCACAGCTTCTCGGCGCCGCGGCGCGCCAGCGTGTGCTCGGGCTGCAGCGAGCCGCGCAGCCGCACGACGTCGGCGGCGCTGTAGCTGCGCTTGACACCCTTCCAGCGCGGGTTGGTGGCCCAGTCCTTCTCAAGGGCGGCAGTCTGCTGCTCGCGGGTCATCTTCGTGCTCATACATCCTCCGGTGCAGTGATCAATGACTTCAGGTTAACCGCTCGCTCGAATGGAAGCAAGACATATGTCTTATAGAGGATATGTTTGTTTTATTATACAAATCAACAACTTATTATTTTGTTTTCTCTATCTGAAATCATATTTGCATAATGCAGCAAGATGGATGAGACGGACAACCCGTCGCACCCCATCACATGAAATAGCGATTTCTCGATGCGAAAAGAAAAGCCGCAGCTTCCGCTGCGGCTTTTCGGCCGGATCGACGAGCGTGTGTCAGACCACGCGGATCGATGCAGCCTGCGGGCCCTTCTGGCCTTGTTTGACTTCGAACTCGACCTTCTGGTTCTCCTGGAGCGACTTGAAACCCTGGCCTTGGATCTCACTGAAGTGGGCGAACAGGTCCTTGCCGCCGCCGTCGGGCGTGATGAAGCCGAAGCCTTTACCGTCGTCGAACCATTTGACGGTTCCGGTTTGCGTGGTCATGCGATGTATTTCCTAGAACGTGATCGCGCATGCGACATGCACGCGCGGCGCAGCCACTCAAGAAACGTCGAAACCCGGGGAGTTCAAACCGAAGGCGCGCCGCAGCTACAGGCGCGCAGAGGGAGAAAAGACCTCAACGAAACTCGGTCTTGTGAATGTCTGGCCACTGCATTGTAGGCGATCGGCGTGTCCGCTGCCGGGCCGCAGGTCGCGCGCCACAATGTAGATGTTTGGCAAGCCCGGGAGAACGCCGCATGCACGACAACCTCGACGCCTACTGGATGCCGTTCACGGCCAACCGCCAGTTCAAGAAGGCCCCGCGCATGCTTGCGAGAGCCAACGGCATGCACTTCTGGACCACCGAAGGGCGTCAGGTTCTCGATGGCGCCGCGGGGCTGTGGTGCGTCAACGCGGGCCACGCGCGCCCGAAGATCATCGAGGCGATACGCCGGCAGGCGGGCGAGTTGGACTTCGCGCCGTCGTTCCAGATGGGGCATCCACAGGCCTTCGAGCTCGCCGAGCGCCTCGTCGAGCTGGCTCCGCCCGACATGGCCAAAGTCTTCTATACGAACTCGGGCTCGGAAGCCGTCGAGACGGCGCTGAAAATGGCGCTGGCCTATCACCGCGTGCGCGGCGAAGGCCAGCGCACCCGCCTGCTCGGCCGCGAGCGCGCCTACCACGGCGTCAACTTCGGCGGCATCTCGGTCGGCGGCATCGTCTCCAACCGCAAGATGTTCGGCACGCTGCTGACCGGCGTAGACCACCTGCGCCACACGCACGATCCGGCGCGCAATGCCTGGTCGGTCGGCCAGCCGGCGCACGGCGCAGAACTCGCCGACGATCTCGAGCGGCTGATCGCGCTGCACGACGCATCGACGATCGCCGCCGTGATCGTCGAGCCGGTCGCAGGTTCGACCGGCGTGCTGCTGCCGCCCCGGGGCTATCTCGAACGGCTGCGCTCGATCTGCGACCGGCACGGCATCCTGCTCATCTTCGACGAAGTCATCACGGGGTTCGGCCGCGTCGGTGCGCCGTTCGCAGCGCAGCGCTTCGGCGTCACGCCCGACCTGATGACCGTTGCCAAGGGGCTGACGAACGGCTGCGTGCCGATGGGCGCCGTGCTGGCCCGTCGGTCGATCCACGACGCGTTCATGCAGGGCCCCGAACACATGATCGAGTTCTTTCACGGATACACCTATTCGGCACACCCGCTCGCCTGCGCTGCCGCGCTCGCCACGCTCGACACTTATGCCGAAGACGGCCTGCTGACGCGCGCCCTCGAGCTCGAGGACGAGTTCGCGCGCCTGCTGCACAGCTTGAAGGGGCGTCCGCACGTCATCGACATCCGCAACCTCGGACTGGTCGGCGCCGTAGAGCTGGAGCCGATCGCAGGCGAACCCGGCAAGCGTGCGTACTCCGTCTTTCTCGATTGTTGGGATCACGGCCTGCTCGTCCGCACGACGGGTGACACCGTCGCGCTGTCGCCGCCACTGATCGTCGAACGCAGCCAGATCGAGCAGATCGTGGCGACGATCGGCGCGGCGCTCGATCGCACCGCGCAAGGGACAAGCGCGGCATGACCGTCCGCGCGCCCGTCGTGCTGATCCCAGCGTGCAATCACATGCTCGATACCGACGCCTTCCATATCGTCGGCCATGAATACACGGCCGCCGTGCGACTGGCCGGCGGGCTGCCGCTCGTCGTTCCGTCGGCCCACGAAGCCGACTTCGACGCGCTGCTCGACCTTGCCGATGGCGTGCTGCTGACCGGTTCACCGTCAAACATCGATCCACAGCACTACGGCCAAGCGGTGCGTGACCCGCACCTGCCGCTCGACGTGACTCGCGATCGCTGGACACTCTCGCTGATTCCCCGCGCCGTCGCGCACGGCGTACCGCTGCTCGCGATCTGCCGCGGGTTGCAGGAGATGAACGTCGCTTACGGAGGGACGCTGCACCAGGCGGTGCACGCGGTGCCCGGCTGTCTCGACCACCGCGACGATGGCACGCTGCCCGTCGACGCACGCTACGCTCCGGTGCATCGCTGCCGGATCGTGCCAGGCGGCGTGCTCGAGCGCATCGTCGGCAGCGACACGATCGCAGTGAATTCGCTGCACGGCCAAGGCATCGCCCGGATCGCCGATGCCCTGCGCATCGAAGCGCTTGCTCCCGACGGGCTGATCGAAGCGTGTTCGGTCCGTGACGCACCTGCCTTCGCCCTGGCCGTGCAGTGGCACCCCGAATGGCATGTCGAGCGCGATCCGGTGTCCTCGCGCTTGTTCGATGCGTTCGGACAGGCCTGCATCGCCTGCTGCAGCCGGCGCGGCCACAGTACGTAGGAATCGCCCGACGACGCCTGTTTCGCGGTGCCAACGTGCGGCACGCGTGCTTCGCGGTCTGGGCAACTTTGCCACACATCGAGCCGACGACCGGTCGTAGGATGCGCCGTACCGGCTGCGGTGGACGCCAGGAGGCGAACACCGCAGCTGCGAACCTGGCCCTGCGACGTCGAGATCGATGCGCACCGTCCAGCCGAGCGGCCCATCACGAATGAGGTTGACGATGCCCCTGCACCACCCCGTGCCCGATACGACGAGCGATTTCGAACCCAGCACGCTGAGTGCCCTGACCGAATTCGACGACGACGTTGCCGACCATGAGGTCGACAACGAGACCGACGACGTTGCCGAATCGCGGCTTGCCGCTGATTCCGTCGCCGTCGATGAAGCTGCGCCGCAGATCGACTTCGCCGCTGCGTTCGGCCCTGTGGCCAACCGCTGGGAAGCGATGCTGCGCTGGTACGAAATGAGCACGCCGGCCCTCACCCACTGACCACCGCCGGACCGGCCATCCCGGCCGCGCGCCGGCCGGCCCGATTCAGGTGCCTGCAGGACATCGGCCCGCTCAACCCTCGGGCGTGCCCTGCAATGGCCTGCCCGGAGGGACTCGAACCCCCGACCTGCTGCTTAGAAGGCAGCTGCTCTATCCGGTTGAGCTACGGGCAGAGGTACGGCGCCGAAACCGATGGTCGGGGTGAGATGATTCGAACATCCGACCCACTGGTCCCAAACCAGTTGCGCTACCAGGCTGCGCTACACCCCGATCAGGCGCGATTGTAGACGGCCACCCTCGCGCTGCGCTGCGCTCATTCTCTCGCCTGCAGTCTTGGCCGCCCCCTGCCGCCGCCGATCAGCGCGTGATCTGCTGCCATACCTTGTCGAGCCGCTTTGCCGAAACCGGTTGCGGCGTGCGCAGCTCCTGCGCAAACAGGCTGACGCGCAGCTCTTCGAGCAGCCAACGGTACTCGTCGAGCCGGGGATCGACGGTGCCTTTGCGCTCGGTCAATGCGCGCAGCCAGCGATGCTCCAGTGGTCGCAACTCGGCCAGACGCTCGGCGTCGCGTCGCGGGTCGCCCCGCTGCTTGTCGAGCCGCATCACGATTGCCTTCAGATAGCGCGGGAGGTGCTGAAGCTGCGGCGGCGGCGTTGCGACGAGAAAGTGCGGCGGCATCAGTCGGGTCAGCTGGGACTGGATGTCGTCGGCCGTTTCCTTCGGCGGCCGGGCGTCCTTGAGCTTGCGAAGAGCAGCAGCATGCTCGGCCAGCACGGTGCCGGCCTGGCGCGCGATCTCCTGCGCGATCAGGTTGAGCCGAGGACGGCCCTGCTCGATGCGCTCGGCGAAGCTGCGCTCATGGGTCGGCAACGGCTCGGCCATGAAGGCTCGGTCGAGCGCGGCCTCGACGATCTGCGCGCGCAGCGCATCTGACGTTCCGAGCGGCAGGTACGCGATCGTCATCTTCTGCAAGTCGGGAATGTTCTTTTCGAGATGACGGATCGGCTCGCGCAACTGCAGCGCGAACAAGCGGCGCAGGCCCGCGCGGTGCCTGGCCGCAGCGGTGACCGGTTCGTCGAAGACTTCGATCTCGACGTGCGTACCAGCGTCGACGAGCGCCGGGAAACCCACCAGCGACTGGGCGCCCCGGCGGACCTCCATCAGGTCCGGCAATTCGCCAAAGGTCCACGCCGTGTAGCGCGCATCGGCGACCTGCTTCGTGGCAGGCACCAAAATCTCCGGCGCATCCGTCGCAGCCGCCGCAACGGGCGACGCGCCGATATTCAACGCAGCCAAGGTTTGAAACGCCGAGCGAGCCTCGCGGCCCCACTGCGCCTTCAGCGCCGCAGGATTGCGCCCGACACCGAGCTGGCGGCCGTGCTCGTCCACGACGCGCAGGTTCATGAAGTGGTGCGCTTGCAGTTGCTCGAGCTTGAAGTCGGCGCGCTTGACGTCGAGTTGCGTCTTCTCGCGCACCGCCTGCAGCAAGGCATGCAGCAAGCCGCCTTCGGCGAAAGGCGTCGCGTCGACGAAGCGCTGCGCGAACTCGGGCAGCGGTACGAGGCGCGCGCGCGGCTTCTGGTGCAGGCTCTTGAGCAGAGCGGTGACCTTGTCCTTCAACATGCCGGGGACCAGCCATTCACAACGCTCGTCCGACACCTGGTTCAGCCCATAGATCGGCATCGTGACCGTCACGCCGTCGTTCGCGTGACCGGGCTCGTGCAGGTAGCTCGCGCTGCAGTCGATGCCGCCCAGGCGCACGCTGCGCGGGAACGCCGCCGTAGTGATGCCTGCCGCCTCATGCCGCATCAGTTCGTCGCGGCTCAGCTCCAGCAGGCGCGGCTGGCGCTTCACTTCGTCTCGGTACCAGCGCTCGAGCGTCGCGCCGCTGTGCACGTCGGCCGGCAGCAGCCGGTCGTAGAAGGCGCGGATCAACTCGTCGTCGACGAGCACGTCCTGACGGCGCGCCTTGTGCTCGAGCTCCTCGATCTGGCGGATCAGCTTGCGGTTGTGGGCCAGGAACGCCAGCCGCGTCTCCCAGTCGCTGCCGACCAGCGCCTCGCGGATGAAGATCTCGCGCGCCGCCGCCGGATCGACCTGCCCGAAGTTCACGCGCCGGTTGTTGTAGACGACGATGCCGTACAGCGTGGCGCGCTCAAGCGCGACGACTTCGCCGGCCTTCTTCTCCCAGTGCGGCTCGAGCAACTGGCGCTGCAGCAGATGGCCGGCAATGCCCGGCAGCCATTGCGGCTCGATCGCCGCAATGCCGCGGCCGAACAGGCGCGTCGTCTCCACCAGCTCGGCGGCAACGATCCAGCGCCCCGGCTTCTTGCGCAAGTGCGCTCCCGGATGACGCCAGAACTTGATGCCGCGCGCGCCGAGGTACCAGTCGTCCTCGTCGTTCTTGAGGCCGACGTTGCCGAGCAGGCCGGCGAGCAAGCTCAGGTGGACCTGCTCGTAGGTCGCTGGCGTGCCGTTGAGCCGCCAGCCCTGTTCCGCGACGACGGTGTGGAGCTGGCTGTGGATGTCGCGCCATTCGCGCACGCGGCGCGGGTTGATGTAGTGCTCGCGCAGCCGTTGCTCCTGCTGGCGGTTCGACAGCTTGTGCGTGTCGCTGGCCGCCCCTGCGTGGCCGTGGCTTCCGCGCCCGGCTTCGATCCAGCGCCACAGCGCGAGCGTGCCCATGAACTCGGAGCGATCGTCGTCGAACGGGCGCTGTTTCTCGTCGGCTGCCTGCTGGGCGTCGAGCGGCCGGTCGCGCACGTCCTGGCCGCTCAATGCCGACGCGATGACGAGAACCTCGGCGAGCGACTGGCGCTCGCGCGCCTCGAGGATCATGCGTCCGATGCGTGGATCGAGCGGCAGCCGCGTCAACTGACGTCCGATCGGCGTCAGCTCGTTGCGCTCGTCAACAGCGTTCAATTCGTTGAGCAGAGCGTAACCATCGGCATATGCGCGCTTGGGCGGTGCCTCGATGAAGGGAAATTCTTCGACAGCACCGAGGCCGAGCGCCTTCATTCGCAGAATCACGCCGGCGAGCGACGAACGCAGGATCTCCGGGTCGGTGAACGGCGGTCGGCCGGCGAACGATGCCTCGTCGTACAGGCGGATACAGACACCGTCGGCGACGCGCCCGCAGCGGCCGGCGCGCTGCTGCGCGGCGGACTGGCTGATCGGCTCGACCTGCAACTGCTCGACCTTGTTGCGATAGCTGTAGCGCTTGACGCGCGCCAGGCCGCTGTCGACCACGTAGCGGATGCCCGGCACCGTGAGCGAAGTTTCGGCGACGTTCGTCGCGAGCACGATGCGGCGCCCGTTGCCGGCCTTGAACACGCGCTCCTGCTCGGGCTGCGAGAGCCGCGCAAAAAGAGGCAGGATTTCGACCGGCCCACGCGCCGCCGCGGGCCCGCCGAAATGCCGCTGCAGGCGCTCGCCGGTCTCGCGGATCTCGCGCTCGCCCGGCAGGAAGACGAGGATGTCGCCCGGGCCGCGGCGCCACAGCTCATCGGCCGCGTCGGCAATCGCCTGCGGCAGGGCATAGTCGCGCCGCTCCTCGTACGGGCGCCAAAGCACTTCAACGGGAAAGAGCCGGCCCGACACCTGCAGCACCGGCGCGGGCCCGGCGGGCCCCGCGAAGTGGCGCGCGAAGCGATCGGCATCGATCGTCGCCGAGGTCACGACGAGCTTGAGGTCAGGCCGCCGCGGCAAGATCTGCCGCAGATGGCCGAGCAGGAAGTCGATGTTGAGACTGCGCTCGTGCGCTTCGTCGACGATGAGCGTGTCGTAGGCACGCAGCAGCGGATCGGTCTGCGTCTCGGCCAGCAGGATGCCGTCCGTCATCAGCTTGACCGATGCGCCGGGGTGCAGCCGATCCTGGAAGCGCACCTTGTAGCCGACGACGTCGCCGAGCGGCGACTGCAGTTCCTCGGCAATACGTTTGGCGACCGAACTCGCCGCAATGCGCCGGGGCTGCGTGTGACCGATCAGGCGCCCGCCGTTGGCCGTGCCGCGCCCGAGCGAGAGCGCGATCTTGGGCAGTTGCGTCGTCTTGCCCGAGCCCGTCTCACCGCAGACGACGACGACCTGGTGCTCCGCCAGCGCTTGAGCGATCTCGTCACGCCGCGCCGACACCGGCAGTGATTCGGGGAAGCGGATCGGCGGCAGCGCAGGGTTCGGCGTCGGCAGGTTCACGGGGCGCCGATTATCGGCGACGCAAGGGCGAGGTGCGGACTCGATGCTGCACAATCCGCGCACCCCGATCCGCCCTTGCCATGAGCGCCGTCTTTCCGCACACCTTCGTCCCCTGGTTCCGCTCGGTCGCGCCATACATCCACGCCTACCGCGGCAAGACCTTCGTCGTCGCGATCGCGGGCGAGCTGATCGCGGCCGGCAAACTGAGCCCCTTCGTCCAGGACGTGTCGATCCTGCACGCCATGGGCATCAAGCTCGTGCTGGTGCATGGCTTTCGCCCACAGGTCAACGAGCAGTTGCGCGCCAAGGGCCACACCTCGCGCTTCAGCCACGGCTGGCGAATCACCGACCCGGTGGCTCTCGACGCGGCGCAGGAGGCCGCCGGTCAACTGCGCTTCGAGATCGAGGCCGCGTTCTCGCAAGGCCTGCCGAACACGCCGATGGCCAATGCCACGGTGCGCGTCGTCTCGGGCAACTTCCTCACCGCGCGGCCGGTGGGCATCGTCGACGGCATCGACTTCCAGTCCAGCGGGCTGGTGCGCAAGGTCGATGCCGCGGCGATCCGCCGCGCGATCGACATCGGTGCCGTCGTGCTGCTGTCGCCGTTCGGTTTCTCGCCGACCGGCGAGGCCTTCAACCTGACGATGGAAGACGTCGCCACCAGCACGGCAATCGCACTGCAAGCCGACAAGTTGCTGTTCCTGACCGTAGTGCCCGGCATCCGCGAGAACCCGGCCGACCCCGACAGCCCGATCGACACCGAGCTCACGCTCGCGGACGCCGAGCGGCTGCTGGCGGCGCTGCCCAACGCCTCCGAGCCCGTCGACGTGGCGTTCTACCTGCAGCATTGCGTCAAGGCCTGCCGCGGCGGCGTCGAGCGCTCGCACATCCTGCCGTTCGCGGTCGACGGCGCGCTGCTGATGGAGGTCTACACCCACGACGGCATCGGCACGATGGTCGTCGACGAGAAGCTCGAAAGCCTGCGCGAGGCAACGTCCGACGACATCGGCGGCATCCTCAAGCTGATCGAGCCGTTCGAGCGCGACGGCACGCTGGTCAAGCGCGACCGCACCGAAATCGAGCGCGACATCGGCCACTACACCGTGATCGAGCACGACGGCGTGATCTTCGGGTGCGCCGCGCTCTACCCCTACCCCGAGGCACGCACCGGCGAGATGTCGGCGTTGACCGTTTCGCCCGAAGTGCAGGGCCAGGGCGACGGCGAGCGCATCCTCAAGCGTATCGAGCAGCGCGCGCGGGCTGCCGGGCTCGACAGCATCTTCGTGCTGACCACGCGAACGATGCACTGGTTCATCAACCGCGGCTTCGTGCAGGCGGAGTCCGACTGGCTGCCCGAGGCGCGCAAGCGCAAGTACAACTGGGACCGGCGCTCCGTCGTCTTCGTCAAGAAGCTTGCCTGACCCCGCTGCCCGTCCCCCCTTTTCCTCGGCGCTACAGTGGCGCCGTCCACTGTCGTCGAAGGAGCCGGCCATGCCGCGGACCATTCAATGCGCCTACCTCAAACGAGAAGCCGAAGGGCTCGATTTCCCTGTCTACCCGGGTGAACTCGGCAAGCGGATCTACGAGTCGATCAGCAAGGAGGCGTGGCAGGCTTGGCTGCGCCACCAGACGATGCTCGTCAACGAGAACCGGCTGAATTTGGCGGACCAGCGCGCGCGCCAGTACCTGTCGCGCCAGATGGAGCAGTTCTTCTTCGGGCAGGGCGCTGACAAGCCGGCGGGCTATGTTCCGCCACCCGGCTGATGCGAATCATTCGCGTTCCATTACACTCCTCGTCACTACCAATGCATCGAGGAGTTCTGTCATGCAACGCCCGTCTCTTCGCAGCTCGCTGCTCGCCGCGTCCCTGCTTCTGACGGCCGTCGGTTCCGCCCACGCGCAGGAGCAGGTGCTCAACCTGTACAACGCGCGTCATTACCAGACGGATGAGGCGCTGTACGCCAACTTCACCAAGGCGACCGGCATCCGCATTCAGCGCGTTGATGCCGACGACGCCGGCATCCTGGCGCGCCTGCAGAGCGAAGGCAGCGCGAGCCCGGCCGACGTCGTGCTGCTTGTCGATGCCGCTCGCCTGTGGCGCGCCGAGACGCAGGGCCTGTTCCAACCGGTCAAGTCGGCGGTGCTCGAGCAGCGCATTCCCGCCACGCTGCGCGGCCAGGACCAAGGCCAAGGCTCAGCCTGGTTCGGCTTCTCGACCCGCGCCCGCGTCATCGTCTACAACAAGGTGACGGTGAACAAGGCCGACGCCGACACCTACGAGGAACTCGGCGACCCGAAGAACAAGGCCAAGGTCTGCACCCGGTCCGGCTCGCACCCTTACAACATTTCCCTGTTCGGCTCGATGCTGCAGCACCTCGGCCCCGAAAAAACCGAAGCCGTGCTGCGCGGCACCGTGGCGAATATGGCCCGTCAACCCAAGGGAGGCGATACCGATCAGATTCGGGCGGTCGCGAGTGGGGAATGCCAGATCGCCTTGACGAATTCCTACTACTTGGCGCGGATGATGCGCTCGGAGAAACCCGAGGATCGCTCGGCGATGGAAAAGGTCGGCGTGATATTCCCGAACCAGCAGGATTTCGGCACCCACGTCAACGTGGCCGGCGGCGCCGTCGCGCGCCATTCGAAGAATCGCGACGCCGCTGTGCGTTTCCTCGAGTATCTGGCGAGCGACGAGGCCCAGCGCTATTTCGCCGATGGCAACAACGAATGGCCGACGGTGGCCGGCGTGAAGGTGACCAACCCCGCGCTCGCCAGCCTTGGCGCATTCAAGGCCGAAACGATTCCGGTGGCGATCGTCGGCATGAATCAGGGCAAGGTGCAGCAGATACTCGATCGAGTCGGCTACAAATAGGCGGCGCTATTGCCCGGTCCGCGGTGCGATGCCAGAATCGGGCACCGCAATTGCGCGGCAAGAATGTCAACCGCGAACCGCAACCATGACCGATTTAAGGAAACTGCTCGAGCAGAAAGCTGCGCTCGACAAGCAGATCGATGCGGCGCGCAGGCAGGCGCGGGCTGATGCGATCGCGAAGGTCAAGTCGCTGATGGCCGAGTACGGGCTGTCGGTCGCCGATTTGAGCGCCCGGGCGTCGATCGCGAAAGGCTCGACGCGCGGCAAGGTGGCGGTCAAGTATCGCGACAAGGCGACCGGCGATACCTGGACCGGCCGCGGCCTGCAGCCCAAATGGCTGAAGGCGGCGCTTGCAGGCGGACGCAAGCTCGACGACTTCGCCGTGTAGCGCCCTGCCGCGCAATACGCGGCGGGTAGACTGCCCGCGTGATTCCGCCGGCATTCATCCAGGATCTGCTGTCGCGCACCGACGTTGTCGAAGTCGTCGGTCGCCACGTCGAGTTGCGCAAGGCCGGCATCAACCACAAGGGGCTCTGCCCCTTTCATGGCGAGAAGACGCCGAGCTTCACGGTCAGCGCCACGCGCCAGACCTACCACTGCTTCGGCTGCGGCGCACACGGCAACGCCATCGGCTTCCTGATGGAGCAGAGCGGCCTCGGCTTCATCGACGCGGTGCGCGACCTGGCGCAGCACGCCGGCATGACCATCCCCGAGGACGACGCGAGCCCGCAGGAGCGCGCGCAGGCCGCACAGCTGCGTGAACGCCAGGCCACGTTGAGCGAAACGCTGGCGCGCGCAGCGGCCCACTACCGCGCGCAGCTCAAGGCCAGCCCGCGCGCGATCGACTACCTCAAGCGGCGCGGCCTGACGGGCGAGGTCGCCGCGCGTTTCGGCCTCGGCTACGCGCCCGACGGCTGGCGCTCGCTTGCCAGCGCATTCCCGAGCTACGACGACCCGCTGCTCGAGGAGAGCGGCCTCGTCATCGCGCAGGGCGAAGATGAGGCCGAGCGCAAGCGCTACGACCGCTTCCGCGACCGCATCATGTTCCCGATCCGCTCGGTCCAGGGCGAGGTCATCGGGTTCGGCGGCCGGGTGCTCGACCAGGGCGAACCGAAGTACCTCAACTCGCCCGAGACGCCGGTGTTCAGCAAGGGACGCGAGCTGTACGGCCTGAATGAGGCGCGACAGGCGGTGCGCGAACGTGGCCTCGCGCTCGTCGTCGAAGGCTACATGGACGTCGTCGCACTGGCACAGCACGGCTTCGCCAACGCCGTGGCGACGCTCGGGACGGCCTGTACGGCCGAGCACGTGCACAAGCTGTTTCGCTTCACCGACACCGTCGTATTCAGTTTCGACGGCGACGCCGCCGGGCGCCGCGCGGCGCGCCGCGCACTCGAGGCGGCGCTGCCTCACGCGAGCGACACGCGCAGCGTCCGCTTCCTGTTCCTGCCGCCCGAGCATGACCCCGACTCCTACGTCCGCGAGTTCGGCGCAGCAGCTTTCGCAACTTGCATCGAGCAGGCCGTCCCGCTGTCGCGCCAGCTCGTCGAAGCAGCACGTGAGGGTTGCGAGCTGACGCAGGCCGAAGGCCGTGCCCGTTTCCTGGCAGCCGCGCAGCCCTTGTGGCAGGCCTTGCCCGAGGGGGCGTTGCGGCGCCAGATCCTCGGCGACATCGCGCGTGTCGCGCAGATCGAGCTCGGCGAACTGGGGCCGCTGTGGGGTGGCACGGCGGGGCGTCCGGATGCGCCTGCCGCGCGCCCGCTGCACGCCCCTGTTCGCGGCACGATCGGACCGACGCGGCGCTCGCCGGCGCGTCCGCGCCCAATGGACCCAGCGACGCAGGCGCTGCGTCTGCTGCTGCTGCACAGCGACTGGTGGCAGCAGTTGACCAGCGACGACCACGAGCTGCTGCATGGCCTGCCGGCGCCGCACGGCGAACTGTTCGCGTGGCTCGAGCGGCAAGTCGGCGACCGCGGCGCCGCATCGTGGGCCGTTCTCGAAGCCGCGCTGGCGGAGCACGAACACGCCGGCACAGCGCGCGACGCCATGTCGGCCATGGCGATCGAGGACGTGGTCACCGCCGACGACCTGCGTACCGTCGTCCAGCGACTGTGGATCGGACGCTTGAGCGTCGAGGCTGCCGCCCTCGCCGAGCAGGCTGCCTCTGACCCCGAGGCACTGCGGCAGCTCAAGCCGGTGCGCGAACGGCTCGACGCGCTCAAGCGTTCGCTCGGCGCCGGTCAACGCGAAGGCGCATCGCCCTGACTTTGACGCAGCCTCGCTTCTCGCCGATAATATGATGTTTAGTGCGGCAAGAGTGACAGCAGCACCTCCGGGCCCCGGCCACCCTTCGAACCAGGGTCATTCCAAGGCCAAAACCACCCGCAAGGGCTGCATCTCGACAGTGGATCACGCTAACTTGTCCGCCTTGCATTGAGCGCATGGCCTGCTTCCTGAAACGAACAGGCCTGCTGCGTTCGTCGACGATGCATCGATGTCGTCTCCGAGGTTGCGTCAGCTGCGGCATGCGGCTTGCGCGGCAACGGGGTCGCCCCCATCTGAGGCCGTGACCAGGTCGCCACCCGCCGATCGAGGAAACTGAATGACCGCGAAGAAAAGCGCCCCCGCCCCTGCCGCCAAGCCGGCGTCCAAGTCCGCCGCCAAGGCCGAGCCGAAGAAGGCTGCCGGCAAGGCCGTGCCGGTGAAGGCTCAAGCCGCACCGGCGAAGGCACCGGCCAGGAGCACTCCTGCCAGGCCGGCCGCCAAGGCTGCGCCCAAGGGTCGTCCCGGACGCGGTACCGACGCCAAGAAGCCCGAAACCGTCGATCCGGACCTCGCCGACGTCGACAGCGACTTCGACGCGGAATCCGAGGTCGAGGTCGTCGAAGAAGCCGAGACCAAAGCGCGCGCCAAGCCGCTGCGCATGAAGGTTTCGCGCGCGAAGGAGCGCGCGCTGATGCGCGAGTTCGGTCTCGACGAAACGGCGCTGACGGAAGAAGAGGTCGCCAAGCGCCGGCTCGAGCTCAAGACGCTCATCAAGATGGGCAAGACGCGGGGTTTCCTGACGCACCAGGAAATCAATGACCACCTGCCCGAGAAGCTCGTCGACAACGAGATCCTCGAAGCCATCGTCTCGATGCTCAACGACATGGGCATCGCCGTCTACGAGCAGGCGCCCGACGCCGCCACGCTGCTGATCGCCGGCGGCGGCACGACGACCGCCACCGAGGAAGAGGCCGAGGAAGCCGCCGAGGCGGCGCTGTCCACCGTCGACTCCGAGTTCGGTCGCACCACCGACCCGGTGCGCATGTACATGCGCGAGATGGGTACCGTCGAACTGCTCACGCGCGAGGGCGAGATCGAGATCGCCAAGCGCATCGAAGGTGGTCTGCAGGCGATGATGCTCGCCATCTCGGCGTCGCCGACGACGATCGCTGAGATCCTCGTCTACGCCGATCGCATCGGTGCGGGCCAGATGACGATCTCGGAGGTCGTCGACGGCTTCGTCTCGGAAGACGAAGCCGACGACTACGTCGCCGAGGAAGACGTCGACTTCTTCGACGAGGAAGAAGACGACGACGGCCAGGGCGGCAGCAAGGCGCTGACCAAGAAGCTCGAGGAGTTGAAGAAGGCGGCGCTCGCCAAGTTCGACGCGCTGCGCATCCACTTCGAGAAGATGCGCCGCGCCTTCGAGAAAGAAGGCTACAAGTCGCCGGCGTACAACAAGGCGCAGCAGGCGATCAGCTCGGAGTTGATGACGATCCGCTTCACCGTCAAGACGATCGAGAAGCTGTGCGACATCCTGCGCTCGCAGGTCGACGACGTGCGCCGCTACGAGCGCGAGATCCGCAAGATCCTCGTCGACAAGTGCGGCATGCCGCAGGAGCACTTCATCCGCAGCTTCCCGCCCAACCTCCTCAACCTGAAGTGGGCCGAGAAGGAAGCCGCCGCCGGCAAGCCCTACAGCGTGGTGCTGGCGCGCAACCTGCCTCCTGTGCAGGAGCTGCAGCAGAAGCTGCTCGACCAGCAGGCGCGCGCCGTCGTGCCGCTCGAGGACCTGAAGGAGATCAACCGGCGCATGAACGAGGGCGAAAGAGCCTCGCGCAACGCCAAGAAGGAAATGATCGAGGCCAACCTGCGCCTCGTGATCTCGATCGCCAAGAAGTACACCAATCGCGGCCTGCAGTTCCTCGACCTGATCCAGGAAGGCAACATCGGCCTGATGAAGGCGGTCGACAAGTTCGAGTACCGCCGCGGCTACAAGTTCTCGACCTACGCGACGTGGTGGATCCGCCAGGCAATCACGCGCTCGATCGCCGACCAGGCACGCACGATCCGCATCCCGGTGCACATGATCGAGACGATCAACAAGATGAACCGCCTGTCGCGCCAGCACCTGCAGGAGTTCGGCTTCGAGCCCGACGCGCCGACGCTGGCCGAGAAGATGGAGATCCCCGAGGACAAGATC
>CAYJLV010000035.1:0-45985 GCA_964371405.1 uncultured Burkholderiaceae bacterium
ATCGCGGGTTCCTTCGCAGGGGCGGTTGCATGCGGTCGCAGGCGGACGGAGGGGGGGGCGCGCCCCCCGCGCGGCGCGCCCCCCCCCCGCCCCCCCGGGGGGGGCGCGCCTACGGCGCTACGGGGGGGAGTCATATGTCCGTGATGCGCACTTCGCGCGTGCTGGTGTGGATGTCGATCACGCGGCAGTCGCCGCACATGCGCAGCCGGTCGGCTGCCGCGCCCTGGAACATCGGGTGCGTGCCGAGCTTGCCGATCATCGATTCGATGCCCTTGAGCGTACCGAACGGCTTGTCGCAGCGGATGCAGCGGTACGGCTCCATCTCGTGCAGCACGCGCAGCGCCTTGCGCGCCTTGCCGCCGTCGGCAAGCCACAGCCGCGGCTGCAGCGTGATCGCATCCTCCGGGCAGGTGCTCGCACACAGGCCGCACTGCACGCAGTTCTTCTCGATGAAACGCAGCTGCGGCTGCTCGGGGTTGTCGGCGAGCGCACTCTCGGGGCAGGCACCGACGCAGGCCAGGCACAGCGTGCACTTGCCGGTGTCGATGCGCAGCGTGCCGAACGGTGCGCCGGCGAACTGGCGCGACGCGGGCAGCGCGATCTCGTCGGCGGGCGCCGGCGCCTGCGCGAGCAGGTGCTCGATCGCGAGGTCGAGCGTTGCGCGTTTGTCGGTCTGCACGGCGAGGCTCGCCGACTGCGCGACACCCTGGGCCGGCGGCGCGCGCAACGCGGCGTCGAGCGCAGCCAGGTCGCGCGCGTCGCGCGCCTCGACGATGCGCAGATGCTCGCCGCGGTAGCCCAGGCCGGTGAGGATGGCTTGAGCCACGGCCATCTGCTCGGCCAGCGCGTCGCGGTACTCGGGCGCCTCCTCGTGCGTCGTCAGCACCCAGACCTGGTTGGCACCCAGCGCGATGGCGGCGAGCCACAGGTCGATGCCGACGCTGGCCGTGTGCCACACGCCGACCGGCAGCACGCGCGCGGGCACGCCGTGCACGCTCTTGTCGGTGCGCGCGGCGCGGCCGAGGTCGCCGATCGTGCGCGCGCCGGCGCCTTCGCTGTGGATCAGCAGCGCGGCATCGGCGCCGCCGGCGCGGCGCCAGGTCGCGAGCAGCGTGCGCAGCCGCGCGCCCTGCTCGGCGGCGTCGGGATAGGCATAGCCCAGCGCGCCGCTCGGGCAGACGGTGGTGCAGGCGCCGCAGCCCACGCACAGGTGCGGCTCGACGATGACGCCGCTGGCGCTGCCGGATCCCGCGCCCTTCGTCGGCCGGCCCTTGGCCGACGCGTCGCTGCGGATCGCGCGCGTCGAGCAGACCTCGATGCAGGCGTTGCAGCCGATCTGCTCGTTGCGGCTGTGAGCACAGAGCTTGCGGCGGTAGTGGAAGAACTTCGGCTTCTCGAACTCGCCGATCAGCTCGCGCAACTGCAGCACGGCGTCGACGAGCTTGCGCTCGTCGGCGCCGGCGTGGAAGTAGCCCTGCGGCGGCTGGTGCATCGTGAACGCCGGCTCGGCGCGCAGGTCGAGCACCAGGTCGCAGGGCTCTTCGGCGGCCTGCGGCGCGCGCTCGAAGTCGATCGCGCCGGCCGCCTCGCAGACGCGCACGCAGTCGCGGTGGCTCTTGCACGCGGCGAGGTCGATCTGGTAGCTGAAATCGATTGCTCCTTCGGGGCAGACGTCGATGCAGGCGTTGCAGCGCGTGCACAGGTCGAGGTCGATCGGGTTGGTGCTCTCCCACGCCACCTCGAATGCGCCGAGCCAGCCGACGATGCGGGTGATGCGGCCGGCATGCACCGCGAGCGTGTGGCGCTGCGCCAGCGCGCCGCCGGGGCGGTCGACGAGCAGGCTCACGTCGAGCTTGTCGGCCAGCATCGCGGCCGCGCGCTCGGCAGCGTCGGCGCTGCCGATCACCAGGCAGCGACCCTGCGAGCGATAGCTCACGGTGGCCACGGGTGCCGGATCGGGCCGCTGCGCGGCGGCGAGCAGCGCGGCAATCTTGGGGGTCGCCGCCTTCGCGTCCTTCGACCAGCCGCCGGTCTCGCGGATGTCGACGAAGCGGATCGGCCGCTCCTGCAGGCCAGGCGCGCCTTCCGTCTCGGCGTTCAGGTCGAGGAACAGCCGGCTTTCCTGCGTGCAGGCGACGAGCAGGTCGTCGCCCGACTTGGCGGCGCGCTGGAACGCGCCGGCCTCGCGCCGGCACAACAGGGTGTGGACGGTCTGCAGCCCGTCAGCCGCGCTCTCGCCCAGCGCCCGGGCGAGGGCCGGGCCGTCCAGCGGCATCGTCCGGTTGCAGTCGCAGATCAGGGTCTTCATCGGCTCTCGGTACAGGGGGCGCGTCCGGCGCGCCCGGGCCGGACTGTGACAGCAGCAGCGGCGGCGCGCCATCGGGGGCGACCTCCATCGGCTGCACCTTCGCATCGCGTTGTTCTTCTTCGTCGTCGAACAGGCCGAGAAACTTCGCCTGTGCCATCTGCCGCAGCTCCGACGGCAGGATCGGCGTCGTGGCGCCGTAGTCCTCGATATAGACGTCGAGGCCGTCCATCATGTTGAAGTGCGGATCGGCGAACAGCTTCTTCATGGCCGCGCGCTTGACACCCTCGTCGACGCCACTGGCGACGAAGCGCGAATAGTCGGACGCGCGCGTCAGTTGCGCCACATCGTCCATCGTCGGCAGCGGTGCGGCAGGCGGGGCGGCTTCGGCCGGCTCGGCAACTGTCGGCGCCGCGATCGACACGGCCGCCGGCACGGCGGTCAGCGCAGGCGCGGGCGCGTCGGCCGGCGGCGGCGCCTCGGCGACCGGCGCTTCGTCGCGCTGCCCCTGCGCCTTGCGGCGCGACCAGCGCGACAGGAAGCCGTCGCCAGCCATCGTCAGCCCTGCCCGGTGCCGGCGTCGCCGCGCTCACCGGGCGCACGGAACGACTGCGGGCGCCGGCGCTGCTTCGGCTCGAGGCGGTAGTTCGCATCGGTCCAGGCCTGCAGCAGCTCGCGCACGTCGGCCGCCATCGGTACGTTGTCGACGCGCTCCTGCGCATCGAGCCAGCGGCCGGCCTCGTTGTACGACAGGCTCACCGTCTCGGGCCATGCGCGCGACGCGTCGTCGGCATCGATGCGCCACATCACGAACCAGACCGGGTTGCCCGAGCTCAGGTTCAGGTAGTAGCCCTCGCCCTCGTCGGCGTACAGCGCGAGGCTGAAACCCGGATGCAGCCAGCGCGTCACGCGGCCCTCTTCGCGCAGCCGGCGCGGCGCGGCGCCGAACGCCGCTTCGTGCGGCACCACGTCGACGATGCGAAAGCGCCAGTCCTCCCAGCGGTTGGGCCTCGCCTCGCGCTCCATCACGACGGCGACGCTCAACGTGGGCCTCGGGTTCACGTCGTCTTCGAGACCGAAATCGTCGGGAACTTCGACGAGAAGTCCTTGGCGCGCTGGGCGACCTTCACCGCGACCTGGCGCGCCACCGTCTTGTAGATGCCGGCGACCTCGCCGTCGGCGTCGGCGACGACGGTCGGCCGGCCGGAATCGGCCTGCTCGCGGATGCTCATCGACAGCGGCAGCGCGCCGAGGTAGTCGACGCCGTACTCGGCCGCCATCTTCTTGCCGCCTTCGGCGCCGAAAATGTGCTCGGCGTGGCCGCACTGGGTGCAGATGTGCACCGCCATGTTCTCGACGACGCCCAGGATCGGCACGCCGACCTTCTCGAACATCTTCAGACCCTTGCGCGCGTCGAGCAGCGCGATGTCCTGCGGCGTCGTCACGATCACGGCGCCGGTCAGCGGCACGCGCTGGGAAAGCGTGAGCTGGATGTCGCCGGTGCCCGGCGGCATGTCGATGATCAGGTAGTCGAGCTCGCCCCAGTTGGTCTGGCGCAGCAACTGGTCGAGCGCCTGCGTCGCCATCGGGCCGCGCCAGATCATCGGGCTGTCGGCGTCGACCAGGAAACCGATCGACATGACCTGCACGCCGTAGTTCTCGAGCGGCTCCATCGACTTGCCGTCGCTGCTTTCGGGGCGGCCCTCGATGCCCATCATCATGGGCTGGCTCGGACCGTAGATGTCGGCGTCGAGAATGCCGACCTTGGCGCCCTCGGCGGCCAGCGCGAGCGCCAGGTTGACCGTCGTCGTGCTCTTGCCGACGCCGCCCTTGCCCGACGCGACGGCGATGATGTTCTTGACCGAAGGCAGCAACTGCACGCCGCGCTGAACGGCGTGCGCAGTGATCTTCGTCGTGATGTTGGCGCTGACGTTGTCGACGCCGGCGACCGTGCGCGCCGCCGCGATCAGCCCCTTGCGCAGCGCCGCGATCTGGCTCTTGGCCGGATAGCCGAGCTCGACGTCGAAGGCGACGTCGCCGCCCTCGACGCGCAGGTTCTTCAGCTGCTTCGTCGAGACGAAGTCCTTGCCCGTGTTCGGGTCGGTGACGGTCTTGAGCGCATCGAGCAGCGCGGCTTCGGTGACTGGCATGGAGCAACGGGCGGTTGAAAAGGGCGCAATCAGTCTAGCGCAGGCGCTGTGTCCCTCTTCGGCGCAACCCTATCGGCGCCGCGGCCCGGCCTAGAATTGCAGGCTTTCGCGCTCCCGGCCCCCATGCACGAGTCCACGCCCGCCCGCCAGCTGTTCGTCACGACGGCACTGCCCTATGCGAACGGCGCGTTCCACATCGGGCACATCATGGAGTACATCCAGGCCGACATCTGGGTGCGCTTCCAGCGCATGCGCGGCCACAGTGTGCACTTCGTCGGCGCCGACGACGCGCACGGCGCGCCGATCATGATCGCCGCCGAGAAGGTCGGCAAGACGCCGCAGGCCTTCGTCGCCGACATCGCCGCCGGCCGCCGGGCCTACCTCGACGGCTTTCACATCGCCTTCGACAACTGGCATTCGACCGACGGCCCCGAGAACCACGCGCTGGCGCGCGACGTGTACCTCGAGCTGCGCCGCAACGGCCTGATCTTCACGCGCGACATCGAGCAGTTCTTCGACCCGGTGAAGAACATGTTCCTGCCCGACCGCTACATCAAGGGCGAGTGCCCGCGCTGCGGCGCGCCCGACCAGTACGGCGACGCCTGCGAGGTCTGCGGCGCCGTCTACGCGCCCACCGAGCTGAAGAACCCCTACTCCACGCTGACCGGCGCGGCGCCCGTGCTCAAGACCAGCGAGCACCACTTCTTCCAGCTCTCGTCGCAGCGCTGCATCGACTTCCTGCAGCAGTGGATCCAGACCACGCCGCTGCAGAGCGAAGTCGCCAACAAGGTGCGCGAGTGGTTCGTCGAGGATCCGACGACGGGCCGGGTCGGCCTGGCCGACTGGGACATCTCGCGCGATGCGCCCTACTTCGGCATCCGCATCCCCGACACCGACGACAAGTACTTCTACGTCTGGCTCGACGCGCCGATCGGCTACCTGGCGTCGCTCAAGCACTGGTTCGACCGGGGCGGCCCGAAGGTGCGCGACGGCGAGGCGCGCAGCTACGAGCAGTTCGTCGCCGACCCGGCGGTCGAGCAGTATCACTTCATCGGCAAGGACATCGTCTACTTCCACACGCTGTTCTGGCCGGCGATGCTGCACTTCAGCGGCCGCAAGACGCCGACCAACGTCTTCGTGCACGGCTTCATCACCGTCAGCGGCGAGAAGATGAGCAAGAGCCGCGGCACCGGCATCGACCCGCTGAAGTACCTCGCGCTCGGCCTGAACGCCGAATGGCTGCGCTACTACATCGCGGCCAAGCTCAATGCGAAGGTCGAGGACATCGACTTCAACCCCGACGACTTCGTCGCGCGCGTCAACGCCGACCTGATCGGCAAGTACGTCAACATCGCCAGCCGCGCCGCCGGCTTCCTGACCAAGCGCTTCGCCGGCCGCCTGTCGGCCGACCTCGGCGTCGAGGGCCGCGCGCTGCTCGACGCGCTGCGCGGCCACCGCGACGAAGTCGCGCGGCTG
Organism: uncultured Burkholderiaceae bacterium; assembly: GCA_964371405.1. GTDB lineage: Bacteria > Pseudomonadota > Gammaproteobacteria > Burkholderiales > Burkholderiaceae_C > JAMHWF01. The sequence continues at coordinate 5,932 of CAYJLV010000035.1, forward strand.
TACGAGGAGCGCGAGTTCGGCAAGGCGCTGCGCGAGATCATGCTGCTGGCCGACCGCATCAACGAATACGTCGATCGCCACAAGCCCTGGGAACTGGCCAGGCAGGCCGGGCAGGACGCCGTGCTGCACGACGTGTGCAGCGTCTGCATCGAGGCATTCCGCCTGCTGACGATCTACTTGAAGCCGGTGCTGCCGGCGCTCGCCGCGCAGGTCGAGGCGTTCCTGCGCGTCGAGCCGCTGGACTTCGCCGACGCGGCGCGCTCGCTCGGCACGCACTCGATCGGCGAGTACCGCCACCTGATGCAGCGCGTCGACGCCAGGCTGCTCGACGCGCTGTTCGAGCCGCCGGCCGACGCGGCGCTGGCGCCCGAGCCGCCCGGCGGCGAGGCAATCGCATCCGCGATTTCGATCGACGATTTCGCCAAGGTCGACCTGCGCCTGGCGCGCATCGTCGACGCCCAGGCCGTCGAGGGCTCGACCAAGCTGCTGCGCCTGACGCTCGACGTCGGCGAGGCCGGCACGCGCACCGTGTTCAGTGGCATCCGCGCCGCCTATCCGCAGCCGGCCGACCTGGTCGGCAGGATGACGGTCGTCGTCGCCAACCTGGCGCCGCGCAAGATGAAGTTCGGTGTCAGCGAAGGCATGGTGCTGGCCGCCGGCCACGCCGACGAGAAGGCGTCGCCCGGCCTCTACCTGCTCGAACCGCACCCGGGCGCGGTGCCGGGCCTGCGCGTGCGCTGACCGGCGCGCAGCTGCGGCACTTCTCCGATGAACACGATCCGCCTCCAGCTTCGTTTCCTCGTCCCCCTGGTGCTGACGCTCGTCGCCGCAGCCTACCTCGCGCTGCCGCTGATGGACCGGCTGACGCTGCGCTGGTTCTCGCGCGACCTGAGCCAGCGCGGCGCCCTCGTCGCCAACACGCTCGCCGAATCGATCACCGAAGCGCTGCGCGACCCCAAGGGCGGGCGGATCGCGGCCGTGTTCAGCCGCGCCGCTCAGGACGAGCGGCTGGTTGCGCTCGGCCTGTGCACGACGGACGACAAGCTGCTGCGCCGCTCGGTGGGCTTTCCGGCGTCGCTGACCTGCGCGCAGGCGCGCAGCATCGCCGAGATGGCCGACCCGCAGCTGCGCATCGAGGGCGGCTCAGTGCACGTCGGCGTCTACCCGGTGCGCGGCGAAACGACGGACCGCGTCGCCGATCTCGTGCTGCTGCAGGACCTGAGCTTCATCGAGCGGCGCAGCCAGGACACGCAGCGCTACCTGATCGTGCTGATCGCCGGGCTGGGCGTGACGATCGCGCTGATCACCGTCGTCGTCGCGCAGCTGAGCTGGCGCGGCTGGGTCTCGGGCGCACGCGCACTGCTGCGCGGCGAGGGGCTGATCAAGCCGCTGGTCGCGCCGCACCCCGAACTCGAGCCGCTCGCCGCCGACCTGCGCGCGCGGCTGCGCGACCTCGAAGACGAGTACCGCCGCGCCCAGGGCCCCGACGCCGACTGGAACCCGGCACGGCTGCGCACCCTGCTGCGCACCCAGTTGCGCGGCGACGAAGTCATCGTCGTCTCGAACCGCGAGCCCTACATCCACGAAAAGGACGCAGCCGGCAACGTGACCGTCAAGCGCCCGGCGAGCGGCCTGGTCACGGCGGTCGAGCCCGTGATGCGCGCCTGCTCGGGCACCTGGATCGCGCACGGAAGCGGCAGCGCCGACCGCGACGTCGTCGACACCCAGGACCGCGTGCACGTGCCGCCGGGGCGTGACGACTACACGCTGCGCCGCGTCTGGCTGACCGAGGCCGAGGAACAGGGCTACTACTTCGGCTTCGCCAACGAGGGACTGTGGCCGCTGTGCCACGTGGCGCACGTGCGGCCTGTGTTCCGCGAGTCCGACTGGCAGGCGTATCGCGAGGTCAACCAGCGCTTTGCCGACGCCGTCGCCGCCGAGGCGCGCAGCGAAGACCCCGTCGTGCTGGTGCAGGACTACCACTTCGCTCTGCTGCCGGCGATGTTGCGCAAGCTGCTGCCGCGCGCGACGATCCTGACCTTCTGGCACATCCCGTGGCCCAACCCCGAGTCGTTCGGCATCTGCCCGTGGCGGCGCGAGATCCTGCAGGGCATGCTCGGCAGCACGATCCTGGGCTTTCACACGCGCTTTCACTGCAAGAACTTCATCGAGACGGTCGACCGCTACCTCGAGGCGCGCATCGAGCACGAACACTCGACGATCTCGTACCAGAACGACACGACGCTGGTCGAGGCCTACCCGATCTCGATCGAGTGGCCGGCCGAGTCCGTCGTCGCCGGCTGGGCCTCGCCCGAGCAGTGCCGCGAAGCCGTGTTCCGGCGCCTGGGCATGGCCAAGACGGATCGCCTCGCCGTCGGCGTCGACCGCTTCGACTACACCAAGGGCATCCTCGAGCGGCTGCACGCCGTCGAGCGCATGCTCGAGAAGCACCCCGAGTGGATCGGCCACTTCAAGTTCGTGCAGGTGGCGGCGCCGTCGCGCTCGTCGCTCGAGGAGTACGCGGCGTTCCAGACCCGCATCCACGGCGTCACGGCGCGCATCAACGAGCGCTTCGGCCGCGGCGACTACCTGCCGGTGCACCTGCTGGCCAAGCATCACGAGACCGACGAGGTCATCGAGCTGTACCGCGCCGCCAACGTCTGCCTGGTGACCAGCCTGCACGACGGCATGAACCTCGTCGCCAAGGAGTTCGTCGCGGCGCGCGACGACCTGCGCGGCGTGCTGGTCCTCAGCCGTTTCGCCGGTGCGGCGCGCGAGATGGCCGAGGCGCTGATCGTCAACCCGTATCACGTCGAGGAGACGGCCGACGCCCTGTACCGCGCGCTGCGCATGCCCGAGGAGGAGCAGCGCGAGCGCATGGCCAGCCTGCGCATGACGGTGCGCGAGTTCAACGTGTTCCGCTGGGCCGGCCGCATGCTGACCGACGCCGGGCGCTGGCGGCTGCGCGAGCGCATCGAGGCGCGGGTGCAGAGGCACCAGCTCGAGTGACGCGGGCGCGGCGATGCGCTACCTGTTCACGCCCGAAGGCGAACGCGATCTCGACGCCGTGATGCAGCGCGCGCCGCTGCTCGCCTTCGACTTCGACGGCACGCTCGCGCCGATCGTGCAGCACCCGGGCGACGCGCGCATCGCGCCGGCCGAAGCGGCGCTGCTGCAACGGCTGGCCGATCGGCGGCCCGTGACCATCGTCACCGGCCGCCAGGTGGCCGACGTGAGCGAGCGGCTCGGCTTCACGCCGCACGCCGTCGTCGGCAGCCACGGCGCCGAAGATCCCGGCCGAGCCGGCGGCGACGCGCTGGTACGCGCGCTCGACGGCATGCGAGCGCGCATCGCGGCGCGGCAAGCGGAGCTGGACGCGCTCGGCGTGCTGTACGAGGACAAGGGCCAGTCTCTCGCGCTGCACTATCGGAGCGCGAACGACCCGCAGCGCGCGGCGCGCTGCATCGAGCAGCTGCTCGCCGCGCCCGACCCGGGGGTCGGCGTGTTCGGCGGCAAGTTCGTCGCCAATGTCGTCGCCGCCGGCGCGCCCGACAAGGGCGACGCCGTCGTCGCGCTGGCCGCGCGCGCCGGCGCCGACGCCGCCGTCTTCGTCGGCGACGACGTCAACGACGAGGCCGTGTTCCGCCGCGCCGAGCCGCACTGGCTGACGGTGCGCGTCGGCCGCGACGAAGCCGCCGCGTCGGCCGCGATGTACTTCCTGCACGACCAGCGCGAGGTGACGACGCTGCTGCAGCGCATGCTGGCGTTGATCGACGCGCCGCGGGCCGACCGCTGAGGCTCCGGCCTCCGCCCGGCCGTGCTTGCGCTGCCGCAATCCTGCGCGTAGGATGCAACTCCGATGCGCATGGCATTAACATGTTTTCGGTGATGGAACTCAAGACCGCGCGCCTCACGCTGTTGATCGACCCGGCGAAGAAAGCTGCGTTCGAGCGCCTCTGCGCACAGCAGGACCTCACGCCGTCGCAGGTTGTGCGCCAGCTCATCCGCGCTTACCTGACAGAGCACGGCGCGTCGTTCGTGCCGAGCGGCGAGACGGCGAAGCCGGGCTCCAGGAAAACGGCGCGCGCCACGAAGAGCGACAGGAAGCGCTGAGGGCCGTCGCTCCACACCGCGCCGCGCAGCACCCGATGACCGCGATCAGCAGCTGGATCCACCTGGACTGGACGCTGATCGTCGTTGCGGGCTGGTTGCTGATCGGCATCGTCGGCGTGATCGCGCTGCACCGGTTCGAGCTCGTGGCCTCGGTCCTCTTCCCAGCCGGCGGGCTGCTCGGCGCGGCGTTGTTCGGCATCGCCGCAAGTGCGTTGTTCACGGGCCCGCAGGTGGCCGTCCTGGCGCTCGGCCTGCCCGACCTGCCGTTCCACCTGCGGCTCGACAGCCTCTCGGCCTTCTTCCTGATGGTGATCGCCGGCGCGGCAGCCGGCGTTTCGGCGTTCGCCGCCGGCTACTTCCGCAAGGGAGAGGGTACGCCCCCCGGGCTGCTGTGCCTCGAATACCACGTCTTCCTTGCCAGCATGGCGCTGGTGGTTCTGGCCGACGACGCCTACTTCTTCATGGTGATGTGGGAGACGATGGCGCTGTCGTCGTTCTTCCTCGTCATCGCCAACCACCGCATTCCCGAGATCCGGCGCGCCGGCTACCTGTACCTGCTGGTTGCGCACATCGGCGCGATCGGCATCCTGCTTTGCTTCGGTGTGCTGCAGGCCGATACCGGGGACTACACGTTCGCCAACATGCGCGCGCAGCAGCTCGCACCGTTCTGGGCCTCGACGGCGTTCCTGCTCGCGCTGTTCGGCTTCGGTGCGAAGGCCGGCATCGTGCCGCTGCACGTCTGGCTGCCGGAGGCTCATCCGGCGGCGCCGTCGCCGGTCTCTGCGCTGATGAGCGGCGTGATGCTGAAGACCGCCGTCTACGGCGTGCTGCGCGTGTGCTTCGACCTGCTGCACGTCCAGCTGTGGTGGTGGGGCGTCGTGCTGCTCGCCGTCGGGCTCGCGACGGCGCTGTTCGGCGTCGTGTTCGCCGCCGCACAGGTCGACATGAAGCGCCTGCTGGCCTATTCGTCGATCGAGAACATCGGCCTGCTGTTCGCCGGCATCGGCCTGGCCGTGCTGTTTTCCGCCTATGGGATGCATCCGCTGGCGGCCCTCGCGCTGACGGCCGCCCTCTACCACGTGGCGAGCCACGCCTTCTTCAAGAGCCTGCTGTTCATCGGCACCGGCGCCGTGCTCCACGCCACCGGCGAGCGCAGTCTGGGCAAGCTCGGCGGCCTCATCCGCACAATGCCGTGGGTGGCATGGATGACGCTCATCGGCGTACTGGCCAGCGCCGGACTGCCGCCGCTCGGCGGCTTCGTCGCCGAATGGCTCCTGCTGCAGAGCTTCCTGCTGACGCCCGGGCTGCCGAATTCGTTCCTCAACATGCTGATCCCGATCGTGGCAGCGCTGATCGCGCTCGTCGCCGCGCTGTCGGGCTATGTCATGGTGAAGTACTTCGGCGTCATCTTCCTGGGCCATCCGCGCGAGCAGAAGCTGGTCGAGGCTCACGATGCGGGCACCGCCGAGCGCGTCGGAATGCTGTGGCTGGCGGCCGGCTGCGTGGCGCTCGGCCTGCTGCCGACGCTGTTCATCGCGCTCATCGATCCGGTGACGAAACAGCTCGTCGCGGCCGGTCTCGGCAGCACCGTCGCCGCGAGCGGGTGGCTGCTGGTGCCTGCGAGCATCGAGCGCGCGAGCTACGGCCCGGTGATCTTCCTTCTCGGCGTGGCGACCAGCTTCGCGCTGACTTACCTGCTGGTGCGCAGGTTCTACCACGGTCGTCTGCGCCGCTCGGCGCCCTGGGACTGCGGATTCCCGTGGCAGACCGCCCGCATGCAGGACACGGCGGAAGGCTTCGGCCAGCCGATCCGCCAGATCTTCGAGCCGTTCTTCCGCATGCAGCGCGAGCTGCCGAGCCCGTTCGACGAGCAACCGCGCTACCGCGTGAGCGTCGGCGATCACGTCTGGCACTGGATGTACCTGCCGATCGGGGCAGCGGTCGAGTACGTATCGAAGCTGATCGGCCTGCTGCAGCGCGGGCGGATCGGCATCTACCTGCTCTACAGCTTCGTGACGCTGATTGCCGTGCTGCTGGTGGTGAGGCCATGAGCGCGCCGGACCGCGCCCAGGCGCTCATCCCCGAGCACGCAGTGCGAAGGGTAGTCCAGTGAGCCCGCTGGGTCTGGCCTCGCAGCTGCTGGAGATCATGGTGGCGCTGCTGCTGGCGCCGCTGCTCACCGGCTGGGTCAACCAGTGCCGAGCCTGGCTGCAGAACAAGTCGGCGCCAGGACTGCTGCAGCCCTACAGGGTGTTGCACAAGCTGTTCCACAAGGACTCGGTGGTCGCCGAACGCGCGTCGCCGCTGTTCCTCGGCGCACCCTACATCGTGTTCGGCTGCATGGCGCTGGCATGCGCCATCGTGCCGACGCTGTCGACCGACCTGCCGCTGTCGCCGGCAGCGGATGCCATCGCGCTGGTCGGCCTGTTCGCGCTGGCGCGCGTGTTCATCTCGCTGGCCGCGATGGACGTCGGAACGTCGTTCGGCACGCTCGGCGCGCGTCGGGAGATGCTGGTCGGCTTCCTCGCCGAACCGGCGCTGCTGATGGTGCTGTTCTCGGCATCGATGATCTCGAAGTCGACCTCGCTGACGACGATCGTCGAGACGCTGGGGCATCGCGAACTGGCGATCCACCCGAGCCTCGCATTCGCCGGCGTGGCCTTCACGATCGTCTCGCTGGCCGAGAACGCGCGCATTCCGGTCGACAACCCGGCCACGCACCTCGAGCTGACGATGATCCACGAGGCCCTGATCCTCGAGTATTCCGGGCGCCATCTGGCGCTCGTCGAATGGGCGGCGAGCCTGAAGCTGTTCGCCTATTCGTGCATCGGCCTGGCGCTGTTCTTTCCATGGGGCGTCGCCGAGGCGCATGCGCCGCTGGAGCTGCTCCTTGCGCTGCCCGTGCTCGTGCTGAAGCTGGCGATCGGCGGCGTGCTGCTGGCGCTGCTGGAGACCGTGAGCGCGAAGATGCGCATCTTCCGGGTGCCGGAGTTCCTGGCCACGGCGTTCCTGCTGGCGGTGATCGGCCTGCTGGTGCACATCCTGCTGGAGGCCTGACGTGGACGAGCATGTCGCTCCGCTGATCAACCTGTTCGCCGCAGGGATCCTGATGCTTGCGTTCGCGATGCTGTCGCAGCGGCGAATCCTCACGCTGATCCACCTGTTCACGCTGCAGGGGGTCGCACTCGTCGCGGCGACCGCCATCGTCGGCTACGTGACGCACCAGTCGCACCTCTACGTGTCGGCCGGGCTCACCCTGGCGCTGAAAGTGATCCTGATCCCGTGGCTGCTGCACCGCGTGATCGATCGCCTCAACGTGCGCTGGGACGTCGAGACGCTAATCAACATTCCGACCACCATGCTCATCGGTATCGTGCTCGTCGTGTTCGCGTTCAACCTCGCTCTGCCGATCGCGCAGTTCTCCTCGTCCATCGCGCGCGGCACGCTGGGCATCGCGCTGGCCTGCGTGATGCTCTCGTTCATGATGATGATCACGCGCTCGAAGGCAGTTCCGCAGGTCATCGGCTTCCTGTCGATGGAGAACGGCCTGTTCTTCGCCGCCACTTCGGCGACCTACGGCATGCCGATGGTGGTCGAGCTCGGCATCGCGCTCGACGTGCTGGTCGGCATCCTCATCCTGGGCGTGTTCATGTTCCAGATCCGCGAGCAGTTCGACAGCCTCGACATCTCGCATCTCGAGAAGTTGAAGGAAGATTGAGCATGTCGGCCCTGCTGGTGGTCCTCGGCATCCCGCTGCTCGGCGCCGCGGTGCTCGCGATCATCGGCCACCGTCCGTTCGCGCGCGACGTCAATGTCGGCTTCAGCCTCGGCACGTTCTCGGCGGCATGCGTGCTGACAGCCCAGGTCATCGCGCACGGCCCGCAGTTCGGGTGGGGCCAGGAGTTCTACATCGACCCGCTGAACGTCTTCCTGGTCGCGCTGACGGCCTTCGTCGGCCTGACGACGGCGATCTTCTCGCGTCCCTACATGCGCGTCGAGCAGGACCAAGGCAAGATGACGCCGCCGCGCCTGCGGCTCTATCACGGCATGTACCAGCTGTTCAGCTTCACGATGCTCGTGGCGCTGACCACCAACAACCTGGGCATCCTGTGGGTCGCCATGGAGGCAGCCACGCTGACCACGGTGCTGCTGGTGAGCGTCTACCGCACGGCAGCGAGCCTGGAAGCCGCCTGGAAGTACTTCATCCTGTGCGGCGTCGGCATCGCGCAGGCGCTGTTCGGCACGGTGCTGCTCTACATGGCGGCCGAGAAGGTGCTCGGACTCGAAGGCGGCGCGCTGCTGTGGACCAACCTCGATGCCGTCAAGACGCAGCTCGACCCGAACATCATCGCGCTCGCGTTCGCGTTCCTCTTCATCGGCTACGGCACCAAGGTGGGCCTGGTCCCGCTGCACAACTGGCTGCCGGACGCGCACGCGGAAGGCCCGACGCCGGTGTCGGCCGTGCTGTCGGGCCTGCTGCTCAACGTGGCCCTGTACGCGGTGCTGCGCTGCAAGGTGCTGACCGACGCTGCGCTCCAGAGCCCGCTGGCCGGCCAGCTGCTGATGGGCTTCGGTCTGTTGTCGGTCGTCGTCGCGGCGTTCTTCCTGTCGCGCCAGAAGGACGTCAAGCGAATGTTCGCCTATTCGTCGATCGAGCACATGGGGCTGATCGCCTTCGCGTTCGGCCTCGGCGGACCGATCGCCAACTATGCCGGACTGCTGCACATGACGGTGCATTCGCTGATCAAGTCGGCCATCTTCTTCACGGTCGGGCATGCAGCGCAGAAGGCCGGCTCGCAGATCATGGAAGACATCCGCGGCCTGATCAAGGTGAGCCCGACCATCGCCTGGGGGCTGATGCTCGGTTCGCTGGCCATCCTGGGGATGCCCCCGTTCGGCGTGTTCGCGAGCGAGTTCCTGATCCTCACCACCGCGATGCGGCAGCAACCCTGGGCCACGCCGCTGCTGCTGCTCGCGCTCGGCGTCGCGTTCGCGTCCGTGTTCCGGCGCGTGCTGCCGATGGTGTTCGGCGAGACCACGCTCAAGCCGTTGCCGCACGCGCCGGCGCTGCTGCCGGTATTCGTCCATCTCGCGCTCGGCCTGATGCTCGGGATGTACATCCCGCCGTACCTCGACGCGTGGTACGTGCAGGCGGCGCGCATGCTGGGGGGCTGACGGTGGCGATCGACGTGTGCGGACTCGATCTCGACCTGTGGCGGCTCGACGCGCCGGCGCCGGTGTGGCGCGGCGCAGTCGACCCCGACGCGTGGCAGGCGGCTGCCCGAGCCGTGTCGGGTCAGGGCGGCCGCCTCGTCGCGCTGTGGGGCAGCGACCGTCGCGACGGCACGTCGGGCGGCTTCGTCGTGTCGGTCGCGTATGCCGTCGGGGACGGACTCGCTTGGCTGGAGCTGCCGCTGGCCGGCGGAGCCCTGCCCGAGCCCTACCCGGACCTGTCCGGACTGTTTCCGAGCGCCGGCAGGATGCAGCGTGCGGCCGCCGACCTGCTCGGCATCGTCGCCGCCGGCGCGAAGGACCGCCGCCCGTGGCTCAACCATGGCGCATGGCCCGCCGACCGCTTTCCGCTGCGCATCGACGACGATGGGCAGGTGGGGGAGGTCGCCGGACCAACGGCCGACTATGCGTTCGTGCGAGTCGAAGGCGATGGGGTGCACGAGATTGCGGTGGGCCCGGTTCATGCCGGCATCATCGAGCCTGGGCACTTCCGCTTCGCGGTCGTGGGCGAAAAGGTGCTGCGCCTCGAAGAGCGCCTGGGCTACGCGCACAAGGGCACGGAGAAGCGTTTCACGCAGTTGCCCGCGCTCGATGCGCACCGGCTCGCCGGGCGCGTGTCCGGCGATTCGACGGTCGCCTTCGCCTGGGCCTACTGCACGGCGCTCGAGTCGGCGACAGGCTGCGCGATTCCGCAGCGCGCGATGTGGCTGCGAGCGACGATGCTCGAGCGCGAACGCGTAGCCAACCATCTCGGCGACCTCGGTGCGCTCGGCAACGATGCGGGGCTGGCGTTCGGACTCGCGCAGTATTCGCGCCTGCGAGAGGACTGGCTGCGCCTATCGCGCGAGGCGTTCGGTCACCGCCTGATGATGGACTGCGTGGTGCCCGGCGGTGTCGCCCCTGACGTCGACGCAGCGAGCACCGACCGACTGCTGCGTCAGTGCGACGCCATCGAGCGCGAGGTGCGGACGCTGCGTGCCATCTACGAAGAGCACGCCGGACTGCAGGACCGCTTCATCGGCACCGGCCGTGTGAGCTCCGACTTGGCCGAGCGGCTGGGCCTCACGGGCCTGGCCGCGCGGGCGAGCGGCCTCGCCATGGACCTGCGTTGCGACCATCCCGGGGCACCCTACGACCGCCTGAAGGTGCGGATGGCGACCCATCGCAACGGCGACGTCGGCGCACGGGTGACGGTGCGCCTGGAGGAGATCTTCGAGTCGCTGCGCCTGATCCGCGAGTTGCTGCAGTCGTTGCCCGCGGGAGACACGCGGGCCGCGCCGATGCTGCCGGCCGAGCCTGCTGTCGGCGTCGGCTGGGTCGAAGGCTGGCGCGGCGAGATCTTCGTCGCTCTGGAGCTGGGCGGCGTGGCGCAGGGTCACCGCATCCAGCGCTGCCACTGCCACGATCCGTCGTGGCACAACTGGCCGGTGATCGAGCACGCCGTGATCGGCAACATCGTCCCCGACTTCCCGCTGATCAACAAGTCCTTCAATCTCAGCTACTCGGGGCACGACCTCTGATGTGGAAGATCCTCAGGCAGATCGTCGTGACCGGGGTGCGAACGCAAGCCGCGCCGGAGAGCGACGACGCCCTTCGTGTCGAGGCCGGGCGCATCCAGCGCGATGTGCTCGACATCCTCGGTCAGGCGCTCGCCGTCCGCGCGGTCGATGCCGGCTCGTGCAACGGCTGTGAGCTCGAGGTCCACGCGCTGAGCAATCCCTACTACAACATCGAGGGACTGGGGATCCGCTTCGTCGCCAGCCCGCGCCATGCCGACATGCTGCTCGTCACCGGTCCGGTTTCGCGCAACATGGAAGTCGCGCTGCGCCGCACCTACGACGCCACGCCCGACCCAAAGCTGGTGGTCGCCGTCGGCGACTGCGGCTGCGACGGCGGCCTTTTCGGCGAAACCTATGCGACCTGCGGCCGGGTGGCCAACGTCATTCCGGTCGACGTCGTCGTGCCGGGCTGCCCGCCGGCACCACTCGAGATCCTGCGCGGCATCCTGACAGCGGTGCGTCGCAGCCGGACCACGGGGACATGAGCGAAAGACAGAAGGGCCGGTGCAGGCACCGGCCCTTCTGCTGCACGTGACGGTCGCGCGCCATCGCGCGCAACCTTCACGAGCCGTTCACTTCTCGTACTTCTTGATCAGCGCCTTCGCCTCTTCGATCAGCTTGCGCCCGTCGGCGCCCTTGGCGGCGACATCCTTGACCCAGTCGTCGTCGACCGACTCGTTGGCCTTGATCCAGCGCTCGTACTCGGCTTGATCGAGGAAGTTCAGCGCGTTGCCGCGATCACGCGCGAGCTTGCGGTGCGGCTCGACGGTGGCGTCGAACTTCTCGCCGGCCAGCGCCGAGGGCGCCAGGCCGCTGTTGGCGTCGATCACCTTCTTGAGGTCGGCCGGCAGGCCGTCGTACTTCGCCTGGTTCATCGCGAACACGAAGATCGTGGTCCCGAAGCGCGGCTGGCCCTCGGGCACGCCGAGGCTGACCTTCGAGATCTCGTGCAGCTTGATCGCCGGCACGCCCTCCCAGGGCACCATCGCGCCGTCGATCACGCCCTTGGACAGCGCATCGGGCACCTGGGGCAGCGGCATCTGCACCGGCGTCGCGCCGAACGCGGCGAGCATGCGCGCGTTGATGCGCGTCGCGCCGCGGATCTTCAGGCCGCGCAGATCGGCCAGCGTCTTGACGACCTTGCCGCTGGTGTGCAGCACGTTGCCGTCGTGCACGTGCACGAAGATCGGCTTGGTGCCCTTGAACTCGTCGAGCGAGTTCTTCTGCATGTAGTCCCAGAACGCCTGCGAGCCGACCTTGGCTGTCGTCGTCAGGTAGGGCAGTTCGAAGACTTCCGACTTCAAGAAACGGCCGGCCGCGTAGGTCGGCACCGTCCAGACGATATCGGCGACGCCGTCGCGCGCCTGGTCGAACAGTTGCGGCGGCGTGCCGCCGAGCTGCATCGACGGGTAGATCTGGCACTTGAGCCGGTCGTTCGACTCCTTGTTCACCTTGTCGCACCACGGCTGGATGACGTGGACCTGCGGGTTCGACGTGGCGGGCAGGAAGTGGGCCACCTTCAGCACCACCTGCTGCGCCTGCGCCGAAGCGCCAACCGCCAGCAAGGCGGCGGCGACGATGGCGGCGGATGCGATTTTCGTCATTTCAAAGTCTCCTGTAGGAATGAATGCTCGGCCGCGGATCGGGCGGGGCGGGCCTGTACCCCCAAACACAGCGGACCTTCGCGTGGTGGACAAGGCCCTAGGTCAACAACCGCACGAGCCACAGCGTGATCCCCGGGAACAGGTTCAGCAGGGTCATGCGGATGAGATCAGAAATGAGGAAAGGCACGCAGCGGCCGCATCGTCAGCCTTGCGCCGCCGGCCCGGGCTCGGGCAGCGCGTCGATCGCAGATCGGGACAGCGGATGGCTCATGGATGCGGCGGGAAAGGAGTTGAGAACTGCTGGGGCCGGAACTGCACGGGCCCGGTTCACCGGATCTGCCTCGGGCTCTGCCGTGCCCGGTTCGGCACGGTGGTGCGCTGCGGTGCGCAGACCCCTGACATGAGCGGCAAGCATGCTCGCGATGCTTCACCTCACCAATAGTGCGAACCCGGGTTGCCGTGCGCGTAAGAGCGAAGTCCCCTAGTTCAAGGAGTGCGCCGCCCGAACCCTCGCGACGGCGCGACGCGAAGTCAGGCTTCATCGTGCGCCCGTCGTCGGCGCGGCGCGTCCCGGCGCCTTGCGCACCCAGCGGATCGGCTGCTCGCGCGGCGGCCGCGCCGGCGCGCCGGCAGCGACGAGCGCGCGGTCGAGGGCCCGTCCGGCATCGTCGGCCAGCGCCGCGCTGCGCGCCGCGCGGATCGCATCGGCGCGCGTTTCGGGCGTCGCGAACTGTGCGCCGGTCGCCAGGTGGTCGAGCAGATACAGCAGGTTGTCGCGACCGCGCTCATTCGTCGTGCCGTAGCCCTTGATGAGGCGGCCGCACTCGGCCAGCTCGCGGCCGAGCGCCCAGTGCATGCGTGTGCCCTGCTCGACGGCGCCGAGCCAGCGCTCGATCAGGGCCTGTTCGGCGGCGTAGCGGCTGCCGCGCACGCGCAGCCACTTCAGGCTCGCGAGGACGCGCAGCGCAACCAGGCCCAGCACGGTGTGCGTGCCGACCTTCAGCGGCAGCGCGGCGGGCGGCTTGCCTGCGCGCTGGCGGCGCTCGTCCCATCGCGTCAGGCGGCGCGCGAGGCCGGCCGGGAGCAGCGCCGCGACTTCGGGCACGCCGGGTTTGAAGTGGTCCCACACCTGAAGGATCTCGCCGTCGCCCGCCTTGACCTCGGCGCGCACGCGCGCCGCGCGGCGCGCGCTCGACTTCAGGTCCGCGACGCGCACGATGTCGTCGAAAGCCATCCACAGCGCAAGCCAGCGCGCCGTCTCGCGCGTGACGACGTGGCCGTTGGCGCCAGCCGGGTCGGCAAACAGCTCGGCGCGCGCGATGCGCTGCATGCGCTCGACGTAGAGCCCGGCGTAGGCCGCATCCTGATACTCCAGCATGCGCGCGTGGCCAAGCGCGAGCATGTCGTGCGCCGCCGCCGGAAACGACTGCGCGACGGCAGCGGGCAGCGCCGGCGCCTGCGCCGCCGCGGCCTGCACGATGTCGCGCGCCGCTGCGGCAGCGCTGGCAAGCACGGCGGCGCGGCCGGCGCGCGCGCCGGCGACGATGTCGAATGCCGCCGCAAAACCGCGCAGGCTCGCGTCGACGCCCTTGCCGCCGCGGCGCACGATGTCCTCGAACGCGGCGCGCGGAAACGGCAGCAGCCCGCCGTCGGCGCAGGCGCCGGCGATCGCGCCGAACAGCACGGCGCTCATCACGGTGCCCGAGCGCTGCGTCACCGTCGCCATGTCGAACAGCTGCGCGTCGCGGCTGTAGCGGCGCACGACGTCGATCAGCGCCTCGCTGTCGGCGCGGCCGTCCCCGAGCGGCATCTTCTCGGCCGTCGTCAGCGTGCGTTCGCTCGAGCTGATGACGAGCGTGCGCTCGGGCGACACCAGGCCGTTGCCGATCTGACGCACCGTCTCGAGCAGTTCCGACGACACCAGCGCGTCGAGCGCACCGGACACCGGATTCAGACTGAACACGGGGCGGCGGCCGCCGAGCGCGGTGTCGGGCACGGGAAATACTTCGACGTAATAGGTCGTCGCGCCGGTGCGCTGCGCGACGCCGGGGATCGACGTGCTCTGCGCGCTGTGGCCGCAGGCGAGCGCCGTCTCGACCAGCCATTCGGCCAGCACGCCGCCGCCTTCGCCGCCGAGCGCGCAGACGAGCACGCCGACGGGGCGCAACGCAGCAACGGGGGTATCGTTCATCGCCATCGGGGATCCCGGAAATCAGGCTGGTTGCAGCACGCGCTGCACGGCGCCGCGCACAGCGCCTGCAAGGCGCTCATGCCATTTCGGATTGCGCACGACCTCGGCGCGGTAGAACGACGGGCACAGCGTCGCCGCGTGCGCGTTCTCGCCGCACAGCCCGCAGCCGACGCAGCCGTCGATCACGGTCGCGACGGGGTCGACCTTCAGCGGGTCGGGGTTGTCTTTCAAGGTCAGCGTCGGGCAGCCCGACAGGCGGATGCAGGCGTGGTCGCCGTTGCACACGTCCTCGTCGACGCCGTACTTGATGCGCACGACGCGCTCGCCGCGCTTGAGCTTGCCGGTGATCCACGGCTTGGTGCGGCGCTGCCGTTCGAGCTGGCATTCGCCCTCGGCGATGATGACTTTCAACCCTGCGAAAGCGGTTGTGAACGCGTCGTCGAAGGTGCGCCGCATCTTCGCGACGTCGTAGGTGTCGACGGTGCGCAGCCACTGCACGCCCAAACCCTTCAGCGTCTTCTCGATCGTCTCGTTGCGGTGGACCAGGCTCTGCTGCTTGTCTTCGGCAGCTTCCTTGGTCGCGTCGTCGGGCGTCGAGATGATCTCCTGCGTGCCGGTCGCCGAGGTGTAGCCGTTCTTCATGAGGACGAGCACGGCGTCGTCGCCGTTGAACAGCGCCGACTGCACGCCAGTCAAGAGGCCGTTGTGCCAGAAGCCGCCGTCGCCCATCACCGACAGCACGCGCCGCTGCATCATCGGCGTGACGCCGGCGCGGCTGGCCAGGCTCATGCCGTAGCCGAGGATGGAGTGGCCGAACGAGAACGGCTCGAAGGTCGCGAAGGCGTGGCAGCCGATGTCGCCGGCGATGTGCACCGGCCCCACGTCCTGCTGCGCCAGCGTCAGCGCCGAGAACACCGGCCGCTCGGGGCAGCCGACGCAGAACGACGGCGGCCGCGCCGGCAGCGGCTGCGCCAGGCCGCCGGCCACCGCCTGCCGGCGCGCGACGTTGCCCGCCAGCCAAGCCTTGCCCGCGGCATAGCGCGCGTCGGCCGCCACGTCGGCGAGGTGGCGTTCGCAGAATGCCGCCAGTCCGCCCGCCAGGACCTCGACGCTGTACTCGCCGGTCGCCGGCAGCAGGTCCTTGCCGTGGATCGCGGTGGCGACGCCGCGGCGCGCGAGCGTGGCGAGGATCTCGTGCTCGATGTATTCGGGCGAGCCCTCCTCGACGACAATCACGGCGCGCTTGCCGGCGCAGAAGTCCGCGACCTCCTCGGGCACCAGCGGGTAGGTGACGTTGAGCACCAGCATCGGCAGCTCGCAGGCGCCGAAGGCGTCGGCCAGACCGAGCTGCTGCAGCGCGCGCACCAGCGAGTTGTGCAGTCCACCCTGCACGATGATGCCGACCTCGCTGCGCGGGCCGTCGAAAACTTCATTGAGCCGATGTTCGGCGATGTAGCGGCGCGCCGCCGGCAGCCGCTCGGCGACCTTCTTCTTCTCGTGGCCGAAAGTGACGGGCGGGTGCGCCAGCTTCTGGTAGTCGAACGCCGCGGGCTCGGCCATCAGGTGCCGCGTCGACACCTTCGGTGCGACGTTGTCTTGGCACTCGAAGCTGCCGCGCACGTGGCAGGCGCGGATGCGCAGCTCCAGGATGGCCGGCATGTTCGACGCCTCCGACAGGCGGAACGCCTGCTCGACCATGCGCACCATGGTGCCGAGGTCGGGGCGCGGGTCCACCATCAGCATCGACGACTTGAGCGCGAAGGCGTGCGTGCGCTCCTGGATCACGCTGGCGCCCTCGCCGTAGTCCTCGCCGATGACGATCAGCGCGCCGCCGGTGACGCCCGGCGACGACAGGTTCGACAGCGCGTCGGCGGCGACGTTGGTGCCGACGATCGACTTCCAGGTGACGGCTCCGCGCACCGGGTAGTGGATCGATGCGCCGAGCATCGCGGCGGCCGAAGCCTCGTTCGAACAGGCTTCGACGTGCACGCCGAGCTCGTCGAGGTAGGGGCGGCCCTGCACCATCACGTCGAGCAGGTGCGACACCGGCGCGCCCTGGTAGCCGCCGACGTAGGAGACGCCCGACTGCAGCAGCCCCTTGGTGATGGCGAGGATGCCCTCGCCGTGGAAGGTCGCGCCGCGGCCGAGCCGCAGTTGCTCGACTTCCTTGCTGAACGACACTTCCATCCGCCCTGTCTCCTTACGTCCCGACAGTCGACCGCCGCTCTCGGGTCATGAGGCGGAGACTGTAGGCAAGGCGCCGCCATTCCGCTAGTCGATAATTCGTCTAAGTACTATCGGCGACATGCATATCTCTCAGCTCGACCTCAATCTGCTGCGCATCTTCGACGCCGTCTACGACCACCGCAACGTCAGCCGCGCCGCCGAGCAGCTGAACCTGTCGCAACCCGCGGTGAGCCATGGCCTGACGCGGCTGCGCGTTCTGCTCGGCGACCCGCTGTTCGTGCGCACCGGCGGCGGCGTGCGGCCGACGCCGCGCGCCGAGCAACTCGCGCAGGCGGTGCAGCAGGCGCTGCGCATGCTGCAGCAGGCGCTGGCCGAGCCCGAAGGGTTCGTTCCGGAGCGCTCTACGAAGACGTTTCGCCTGCACATGAGCGATTTCGGCGAGGGCGTGTTCCTGCCCGGCCTGATGCAGGCGCTAGGTCGTACCGCGCCGGGCGTGCGCATCGAGACGCACCAACTCGCCTATGGCCAGATCCAGGACGCGCTCGACGCCGGCCGGATCGACCTGTCGATCGGCTATCTGCCGGGCGTCGACGGGCTGGAGCAGCAGCCGCTGCTGCACGATCGCTACGTCGCGTTGGTACGCGCGGCGCACCCTCTCGACGGCGCCACGCCGGCGGCCGACGGGCTGCGCCGCCTCGACTACATCGTCGTGCGCCATCACACCGATACGGTGCGCCTGCTGCAACTGCTCGGGCTCGAGGACCGCGTGCGGCTGTCGATCCCGCACTTCATGGCGATCCCCGCCATCCTCGCCGAGACCGACCTGGCCGTCATCGTGCCGCACCACACGGCGCTGGGCTTCGTGCAGCGCGGCGCGGCGCTGCGCGTTCTCGAGCTGGAGCCGGGGCAGAACGACTTCACCGTCGCGCTGCACTGGTCGCGCCGCTGGCGCGACGACCCGGCGCTGCGCTGGCTGCGCAGCCTGATCGTCGACCGCTATGGCGAGTTTGCCTCGCCGGGGCGCCCGGCGCCGCCGGCTTGACCCGACGCCCGCCTAGAATCGACCCCCGTTGCCCTTCGCACCCGGTCGCTCGCCATGCCGCTGTTCTGGAAACCCTACAAGTCCGACGCCACCACCCTCATCGACGAGCTGAAGGCGAAAAAGCCGACGCTCGAGGACGAGCAGCGCCGCGGCCGCGCGCTGCTGTGGGACCGCTCGCTCGACCGCGAACAGCAGGCCGAGTTCCGTTCGGCGCGCATGCCGCAGCCGGCCTACGTCTACTTCCAGCCGAAGTCCTGACGACCTCCGCCGAGCCTTGACCGCCGTGACTGCCGACCCGCAGGCGCTACCGGCGCACGCCGATGCCGCTGCGCCGATCGCCGCCGACGTCGCCGCGCTGCCGGTCGACGGCCTCGCCGTCGCGCGGCTGTACGGCGAACCGCTGTTCGCGCTGCCGCACGACCTCTACATCCCGCCCGACGCGCTGGAGGTCTTCCTCGAAGCCTTCGAGGGGCCGCTCGACCTGCTGCTGTACCTGATCCGCAGGCAGAACTTCAACGTCCTCGACATCCCGCTGGCCGACGTGACGCGCCAGTACCTCGCCTACGTCGAGCAGATCCGCGCGCGCAACCTCGAGCTGGCCGCCGAGTACCTGCTGATGGCGGCGATGCTCATCGAGATCAAGTCGCGCATGCTGCTGCCGGTGCGCCGCAGCGACGACGGCAAGGAGGTCGAGGATCCGCGCGCCGAGCTGGTGCGGCGCCTGCTCGAGTACGAGCGGATGAAGATCGCCGCGGCGCGCCTCGATGCGCTGCCGCAGCTCGGGCGCGACTTCCTGCGCACGCAGGCGCACGTCGACCTGTCGCAGCCGCTGCACCTGCCCGAGGTCGATGTCGCCGACCTGCGCGCGGCCTGGCTCGACATCGCGCGCCGCGCCAAGCTCGTCGCCCACCACCACGTCACGCGCGAGCAGCTCTCGGTGCGCGAACACATGAGCCTCGTGCTGCGCCGGCTGCAGGGCCGGCGCTTCGTCGAGTTCGCCGACCTGTTCGAGACCGGTGACTGGCAGCACGGGCCGCAGGTCTTCGTCGTCACCTTCATCGCGCTGCTCGAGCTGGCCCGCGAGCACCTGCTCGAAGTGACGCAGGCCGAGGCCTTCGCGCCGATCTACGTCAGACTCGCGTATCAGCAGGGGTAGACCGATGAGCGTTCACAGCACCGCCGCGCCATCCGCCGCGCGCAAGCCCGTCACGCTGCGCGCGCTGCGCGAGATGCAGGCGCACGGCGAAAAGATCGCGATGCTGACGGCCTACGATGCCGCCTTCGCGCGCCTGGTCGACGACGCCGGCGTCGACACCATCCTGGTCGGCGACTCGCTCGGCATGCTGCTGCAGGGCCACGCCAGCACGCTGCCGGTGACGCTCGACGAGATGGCTTACCACACGCGCTGCGTCGCGCGCGGCCTCACGGGCGGCGCCGCGTGGCTCATCACCGACATGCCGTTCGGCAGCTACCAGTGCAGCGCCGACGCCGCGATGCGCTCGGCGACGGCGCTGATGCAGGCGGGTGCGCAGATGGTCAAGGTCGAGGGCGCCGGCTGGGCCGCCGAGACGATCCGCTTTCTCGTTGAGCGCGGCGTGCCGGTGTGCGGCCACCTGGGCCTGACGCCGCAGAGCGTGCACGCGCTCGGCGGCTACCGCGTGCAGGGCCGCGACGACTCCGGAGCCGCGCGCCTGCGCGCCGAGGCGAAGGAAGTCGCCGACGCCGGCGCCGCGATGCTGGTGCTCGAGCTGATGCCGTCGGCCGTCGCCGCCGCCGTGCAGGCCGACAACCCGAAGACGATGACGATCGGCATCGGCGCCGGTGCCGGCACCGCCGGCCAGGTGCTGGTGCTGCACGACATGCTCGGCGTCACGCGCGGCAAGCTGCCGCGCTTCGTGCGCAACTTCCTCGCCGAGGGCGGCAGCGTCGAGGACGCGGTGCGCCGCTATGTCGCCGCCGTCAAGGACGGCAGCTTCCCCGAAGAGAAGTTGCACGGCTATTGAGGCAAGAGCCGATGCGCGTCGTCCACAGCATCGCCGAGCTGCGCGCCGCGCTCGACGGCGCGCGCGAGACTTCCTTCGTGCCGACGATGGGCAACCTGCACGAAGGCCACCTGTCGCTGGTGCGGCGCGCCGGCCAGCTCGGCGCGCCCGTCGTCGCGAGCATCTTCGTCAACCGGCTGCAGTTCGCGCCGCACGAGGACTTCGACCGCTACCCGCGCACGCTGGCGCGCGACTGCGATCTGCTCGAGTCGGCCGGCTGCCACCTCGTCTTCGCGCCCGACGAGCGCGAGCTCTATCCCGCGCCGCAGAGCTACCGCGTGCTGCCCGACCCGGCGCTCGCCGACATCCTCGAAGGGCACTTCCGCCCCGGCTTCTTCGCCGGCGTGTGCACCGTCGTGATGAAGCTGTTCCAGTGCGTGCAGCCGCGCCACGCCGTGTTCGGCAAGAAGGACTACCAGCAGCTGATGGTGATCCGCCGCATGGCGAGCCAGTTCGCGATGCCGATCGACGTCGTCGCCGGCGAGACGACGCGCGCCGACGACGGCCTCGCGCTGTCGTCGCGCAACGGCTACCTGAGCGACGAGCAGCGCGCCGAAGCGGTCGCGCTTTCGGCAGCGCTGCTCGAGCTGAAGGCAGCACTTGCGGCCGGGGCGCGCGACCTGCCGGCGCTCGAAGCGCAGGCTGCCGAAAGGCTGCGCGCACGCGGCTGGGCGCCCGACTACCTCACCGTGCGCCGCCGCAGCGACCTGCTCGCACCGACCCCGGAACAGCTCGACGACGGCACACCGCTCGTCGCGCTCGGCGCCGCGCGCCTGGGCGCCACGCGACTGATCGACAATGTCGAGCTCTGAAAGAGTGCGAGATTGCGGTGGAGACTCATGTCGCGCAGCGACGTGATGTCGGAGCCACAACCTGGAGATCTGAAGGATCTCAACCCACCACGATCGCCCCTTTCGCCACATAGCGGCGGAAATCGGCGAGCGGGATCGCCGCCGAGCCCCGCGTCTCGCCGTCCGTCCAGGCGATCGTCACGTCATCGATGCCCTGCTCGACGCTGCACGGCCCGATGGGGATCGTGATGTTCGGTCCGTCGCCTTCGCGGTACTCGACCTTGCCGACGATGCGCGCCTGGGTGTCCATGATGGTGCTCCCGATGCCGCCGAGCGACCAGTCTGACCGCGAGCGGCACCGATGGGAATGCAATGCCGCGCGCGTCGCGGGGTCGTCGCCGATGCGCGTCACAATCGCGGCGTCGCGACGCGGGGGGCGCCATGCTCAAGACCTACCACGGCAGCTGCCACTGCAAGGCCGTCACGTTCGAGGCCGACATCGACCTCGCGCAGAACAGCTACCGCTGCAACTGCTCGATCTGCCGGCGCACGCGCTTCTGGCCCGCCGTCGTCAGGCCCGAGGGCTTTCGCCTGCTGTCGGGCGAGTCGGAGATGACGCAGTACCGTTTCAACACGCGCAAGAGCCACCACTGGTTCTGCCGCCATTGCGGCGTGCGCGCCTACGGCGTCGGCAACGACACGCCGATCGGCAAGATGATCGGCGTCAACCTCGGCTGCCTCGACGACGCGAGCGACGAAGATCTATCGCGCGTGCCGATCGTCTACGTCGACGGCCGCGACGACCGCTGGCAGAGCGCGCCGCAGTTCTTCGCGCACCTGTAGCAAGGAGACCGCTCGTGAACCTGCAACAGCTTCTCGGCGTCGCGCTGCCCATCATCCAGGCGCCGATGGCCGGCGTGCAAGGCAGCGCGCTCGCCGTCGCCGTGTGCAACGCCGGCGGCCTCGGCTCGCTGCCCTGCGCGATGCTCGGCATCGACGCGATGCGCAACGAGCTGGCCAGGATCCGCGCGCAGACCGCCGCGCCGTACAACGTCAACTTCTTCTGCCATGCGCCGCCCGCGGCCGACGCCGGGCGCGAGGCGCGCTGGCGCGCCGCGCTGGCGCCCTGCTACGCCGAGTTCGGCATCGACGCGGCATCGATTCCCGCGGGGCCGGGGCGGCTGCCGTTCAGCGCCGAGGCGGCCGAGGCGCTCGCCGAGTTCCGGCCCGCCGTCGTGAGCTTTCATTTCGGACTGCCGTCGCCCGAGCTGCTGGCGCGCGTGCGCTCCTGGGGCGCGAAGATCCTGTCGTCGGCGACCACAGTCGACGAGGCGCGCTGGCTCGCGGCTCGCGGCGTCGACGCCGTCATCGCGCAGGGGCTCGAGGCGGGTGGCCATCGCGGCATCTTCCTCGGCAACGACCTCGCCACGCAGGTCGGCACCTTGGCGCTGGTGCCGCAGATCGTGCGCGCCGTCGACGTCCCCGTCATCGCGGCGGGCGGAATCGCCGACGCGAACGGCGTCGCGGCCGCGCTGGCGCTCGGCGCCGCCGGCGTGCAGGTCGGCACCGCCTACCTGCTGTGCCCCGAGGCGACGACGAGCGCCGTGCACCGCGCGGCGCTGGCGAGCGACGCGGCACGCGTCACGGCGCTCACCAACCTGTTCACCGGGCGGCCGGCGCGCGGCATCGTCAACCGCGTGATGCGCGAGCTCGGGCCGATCAGCGACGCGCCACCGCCCTTCCCGCTCGCCACCGCGGCGATCGCACCGCTGCGCGCCGCAGCCGAGGCGCGCGGCAGCAGCGACTTCTCGCCACTGTGGGCGGGGCAGAACGCAAGCGGCTGCAAGGCGGTGCCGGCGGCGCAGCTGACGCGCGAGCTTGCCGGCGCGAGTCCAGCGGTGCGCTGACGCCGCCTACGTTGGTCCGGCAGCGCGAGCGGGCTGCCGGGGTGTCCTCGGCCCCGAACGATACGTCGCGCGAGCGGCGGGACCGGCGGCGCAGCTCGCGCATGAGCAGGCGGCGCGTAATTGGCGCCCCCGCCGCGCCCTCACGTGATCAGCAGCGCTCGAAAGTCGTTGACGTTGGTATACGTCGGCCCGGTAACGACAAGGTCGCCGAGCGCCGCGAAATACCCGTAGGCGTCGTTGGCGTCGAGCCGCTCGCGCGCCTTCAGGCCGAGCGCTGCGCCGCGCGCCAGCGTGTCGGGCGTGACGACGGCGCCGGCGTTGTCCTCGATGCCATCGATGCCGTCGGTGTCGGCCGCCAGTACATGCACGCCGGGCTCGCCCTGCAGCGTGATCGCAGCGCCGAGCAGGAACTCGGTGGCGCGGCCGCCGCGCCCGCCCTTGGCAAGCACCGTGACCGTGGTCTCGCCGCCGCTGAGGATGACGCAGGGCTTCGCGAACGGCGCGCCGCGCCGTGCGACGGCGCGCGCCAGCGCGGCATGCACGCCGCCGACGACGTGCGACTCGCCTTCGATCTCGTCGCTGAGGATGTGCGCGGCGATGCCGGCCTCGCGTGCCAGCGCCGCCGCGGCCTCGAGCGATTGCTGCGGCGTCGCGATCAGGTGCACGGCGTGGCCGGCAAAGCGCGCGTCGCCGGGCTTGGGCGTCTCGAAGGCGCCGCTCTCGAGGCCACGCCGCGCGGCCTCGGGGATCGCGATGGCATAGCGAGCGAGGATCGCCAGCGCGTCGGCGCAGCTCGTCGGGTCGGGCACCGTCGGGCCGCTGGCGATGACGGCCGGGTCGTCGCCGGGCACGTCGCTGATCAGCAGCGTGACGACGCGCGCCGGCGCACACATCGCGGCCAACCGCCCGCCCTTGATCGCCGAGAGGTGCTTGCGCACGCAGTTCATCTCGCCGATCGCGGCGCCGCTGGCGAGCAGCGCGCGGTTGATCGCCTGCTTGTCCTCGAGCGTCAGGCCCTCGGCCGGCATCGCGAGCAAAGCCGAGCCGCCGCCGCTGACGAGGCACAGCACCAGGTCGTCGGCCGAGAGGCCCTGCGTCAGCCCGGCGATGCGGCGCGCGGCGCTACGCCCGGCTTCGTCGGGCACGGGGTGCGCGGCCAGGGCGACCTCGATGCGGCCACCCTGGGCGCGATAGTCGGGCGGCACGTGACGGTAGCGCGTCACGACGAGGCCCGAGAGCGGCGCATCGGCCGGCCACAACGCGTCGACGGCCGCCGCCATCGCGCCGCCGGCCTTGCCGGCGCCGAGCACGACGGTGCGGCCCTTCGGCGGCGGCGGCAGGTGCGCCGCCGTGACGTGCGCCGGCAGCGCGCGCGCGACGGCGGCGTCGTACAGCGCGCGCAGAAACCGGCGTGGCGCGGTGCGCGGGTCAGGAACGCTCATGCGCCGATTGTCGGCGCGTTCAACCCGCCGCGACTTCGTGGTGCGCCAGCAACTCGAGCGCGCGCACCAGCGCCGAGTGGTCGAGATCGGCCATGCCGTTCGCTGCGCAGGCCTGCATCAGCTGGGCCGCGTTCGCGGTCTGCGGCAGCGCCACGCCCAACTCGCGTGCACCGGCCAGCGCCAGCCCGAGATCCTTCTGGTGCAGCCTGATGCGGAACCCCGGCGCGAAGGTTCGCTTGATCATGCGCTCGCCGTGCACTTCGAGGATGCGGCTCGCCGCGAAGCCGCCCATCAGCGCCTGCCGCACCTTGGCCGGGTCGGCGCCCGCCTTGCTCGCGAACACCAGCGCCTCGCTCACCGCCGCGATGTTGAGCGCGACGATGATCTGGTTGGCCACCTTCGTCGTCTGCCCGTCGCCGTTGCTGCCCACCAGCGTGATGTTCTTGCCCATCAGCTCAAAGAGCGGCAGCACGCGATCAAAAGTCGCCTGCGGCCCGCCCACCATGATCGTGAGGGTGGCCGCCTTGGCGCCGACCTCGCCGCCCGACACCGGCGCGTCGAGGTAGTCGCAGCCGAGTTCGTTGATCCGCCTGGCGAACTGCTGGGTCGCGATCGGCGAGATCGAGCTCATGTCGACCACCGTCTTGCCCGCCGTCAGCCCCGCCGCGACGCCACCCGTGCCGAACAGCACGAGCTCGACGTCGGGCGTGTCGGGCAGCATCGTGAAGACGACATCGGCCTGACGCGCCACCTCGGCCGGCGTCTTGCAGGCGACGGCGCCGGCGTCGGTCAGCGCCGCGGGCACCTTGCTGCGCGTGTTGACGAACAGGTCGTGACCGGCGGCGCGCAGCTGGCCCGCCATCGGGGCACCCATGATGCCCAGGCCGATGAATCCGAGTTTCATGTCGACGATCCTTCGATCAGCGTTGCGTGTTTCACTGCGACTTGCCGCGCATGCGCGCGAGCGCCTGTTGCGAGCCCGCGGCCAGCAGGCGCGCGTCGGAGCCGACGGTGACGAAGCGGAATCCCTTCGCGACCCGCGCCAGCGCGACCTCGGGCAGGCCATTGTGGACGCCGGCGACGACGCCGTGCGCCCTGGCGCGCTCGACGATGTGGTCGATCGCCTGCGCGACAGGCGGGTCGACATCGTCGAACACCGGCCGGCAGCCGAGCGCCAGCGACAGGTCCGACGGGCCGATGTAGATGGCGTCGAGCCCCTCGACCGACAGGATCGCGTCGAGGTTGTCGAGCGCCTGCGCCGTCTCGATCATCGCGAAGCGCACGATCGTCTCGTTGGCGCGCTGCGGATAGTCGGCGCCTGCGTACAGCAGCGCGCGCACCGGGCCGAAGCTGCGCGAGCCCCTGGGCGCGTAGTTCGTCCACGCGACGAATTTCTGCGCGTCCTCGCGCGTGTTGACCATCGGGCAGATCACGCCGTAGGCGCCGGCGTCGAGCGTCTTCATCACGATGCCCGGTTCGAGCCAGGGCACGCGCACGACCGGCACCGTGGCCGTCGTCGAGATCGCCTGCAGCATCGTGACCATCGTCTGGTAATCGATCAGGCCGTGCTGCAGGTCGATCGTCAGCGTGTCCCAGCCCTGATGCGCCATCGTCTCGGCGGCGAAGCTGCTGGGGATCGCGAGCCAGCCGTTGACGGCGGCCTGGTCGGCCTGCCACAGCGTGCGCAGTCGGTTCTCTCTCATGTCGGGGCTCCGGAGTGCAGTGGCGCCGGCGTCAGCAGCCGGCCGGTGGTGAAGTAGGCGTGGAGGTTGTCGCGCACCAGCTCCGCCATCGCCTTGCGCGTCTCGTGCGTGCCGCTCGCGACGTGCGGCAGCAGCACCACATTGTCGAGACCGAACAGCTCGGGCGGCACGTGCGGCTCGCTCTCGAACACGTCGAGCCCGGCGCCGGCGATGCGCTGCGCCACCAGAGCGTCGACGAGGGCCGCCTCGTCGACGACGCTGCCGCGCGCGATGTTGACGAGAAAGCCCTGCGGGCCGAGCGCCTCCAGCACCTCGGCCGACACCAGATGCCGCGTGCCGGTGCCGCCGGCCGCCGCGATCACGAGGAAGTCGGCCCAGCGCGCGAGCTCGACGAGCGAAGGCTCGAAGCGCCACGACACGCCTTCGATCGGCCGGCGGCTGGTGTAGCGCACGTCGAGGTCGAACCCGGCGGCGCGCCGCGCGATCGCGCGGCCGATGCGCCCGAGGCCGAGGATGCCGAGCCGCTTGCCGCTGACGCGCGTCGTGAGCGGCCAGCGCCCCGACAGCCAGCCGCCGCGCCGCACGTAGCGGTCGGCGGCGCTGACGCCGCGCGCCACGTCGAGCAGCAGCGCGAATGCCAGGTCGGCGACGCAGTCGTTGAGCACGTCGGGCGTGAAGCCGACCGGGATGTCGCGGCGCGCCGCCGCATCGAGGTCGATCAGGTCGAGCCCGACGCCCAAGCTCGCGATCACGCGCAGCCGCGGCAGCGCCCCGATCAAGGTCGCGTCGGCGCCCACGGCGGCCGACGTGACCAGGCCGACGAACTCGCGGCCGTGGCGCGCGAGGAACGCCGGCACGTCGGGCTCGGCCCACAGCGGGTGCACGTCGTAGAGCGTGGCCAGCTCGACTTCGAGCCCGGCAGGCAGGCGGCCGTTCTGCAACAGGCGGGGCGTCATCATGGGGACTGCTTCCTGGGGCGACTCATGAAGGTGAGCGTAAAGGAAGATCTCCGTTCGGGCTGAGCCTGCCCTTCGACAAGCTCACCGCCAGGCTGGCGTTCAGCGCACCAGACACGGCCGCTTGTTGTCGAACTTCCAGCCCGCAACGAGGAACTGCATCGCCGCCGCGTCGTCGCGCGCGCCCAGGCCGTGCTGCAGGTAGAGCCGGTGCGCGCGCTCGACTTCGGCCATGTCGAGCTCGACGCCGAGGCCCGGCGCGTCGGGCACGGCGACCTTGCCGCCCACGATGCGCAGCGGCTGCTTCGTCAGTCGCTGGCCGTCCTGCCAGATCCAGTGCGTGTCGATCGCCGTGATGCGCCCCGGCGCCGCAGCGGCGACCTGGGTGAACATCGCCAGCGACACGTCGAAATGATTGTTGGAATGCGAGCCCCAGGTCAGGCCCCACTCGTGGCAGAGCTGGGCGACGCGCACCGAGCCCTGCATGGTCCAGAAGTGCGGGTCGGCGAGCGGGATGTCGACCGAGTGCAGCCGGATCGCGTGGCCCAGCTCGCGCCAGTCGGTCGCGATCATGTTGGTCGCCGTCGGCAGGCCGGTGGCGCGGCGGAACTCGGCCATCACCTCGCGGCCCGAACAGGCGCCCTCGGCGCCGCACGGATCCTCGGCGTAGGCGACGACGCCATGCAGGTCGCGCATCAGGCGCACGGCGTCCTTCAGCAGCCAGCCGCCATTCGGATCGAGCGTGACGCGCGCATCGGGGAAGCGCTCATGCAGCGCCGTGACGGCCTCGACTTCGGCCTCGCCGGCGAGCACGCCGCCCTTCAACTTGAAGTCGGCGAAGCCGTAGCGCGCCTGCGCCGCCTCGGCCTGGCGCACGATGGCCTCGGGCGTCAGCGCCGCGTCGTGGCGCGCGGCGAACCAGGCATCGGTGCCGGTCTCGTCGGCGGCGCTGCGGTACGGCAGGTTCGTCTTCGTGCGGTCGCCGACGAAGAACAGGTAGCCGAGCATCTCGACCGCGTCGCGCTGCCGGCCCTCGCCGAGCAGTTCGGCGACGGACACGCCGAGGTGCTTGCCGAGCAGGTCGAGCAAGGCCGCCTCGAGCGCCGTCACGGCATGGATCGTCGTGCGCAGGTCGAAGGTCTGCTGGCCGCGCCCGCCGGCGTCGCGGTCGGCAAAGGTGCGGCGCACGGCATTGAGCGTGCGCTGCCAGGCGGCGATCGACGTGCCGACGACGAGGTCGCGGGCATCGTCGAGCGTCCTGCGGATCCTCTCGCCGCCCGGCACCTCGCCGACGCCGGTGTTGCCGGCGCTGTCGGTCAGGATCACGAGGTTGCGCGTGAAGAACGGGCCGTGCGCGCCGCTCAGGTTGAGCAGCATGCTGTCGTGCCCGGCGACGGGCACGACGCGCAACTCGCGCACGATGGGAGTCGACGACTCCATCTCAATCAGCGGTGATCTTGCCGGTCTCGATCACCTTCTTCCAGCGCGCGAACTCGTCGGCCTGGAAGCGGGTGAACTGCTCGGGCGTGTTGGCGACGATCTCGAAACCGAGATCGACGAGCTTGGTCTTGACCTGCGGATCGTTCAGTGCCGCGACCAGCGCCGCATGCAGCGTGGCCTTCACGTCGGCCGGCAGCCCGCGCGGCGCGGCGACGGCCTGCCATGAGTAGACGTCGACGCCCTTGACGCCCGCCTCGGCCAGCGTCGGCACCTGCGGCAGCAGTGTCGAGCGCTTGTCGCCGGTGACGGCGAGCGCGCGCAGCTTGCCGGTGGCGACGTGCTGGACGACGACGTTGATGTTCTGGAACGATGCGTCGACGACGCCGCCGAGCAGATCGGTGATCGCCGGCGCCCCGCCCTTGTAGGGCACGTGCACGCCCTTCGTGCCGGTCTGTTGCCAGAACAGCTCGGCCGTCAGGTGGTCCGACGAGCCGTTGCCCGACGACGCGAACGTCAGCTTGTCGGGCGTCTTCTTCGATTGCGCGAGGATGTCGGCCACCGTCTTGTAAGGCGAAGCGGCGGGCACGACGAGCACGTTGGGCGCCTGCACGGCGACGGTCAGCAGGTCGAAGTCCTTCGTCGCGTCGTAGGGCACGCTCTTGATCAGGTGCGGCGCGATCACATACGGCCCGAGCGAGGCGACGAGCAGCGTGTAGCCGTCGGGTGCGGCGCGCTTGACCTGCCCGGCGCCGATCGTGCCGGTGGCGCCGGCGCGGTTCTCGACGACGAAGGTCTGGCCGAGCCTCTCCTGCAGCTTGGCGCCCAGCGTGCGCGCAATCATGTCGGTCGAGCCGCCGGGCGGGAACGGAACGACGAGCGTCACCGGTTTGTCGGGGTAGGCGGCATGCGCCGGCGCTGCGGCCGCGGCCAGCGCGATGGTCATCGCGGCGAGTGAATTCTTCATTCAGATGCTCCTTTGTTGTCGGTCATCATACAAGTGGACGCGAATGGCAGCAATGTTGCGCGCGTCGCTCTCAGCCTCCGCGCTCGGCCATCTGCGCGGCTCGGCGCCGCCGTTCGCGGCTGTTGGCCAAGTGCGTGCGCATCGCGGCGCGCGCCGCCTCGGTGTCCTGCGAGGCGATTGCGTCGTAGATGCTCTCGTGCTCGCCGTTGACGCGGCGCAGGTAGTCGCGGCGCGCCGCGTCGGGCGGCGCTCCGAGGCGCGCACGCGGAATGATCACCGTGCCGAGGTGGTTGAGCAGGTCGGCGAAGTGCGCGTTCTGCGTCGCGCGCGCGATCTCGACGTGGAAGCGGAAGTCGGCGCCGACGGCGTCGCCGTCGGCCTCGATCGCACCGCTGAAGGCGTCGAGCGCGGCGCGCATCGCGGCGAGGTTGGCGGCGTCGCGGCGCTGCGCCGCGAGCGCGGCAGCCTCGGTCTCGATGCCGATGCGCAGTTCGAGCAGCGCCACCACGTCGCGCAGCGTTCCGAGCTGTTCGCGCCCGATGCGAAGCGGCGCCGATGCGTCGATGCCGACGACGAAGGTGCCGACGCCGTGCCGCGTCTCGACCAGCCCCGAAGCCTGCAGCTTGGAGATCGCCTCGCGCACCACGGTGCGGCTGACGCCGAACTCGCCGACGATCGCGGCCTCGCTCGGCAGCTTGTCGCCGGTGGCGAGCCGGCCGTCGCGGATGCGCTCGCCGAGCGACTCGACGAGTTCAAGCGCGAGCGAGCGCGGCTTGCGACGGGGGGCGGCGATCGGGGCGTTCATCGGTGGCAGCGGGGTAGCGCGGCTTGGCAGCTGCGGGCTTTGGCAAGGCACGTCGTTGTATGACAACTGACTTGAAAGTGCAAGCGGCCCGCGTGAAGTGAGCCGCCTCGTTCGACGCCTGCTGCCCCGGCCCAGTGCCGCCGGTCGTGCGACGTGTCGTTCGGGGCCGAGGGCGCCGGGTGTCCAGTGGAGCGAAGTAAAGGAGGAGGCTCGACCGCAGGCCGGGCCGGGGGACATGAGCGCAACAGGGCACCCCGACAGCCCGCTCACGCTGCGATGGCAGCGCGAGGAACAGCTCGATCGTCCTCGATCACTCGAACCGGATTCGAGCGTCGCGCGATGCGCGATGCCGCAACTGCTATCAGGGCTCGACGCGGACGCGGACCGGCGTGCCGTCGCGCAGCGCCAGCGCGGCGCGCAGCGCGACCGGCGCCACCAGTTCGAGCTTGTCGGGCGGGTAGTCGCTCACGTCGGGGATGACGGCCGCCGCGCGCACCCGGCCGTCGAGCTGCACGACGAAGCAGCGAGCAGCGCAAAAGCCCGGCGGCGGCGTGATCGCGATGCCGTCGCCCGGCCCCAGCGTGCCGCGCCAGCGCTCCCAGGCCGAGCCGCCCATGCGCAGGTTGAGCGTGCCCGGCCAGGGCTCGAAGCCGAGCTGGCGCCGGCATGCGCGGCCGAACCAGTCGAGCGCGACGAAGCTCTTACCTTCGCCGAGGCCCGAGCAGACACTGCCCTCGAACTCGACGCCGGAATCGGCACGCACACGCCCGCTCACCCGCTCAGTGGCGGGACTTGGCAAGCTCGCGCTCCTCGTTGCCGGTCCAGCGATTGAACAGGTCGCACTCGATGCCGAACTGGTCGAGCACCTTGTTGACCGACTGGTTGATGACGTCGTCGAGCGTCTTGGGCCGGTGATAGAAGGCCGGCAGCGGGGGCACCAGCACGGCGCCGGTTTCGGTGACCTGCACCATCAGCCGCAGGTGCCCGAGGTGCAGCGGCGTCTCGCGCACCATCAGCACGAGCTTGCGCCGCTCCTTGAGCGTGACGTCGGCGGCGCGAATCAGCAAGTTGGTGTTGAACGAATGCGCCAGCGCCGACAGCGTCTTGATCGAGCACGGCGCGATCACCATGCCGTCGTGTCGGAACGAGCCGCTGGAGATGCACGCGCCCACATCGGCGAGCTCGTGCACGTGCGTGGCCAGCCCCTTGACCTGATCGATGCCGCGATCGGTCTCGTAGACGATGGTGCGCTTGGCCGCATCGGACATCACCAGGTGCGTCTCGATGTCCAGCGACTTCAGAACTTCGAGCAGGCGCAAGCCGTATATCGCACCGCTCGCACCCGACATGCCGACCACGAGTCTCATGGGCCTACCCTTGCCTTCAGAGTTTGTGAACGGGCCTCGCACTTCAGGCCCCCATCAGTTCGCCGAGCACGCGGCGCGCCTTGGCGAGCGCCTGCGGCTCGAGCCGCGCCTTGTCGAGGGCAGCGCCGCCGCCGCGCGTGGCGTCGAAGCCGATTTTCGAGCCCTGCCCCTCCCCGCTGGCCGACGGATCGATCACATAGGCCTCCGTGCCGCCGACGACGATCGTATCGTGCGCCGGCCGGTACCGCGTCGCCAGCGCCCACGCCACCTCGCGCGGATTGCGGATGTCGACGTCATCGTCGACCACCGTGACGCTCTTCAGGCGCTTGTCGAGCGCTAGCGCCAGGTGGATCAGGCGACGCACCTCGGAGCGCGGCGTACCCGCCACGGCGACGATCGCGGAGAAGCTCGCCGTGCCGCTGGCCAGCTCCAGGTCGGCCACGCCGGCCACGTGGGCGCGCAGCTGGCCGAGCAACTCGGTGCCCGCGGCCAGCCACAGCAGCATGTCGACGTCGGCCGCCCACGGCGTCAGGCCGGGGTAGATCGGTTCGCGCCGATGCGTCACCGCAGTGACCTCGATCACGGGGCTGTCGGCGCTGAAGTAGGCGCCGGTGTTTTCGCCGAACGGGCCCTCGTGCCGGCGCACGCCGGGCAGCACGCGGCCCTCGATCACCAGCTCGGCACGCGCCGGCACTTCGACATCCACCGTCCCGGCGCGCACCATCTCGACCGGCGCGCCGCGCAATGCGCCGGCGATCGCCATCTTGTCGGGCACGAGCGGCCCGACCTTGACCACCGACGACAAGACGATCGCCGGCTCGAGACCCAGCGCGATCGCCATCTCCAGCGGCTCGCCACGGGCCTCGGCCGCGGCATGGAAGTTCGACAGCGGCGGGTTGGCGAGAAAGACGCTCAGGTGCCGGCCGTCGTGCACCATCATGCGGTGGATGCCCATGCCGCGCCGGCCGGTGCCCGGCTCCCGGCACAGCACGACGCCGGTGGTGATGTACGGCGCGGCGTCCTTTTCGTGGTGCGTCAGGATCGGCAGCGCAGCGAGCAGGTCGTCGCGGTGCGTCGTCACGACCTCCTGCACCGGCGCCTCGCTCGCGCCCACCGGCGCGATGCCGCGCTGCTTGCGCTCCAGGTAGGTGTCGGCCAGCGCATCCTCGGTGGTCTCGAACGCCAGCGCCAGCCGGTGCCGGTTGGCGATCAGGTTGCCGCAAACGCGCCAGCCGGGATGGCCGGCGACGTTCTCGAACAGCAGCGCCGGCGCCTCGGCGCGCGCCTCGCGCAGCGCGGCGGCGATCTCGAAGCGCGGCGCGAACGGCTCGGCGACGCGCCGCAGGTCGCCACCGAGCACGTCGAGGAAATCGCGCAGATCGCGGTAAGTCATGGAGCGCGGCTCGTCGAGTGATTCGGCAGCGTCATCGATACTTCGCCGGCAGCCGCTCGACCTCCTCGAGCAATCGCATCGAGTAGCGCTGCGGCGCGAGCTGCCCGCGGCCGAAGCGCACCTGCAGATCGTCGGGCAGCGCGCCGAGATCAGCCGAAACGCGCACCTTCGCACGCTTGTAGGTGTACTTGTGGATGCCGGGGTCGAGGGTGCGGATCGTCAGCTCGAGATCGCGCCCCTCGGCCAGCTCGCCGAGATCCATCACGAACACTTCCCATTGATGCCTGTCCATGGCTCCCATCTCCCTTCAGCGCTTCACCGGCGCAAAGCCGTAGTCGACCCAGTTCGCCAGCACCTTGTCCTGCACTGCCTTCGGGTAGACATTGCGGAACGACACCAGCGTCGGCACGTCGTTGATGCGGTCCCAGTCGACCGGCCACAGGCAGTCGAACAGCACCTGCGAGCCGATCGACCATTTGCGGTCGTGCGGGTTCGCGTGCGGGTACAGCGCGGTGCCGGTCGTGTTCTTGAAGATGTGGATGCCGCGCTCCGGATTGCAGCGCGTGCAGAACGCGTGATAGACCTCGTCCCAGTTGTAGATGTCGGTCTGGTCGTCGACCACCATGACCATGTGAAACCACGGTCCGAGCTTGGAGCCGAAGGCGAGCTGCGCGATCTGCATCGCGATGCCGGCGTAGGTCGGCTTGACGCCGACGATCATCATGTGGTGCGTCGAGCGCGGATGCATGTAGACGCCGGTCACCGGGATGCCCTGGCTCTTGAGCAGCTTCTCCAACTCGAGGCCGAGCGAGAACGAGCGCAGCAGCTGCCCCTCGTCCTGCGGCACGCCCATGTTCGAGATCGTCATCGTCGCGTTGTTGCGGTAGGTGATGCAGTTGACGCGGAAGGTGACGCGGAAGTCGCGCGGGCTGGTGCGGTAGCCGGTGTACTCGCCGAACGGACCCTCCTCGACCTTGTAGTCGGGCAGGATCTCGCCCTCGAGGATGATCTCGGCGTCGGCCGGCACCTCGAGGTCGTTGGTCTCGCACTTGACCAGCCTGACCGGCTCGCCGGCGAGCATGCCGGTGAGCTCGGGCTCGGGGATCGGCGACGGCGCGCAGGCCGCCATCGCGGCCAGCGGCGACAGGCCGATCGCGGTGGCGAAGGGACAGGTCTCGCCGCGCGGCAGGTAGTACTCGGTGAGCGCCTTGCCGAGGTCGGAGAACGGGAACACGGCGCCCGACATCGTGCGCGAGTCGAACATCATCTGGCGGTACATGCCCCAGTTCACGTCGCCGCGCACCGGGTGCTTCGTGATCACGGCGTGCCAGGTGCCGACGTAGCGGCCGCCGTCGCCGTCGTGCACCAGCGGCACCGGCAGGCGGCACAGGTCGACGTCCTTGCCGCGCAGAATGTTCTCCTTGCACGGCGCCGCGTCGCGGCCGATGACGACCGGCGCGACGGCCTCGCCGTTGGTGCGCTTGATGTACTCGCGGCCCAGTTCGGGCAGCGGCGTCTCAGGATCGAGCCCCATCGAGATCGCCATGCGGCGATAGGTCGACAGCGGCGCGCCGAAGTAGCGAAAGCCGGGGTAGTCCTTGATGCTTTCCATCAGCGGCGCCGGCGCCGCCAGTTCGCAGACGCGGCGCACGATCGCGCCGGCCTCGTTTTCCCAGTCGACCTGCTGCGCGATGCGCACGGCGTCGCCGGAGGCGATGCAGGCATCGACGAATTCGCGGTTGCTGCGGGGTGGGGTGGGCACTTGGCTTGACTCCTTGAGGTTCGAAACGTTTCAGCCGATCTTGGCCAGGATGGCTTCCCACTTGCCTTGGGCCTTGAGGATCATCTCGGCGGCCTCGCGCACGGCGCCGTGGCCGCCGCGCGCGATCGTCACGTAGGCCGCCGCGTCGCGCACCTCGGCGACCGCGTCGGCCACCGCGATCGGACAGCCGACGCGCTTCATCATCGACAGGTCGACGAGGTCGTCGCCGACGTATGCGACCTGCGCGTCGCCGATGCCCATCTCGCCGAGCATCTGCTCGTAGGGCTCGGTCTTCTTGCGGATGCCTTCGTGGAAGCGCTTGATCTTCAGCTCCTCGGCGCGGTGGCGCACCGCGCCCGACTTCTTCGACGTGATGATCGCGACGTCGATGCCGCACATCTGCAGCGCGACGACGCCCAGCCCGTCCTTGATGTCGAAGTTGCGCTGCTCGAGTCCGTTGTCGTCGATGACGATGCGGCCGTCGGTCATCACGCCGTCGACATCGAGGATGACCAGCTTCACGTCCTTGGCCTTGTCCATTTCCTGCGCTCCTTTTTCAGTCGATGCCGAACTCGGACCAGCGCGCGCGGATCGCCGTCAGCGTGGCCTCGTCGAGGCGCGCCTCGACCGGCTTTTGCTTCCACTCGTAGGGAATGCAGGCGTCCATCAGGATGCGCGACGTGGTGAGCTTGTCGCCCGCCGGGTCGAGCGCCGGATCGAGCGGGGTCGAGCGGCCGCGCTTGATGAGCTCGGTGCCGCGCATCGGGTCGTAGCGGCACGACAGCGCCCAGACCACGCGCTGCAGGTCGTCGGCCTGGATGTCTTCATCGACCGTGATCACGCCCTTGATGCCGTAGCTGCCGGTGTTGCTGCCGATCACGGCGTCGGCCACCTGGCGCGAGTGCCCCGGGTACTGCTGCTTGACCGAGATCACGGCCCAGAAGCGGCCGGCCGACTCGGGCAGCACGCACACCGACTGGATGCCGGGGATCTTCATCTTCTCGAGCTCGGTCCACAACGTGGCGGTGCGCGTGAAGGCCAGCAGCATGTGCACGTCGGTCACCGGCCGGCCCTGGCCGGTGGCCCACAGGATCGGGTTGTCGCGGTGCAGGATCTGCTTGACCTCGAGCACAGGCTTGGGGATCGGATGGTGCAGCTCGTCGGTGTAGTAGCCGGTGTATTCGGCGAACGGACCCTCGGGAAGGAAGGCGTCGGGGTCGATCTCGCCCTCGAGCACGATCTCGGCGTTGGCCGGCACCGGCAGCCCGGTCAGCGGCGCCATCAGGAACTCGGCCTGCTGGCCGCGCACGGTACCGGTGATGTCGAAGTCGCTGGCGCCTTTGTGCATCAGCGTGCCGGCCATGAACAACAGCGGATCGCAGCCGATCACCGCCGCGGCGGGCATCTTCTTGCCCATCTTCTTGTACTTCTTCATGATGCGCTCGCCGCGCTTGCCGGGCAGGATCTGCACGCCGCAGGTCTTGCCGTCGAGCATCTGCATACGGTAGGTGCCGAGATTGGTCTCGCCCGTCTCGGGGTCCTTCAGCACGAGGAACACCGTGGTGCCGATGTAGCGTCCGCCGTCGAGCGGAAAGAACTTCGGCACCGGGAACATGTTGAGGTCGACCTTGTCGCCCTCGAGCACATTGGCGAGCACCGGGCCGTCCTTGACCTCGCGGGCCTTGATCAGGCCTTCTGAGGTGATCGACTTCTTCATCCATGCCTGCGCCGACTCGCACAACGTGTTGCCGTGCGGCAGTCCGAGCATGATCGCGAGGCGCTTCGTGGTCGCGAAGGCGCCGGTGAAAACGGGCGTCGAGTAGCCCTTCACGTTCTCGAACAGCAGCGCCGGGCCCTTGCGCTCCTCGACCAGCTTGGAGATGTGCGAGATCTCGAGATTCCAGTCGACCGGCGCGGTCACGCGGCGCAGTTCGCCGGCCTGCGCGCATTGATCGATGTAGCTTCGAAGGTCCATGGTGTATCGGCTCCTGATGCGAGTGGTTGTGGATGTGTCGCCGGGTCGTGCCGCGCTGCGTCAGGCGGCGGCCTTGGCCACGGCGTGGGCGTTCTCGACCGACTCGATCACGGTGTAGCCGGCCTGCTCCAGGGTGTCGGCCACCGCGGCGGTGCTCGCGCCGTGAAAGCGCACGATCAGCTTTTTCAGTGCGGCGGGCGGCTTGCCGCTGCCGATGGGATAGATGGCGACCACTTCGGCGCCGCAGCCCTCGACGATGTCGGTGACGCGGCCGATCGTTCCCGGGGTCAGCACGCGCGGCGCCAGCGTGATGCCGCTGCGGCGCTCGAACGCGCCGAGAAAATGCGCTGCCAGCCCCATGATCTCGGCCGCCGAGATCAGACCGACGACGCGGCCGTCGCTCATCACCGGAAACTGGCCGATGCCCAGCTCCTGACCCTTCTGAAGGCAGGCCTCCATCGTGTCGTCGGCGTCGACGGTGGCCGGGTTGCGCACCATCAGGTCGCGCACGCGCAGCCGGTTGGAGTAGAAGGCGAACTCGTCGGGGCTCTGCGTGCGCGCGACGTGGTGCGCGGCGCGCTGGCAGCCGGCGCGCGTGATCAGGCCGCGCAGGCGCCCGTCCTCGACCACCGGCAGCCCGTGCAGGCTGGTCTCCGAGAAAATGTGGTTGGCCTCGGTCAACAGCATGTCGCCGGTCACCGTCGTCGGTGTCGATCGCATCCAGTTGCGCACGATCATGCGGGGGTCTCCTCTTGGCTTGCGGTCGCCGCCGTCAGCTGAGCCGACGGCCCGACAGCAAGCCGGACACGATGTAGTTCATCGCCGAAGTCGGCGCGGCTTCGGTGGCGACCGCCTTCGCGCTCCACACCGTCTCGGGACGCGCCTGCAGGATGAAGATGTTGCCGCCCGACGGGAGGTCCTTGTCGACCGCCCATTCGATGTCCATCGGGCGGCCGTAGTGCTTCTCGATCTGCTTGCCCATCCAGGCCAGCTCGCTGATCTCGTCGTCGATCAGCGACTGCACGGTCTGGCGCTCGAGCGGCACGTCCACCGCGAGGCTGCACTGGCTGCGCGGATCGACCGTGTAACAGCGCTCCTTGCGCGAGATGACGCGCTCCGTGATGTCGAGCGTGACCTTGCTGACGACGAAGTGGTCCGGCGTGACCTCGCCCGAGACCACCGATTCGCCGAACCCGAAGTTCGAGTCGATCACGATCACGGAGCGGTCGCCGTTGCCGGGGTGCAGCGTGAACATCACGCCGGCGGTGAAGGCGTTGGCCATCTTCTGCACGCCCACGCTGATCTGCACCTGCTCGTGCTCGAAACCCATCTTCAGCCGGTAGCCGATCGCGCGCGCGGTGTAGAGGCTCGAGATGCAGCGCCGCACATGCTGCAGCAACTCGTCGGCGCCGCGGATCCACAGGTAGGTGTCCTGCTGGCCCGCGAAGCTGGCGCCGGGCAGATCCTCGGCGGTGGCGCTGGAGCGCACCGCCACCGGCGCGGCCGGCAGCCCGCAGCGCAGCGCGAGGCGCCGGTAAGCCTCGGCGATCTCGTCCTCCATCTCGACGGGCATCGGGCGCGACTCGATCATCGAGCGAATCGCCGCCGAAGCCTGCTCCAGCCGCACGACGTCGTCGTGCGGCAGGCCGGCGAGCAGCCGCGCGATTTCCGGCAGGATGCCGGCTTCGCGCAGGAAGCGCGTGCAGCCGTGCGTCGTGACGGCGAAGCCGGGCGGCACGCGCGCGCCCATGCGGATCAGCTCGCCGAGCGACGCGCACTTGCCGCCGACCTCGGCGATCGAACCCTGGCTGCAGTCCTCGAGCCAGCACACGGTGGGCGCGCCGGCCGCCGGCGTGCCGGCGGCGGTCGGCGCCGCGTGCAGTTGCATGACTTCCACGTCTGGCCCCCGGCTCAGCGCGAGATGGTGACCGCGCCCGTGGACCCGTCGACCCGCAGCATCATCCCGCTGCGGATGACCTTGGTGGCGTGCCCGGTGCCCACCACCGCCGGCATGCCGTATTCACGGCAAACGATCGCGGCATGGCTCATCACGCCGCCGACGTCGGTGATGCAGGCGCCGATCTTGGCGAAGGCCGGCGCCCACGACGGCGATGTGGTCGGCGCGACCAGGATCTCGCCTTCCTGCAGCTCGCCGACCTCGGCCACCGTGCGGCACACACGCGCCTTGCCCTCGACGATGCCCGGGCTGCCGCCAAAGCCCTTGAGCTCGGTGATGCGCTCGGGGTCGCCGATCTCCTGAACTGCAGCCCAGTCGGCGAGCGACTTGTTGGTCACGCCCCAGAGCACGATCGTGAACGGCTCCTGGATCACCTCGGGAGCGGTGCCGATCGCCGGCGGCGGCGCCCACTCCTTGAACTTGGCCATCACGCCCTTGCGCCACTCGATCTCGGGCGGCCAGGTCTTCGTGCCACGCGGCGTGACGCCGGTGGCCCAGGCGGTGACGACGTCCCACAGCGCCTGCTTGATCTCGTCGCGGCGCAGCAGCCAGACGTCCTCGACGTCGGCAATCAGACCGTTCGTCTTCAGGATTGCCGCGACTTCGCGCATCTTGTTCCAGAACACCGAGTGGAACCAGTGCTCGACGTAGAAGAGATGGTTCTCGACATACGGGAACACCGTCTTGGCGCAGCCGAGCAGTTCGTCGAACTGCTTGCGGTCGGCATCATTCGTGATCAGGTCGCGGTACTCGGCGGTGATGCGGTCGCGCTCGGCGCACACCTTGGCGGTCGGCCGCTCGATCGACACGCCGGCGCGGATCTTGTCGATGTAGGTCTGGATCCCGCCGAGCGGCACGTTCATCTGGTCGTTCCACGAACGGTCGTGGTGGAACCATCCGGTGCCGGTGGAGACGTTGAACCACGGCTCCTTGGCCAGGCTGAGCGCCGTCAGCCATTCACGACCCTTGGCGTCGGCCTTGAGCGCCGTCTCAACCGCCGACCATTCGGCGCTGGACTTCAGCAGGTCGCCGACGCCGAGATCGACCGCCTTGGCGGCGAGCTTCTTCAACTCCTCGTCGGGCTGGTACATGATGACGTCGATGCCCGAGATCATCTGCGTCACGCGCTGCGCCGGGATGCTCGGGAACTGCTTCTGCACGAAGTCGAGGAAGAACACATAGGCCGCATAGCCCAGGTTCAGGAACTCGAAGTGGTATTGCCAGCACTTGATGCCGAGGTTGATCAGGTCGTCGTAGGCCTTGAGCAGGTGAAAGCCCGACGACTCGCCGAGCGCCTCGGTGACGACGCTCAAGTCCTCCATCTCTGGCAGCGCCGGGATCTTCAGGTTCTCGAGCTCGCGGATGGTCGCCTCCATCTTGACCTTCCACTTGGCCTCGAGCGCGTCCCAGTTCTTGTAGTAGTGGCCGGCGCGCTCCATGAAGTGCGGCACGCGGCTTCCGATCTCGTTGCCGTCCTTCACCGGCACCGGCGAGATGTAGACGTAGCCGTTGATCATCCGGTGGTCGACGCCGCGCACCGGCGGGACCATGAAGATGCGGTTGTTGTACTGCGACAGCGCCAGGTACCAGGCCTCGTCCCAGATGGTGTCGAACGGGTACAG
>CAYJLV010000036.1:0-44257 GCA_964371405.1 uncultured Burkholderiaceae bacterium
CGTTGCCGTCGTCCGAGATGTACTGGCACATCGGCGAGACCGCAATGCGGTTCTTGAGCGTCAGGCCGCGGAGCGTGATCGGTTCAAACAGGGTGCTGCTCATGAATGGGTCCTTGACACGGGGTTCGGCTGGGATAGCGATGCGTCGATCGTTCGCGGTCGCGTCATTGGAGCTTGATCGAGCCGACGTAGACGCTCTCGTCAACGCGAGCCTGCGAGCGCGCCGAGCCGAGCGAGTCGTGCCGGGCTTCGACCTCGTAGCGGCCGCTGTCGGGCTCGAGGCCGTCGAACTTGAAGTCGCCGAAGGCGTCGGACTCGGTCGTCGCCACGTCCCGGCCGTCGCGCTTCAGCACGATGCGTGCGCCGCTGACGCATTCGAGAACGCCTTTCACGTCGGCGACCACGCTGCCGCCGAGGAAGCACTTCTCGAAGCGATGCAGGTTCTTGTAGTACACGCGCGGCCGTGTCTTCAACTCGGGACGCAGGACCTCGAGCTTGTGCTTGGCGACCATCGACTGCATCTCGGAGTCCTCGACGCACACCGCCCAGTACACGCCGGTGGGGCACGACTGCTGGCAGCGCGGCTGGGTCCAGCCCTGGTCGATCAGGTGGGCGTCGAAGATCCACTTCTGCGCCAGCTTCAGTTCCTCGTTCCAGAAGATCACGCCATACGGGCAGGCGTCGACGAGGTCGCGGCGACCGCGTGCCTTCTTCGGATCGATGATGACGATGCCGTCCTCACGCTGGTAGATCGACCCGTCGCCTGCCTTCTTGATGCAGGGTGCATCGTCGCAGTGATTGCACATCGTCGGCCGGTACGCCGCATCCACCATGCCGTCGCTGCCCCGCACCTTCCGATGGATCTTGATCCAGTTGTGTCCATGCAGCGGCTGCGGGGCCGCATAGCCGGGAAAGTCGTTGCCGACGTGTTCGTCGCGCGTCGTGATCATGCAGTTGTTGCAGTTCTCGCAGCGCGCGACATCGATGATGAGGTTCCACTTCTTCATGCTCATTCTCCTGATACGTTCGACCGCGGGCGCCGTGCTCAGGCCGCGCTGGTCTCGCGCCCGACCGGGCCGCTGCGGGCCGGCCGTGTGTTCGGTGCCGCCATGCCGCTGATCTGCGCCCGGCCCGCCGCCGCCTTCTGCGGCGCCCAGGGTTCCATCTCGACCAGACACGAGTTGGCAGCCATGCCCTCGGTGCCCTGCTGCTGCGGACGCGGCGAAGTCAGCACGTTGGCGCAGCCGGAACGATCCGACCAACCTTCCGGACCGCTCGACGGAATCGGGTCGAAATCGGAGTTCGACTCGAAGCACTTCATGATGCCGGCGCCGACCAGCGGCGTGACGTCGGCGACGAAGATCACCGAGCCGCGATCGTTGAACACGCGGATCAGGCTGTGGTGCGCGATGCCGCGGGCGGCGGCGTCGCGCGGGTTGATCTTCATGACCCAGTAGTAGTAGCCGTCGACGAACAGCCGGTGGTCGTCGATGTCGTTGAGCACGCTGTCCTTGCCGTCACCGTAGGTGTGGAAGCTGTAGCGCGGGTGCGTCGAAACCATCTGCAGCGGATACTTCGCGTACAGGTCCTTTGCGTGCGGGCCTTCCCACGCCGGCAGGTAGCGGTTCAACGCCGGGCGCTCGGGGTTGTCGGCCTGGCCTCGGGCCAGCGAGGAGCTGACGAACTCGATCTTGCCGCTCTGAGTCTCCAGCCCCTTGCCGAACTCGCCGCTGAACTGCGACGGCAGCGGGTGCGGCTCGGGCACGTCCTTGTGTCGATCTTCGGCGAACCAGCGCATCGACACCGGCTGGCGCGCGGCATCCGCCTCGGGCGGCAGGACGACGTAGCCCTTCTTGAGGAAATCGCGCCAGTTGGTGTACTTGGGCAGGTCCGACGACTCGAAGACGCGCTTGCACCAGTCGAGCTCGCTGCAGCCCTCGGAGAACAACGCGCCCAGCCCCAGCCGCGACAGGATGTCCAGGTAGATCTGGTAGTCCGACTTCGACTCGCCCAGCGGCTCGATGCACTTGTGCTGCATCGTCACGATGCGGTGATTCAGCTGCGAGTGGTTGTCCTGGATGTAGCCGCTGCAGTTGGCCCACTCGCTGATGTCGAAGCGTTCGAAGCTCGTGCACGCCGGCAAGATCACGTCGGCGTAGCGCGCGTCTCCCTCGAACCAGATCGACTGGTTGACGACGAACTCGATCGACGGATGGCGGTAGCTCTTCTCGAAGCGGTCGGACTTGGCGATCGTGCCGAACGACGATCCGCCGTAGCGGTAGATCATGTGGATCTTCGAGTAGCCCGTCATCGGATACTCGAATGGCGCGAACTGCGCCTCCATCGACGAGCCGTCCCACATGTAGCCGAGCGACTTGCCGTCGATCACCGCCTCCGGCAGCCGCTGACGCGGGATCATCTGCTTGACCGGATTCATCGTGAGCACGTGCGGCATGCGCTGGTAGTTGTTGATCCCGGTGGCCGTGAATGCCAGATCGCCCGAGATGCCGCCGTCGGCGTAGCCGGGAAAGTAGATGGAGAAATCGAGCGGCGCGCCGAACTGAAGGTTGCCGAAGTTGACGCCGGGCTTGCCCCAGCCCTGCATCGCCATCATCAGGATCATCGAACGCGCCCACTGCGAGCCGGTCGCCGAGCGGCAGGCGCCGCCCCAGCCGGCGCCGAGGCCGCCGGCGGACAGGTAGGTCTTCTTCGTGCCCCACGAGCGCGCGAGCGCGCGACAGATGTGCGCCGGCACGCCGGTCTCGCCCTCTTGCCATTCGGGCGTCTTCGCGACGCCGTCAGTCTTGCCGAGCAGATAGTCGCGCCACTCGTCGAAG
The DNA here is from genome assembly GCA_964371405.1 of uncultured Burkholderiaceae bacterium. Classification (GTDB taxonomy): domain Bacteria; phylum Pseudomonadota; class Gammaproteobacteria; order Burkholderiales; family Burkholderiaceae_C; genus JAMHWF01. The sequence continues at coordinate 2,838 of CAYJLV010000036.1, forward strand.
CCGGTGGTGCGCTTGGCCACGTAGTCCTTGTCGTACAGACCCTCGTTGACCCAGACGTTCATGACGGCGGCGGCGAGCGCGGCATCGGTGGCGGGGCGGATCGCGATCCACTTGCCGCCGAGCAACTGTGCCGTCGGGTTCAGGTTCGGATCGATGTGCACGAACTCGATGCCGAGATCCTTGGCCCACAGCCGCCGCTGCGTGCCTTCGAAGCCGGCGTAGAGGCCGTTCGTCGACTCCGGGTCGCTCGACCAGAAGACGATCTGCTGCGCCTCTTTCAGGCAGTCCTCGACGGTGCCGTAGAAGCTCGGAATGCCCAGTCGCAAAGCGTTGCCGAAGTGGTGCATCGCTCCCCAGTACCAGCCCTCCCAGCTGTCCGGGTTCGGGTGCACGCGCGTGAAGCCGATCAGGTTGCCGAAGCGCAGCAGTGCGCTCAGGTAGTAGCCGATGTTGCCCCACTGGTGGTGCGACGGCACGGGGATCGCGATCGCGCCGGGCCCGTGCTCCGTCTTCATGCGCTTGATCTCGGAGCTGACGATGTCCAGCGCCTCGTCCCAGCTGATGCGCTCGTAGCCCGAGATGCCGCGGTTCTGGGCGTTGCGCTCGCCCTTGGGGTCGAAGTCGACCCGCTTCATCGGGTAGAGCAGGCGCTTGTTCGAATAGACCATCGACTTGAGCGCCGACGCATGCGGGCTGATCGTCGACTTGCGCCACGGCGTGAAGCGCTTGCCGCGTGCCTCGATAGACCACGATGTCGGATCTGCGTCTTCAAGCATGATGGGCGTCATGCGAACGATGCGACCGTCCTTGGCGTAGACGAACATCGGACCGCCGTTGGTGTTCGTCGTGTAGCGAGTGCTGCCGTCCTTCATCGGCGTGCCCAGCTCCAGGCCGACGCCCTGCATCTTGTTCATCAGTTGCATGAACCAGACGCACAGCGGGTCGCGGCCCGTCACCATCACGCGGAAGGTCTTCGCCGCCGACACGACCTCGAGCCGGTCGGGCTTGGGCTTCAGGAACGACAGCGCGGTCGGCAGATCCTTGAAGATGAGGTTGACATCGGCCTTGGGATGCACGCCGGCCTGAGAGCGGACCTCGCCGTTGCGGAACTCGTAGTTGCGCGCGATGCTGTGATCCTTGAGCTTGATCTGCACGATGCAGTCGTAGCGCTTCATCTCGGCCTTGAAGGCAGGGCTCTTCCTTGCGGCGCGGCGCAGCACGTGCGGCACGCCGAGCAGGATGGTCTTCAGAACGGTCGACTTCATGGGTCAGCTCCTGGGGCTGCGGGGGGCGGAGGCGGAGGGCCTGCCGTCGTTGAGGGTTGGCGTGGCCGCAGGGGTGCGGGGTGAGCGTGGATGGGTCGGCTCGACGTCGGAGAGACGATCGGCGGGCCCGGTCACGAAGCGCATCTGCAGAGGGAACAGATCGATGCCGGTGCGGCCGCGCACCATGCCCCACAGCCCCTTCGGGAACAGCACCATCACAGCGATGGCGACGACGCCCAGTGCAATCCAGTAGTAGCTGCCATAGTCGGCGAGCAGCCAGCGCAGGAAGAAGAAGACGGCGGCGCCGACGAGCGGGCCCTCGATCGTGCCGATGCCGCCGATCACAACGATGAAGATCGCGACGACGACCCAGTTCAGATCGAACGCCGCGTTCGGCGCCACGCGCAGCACGCTCAGGTAATACAGCGCGCCGACCAGCCCGCAGCCGAACGCGGAGAGCACGAAGACGCGGAACTTCATCGCGCCGACGTCGATGCCCTGGCTCTCGGCCGCGGCCTCGCTGTCTCGCACGGCCATCAGCGCCAGGCCGAAGCGGCTGCGCAGCAGCGCATACATGCCGCCGATCGTGGCGATCAGGAGGACGCAGGCGATCCAGTAGGTGAGGTTCTCGCGCGTCGCGCGCTCGATCTGCGTCATCACCGTCAGGCTTTGGCCAGAGCCGCCGCCGAGCACCGAAAGGTTCGAGAACGAGATGCGCATCACCTCGGCAACGACCCAGGTGCCGACGGCGAAATAGCCGCCGCGAAGTCGCATCACCAGCTTGGCGATCGGCACCGCGAAGAGCGCCACGACGATGCCGGAGATCGGGATCGACCAGAACGGGTTCAGTCCCCAGTGCTGGGCGAAGACCAGGATCGCGTAGGCGCCCAGGCCGACGAAGCCCTGCTGGCCGATGCTGACGAGGCCGCCGTAGCCGGCGAGCAGGTTCCACATCTGCGCCAGCACCACGTAGCAGATGATCTCGATGACGAAGCGCGCGTCGGCCGCATCGCCCCAGAACGGCAGCAGCACGAGCGCGAGACCCAGGATCACCGCTGCCACGGCGGTGACGCGGCCGGCGCGCGTGGCCACCTCGTAACGTGCGTGCGGCGCGGCCGCCGAGCGGAGGTCGGGAGTCTTGCTCATCGCGTCTTGGCGAACAGCCCGTTCGGGCGGATCAGCAGCACGACCAGGAACACGAGATGCCCTGTCAGGATGCCGAAGCCGGCGTCGAACTTGGCACCGATGGCCTGCGCAACGCCGAGAATCACGGCGCCGGCGAAAGTGCCCCACAGCGAGCCGAGGCCGCCGATGACGACCGCCTCGAACGAATACAGCAGTGACAGAGGCCCGGATTCCGGCGTGAACGTCGTGCGGATGCCCGAGAAGATGCCGCCCACCGCCACCAGCGTGAACGACATCGCCATCGCCAGCCCGTAGACATGCGCGGAGCGGATGCCGGTGAGCGCGGCGGTGTCCGGATCGTCGGATGTCGCGCGCAGCGCAATGCCGGTGGGCGTGCGCGTCAGCACGAAGCTCAACACGAACGCGAGCGTGATCGCGACGAGGAAGGCGATCAGTGGAAGCCAGCCGATGGCGATCGAATTGCCCAGACTGAGGCTCGCAGTCTCGAGTGCGCCCAGCGGCAGCGAACGCGAGTCGGACGAGAACACCTCCCTCAGCCCGTTCTGGATGACGATGGAGAAGCCGAAGGTCACCAGGAGCGGCGGCAGAATGTCCGGGCCGAGCGTGCGGTTGAGCAGCGTGCGCTGCAGCGTGTAGCCCAGCGCAAACATCACGATGGCGACCGCCGGTATGGCCGCGAAGGGATTCCACGCCAGCCCGACGACCAGCGGCAACGCGAGGTAGGCGGCCAGGATGATGAAGTCGCCGTGCGCGATGTTGACCAGTCGCATCACGCCATAGGTGACCGACAGGCCGATGGCGAACAGTGCGTACAGCCCGCCGAGCAGCACGCCTTGAATCACGGTGTCGATCCACTCGATCATGACGCCGCCTCCTCCAGGCCGAAGTATGCAGCCGCGATCTGGTGCTTGGTCAGCTCGCACGAGGCGCCCGCCAGCGTGACGCGGCCGTGCATGAAGCAATACAGCCGGCTCGCGGTGCGTTGCGCCAGATCGATGTCCTGCTCGACGATGACGATCGCCATGCCTTCGGCGCACAGGCTCGGCAGCGCGCCATAGATGTCCTTCACGACGGTCGGCGCGAGTCCGAGCGACAGCTCGTCGCACAGCAGCAGTTTCGGGTTGGACATCAGCGCGCGCCCGATCGCCACCATCTGCTGCTGCCCGCCCGACAGCGACGTCCCCGGCTGGTGGCGCTTCTCGCGCAGCACCGGGAACAGCGCGTAGACGCGCTCGAGGTTCCATGGACCCGGACGCCGCGCGAACAGCCCGGTGCGCAGGTTCTCGTCGACCGACAGGCTGCGGAACAGGCGCCGCCCCTCCGGGACCATCGCGACGCCCAGGCGCACGACATCGGCTGCGCCGATACCGCCGATGCCTTGGCCGTCCAGCCGCACCGCGTCGCGGGCGACCGCGAGCTGGCCGCACACCGACTTCAGGAAAGTCGACTTGCCGGCGCCGTTGGCGCCGATGATCGCGACCGTTTCGCCCTCGGCAACCTGGAAGTCGATGCCGAACAGCGCCTGGGCCTGGCCGTAGCGCGCGACGAGGTCGTGGGTGCTCAGCTGCATTCCGCCACCTCGATGCCCATGTAGACGCGCTGCACCTCGGGCAGCGCGATGACGGTGTGGGGTTCGCCTTCGGCCAGCTTCTCGCCGAAGTTGATGACCAGCAACCGCGTCGCCACCGCCAGCAGCGCATGCACGACGTGCTCGATCCAGATGATCGACGTGCCCCGTTCGCGGATGCGCTGGACGATGCCCACCAACTCGTGCGCTTCCATGTCGGTCAGGCCGCCGGCGACTTCGTCGAGCAGCAGCACGCTCGGCTGCGTGGCCAGCGCCCGTGCGAGCTCGAGCCGCTTGCGGTCGAGCAGCGTCAGCGTGCCGGCGAGCCTGTTTGCCTTGTCGCGCAGACCGCTGAGCTCGAGCAGCCCGGCGCAGTGCTGCACCGCGGCACTGCGCGTGGGGTGCACGGCCCCGAACGAGGCGCCGACCATCAGGTTCTCGAAGACAGTCAGCCCCTCGAACGGCAGCGGCACCTGGTACGAGCGGCCGATGCCGGCGCGACAGCGTCGGTGCGGCGGCTCGCGCGTGATGTCGTTGCCGTCGAACACGATGCTGCCGGCGTCCACGCGCACGTCGCCGCTGATCAGGTTGAACAGCGTCGTCTTGCCCGCGCCGTTCGGGCCGATGATGCCCAGCGCTTCACCGGCCTCGAGGTCGAAGCTCAGGTTGCGCGTGACCTGCACCGAGCCATAGCGCTTGCAGGCGCCCTGCACACGCAGCAGCGAGCGGGTCATCGCGATGCCCGGCGAGACGATCAGTAGACGATGGCCTTGGGCTTGGCCTGCACCGGAATGGCCGGCGCCGTCTCGCTGTTGACGACCAGCAGGTCGTACTTGTGGGTCTTGCCCTTGACCCACTGGCCCCCCACCAGCGGCGTGCGGCAGACGTTCTTGACCGGATTCAGCGGCCCGCCCTTCCAGGTGACGGGGCCGACGATCGTCTGCAGGTCGGTGCTTCTGATGGCGTCGCGGATGGCGGCCTTCTTGCTCACGTCCGTGGTGCGCTTGAGCACGTCGATCGCCACCTCGAACAGCGCGTGCGCGAAGCCCAGCGGCTGCGACCATTGCCGCTTCTCGGCCGCCTCGTAGGCGTCGGACAACTGCTGCGCCGTCTGGCCCGTCAACGACGACTTGTACGGCCGGTTCGGCGACCACCACAGCTCCTGGCTCAGGCCGTCGCCCGCGTCGCCGAGGGCTTCGATCGTCGACGGAAAGGCGAGCGCCTTGCCCACCGTCACGGCCTTCGGCTTGAAACCCTGCTGGCGCGCCTGGCTCCAGAAGTTCTTGAAGTCCGGCGGCGTCGGAACGCCGGCGACGATCTCGACGCCGGCCTTCTTGAACGCCGAGATCTGCGCGCTGAAGTCGGCCTGGAAAGGCTGGTAACGCCCGGGATCGACAACGGTGTAGCCCTTGGCCTTCAGCGCCGGCGGCAGGCCGAGCTTGGGATCGGCCCAGGCGTTGCCGTCACCGTCGTTGCCCAGCAGAAGGCCGACGACCTTGTTGTTCGGCACTTCCTTCCAGATGTTGGTGAAGGACTCGATCACGTCCTCCAGACCCCAGAAGAAGTGATAGGTCCAGTCGAAGCCCTTTTGCGGATTGGCGCCGCGGCCGAAGAACCAGGCCTGCCACGGCGACACCGTCGAAATGCACGGCACGCCGTTGAGCTCGCACTGGTCGCTCACCGGGTTCGTCGTCTCGGGGGTGTAGGCCACTGCCATCAGGTCGACGCTGTTCTTCAGGATCAGCTCGGCCGCCACCTCCGCCGCGCGGTTCGGGTTCGACTGGCTGTCCTTGACGATGATCTCGACGGGGTGCGTCTTGCCGGCGATCGTGATGCCGCTCTTGAGGACCGCATTGATGCCCGCGAGCGCGAACTTGTCGACTGCGCCGAAGGCCGAAAGCGGCCCGGTCAGCGGCGAGACGTAGCCGATCCGGATGGTCTTGCCGGTCTGTGCGAAGGCCGGCAGCGACGCGCCGGCCAAGGCGGCGGCGCCGGCGCGCAGAACGCGGCGGCGCGATTCGAGAGCGGCAATGCGGGGGCTGAACGACTTGTGCATGGTGGGCTTTCGTGGTCGACGGCACGGAGCGGGCAAGACCTCTCCGCAACCGAGCCGTCGGGTTTCAGTGAGAGGGGCGCCGGAGCGCCGGGGTTTGGTCGCCGCGGTTTCGGAATGTCGAATGCGGCTTAAAATGAACAATCGTCATCTTGACGATGATGTGAATGCTATTATCGTGACAGATGTTCGTCAAGGTGACAACAGATCCATTTGGATAGGGTCTTACCCTAGCTTTCGCTCGACGCCATCCGTCTGCGACCCAGACCGTGCCAACCTGGAACACAATGGATGCAAATTGAAAACTCACCGCAAAGGCACGTAAAAGTGGATCTCAGCTCACAGCCCGCAGCGACGGTCGACCACCGTACCCGGGTCGGTGAAGAGCGGCGCGAAAGAACGCGCCGCAAGCTTCTCGAAAGCGCGGTCGAGGTCTATGCGCGCAATGGGTTGGAGGGTGCGACGATCGAAAATCTGATCGGCGCAGCCGGCGTGGCGCGCGGCACCTTCTACAACTACTTTCCTACCACCGAGGCGCTGCTCGAGGCCGTGGCCGGCGAGATGAGCGACGAGGCACTCGGGAGCGTCGACCCGACGGCCGACCAGTTCGCCGATGCGGCCGAGCGCGTGGCCTGCGGGACGCGCCACTTTTGCGAGACGGCGCGCCGCTACCCGCTGTGGGGGCAGATCGTCACGCGCATCGGCGCCCGCGTCGCGGCTCGCGGCAAGCTGCTCGACATCTATGTCAGCCGCGACGTGCAGCGCGGCATGGACCAGAAGCGCTTCGACATTCCGAGCTGTCTAGACGGACGCAACGTCGTGCTCGGCTCGATCTTCTACAGCATCGAGACTGCGCTGACGGAGCCGGTGGGCGAACACCACGTCGAGAACACCGTCGTGTGCATGCTGCGCGGACTTGGCGTGAGCAACAAGGAGGCGCACCGCATCGCATTCATGAAACTGCCCGAGATGGGACCGGTGCAAGGCCCGCTGTTCGCGAAGGTCGCCGTCAGCAAGCGAAGTCGCCGGCGGCGCAGCTAGTCACACGCCGCGGCAAGCGGCCGCTGCTGCCGGAATCGCCTGGCGGACAGGTGGAACTGCGCGGCGCGTCTGGCCGACGGGCGGAAGGCATCGGCAGGACGCGCCACGCTGTCGTTCAGCCTAGCTTCAGGAGCTTCGAAACATTTCCGCTCGCGACCTTCAAGCGATCCTCCTCGCTGATCGGCAACTTCTTCAAGAATTCGACGGCTGGATCGATGGGACTGAACGGATAGTCGACCGAAAAGATGAGTCGATCGATTCCGAATATCTCCAGCGCGAGCTCAAAGGGAGGGAGGGTTGTGTAGCCGCTCGTCGTCACGTGGACGTTGCGGGGGAAGTACTCGCGGACCGGACGCTTCAGCCCTTCGACCCTGGGCTCGAGCCAAGTTTGGATACGCTCCCAGTAGAAGGGAATGAGCTCTCCAAGATGACCGATCACAACTTGGAGATTCGGATGACGATCGAAAACCCCGGAAACAATCATCCGCAGCGCGTGCAGGCCGACTTCCCAGTGCCAGCCGGCCGCGGTGGACCCGAGTGTGAAACCCACGAGATCGCTGAAGTTCCCTTTGTAATACACGTCGCTGACCGAAGGCACCGGATAGGCGGGGTGCAGATAAAGAGGAACACCCAGTTCTTCTGCCTTGGCGAGCAGCGGCTCGAAGCGTGGGTGGTCGAGGAACTGGCCGTCGATCGTGCCGTTGATCATCGCACCCTTGAAGCCGTACTGAGTGACGGTGCGTTGCAGTTCCTTGGCGGCGTCGACCGGGTTGGCCAAGGGCAAGGCGGCAAACGCTGCGAACCGTGTCGGGAACTTGCGCGTGGCTTCGGCGGCCTGGTCATTGGTTGCCTGGACGTCGGCGATCGAGGCGGTGGTCGCAGGAAACATGCCGTGACCGAGAACCTGAACGTCGATCTCGCCTGCGTCCAGTACCCTGAGACGACTCTCGCCGATGTCGGTCAGTATCCCGATGGGGGCATCGCTCCCGGGCCGTCCCGGAGCGGGATAGAGCGAGGCAAATCTATCCGAAACCCAGTGTTCTTCAATGCCGATGATCTTCATCGATCTTCTCCGAGCTGAAATCAAGAACTGTTTTTTGGCAGTACTGCATGAGGTCAGCATAGGCCCGTTCCTGTTTCTTTGAGAAGACCTGTGTCCGCATGGCTGCCTTCCGCATCGGGCAAAGATCAATCTGCGGCGAGCCCCACTCGCACCCCTGCTCTCTTCCGTCACGAAACAAGAAGCCGGCGTCACCTCAGCCGCCGGGGCGGAGTGCTGCGCGCTCGTTCAGGGTGACCCGTTGGTACAAGGTGCGCGGCTCCGTCTTCTCAAGAGTTGGAGCCTCTTCGAGAGCATCGAAGACTTGTCGGAGTGAACGGCGGTCGGTTGATCAACCGGACTGACCCAGCCGTTTCCACAGGGTCGTGCGCGACATGCCGAGTCGTCTTGCCGCCTTGGCCTTGTTGCCGCCCGACTCGTCCAGCACCTTCAGGATCAGCGCCCGTTCGGTCGAGGCGTCCCCCGTGGGCTGGTAGTAGTGCGTCAGCGCAGCGCCCGGCACCGCCGGCTCGGCCTGCGCGGGCGCTCCGGCAATGACTTCCCGCAGCAGATCCCTGGGCCGGATCATCGTTCCTTCAGCCTGGACCACGGCGTACTCGAGCGCATTGAAAAGGTGTCTGACGTTTCCCGGCCAGTCATACGCTTCGAGCGCGGCCATGGCCTCGGCCGAAAGGGTCAACTCCGGGCGCCGATACCGCTGCGTCAGTTCGCTCAGCAGCTTGCTGGCAAGCAGCGGAATGTCCTCGCGATGCTCCCGCAGTGCCGGCACCTCCATTGGAAGCACGCGCAGGCGGTAGTACAGGTCCTCGCGAAACTCGCCGCGCTTGACCATCGCGGGGAGATCGCGGTGAGTGGCGGCGATCACCCGGACGTCGACCTTGCGCGGGTGGTTTTCGCCGACGCGCACGATCTCGCGCTCCTGGAGCACCCGCAACAGCTTGGTCTGGATGGCCAGCGATATTTCACCGATCTCGTCGAGCAGCAGCGAGCCGCCGTCGGCGGCCTCGAAGCGTCCCAGGCGCGTGGCGACGGCGCCGGAGAACGCTCCTTTGGAATGGCCGAACAGCTCCGACTCCAACAGGTGCTCCGACAAGGAGGCGCAATGGACCGCGACATAGGGGCCCGTCGACCGCGATGAGTTGTCGTGCAGGGCCCTTGCCACCAACTCCTTGCCGACGCCGCTCTCCCCGGTGACCAGGACGTTGGCGTCGCTTGCCGCGGCGCGCAGCACGTTCTGGTAGAGGTTCTGCATGGTCCGGCTGCGCCCGATCAGCCCGCCCAGTTGCCAGCGCTCGCGGATCTCGGTCTCCAGCGCGATCTCGCGCGAGCAGTCGCGAAGAATGATCGCGCAAGCGAGCGCGGAATCGTTGGGCGGCAGCAGCATGGCCCACATGCGCAGCGACAGGTCCGTGCCATCGGCTCCTTTGAGGACCACGTCCTGAACCTTCCGGTCCTCGTCCTGCGCGCGCATCAGCGAACAGTGCCCCCTGACCTCGCATTCGCGCGCGCACGCGGTTCCGGCAAAGAGCGACGGGCACAGGTTTCCTACGAAGGAATGGTCGACCTGCCCGAGCATGCGCTGGGCGGCAAGGTTCATTTCCAGAACCTTGCGTCCGGAATCCAGGAACAGGACGCCTTCTTCCAGGCTGTCGAGAAAGACGCGCAATGTCGCCAAGCTTTGCATGTCACGCTCCGTTCAGTCTGAACGTTCAAGTGGACGTTCAACAATGGATAACAGTTTAGGCGAGGCTTGACCATATTGATGAGAATCTTTCTATATCAATGACTTGCAAGCTTGGCCCAGTTGTTGCAGTTGAGCGATGCCGACCGTTCATCGTCTCTTCGCAGAGGACCCCTCATGCAACAAGTCGCCTGGCTGCTTTCACTCGCCCTGATGTTTCTGGTGGCCACGGGGTTTGCCTTCGTTGCGCTCAATTCCGGCCGGCGCACCGACGACTACAAGCCCTTGCAGGTCCGCGCCTATCGCATCCGCACCAAGTTGTTCTGGGTGCTGGTGCTGCTGTTGGGGCCGGCGATGGTCTACACCCTGCTGGACTTGCCCTACAGCGCCAGCCATGCCCATGCCGCTGCTTCCGGCTCGACAGCCCTGGCCATCGATGCCAAGGGTTATCAATGGCGCTGGGAGTTGAGCCGCGACCAGGTCGCGGTCGGCCAGTCGGTGCACTTCCGCGTCACCAGCGCGGACATCAACCATGGCTTCGCCCTCTACGACCCCGAAATGCGCCTGGTCGCCCAGACCCAGGCGATGCCCGGCTACACCAACACGCTGAACTACACCTTCGACCGGGCCGGCACCTACAAGGTCCTGTGCCTCGAGTACTGCGGCATCGCCCACCACAACATGGTCACCGAAATCAAGGTCAGCGACCGGTAAAGCAGGAGACAGACATGACGAACCACAACCCTGCTGCCAAGCCCGAACCCGGCGCAGACGTCGGCGTATTGGCCTATCTGGTCACCGCCGCCGCCGTACTGCTGCTGATGATGAGCTTCGGCCTGCTGATGCGAATGGAACAGGCCCAACTCATCAACATGGGGCCCCTGTGGTTCTACCAACTCATGACCCTGCACGGCGCCGGCATGGTCGGCATCGCCGCTATTGCCGGGGCCGCCGTCATGTGGCACTTCCTGAGGCAGTACGTCGATCTCTCCAAGGGAATATTCATTGCCAACCTGGTCCTGTTTCTGGTCGGCGTCGTGATGATTCTGGCCAGCGTCCTGGTTGGGGACTTCCACGGCGCCTGGACCTTCCTCTATCCGATGCCTTCGCAATCGATGGGCATGTGGAGCCGGGAAGCGGCGGCCCTGTTCATGGGCGGGTTGCTCGTGATCGGCGTCGGCTTCGTGCTGCTGCACCTCGATGTCGCCCGCGCCATCATGGCCCGCTACGGCAATTTCTCCCGCGCGCTCGGCTGGCCGCAGTTGTTCGGGCGCGATGACGGCAACGCGCCGCCGCCGACGGTGGTCGCCAGCACGATGGTGACGATCGTGAATCTCACGGGCCTGGTGGTGGGCGCCAGCATCCTGACCATGATGCTGGTCAACCTGTATGTCCCGGGATTCGCCATCGACGCATTGCTGGCCAAGGGCATGATTTACTTCTTCGGCCACGTTTTCATCAACGCCACCATCTACATGGCGGTGATCGCGGTCTACGAAGTCCTGCCGCGCTACACCCAGAGGCCCTGGAAGTCCAACAAGGTGTTCCTCGCCTCCTGGTCGGCATCGACGCTGATGGTGATGTTCATCTTTCCGCATCACCTGCTGATGGACTTTGCCTTTCCGACCTGGATGCTGGTCATGGGCCACGTCATCGGATACCTCAATACCTTCCCGATCCTGGTGGTCACCGGCTACGGCGCACTGATGATCGTGTATCGCTCGGGCATCCGTTGGGACATGGCTTCCCGGCTGCTGTTCGTCTCGCTGTTCGGTTGGGCGGCAGGCGCCATGCCGGCCTTCATCGACGGCACCATCACGGTCAACCTCGTGATGCACAACACGATGTGGGTGCCGGGCCATTTCCACACCTACCTGCTGCTCGGCATGGTCGCCATGGTCTTCGGCTTCATGTACTACCTTGGCAAATCGGATCGGCAGTCCGACGCCAGCTTCGTCGATCGCGCCGCGTTCTGGGGCTTCACGGGCGGCACGCTCGGCTTCACGCTGTCCTTCCTCTATTCGGGCAAGGAAAGCGTGGCACGTCGCTATGCCGCGCATCTGCCGGAGTGGGTTCCCTACGATCGCGTCGGGTCGCTGTTTGCGGCGCTGGTGGTGGCCTCGTCGCTGATCTTCATCGCCCGCTTCCTGTCCCGTCTGGGCCTCGCGGGTCGCGATTTTCCACGCGCCCCGCTGGCACACGGAACAGCCCTGTGACACACGCCGGGCGCAGCATCGTGGCGACGATGCTGATGACCATTCTGGGTGTCGGCGCTCTCTGGCACAGCACGGACGGCTTTGCTGCCTTTACCGCCGAGGCAGCGCGCCGCGCGGACGTTCTCCGCTCCCCACGACCGTTGCCTGCAGCGGTGCTCGAGGACCAGGACGGGCGCAACTTCAGCCTGCAGGACTACCGCGGCAGGCTGGTGGCGGTCGAGTTCATCTACACGCGCTGCAACACGATCTGCCGCAGCCTGGGGATGGCCTTCAGACAAGTTCGCGATCATGTCCCGCAGGCGATGCTGGGGTCCGACTTCGCCATGCTGAGCATCAGCTTCGACAGCGAGCGCGACGACGAAGCCAGCCTCGCGGCCTGGGGCGACGCCCACGGCGCCGACAGCCGGAACTGGCGCATCGCGCGGGTCCGCAACGCTGCCGAACTCCGGCAACTGCTGGAGGCCTTCGGCGTTGTCGTGATCCCCGACGGGCTGGGCGGTTTCGAGCACAACGCAGCCATTCATCTGTTGGACCGTGAAGGCAGGCTGGCATCGATCAGCGATATCGAGGAGCCCGTCGTGTTTGCCGGCAGGCTCGCCACCGTCCCATGAGCGCGCCCCTGTCGCGTCATGCCGCAATGGCGACCGCCATGCTGTACCTGCTGCTGGCGACTCCCGCAATGCGCGCCTGGATGGAGGCGACGATGACCGGCCACATGCTGCTGCAGATGCCGCTGCTCGCGGCCATCGGCGTCATCTCGTGCCAGCTGCTGCCCGAGAGGCTGCAGAACTCGCTGCTCGACGCTGCCGGTGGCGCAGTACCCTGCGTCTTGCTGGCGAGCTTCTCCTCGAGCTACTGGATGCTGCCGCGCGCGCTGGACGGCGCGCTGACGAACCCCTGGATCGAAGCGGCCAAGTTCCTCAGCCTTCCGTTGCTGGTCGGGCTGCCTCTGGGCCTCGCCTGGAAACGGCTCGGCATCATCGGCCGCAGCTTCGTGTGGACCAATGCCATCAGCATGCTGGTCGTGCTCGGCTGGCTCTACATCATCGCGCCCGTGCGCGTGTGCAACAGCTATCTGGTGGACCAGCAGGAAGTTGCCGGATGGGGAATGGTCAAGCTCGCGCTGCTGCTTTTCGCCTGCTGGCTCGGCAGTTTCTTCGTGAGGGGCGATCCGGTGGCTGGCGGGGCTGCCGAGCCGCAACGATACGGCGCCGATCGATCTCGATCACGGCCGGCTTGAGGGGAGACCATGGACTACGTCCCGCCGCAACGCCTGATGGAAGAGGTCGAGACCGCCAGCGTCAAGAAGGCCGCGCTGGGCACGCGCGCCATGCTGCTGAAGGGTTTCCTGTCCGGCGCGTTGCTGGCCTATGCCACAGCCCTGGCTTTCAAGGCGTCGGAGGGGTTCACCACCGGTGCCGCGGCGCTGATATCGGGCGCGGTCTTTCCGGTGGGCTTCGCCATGATCGTGCTGCTCGGCCTGGAACTCGCCACGGGCAACTTCGCCGTCCTGCCCGTCGGCATCGTCCGCGGCAAGACGAGCTGTGCCGCGATGTTGCGCAGCTGGAGCTGGGTGTATCTCGGGAATTTCCTCGGCTGCGTCTTTGTTGGTCTACTGCTCACCGTGACGCTGACCGAGGGCCTCACCAAGGGCGCCGGACCGCTGGGCGCCAAGATCATTGCGGTGGCCCAGGACAAGACCTTGCACTATGAACATGCCGGTGCCGCGGGTTGGTGGACTGCGTTCGTCAAGGGAACCCTGTGCAACTGGATGGTTGCACTCGGTACGGTGCTGGGAATGAGCTCGACGTCGACCACGGGCAAGATCGCCGCGATCTGGCTGCCGGTTGCGACGTTCTTCGCACTGGCGCTCGAGCACTCGGTCGTCAACATGTTCGTCGTCCCCACCGCCATGATCCTCGGCGCCGACATCGGTGCCGCGCAATGGCTGTTCTGGAACCAGATTCCCGTGACACTGGGCAACATCGTGGGCGGCGCCCTGTTGACGGGACTGCTGCTCCACTATTGCAACTCAAGTCAGCCGGTGCCGGCCAGGAAAGCGGCCCCTCTCCTTGTCGCTGAAGCCGCCGTCATCAGCGGACTGGCGGATGCGCGCGTTGGTGTGGAGACCGGCGCGCTCGAACTCTGACGCGAGTCCAGCCGCTCGGAGGCAGGAATGAGCAACGGGTAAGCTCTCGTGAGGACCGTACCCGCAGCCGTCGCGTCGCAGGCAACAATGCGGTCTCGCGTCGCCTTGGCGATGTAGAGCCGGCAGTCGGCCAGCGCGAGCACATCGCCTTTGCGCAGCAGCGCCCTCGCGCGGTTCACGAAACCGCCGAGCACCAGGTCACCCACGTGATGGCCGTGGCGGTCGTTGACCTGCTTGAAGTGATCGAGGTCGCACAGACCACCCAGACCGGGCGGCCGCTTCGCGCGGCGGGCGCAAGCTCGCGCTCGAGCATCGGCAGGGCGCCGTGGCGGTTCAGCGCGCCGGTCAGCGCATCGGTCATCGCCGCCTGCGCGAGGCAGTCGCGCACGCGCTCCTGCAGCCACAGCAGCATGGCCTACGTGTGGTGAGCAGCGTCACGACCAGCATGATCACCTGGCCGTCGCCGCCGGCCGGGCGGTCGGCGCGCTCGTGCAGCAGCATCAGCGTCAGCCCGGCCTGGGAGATCATCGAGAGCGCTGCATTGCCCATCAGCACGCGCGGGCCCCAGTGGCGACGCGCCGGCGCCCACAACTGGCCGGCCTGCACCCCGATGAGGACGAAGACGACCATGTGGAACATCATTTCGCGCGACCAGGCGCCGGGCAACCGCAGGCTCACGGCGCCGAGCGCAACGGCCGCGACCCCCGCAAGCAGCGTCGCGTGCGGCGCCAGCGCGCCGCGCTGCACGCGGCGGATTGAGCCGCCCCGAAAAGCCGCCGCCAAATGACGAAGGGGGTCACTTCGCAGTGACCCCCTTCCGATACGTGGCGCGGCTGGCAGGATTCGAACCCACGACCCCTTGGTTCGTAGCCAAGTACTCTATCCAACTGAGCTACAGCCGCGCGAGCCGCGCAGTTTAACACGGGCCTCGCACGCGAGCCGTCGTCGAGCGAGCTGTCAGCCGACGCGCGCCGCGCGTTCGTAGCAGTGCGCGGCGCGTTGCGCGTCGGCCTGCTGTTCGGCCAGCGCCGCGAGACGCAGCCACGCCTGGCGGCGCGCCGCGACGGCGAGCGCGGGGTCGGCGGCGGCCTGTTCGAGCAGGCGCTGCGCCTTGCCCCACAACTGGCGCTGCGCGAGCGCGCTGCCGACCGCATAGGCCAGCGCCGGCTCGCGCGGAAAATCGCGCACCGCAGCTTCGAGGCGCGGCAGCCATTCGCTGCCAAGGCCGTCGAGCGCGTGTGCGAAGGCGAGCGCGAGCACGGCGCGCTCGTCGGGCGCGAGTTCGCGAAGACGCTCCCAGAACGGGCGCAGCCACTGGCGCGCCTCGTCGGCCGCGCCGAGGGCGGCAAGCCGCGTCGCAGCGCGCGCCACGACGAAGGCGTCGCGCTGATCGGTGGCGTCGAACTGCGCCCAGACGCGGCGCACTTGGTCCGCGTCGCGCGCCGTGTCGAGCGATTCGAAGGCAAGCGCGCGCAGCAGGCCGAGCGCCGCGCCCTTCGAGAAGCCCTGGTGCTTGGCCAGCAGGCGCGCCGTCTTCAGCGCCTCGTGCGGCTGCGCCGAGAGGCGCGCGGCCTGCAGCTTGAGCCGCAGCGCATGCGTGCGCCGCGCCACCCCGGGCGGCAACTCGGCCAGCAGTTCGAGCGCGCGTGCCGCATCGCGGTCGTCGATCGCCCACTCGGCGGCGAGCAGGCGCGCACCCTCCTCGGCCGAGCGCGCCGCCGGGCTGCGCCTCGAGAGATCGAGCGCACGCTGCAGCTGCTCGTCGCGGTGTGCGCGGTCCTGCAGGCGGTGGTGGCTGCCGGCAGCGAGCAGGTGACCGAGCACGGTGAACTCGTTGTCCTGCGCCAGATCGGGCGTCTCGGCCTGGATGAAGAGGGCGCGCTGCGCCGACTTCTGTGCGCGGCTGTAGCGCCCGCCGAAGTATTGCGCCAGCGCTTGGCGCAGCCAGGCCTGGGCCGACTGGTCGCGCCGGGCGATGCGCCATGCGTGCGCGCGGCGCGGCAGGCCGAGCAGTGCATTGAGACCCTGAATCAGCATGACGATCGCCAGGCACGTGGCCAGCAGCGCGACGACGAACAGGTTCAGCGAAAGGTCGAAGCGCCACGCGCCGGCATAGAAGCTGACGAGCCCGTCGTTGGCGCCGAATGTCGACGCGGCGACGACGGCCACGACGAACAGCAGCACGAACCAGATGACGGTGCGCATCGCGACCGGGCGGCTTCAGCGACCCGCCGCCGCCGTCGACAGCGCGGCCAGCGTGTCGTCGGGACGCGGCAGCACGACCTGACGCGCCTGCGCCGACACCTGGCGGATCAGCTCGATCGCCGTCGTCACCTTGCGCGAGCTGCGGTCGAAGTAGCGTTCGAGCGATTGCCGCGCCACCTGCAGGTCGGCCTGGGCGGCGTCGAACTGGCGGCTCAGCACGGCCAGCCGCGCATTGAGCAGGCGCAGCTTGAGGTTCTCGCGCAGGAAGTAGGCCTGCTCGGGCGCGAGCAGCATGGCCTCGGGCTGGTCGATGCGCGTCACGCGCACCAGCGAGCGCACCTCGTGCCACACGACCTGCCCCCAAGCCTGCAGGCGCTGCCGCGCCGCCGGCCACCAGGTCGCCGGGTCAGCCGTGGGCAGCAACGGTGCGCTGGCGGCGACGCTCGCGGGCGCTGCCGCGGCGCTCGCCGTCGCGCCGCGCGCCGGCGCCGCCTTGCGCGGCTCGGCGACGACGAGCAGCGGCAGCTCGTCGATCATGCGCACCGCTTCGTCGAGCCGGATGTTGAGCGCCGAGATGTCGGCGACGCCGACTGCCTTGACGCGGTCAAGGTCGCGCGCGATGGCGCGGCGCACGCCCTCGAGGCGCGGCTGGCTGTAGCGCGCGAGCCGCTCGTCGGCCTGACGCAGCGTCGCCACCAGCGGCTCGGCGCTGCCGGTGATCGCCGACTGCTGCTGCGCGACGCGCAGCGCGGCCTCGATGTCGACGAGCAGGTTCTCGTCGCGCGACCGCGACAGCGACTGGATCAGCTCTTCGAGCTGGCCGCGCTGCAGCGCGACCTCGGCCACACGCCCTTCGAGCAGCGACGACTTCGTCACCGCCTCGCGCGCCGCCTCCTGCGCCTGGCGCGCCAGCGTGCGCGCCTCGGTGGCCTGCACCTGGCTGTCCTGCTGGCGGCGCACCAGCTCCTGCTCGAGATCCTGCACGCGCTGCTGCGTGCGCCACGCCAGCGCGAGCGCAGCCACCGCCACGATCGCGAGGGCGAGCAAGGCCAGCGACACGAGCCGCGGCGGGGCGGCAGCGGGCGGTGGGGCGATGGCGGGAGGCAGGGCCGCCGGCGCGGGCGCCGGTGCGACAGCAGAGACGTCGTTCACGATCGAACGATTGTATCGAGCGCCTGCAGTACGTCTTCAGCGGACGGCCGCACCTCGTTCACCGCGCCGAAGCCGAGCGCGCGCGCGCGCGCCGCGATGCGCGGGTGGGTGGCGAGCGCGCGGGCGGCGGACCAGTCGTGCGCGGGGCCGACGAGCGCGGCCAGATGGTCGATCGCCTCCGAGCTGCTGAACCACCACAGCGCCGCCTGCGGCTCGGCCAGCGCCACATCGAGCAGCGCGCGCTCTGCTGCATCGGGCCGCGGCGGCGCGCGGCGGTAGGCGGCCAGCATCTGCACCTCGGCACCCGCGCCTCGCAGGCGCTCTGCCAGCCAGCCGCGCCCGCCGTCGCCGCGCACGATGAGCACGCGCGTGCCCTGCCACGGCAGCGGTGCGAGTTCGGCCCACAGCGACTCCGAATCGAACTGCGCCGCGTCGGGCGCCGGCTCGACGAGGCAGTCGCGCGGCACGCCGAGCTGCAGCAGCACGCGCGTCGTCCCCGGCCCGGGCGACGCGGCGCGTGTCGCCGCCGGCCACGCCATGCCTGCGGGGCGCAACGCGAAGAACTGCTCGACGGCGTTCGGGCTGACGAAGACGGCGAGCTGCCGCTTGTCGAGCGCGACCCAGGCCTCGCGCAGTGTCTTCGCGTCGGCCGCCGGCTCGATGCCGATCAGCGGCAGCGCCTCGGCGTCGAGGCCGTGCGCGCGCAGCCGCTCGACCCACTCGCGGGCCTGCGCGGCGGGCCGCGTGACGAGAACGCGCATGTCAGGGGCTCATCGCCCCCTCTCCCGCCGGCGGGAGAGGGTTGGGGTGAGGGTGAAGGCGCAGCCCGGTCGCCGGCGCCGCACGACGCGGACAGGGCAACGACTTCACGCGCAGGCAGCGAGATAGTCGGCCGCGCCGGCGTCGCGCAGCTTCTGCGCGACGCTCTCGCCCAGCGCGCGCGCGGCCGGCTCGTCGGCGACGGCGGCCGCCGCCTTGGCGCGCAGCAGCGGCAGCTCGCGCCGCTCGGGGTGGCCGAGCACGGCCTCGATCGCGAGGTATTCGCCGCGCCACTGCGCGTGCGCCGCGAGCGGCATGCTGCAACTGCCGCCGAGGGTGCGCGAGACGGCGCGCTCGGCCGCCGTGGCGAGCCAGGTCGCATGGTCGGTCAGGCCCTCGAGCGCAGCGCGCAGCGCGCCCGCGTCGGCGCGGACCTCGATGCCGAGCGCGCCCTGGCCGGCGCACGGCAGCATCTGCGCCGGTGCGAACGTGCCGCGGATGCGCTGCGCGAGACCCAGACGCTTGAGCCCGGCCGCGGCGAGCACGATGGCGTCGCAGCCGCCTTCGTCGAGCTTGCGCAGCCGGGTGTCGAGGTTGCCGCGCAGCGGCTCGATCTGCAGGTCGGGCCGCAGCGCGTGCAGTTGCACGACGCGGCGCAGGCTCGACGTGCCGACGCGCGCGCCGGCCGGCAGCGCGTCGATCGACGCATGGCGCGGCGACACGAAGGCGTCGGCCGGATCCTCGCGCTCGAGCACGGCGCCGAGGACGAAGCCCTCGGGCAGGTCCATCGGCACGTCCTTGAGCGAATGCACGGCCAGGTGCGCGCGCCCGTCTTCGAGCGCGGCCTCGAGTTCCTTGACGAACAGGCCCTTGCCGCCGACCTTGGACAACGTGCGGTCGAGGATCTGATCGCCTCGCGTCGTCATGCCCAGCAGCGCGGCGCTCAGGCCGAGCCGCTGCATCAGCAGCGCCTGCACGTGCTGCGCCTGCCACAGCGCGAGGCGGCTCTCGCGCGTGGCGATGACGAGCGGCGTGGTGATCGACATGCGCCGATGCTAGCAGGCGCGGTCCGCGCTTTTCGGTAGCATGCCGACGCACCCCCTGACGCACGATGACCCCGCAGATCTCCCGCCCGCGACGCCCCGACCGCGACCCAGCCGACGCCGCCGAGAAGAACCGCCCGCTGGTCGAGGACATCCGCCTGCTCGGTCGGATCCTCGGCGACGTGATCCGCGAGCAGGAGGGGCGCGACGCCTACGAGCTGATCGAGCGCATCCGGCGCCTCGCCGTCGCCTACCGCCTCGAGAGCGACGCGCGCGCCGGGCGCCAGTTCGACCGCCTGCTCAAGAGCCTGTCAACCGACCAGACGGTCAGCGTGATCCGCGCCTTCAGCTACTTCTCGCACCTGGCCAACATCGCCGAGGATCGCCACCACGTGCGTCGCCGCGAGGTGCACGAGCGCCAGGGCCACCTGCACGACGGCTCGCTGGCGATGACGTTCGAGCGCCTCGCCGCGGCCGGCCTCCGCGCCGCCGACATCGCGGCGACGCTGGCGCGTGCCCACATCTCGCCGGTACTGACGGCGCACCCCACCGAGGTGCAGCGCAAGAGCATCCTCGACGCCGAGCGCGCCGTCGCCGAGCTGATCGAGCAGCGCGACGCGCTCGTCACGGCGCGCGAGCGGGCCGACAACGAGGCGCTGCTGCGAGCGCGCGTCACGCAGCTCTGGCAGACGCGCATGCTGCGCTACACCACGCTGACGGTGGCCGACGAGATCGAGAACGCGCTGTCGTACTACCACTCGACCTTTCTGCGCCAGATCCCGCGGCTCTACGCAGAGATCGAACGCGCGCTGCCGGGGCACGACATCGCGAGCTTCTTTCGCATGGGCAACTGGATCGGCGGCGACCGCGACGGCAACCCCAATGTCGGCGCCGACACGCTGCGCATGGCGCTGGCGCGCCAGGCCGAGACGGTGCTGCGCCACTACCTGACCGAAGTGCACGCGCTCGGCGCCGAGCTGTCGATCTCGGGCACGCTGGTCGGCGTGTCGAGCGAGATGCGCGCGCTCGCCGAGCGCTCGCCCGACGACAACCCGCACCGTGCCGACGAGCCGTATCGCCGCGCGCTGACCGGCACCTATGCGCGGCTCGCGGCGACGCTGCACGCGCTGACCGGCACCGAGGCGCTGCGCCACGCCGTCGCGCCGCAGGATCCCTACCGCCGCGCCGAAGATTTTCTCGCCGACCTGCTGGTGATCGAATCGTCGCTGCACGCGCACCATGCGCAGGCGCTGGTCGCGCCGCGCCTGGCGCCGCTGATCCGCGCGGTGCAGGTGTTCGGCTTCCACCTCGCCACGGTCGACCTGCGGCAGAACTCCGACCGGCACGAGGCCGTCGTCGCCGAGCTGCTGAAGGTGGCGCGCATCGAGCCCGCCTATGCAGCGCTCGACGAAGCGGCGCGCCGCGCGCTGCTCGTCGGCCTGCTGTGCGACGCGCGTCCGCTGCGCGTGCCGACCGCCGCCTACGACGAGAGCACGCTGGGCGAGCTGGCGATCTTCGAGGCCGCCGTCGAGATGCGGCGGCGCTACGGCCGCGACGCGCTGCGCCACTACATCATCAGCCACACCGAAGACGCGAGCGACCTGCTCGAAGTGCTGCTGCTGCAGAAGGAAGCAGGGCTCGTGCGCGGCACGCTCGACGACGCCGGCTCGGTCGCCGACCTGATCATCGTGCCGCTGTTCGAAACCATCGCCGATCTGCGCAACGCGGCGCGCATCATGCGCGACTTCTATGCACTGCCCGGCATCGCCGCGCTGCTCGCGCGCTCCGGCGCCGAGCAGGACGTGATGCTCGGCTACAGCGACAGCAACAAGGACGGCGGCTTCTTCACCAGCAACTGGGAGCTCTACCGCGCCGAGATCGCGCTGGTCGAACTGTTCGACGAACTGCAGCGCTCGCACGGCATGCGGCTGCGCCTGTTTCACGGCCGCGGCGGCACGGTGGGCCGCGGCGGCGGCCCGAGCTACCAGGCGATCCTCGCGCAGCCGCCGGGCACGGTGAACGGCCAGATCCGCCTCACCGAGCAGGGCGAGGTGATCGCGTCGAAGTACGCCAACCCGGCGATCGGCCTGCGCAACCTCGAGACGCTGGTCGCGGCGACGCTCGAAGCCACGCTGCTGCACCCGACTCGCAACGCGCCCAAGGCGTTCCTCGAAGCGGCCGAGCAGATCAGCGCGGCGAGCATGGCGGCCTACCGCAAACTCGTCTACGAAACGCCGGGCTTCACCGACTACTTCTACGACGCGACGCCGATCCGCGAGATCGCCGGGCTGAACATCGGCTCACGGCCGGCCTCGCGCAAGGCCTCGCGCGCGATCGAGGATCTGCGCGCGATCCCATGGGGCTTCAGCTGGGGCCAGTGCCGCGTCGCGCTGCCGGGCTGGTGCGGCTTCGGCGGCGGCATCGAGGCCTGGCTCGGCGCCGTGCCGCCGAAGGAGCGCGCCGCCCGCCTGGCGCTGCTGCGGCGCATGGAGCGGCAGTGGCCGTTCTTTCGCACGCTGCTCTCGAACCTCGACATGGTGCTCGCGAAGACTGACCTGAGCATCGCGGCGCGCTACGTCGAACTCGTCTCGGACCGCAGGGCCGGCAAGCGCATCTTCGCCGCGATCCGCGCCGAATGGCAGCGCACCGGCGACGTGCTGGCGCTGATCACCGGCGAGCCCCGGCGCCTCGCGTCGAACCCGTCGCTCGCGCGCTCGCTCGAGCACCGCCTGCCCTACCTCGACCCGCTGAACCACCTGCAGGTCGAGCTGATGCGCCGCCACCGCGCCCAGCCGCCCGGCGAGCCGACGCGCGAGCGCGTGGGGCGCGGCATCCACATCTCGATCAACGGCGTGGCGGCGGGGTTGCGCAATACGGGGTGACGCGTCACTTCTGGGCGAGGAACGCGCCGGGCTCGACGCCAGCCTGCTTGAGGATCGCCCGCAGCGTGCCCTCGGGCATGTCGCCCGGATGATTGGGAATCGTCGTGTAGCGGTTGAGCGCCGGGTTGAACCAGATCTCGTGCGAGAGCCGCCTGACGATGTCGCGATAGCGATAGTCCGACAAGGCGCCCATACGGACGAGCGTTCAGGTCGCGACGATGAGCGGATAGTCGAAAGCCTCGCGTGCCGGCGGCAGCGACGCGGCGCCGGAGCGTGCCTCGATCAGCTTCTTCGCCACGTCGCGCGCGATCTCGAGCGTCTCCTGGATCGTGCGACCCTGCGCCACCAGCCCCTGCACCTCGTCGCTGGTCGCGAGATAGACGCCTTCCGGCAACTTCTCGATGTGCAACTGGATCACCGTGTTCCACGGTTGTTCGCTCCTGGAGCCGACGTGCGACGCGGGCACGTCGCCCTGCGGCACCGCATCCTGCGCGAGTTCGTTCTAGACGCGCGCATCCTGGACGCACACGAAGTGGTCGCAATCTGCGACCACTTCGGTCGGCACTGCGAGCGCCCGCCCGCGCCGTACGATCGCAGCCGCCACCACGGAGTTCCCATGAACCTGCACACGATGCTCAAGCAGCGCGCCGCCGAGGGCCGGCCGGTGCGCGTCGGGCTGATCGGCGCCGGCAAGTTCGGCTCGATGTACCTGAGCCAGGCGCGGCGCACGCCGCGCATCCATCTCGCGGCCGTCGCCGACCTGAGCCCGCCGCGCGCGCGCGACGCGCTGGCACACGTCGGCTGGCCGGCCGACCGGATCGCGGCACGCGGCTTCGACGATGCACGCATCAACGGCACCACCTTCGTCACTGACGACGCCGCCGCGCTGATCGCGAGCAACGCCGTCGAGGTTGTCATCGACGCAACCGGCTCGCCGGCCGCCGGCATCACCCACGTGTTGCAGTGCTGCGCACACGGCAAGCACGTCGTGATGGTCAACGTCGAGGCCGATGCGCTGGCCGGGCCACTGCTCGCGCAGCGCGCGAAAGCCGCCGGCATCGTCTACAGCCTCGCCTACGGCGACCAGCCGGCGCTGATCTGCGAGATGGTCGACTGGGCGCGCAGCGCCGGCTTCGACGTCGTCGCCGCCGGCAAGGGCACGAAGTACCTGCCCGAGTACCACGCGTCGACGCCCGACACCGTGTGGCCCTGGTACGGGCTGACGGCCGACGACGCGCGCGCGGGCGGCATGAACCCGCAGATGTTCAACTCCTTCCTCGACGGCACCAAGAGCGCGATCGAGATGGCCGCCGTCGCCAACGCGACGGGGCTGACGCCGGCGCCGCACGGCCTCGCGTTCCCGCCCTGCGGCGTCGACGATCTGGCGCGCGTGCTGCGTCCGAAGAGCGAAGGCGGCGTGCTGCACCACCGCGGCCAGGTCGAGGTGATCTCGTCGCTCGAGCGCGACCAGCGGCCCGTGTTCCGCGACCTGCGCTGGGGCGTGTATGTCACCTTTGCGGCCGACAGCGACTACGTGCGGCGCTGCTTCAAGGAGTACGGCCTCGTCACCGACCCGAGCGGCAACTACTCGTCGATGTACAAGCCCTTCCACCTGATCGGGCTCGAGCTCGGCGTGAGTGTCGCGAGCGCCGCGCTGCGCGGCGAACCCACTGGCGCGCCGACGGTGTTCCACGGCGACGTTGTCGCGACTGCCAAGCGCGCATTGAAAACCGGCGAGAAGCTCGACGGCGAAGGCGGCTACACCGTCTACGGCCGGCTGATGCCCGCGCGCGACTCGCTCGCCGCCGGCGCACTGCCGCTCGGGCTGGCGCACGGCGTCAGGTTGAAGCGCGACATCGCCGCCGGCACAGCCGTGCGCTGGGACGACGTGACGTACGACGCGGCGGACGCGGCGGTGCAGTTCCGGCGCGAGATGGAGCGCGCATTCGCAGCGTAACCCGGGCGCTCCGTCGTCGCGATCAGCGCGCGGCCGGCGCGTCGCCCGCGGCGATGCGGCGCGCGCCGGTCTCGGCCGGCCCCAGCGTGGACAGCAGCTCGCGCGCCGCACCGGCCTCGCCGTAGGCCGCGGTCATGCGCGCCCAGCGAATGCTGCGCTCGACGCCGCTGCAGCTGAGCCCCGGTGCACCGACGTGACGGCCGGCCGCGTCGAGCAGCTCCAGGTGCTCGACACGCAGCGCTTCGACCTGCGCCGCAGGCCAGCCGGCGAGCTCGCCGAGCCGGCGGCCGATCGCGTGGTCGATCGCCGTGCGGCCGCGATCGACGAGTACGTGCGCCAGGGCCTCGCAGACCTGGCGGCGATTGGCATCGCGAACGGCGTCGGCGCCGCAGTACGGCGTGGCGCGGTAGAGATCGAGCGGCGCAGCGGCGGACTGCAGCAGCCAGGCTTCGGCGATCGCCACGGTGCGCGCCACGAGCGGCATGTCGGCGGGCAGCGCCTGCGCGACGAGGCTCGGCACGGCGCCCCAGTGCGAATCGCTCGTCGTCGCGATCGAGGCGCGGAACATGGCCTCGGCCTCGGCGGCGCCGTCGCCGCGAGCGCGCGCCTCGGCGGCACGCTGCAGCCACGGCAGCGCGTTGTGCGGGTCGATGCGGCTCCACTGCTCGGCGCCGATCATCTGGCAGGCCGGCGCCGGGGCGCGGCCGTGGCGGCGGCACGCCCCCACCGCCAGCCCGTAGACGAGCGGATCCCGCGAGCGCGCGGCGATCCGCGCGAGCTGCTCGACGCCGGCCGGGGCGCCGTCAGCGATCCCGGTCGGGGCGCCGTCCTTGCCCCAGGCCGCGAACAGCCAGCCGACGGCGCGCACGCGCTCGTCGGCGCTGTGCTGCATCGCGATGCGCAGCCGCCGCTGCGCATCGAGCTGCATCTCGTCGGTCAGATGGCGCGCTCCGAGCGGATCTTCATCCGAGCGGGCCACGAAGCCGAGCCCGCACACCTCGACCTCGTCCTCCGCGGGGCGCGCAGCGCTGCTCGCAGGCGACAGCACCGTGGCCGACGAGAGCACCGCCGTACCGATCGAAGCGCGGCGGCGCTGTGGCGGCTCGTCGGGCACGATCTCGCCCGACATCGTCGATGCGAACAACGGCGTGGCGACCGGCCCGGGCGGCGGCGCGCGCAACTCGGCGACCACGACGCCCAGCAGGGCCGCGACGAGCACTCCGACCAGCGCAGCGGCGAGCGGCCAGCGCAGCGGCGGCGGTGCGCTCGCTCGCCCCGGGTCCTGGCCGATCGGCAGCATCGTCATACGCCGGCCGCCAGCACGGCTTCGCGCACCGCGGCGAGCTGGCGCCGCGAGACGGCGAGCCATTCGTCGGTCGGCGCGACGCGCACGGCCCAGCTCTCGCCGCCGCCGGCCTCGTCGTCGCCCTCGCCGGCCATGGCGCGGCGTTCGAGCACGCGCATCGCCTGGCGCGCCACGATGGCGTTGCGGTGCACGCGCAGGAAGCGCTCGCCGAGCCGCTGCTCGAGCTCGGCGAGCGGCTCGTCGAGCACGTAGGTGTGGGCTGCGGTGCGCAGCGTCACGTACTTCAGCTCGGCCTTGAGATACAGCACCTGCCCGATCGGGACACGCTCGATGCGCCCGCGGTCGCTGACGACGAGCGTCGGTTCGTCGCGCACCGGCTCGGGCGCCCGCTGCGCGATGCGCTGCGCGACGCGCTTGAATGCATCGCGCAGCCGCTCGCGCCGCACCGGCTTGGTCAGGTAGTCGGCGGCGTCGAGCTCGAAGGCCTTCAGCGCATGCTGCGGGTGCGCCGTGACGAACACGACGGCCGGCGCGTCATGGAGCGCGCCGCGGCGCTTCAACTCGGCTGCGAGCTGCGTGCCGTCGGCGCCGGGCATGTTGATGTCGAGCAGCAGCAGGTCGCAGGCGTGGTTCTTCAGCCAGGCGAGCGCCTGCGCCGCGTCGGCCGCCTCGCCCGCCACCTCGACCGGCGGGTCGCTGCAGTCGGCGACGAGCTGGCGCAGCCGCAGGCGCGCGAGCGGCTCGTCGTCGACGATGAGGACACGAAGCGGGTTCATGACGACCCCGACGGCCCTGCGGGCCGACCCCCCGCGGGGGATGAGCGCCTTCGGAGCGGCCGTGCGGCGCTCATGCGAGAGGTACGACGATCTGCACGCGGAACACGTCGCGCTCGCGGCGCGCGACGAACTGCGCGGCCACGTCGTGCATCAGGCGCAGCCGCTCGCGCACGTTGAGCAGCGCCATGCCGTGGCCGGGCCGCGACGCGGCGCCGGCGACGGTGTTGACGATGTCGATCACAGCCTGCGAGCGCCGCGCCCGCGTGCGCACGCGGATCGCGCCGCCCATCGCGTCGGGCTCGACGCCGTGGCGCACGGCGTTCTCGACCAGCGGCTGCAGCAGCAGCGGCGGCACGCGAGCGCTTCCGGCCGCGGGGTCGATCTCCCACTGCACGCGCAGGCGGTCGCCGAAGCGCACCTGCTCGATGTCGAGATAGCGGCGCGCCAGCTCAACCTCGTCGGCCAGCGGCACCGACTCGCCGGCCTCCGACAGTGCGACGCGAAACAGCTCGGCCAGGTCTTCCAGCACGGCCTCGGCGCGCGCCGGGTCGACCCGCACCAGAGTGACCGCCGTGTTGAGCGTGTTGAACAGGAAGTGCGGCCGGATGCGCGACTGCAGCTCCGCCAGCCGGGCCGTCGTGTCGGCCGGCAGCTGCGCCTGCGCGCGCAGCCGCAGCCAGTAGAACAGCGCCCCGGCCATCGCCGCGCCGCTGAGCAGCGGCGCGAGCCAGCTATGCGCGGGCAGCGCCGCGAGCGTCGTATAGCGCAGCAGCGCAGCGCCGAGCGCGGCGCACAGCGCGCCGAGCGACATCGCCGCCGCCCACTGCCAGGCGGTCGGCAGGTGCGCCAGCCAGCGCTTGAGCGCGCACGACGCGACCAGCCAGGCGACGACGGCCCACAGCGACATGATCGAGCCGCGCGCGAGCCGGTCGACCCATTCGCCCCAGCCGCCGGCGGTGAAGAGCACGCCCAGGGCGACGACGGCCTGCACCAGCAGCACGGCGCGCAGCACGACGCCGACGTGGCAGACGTCGAACGCCGATCCGGCGCCGCTGCTGCGCGCGGCCTGCGCCTGCGCGTCGAGCTGGCCGAGCACCGACGAGCCGAACAGGCCGCTGCGCAGCTCGCTCGGGCGCGTCGACGCGGCGTCGAGCGACGAAGGGCGCGTCGTCGGCACGTCGAGGCGCGAGGGGACGGTGTCGCGTTCGGTCATCGTGGAGCCGCAGCAGACGCCGCTCGCGCGGCGCGTCGATAGAATGAAGGCCGTACCGAGCGCGATTGTCTCCGAGCCCCGCGCGCCCGCCTAGCAGGCTCCGTTACCGAATGTCATCGAACCCCCTCGACAACAAGGCCCAGGCCTGGTCCGCGCTGTTCTCCGAGCCGGTGGACGCGCTGGTGCAGCGCTACACCGCCAGCGTGTCGTTCGACCGCCGCCTCGCACGCGCCGACATCGCGGGTTCGCTGGCGCACGCCGGGATGCTGCACGCACAGGGCATCCTCTGCGCCGACGACTGGGCCGCGATCCAGCGCGGCCTGGCGACGATCGGCGCCGAAATCGACGCCGGCACATTCGACTGGCAGCTCGCGCTCGAAGACGTGCACCTCAACATCGAGGCGCGGCTGACGCAGCTCGTCGGCGACGCCGGCAAGCGCCTGCACACCGGCCGCTCGCGCAACGACCAGGTCGCGACCGACGTGCGGCTGTGGCTGCGCGACGAGATCGACGCCATCGACGCGCTGCTCGCCGACCTGCAGCGCGCGCTGGTCGGGCAGGCCGAACGCCACGTCGACGTCATCCTGCCCGGCTTCACACACCTGCAGGTGGCGCAGCCGGTGAGCTTCGGCCACCACCTGCTGGCGTATGTCGAGATGTTCGCGCGCGATGCCGAGCGCCTGGCCGACGTGCGCCGCCGAGTCAACCGGCTGCCGCTGGGCGCCGCCGCCCTGGCCGGCACCAGCTACCCGCTCGACCGCGAGCACGTCGCACGCACGCTGGGGATGGTGGACGACGAGGGCCGTGCCTGCGTGTGCCAGAACTCGCTCGACGCCGTGAGCGACCGCGACTTCGCGATCGAGTTCACGGCGGCTGCCAGCCTGGTGATGGTGCACGTGTCGCGCCTGTCGGAAGAGCTGATCCTGTGGATGAGCCAGAACTTCGGCTTCATCGAACTGCCCGACCGCTACTGCACCGGCAGCTCGATCATGCCGCAGAAGAAGAACCCCGACGTGCCCGAGCTGGCGCGCGGCAAGACGGGCCGCGTCGTCGGCCATCTGATGGCGCTGATCACGCTGATGAAGGGCCAGCCGCTGGCCTACAACAAGGACAACCAGGAAGACAAGGAGCCGCTGTTCGACACCGTCGACACGCTCAAGGACACGCTGCGCCTCTTCGCCGGCATGGCGGCCGGCATCGCGGTCAAGGCCGAGGCGATGGAGCGCGCCGCGCTCAAGGGCTATGCGACGGCGACCGACCTCGCCGACTACCTCGTCAAGAAGGGCCTGCCGTTCCGCGACGCGCACGAAGTCGTCGCGCATGCGGTGAAGGAGGCGATCGCGCAGGGCGTCGACCTGGCGCAGCTGCCGCTCGATGCGCTGCAGGGCTTCCACCCGAAGATCGACAACGACGTCTACGCCGTGCTGAGCTTGCGCGGCTCGCTGAACGCGCGCAACACGCTCGGCGGCACGGCGCCGGCGCAGGTGCGCGCGCAGGTGGCGCGGCACCGCGCGCGGCTCGCCGGCTGACACGCGCGCCGCCGCTGCCCGGTGGCAGCTACTGGTGGTCGGGCGCTCCCTGCCAGAGCATGTCGTAGCCGAGCTCCTGCGAGCCTGCGCTCAGTGCGCCGAGGGCGGTGAACTTCTCGCGGAACGCGGCATCGGCATGCGAGCGTTCGTGCTGCTCGAACGAGCGCCAGTAGGTCACGATGGCGAGGTCGTGGCCGGCGCCCGACGTGCCGCCGAGCGAGCCCTCGTCGGAGACGAAGCCGGAAAAGCGGAACACCTGCCCGGCGACGAAGCCGCCCCGGTCGCCGCCGTACGTCTCCTTGACGACATTGCACATCTCGGCCAGCGCCACTTCGACGTCGTCCATCGCGACGCCCGGCCGGAGCTTGACCGTATTGAAGAGCATCTTCGCGCCGAACGGGACGGTGATGGGTCCGTACATGAGGCCTCCTCGTCACGGGTGAGTCAGTAAACAGCAGCATATTCGGATACGCCGATGCATGACGACACCAGGGTCGTTCGCCAGGCGACGAGCCCTCCCGCGCGGCGGCGCGCGCACCGACAATCGACACTGCCATGCCCGTGCTGCCCGAGCGCATCGTCGCCCACCTCGACATGGACGCCTTCTATGCGTCGGTCGAGCTGCTGCGCTATCCCGAGCTGAAAGGCCTGCCGGTCGTGATCGGCGGCGGGCGGCGCCATCAGCCGGTGCTGCGCGCCGACGGCACGCGCGAGTTCGCGCGGCTGCGCGGCTACGCCGGCCGCGGCGTCGCCACGACGGCCACCTACGCGGCGCGCGATCTCGGCGTGCACTCGGCGATGGGGCTGATGAAGGCGGCGCAGCGCGCGCCCGACGCGATCCTGCTGCCGGTCGACTTCGAGCAGTACCGCCTCTACTCGCGGCGCTTCAAGGCCGCCGTGGCCGAAGTTGCGCCGGTGATCGAAGACCGCGGCATCGACGAGATCTACATCGACCTCACCGACGTGCCCGGCGTGCGCGACGTCGTCGGCCACGATCCGCTGGGCGGCGCACGCGACGTCGCGCTGCAGATCAAGAACAACGTGCTGCGCGCGACCGGCCTCACCTGCTCGATCGGCGTCACGCCCAACAAGCTGCTCGCCAAGATCGCGTCGGAGCTCGACAAGCCCGACGGCCTGACGCTGCTGCTCGGCGCGGCCGACGTGCCGGCGCGCGTGTGGCCGCTGGCGGTGCGCAAGGTCAACGGCATCGGTCCGAAGGCGGCAGCGAAGCTGGCGACGCTGGGCATCGCGACGGTGGGCGATCTGGCCGCGGCCGACCCGGCGCTGCTCGTCGCTCAGTTCGGCCGCAGCTACGGCGCCTGGCTCGCGAACGCAGCGCACGGCCGCGACGACCGCCCCGTCGTCACGCACAGCGAGCCCGTCTCGATCAGCCGCGAGACGACGTTCGAGCGCAACCTGCACGCGGTGCACGACCGCGCGGCGCTGTCGCGCATCTTCACGCAGCTGTGCGAGCAGGTCGCCGCCGACCTGCAGCGCAAGGGCTACGCCGGCCGCACCATCGGCATCAAGCTGCGCTACGACGACTTCCGCACCGTGACGCGCGACCAGTCGCTGGCCGCACCCACCGCCGACGCGAAGCGCATCCGCCGCACCGCCGGCGAATGCCTCAAGCGCGTCGAGCTGACGCAGCGCCTGCGCCTGCTCGGCGTGCGCGTGGGCTCGCTGGCGCGCGCCGATGCGCCGGCCGCCGCGGGGCGGACCGGCAGCGCGCGCCGACCGACCGACGCGGCGGCAGGTGCCGAGGCCGCGGCGAGCCTGCCGCTGTTCGGCGACGCCGACGCCGAGGCACCGCCCGCACCTGCTGCGGGTTGATCCTGCGGCGGCCCGCCCGGCGGCTGATCGATAATCCCCCGCGCCCGCTCCGGGCGACAGCAGACCGCCCCATGCCCCCCGTCATCACCAACATCGAAGACCTGCGCGTGCTCGCGCAGCGCCGTGTGCCGCGCATGTTCTACGACTATGCCGACTCGGGTTCGTGGACCGAGACGACCTACCGCGAGAACGAGAGCGACTTCGCCAAGATCAAGCTGCGCCAGCGCATCGCGATCGACATCGAGAAGCGCACGACGCGCACCACGATGATCGGCCACGATGTCGCCATGCCGGTGGCCATCGCGCCGACCGGCATCACGGGCATGCAGCACGCCGACGGCGAGATCCTCGCGGCGCGCGCGGCCGAGGCGTTCGGCATCCCGTTCACGCTCTCGACGATGAGCATCTGCTCGATCGAGGACGTGCGCGAGCACACCAGCGCGCCGTTCTGGTTCCAGCTCTACGTGATGCGCGACCGCGCCTTCATGGAGCGCCTGATCGAGCGCGCCAAGGCGGCGCGCTGCTCGGCGCTGATGCTCACGGTCGACCTGCAGATCATCGGCCAGCGCCACAAGGACCTGAAGAACGGCCTGACTGCGCCGCCCAAGCTGACGCTGGCCAACCTCGTGAACATGGCGACCAAGCCGCGCTGGTGCATGGGCATGCTCGGCACCAAGCGGCGCGAGTTCCGCAACATCGTCGGCCACGTCGAGGGCGTCGAGAACATGAGCTCGCTGTCGGCGTGGACCAACCAGCAGTTCGACCCGACCCTGAACTGGAGCGACGTCGAGAGGATCAAGAAGCTCTGGGGCGGCAAGCTGATCCTCAAGGGCATCATGGACGTCGAGGACGCGCGCATCGCCGCCGACAGCGGCGCCGACGCGATCGTCGTCAGCAACCACGGCGGACGCCAGCTCGACGGCGCGCCCTCTTCGATCGCCGCGCTGCTGCCGATCGTCGACGCCGTCGGCTCCAAGGTCGAGGTCTGGATGGACAGCGGCGTGCGCAGCGGGCAGGACGTGCTCAAGGCCGTCGCGCTCGGCGCCAAGGGCACGATGATCGGCCGCGCCTTCCTCTACGGCCTGGGAGCGATGGGCGAGCCCGGCGTGCGCCGCGCGCTGGAGATCATCCACCGGGAGCTCGACCTCACGATGGCCTTCTGCGGCCGCACCGACGTCAAGGGCGTCGACCGCAGCGTGCTGGTGCCGGGCACGTATTGAGCGGGGCCTGGCGACGCAGCCGCGACGCTGCCCCCCGCGCGGCCCTCGCCCCGGCCCTCTCCCGCCTTGCGGGAGAGGGTGTCATCGAACGCCGTTACAGCCGGCGCACCGCGAAGGTGTCGCACTGCGCGAGGCTGCCGCTCTGCAGCCCGCGCTTGAACCAGCTCACGCGCTGCTCGCTCGATCCGTGCGTGAAGCTCTCGGGCACGACGGCACCCTGGCTCTTGCGCTGCAGCGCGTCGTCGCCGATCTGCGCGGCGGCGTTCATCGCTTCCTCGATGTCGCCCTGCTCCAGCACCTGGCGCGCCGCGTTGGCGTGATGTGCCCACACGCCGGCGAAGCAGTCAGCCTGCAACTCGACGCGCACGCTGATCGCGTTGGCCTGCGCCTGCGACCCGGCGCGCGCGCGCGCCTGCTCGGCCTGCCCGCTGATGCCCAGCAACTGCTGCACGTGGTGGCCGACCTCGTGCGCGATCACGTAGGCCTGCGCGAAGTCGCCCGGCGCGCCGAGCCGCGTGCGCATCGTCTCGTAAAAGTCGAGGTCGATGTAGACCTTCTCGTCGCCGGGGCAGTAGAACGGCCCCATCGCCGCCTGGCCGTAGCCGCAGGCGGTGGGTGTCGAGCCGCGAAACAGCACCAGCTTGGGATCGCGGTACTCGCGGCCGGCGCTGCGGAACTGCGCGCGCCAGACGTCCTCGGTATCGGCGAGCACCGTCGAGACGAAGCGCGCCATCGTGTCGTCGGCCGGCGGGCGCTGCGCCGGCGCCTGCTGCTGTTGCGTGACCCCCGCCTCGCCGCCGCCGAGCACGCCCAGGATCGTCAGCGGGTTGATGCCGAAAATCCAGCCCGCGACGAGCGCGATGGCGATCGTGCCCAACCCGATGCCGCGCCCGCCGCCGAGCCGGATGCCGCCCGGCAACCCGCCGCCGCCGACGCGCCGGTCCTCCACGTTGTCGCTCTCACGCCCGCCTTGCCACTTCATCGAGAGCCTCCATCGGCGCCTGTCGCCGTCAGGTCTTCGGCAGCGTCACGCCGCGCTGGCCCTGGTACTTGCCGCCGCGGTCCTTGTAGGAGGTCTCGCAGACCTCGTCGCTCTCGAAGAACAGCACCTGCGCGCAGCCCTCGCCGGCATAGATCCTGGCCGGCAGCGGCGTCGTGTTGCTGAACTCGAGCGTCACGTAGCCTTCCCATTCGGGCTCGAACGGCGTCACGTTGACGATGATGCCGCAGCGCGCATAGGTGCTCTTGCCCAGGCAGATCGTCAGCACGTTGCGCGGGATGCGGAAGTACTCGACAGTGCGCGCCAGCGCGAAGCTGTTGGGCGGGATCACGCAGACATCGGCAGCGATGTCGACGAAGCTGCGTTCGTCGAAGTTCTTCGGGTCGACGACGGTGCTGTAGATGTTGGTGAAGACCTTGAACTCGGGCGCGCAGCGGATGTCGTAGCCGTAGCTCGAGGTGCCGTAGCTGACGATCTTGTGGCCATCGGGGGCGTGGCGCACCTGGCCGGGCTCGAACGGCTCGATCATGCCGTGCTGCTGCGCCATGCGGCGGATCCACTTGTCGCTCTTGATGCTCATGGCGCGGGGCTGGTCCGGTGCTGCGTCGAAGCGCCGATTGTAGGGACGGCGCCGATCCCCTCCGGCCGGCAGTCCCGATGACCTGCGCCATTGACGCCACCGGCAAAACGTGACTGAATTTTGACAGCGCGCCGGCCCTGGAGCAGCCCGGCCCGCATCGGAGATCCAGGACATGGCCACGCGTCGTACCGCCCTCGACCTGCTGTCGCACTACGCGGCCTACCACCGCGACCGCCGCAACATCGCGACGCACTCGGTCGGCATCCCGCTGATCGTGTTCGCGATCGGCGTGCTGCTGTCGCGGCCTTCGTTCGGCCTCGGCGGCTGGGGGTTGACGCCGGCCTGGCTCGTCTTCGCCGCCGCCGCGCTGTGGTACCTGAGCCGCCACCTCGTGCTCGGCGCCGCGACCGCCTTCGCCACCGGCGTGCTGTTCTGGCTCGCGCACCAGCTCACCGGCGGCGCCGGCACGACGAGCCGGCTGACCTGGGGGCTCGGCTGCTTCGTGCTCGGCTGGATCATCCAGTTCATCGGCCACTACTACGAGGGGCGCAAGCCCGCCTTCGTCGACGATCTGGTCGGCCTGCTGGTCGGCCCGATGTTCGTCGTCGCCGAGTGGCTGTTCGCGCTCGGCTGGAACCGGGCGATGCTGCAGGCCATCGAGTCGCGCGTCGGCCCGACGCGCCTGCGCGACCTGGCGCATCCGGCCTGACCGGGCACGCCGCGCAAGCGCCTGCGCGCCCTCACCGTCGACCGTCTCGCTCGCGCGTTTCGTGTCGGCCGCGCGACACCGCGCCGGCGCCGGCTGAAGAACAATCGCGGCAGCGCACGCAACGGCATTGCACGGAAGCGGCGAGGAGGAGACGGTGCATCCCTATCGCGACGATGTCGTCATCGTGGGCGGCGGCCTGGCCGGCATCGTCGCCGCGCTGGAGCTGCTCGACGCCGGCCGCGGCGTCACGCTGCTCGACCGCGACGCCGAGGCCGCCTTCGGCGGGCTCGCGCGCGAGAGCTTCGGGGGCATCTTCCTCGTCGGCACGCCCGAGCAGCAGCGCTCGGGCATCCGCGACACGCCCGAGCTCGCGCTGCGCGACTGGCTCTCGTTCGGCGACTTCGGCCGCGACCCGGCGGCCGAGCTGTGGCCGCGGCGCTGGGCCGAGGCCTATGTCAACGACAGCCTGGGCGAGGTCTACCGCTGGCTGAAGGCGCGCGACATCGGCTTCCTGCCGCTGCCGCTGTGGGTCGAGCGCGGGTTGCACGGCGAGGGCAATTCGGTGCCGCGCTGGCACGTCACCTGGGGCAGCGGCCAGCGGCTGGCGACGCAGCTGATCGCCGCGCTGCAGGCGCACCCGCGGCGCAGCGCGCTGACGCTGCGCTTCGGCCATCGCGTCGAGGCGCTGCTCGACGAAGGCGGGCGCATCGCCGGCTGCCGCGGCGCGCTCGAAGACGGCAGCGGCGAGTTCGTCGCGCGCGCCGACGCCGCCGTGCTCGTCGCCGCCGGCGGCATCAACGGCAGCCTCGAGCGCGTGCGCCGGCACTGGCACGCCGACTGGGGCACGCCGCCGGCCACGCTGCTCAACGGATCGCACCGCTATGCCGACGGGACGCTGCACGACGCCGCACGCGGTATCGGCGCCAATCTCACCTGGCTCGACCGGATGTGGAACTACGCTGCCGGCGTGCACCACTGGAAGCCGCGCAAGCCGGCGCACGGCCTGTCGCTCGTGCCGCCGCGCTCGGCGCTGTGGCTGAACTGGCGCGGCGAGCGCATCGGGCCGCAGCCGC
This sequence comes from uncultured Burkholderiaceae bacterium, assembly GCA_964371405.1. Lineage (GTDB taxonomy): Bacteria > Pseudomonadota > Gammaproteobacteria > Burkholderiales > Burkholderiaceae_C > JAMHWF01. The sequence goes on from CAYJLV010000036.1 coordinate 38,253, forward strand.
TGGTCAGCGGCTTCGACACGCGCGACCTGGTGACGCAGATCTGCCGGCAGCAGCGCGCCTATTCGTGGCAAGTGCTCAACCGGCGCATCGCGCTCAAGGAGCTGGCGGTCTCGGGCGCCGAGTTCAACCCCTCGCTGCGCGACCGTTCGGCGCCGCGCTTCCTGCGCGACACGCTGCTCGGCAACCGCTGGCTCGTCGACGAGCTGATCGAGCACTGCGAGGACGTGGTGACGGCCGGCTCGCTGCCCGAGCTGGTCGCGAAGATGAACGCGCTGCAGGGCGACGACGCCGTCGACGCCGGCACCGTGCGCCGCGCGGTCGAGCGCTGGGACGCCGAGATCGACCGCGGCCCGACGCTGCACAACAACGAGCAGCTGCGCCGCATCGCGCACCTGCGGCGCTGGCGCGGCGACCGCCTGCGCACCTGCAAGTTCCAGAAGATCGTCGACACGGGGGCGATGCCGCTGATCGCGATCCGCGAGTTCATCATCAGCCGCAAGAGTCTGGGCGGCATCCAGACCGACCTCGACAGCCGCGTGCTGAGCGAGGCCGGCACGCCGATCCCGGGCCTGTGGGCCGCGGGCGAGGCGGCCGGCTTCGGCGGCGGCGGCATGAACGGACTGCGCGGCCTCGAGGGCACTTTCCTCGGCGGCTGCATCTACAGCGCGCGGCGCGCAGCGCGCGCCATCGTGCGATAGGAGACGAAGACGATGAAGAAGGCCGCCGCCTGGCTGGCCGTGCATGCGCTGGAGCTGAACAACTCGGCCGCCATCGGTGCCGGGCTGGCGCAGCCCGGCAAGGAGGTCCTCCCGGGCTGAGCGCGGAGCGCGTCAGGCGACCGCGCGCTTCGGTTCGGGCTGCGCGTCGAAGCGCTCGAAGCCGCAGTAGCAGATGAAGTGGCGGTTCGTCGCGCGACCGAACAGGCACATGCCCAGACGCTGCGCGACTTCGAGGCCCATCTGCGTGATGCCGCTGCGGGAGACGACGATCGGCACGCCCATCTGCGCCGACTTGATGACCATCTCGCTGGTCAGGCGGCCCGTCGTGTAGAAGATCTTGTCGCGGCCGTCGACGCCGTTGATCCACATCCAGCCGGCGATCGTGTCGATGGCGTTGTGGCGGCCGACGTCCTCGACGAACAGCAGCAACTCGCCCTGGCGAAACAGCGCGCAGCCGTGCACCGAGCCGGACGACTTGTAGGTGCTCTCCTTGGCGCGCATCGCGTCGAGCAGCGTATAGAGCGTGGCCTGGCTGATGCGCGCTGCCGGTTCGGAGGGCGGCGCGAGCTCGATGGCGTCGACCTCGCCCATCAGGTCGCCGAACACCGTGCCCTGGCCGCAGCCGGTCGTGACGACGCGCTTGGCCGTCTTGGCGTCGAAGTCGTCGATGCCGCGGCGCGTGCGCACGGCAGCGGCCTCGACGTCCCAGTCGACGGTGACGGAGTCGATGTCGTCGATGCCCGAGACGAGGCGCTGGTTGCGCAGGTAGCCGAGCACGAGCAGCTCGGGCGCGGCGCCCAGCGTCATCAGCGTGACGAGTTCGCGCGTGTCGACGAACACGGTCAGCGCGCGCTCGGCGGGAATGGCAATGCGGCGGCGTTCGCCGTACTCGTCGAGCACGTCGAGCTCGTGCGTGAGAGGGGCGCGCGCGTCGGTCAGTCGGACTGGCATGGCGCCCACTCTACAGAAGCGGGCAGGTCGCCCGCGGCGGCCTGTCCGGCGACCCGGCGCAGCGTCAGGACTTCTTCGCCGGGGCCGCTGCGGCGGCCGGTGCGGGCGCCGGCGCGGCGCCCGGCGGCGTGTAGACGAAGGGCCCCGGGTCGGCGCAGGCCGCCGTCTGCGCCACGGGCTTCACGTCCTTGCCGGCCTGCTTCGCGTCGGCCGCGTAGCGCGCAACGACGCGGTCCTGCGCCTTGCAGAGCTGGTAGTCGGCGACCTTGCCGCTCCACGCCGTCTTGGCGGACGCCTCGGCCGCCTTGGCCTTGGCTTCGTCGGTGAGCGGCGGCAGCTTGGCGAATGCAGCGCCGCAGGCGATGGCGAGGGCGGCGGTGATCAGCGGGATTCGGGGTCCGGACATCGTGCGCTCCGTGAATGATCGTGTGGCTTGCGGGAGGTTCAACCCTGGGCGAGCGGCTGCGCGGGCGCCGACTTCGCCTCGGCAGAGCGGCGCGCGGGAATGCGGCCGGCTCTGATGTCGTCGTGCCAGTACTCGTGGTGCTCGCGCGCCCACTCCTCGTTGACGTAGCCGGTGCGCATTGCGGCGTAGGCGCCGCGCATGCCGATCGTGCCGATGTAGATGTGGCCGAGGAACATCGCCATCATCAGCATCGTCGCGACGCCGTGCACGATGTGCGCGACCTGCATGTCGCCGCGCGTATAGGCCAGCCCCGGCACCAGCTTGTCGAGCACCAGCCCCGACGCGACGACGACGAGGCCGGCCGCGAACACGCCGAGCCAGAAGATCACCTTCTCGCCCGCGTTGAAGCGGTGCGACGGGATCTCGTGCTCCGACGTGAGACCGCCGAGGCGCACGAGCCAGCGCAGATCGCCCTTGCGCGGCAGGTTGTCGCGCACGAAGGTGAGGATCACGATCACCAGCGAGACGGCGAACACCGGGCCGGCGAAGTTGTGCGCCGTCTTCAGCGCATAGCTCAGCCAGCCGAACAGCGTGGCTCCGATCAGCGGCAGCAGCACGAACTTGCCGAACGCCATCACCAGCCCCGACACGGCGAGGATGACGAAGGTGATCGCGTTCGCCCAGTGCGCCACGCGCTCGAACGGCGTGAAGCGCTCGATCTGGCGCGCACCGTCGGCCTCGGCGCGGCCGATCATGCCGACGCGCCAGAAGAACAGCGCGATGGCCGCGGCGACGATCAGCAGCAGCGCGCCGCCGTAGGGAATGATCCAGTCGTTGCGCACCTGACGCCAGGCCTCGCCGGCCGTCGTCATCAGCGATCCGGGGTACTGGCGGAACTCCTGCACCAGCGTGCCGCCCTCGTTGTTGGGCAGCGTCGTGTAACCCTCGACGTGGCCCGATTCGCGCACGCCGCGCCAGAACGGCGCGTTGTTGCCGGGCTGTGACTTCGCGCGCTGAGCGTTGGTCTCGCCGGGCTTGGGCTCGGGCGGCGCCACGAAGCCGGCCGGCGGCGCACTGCCGGCAGCCGCGTTGTCCTGGGCCCAGGCCCCGCCGAGCGCGAGTGCGACCATCGCACCGAGCAACCACTGCCGCATCAAGCCTCGCATGAATCTTCCTCCAGAGGTTCGGGGCGCCGCAAGGCGGCACCCCGAAGGGCTCACTTGGCGACGTCGCGCGCGTACTCGTTCTGGGTCTGCGCGCGCCTTCGCATCTGCTGCTCCCACGCCGCCTCGTCGCCCGCCTTGTAGCCGCTGGCCAGGAACGGGCTGTTGTTGGCCTCCCAAGCCTTCGCGTCGGGCTTCTTCTTGCCCGCTTCGAGCATCTGCGGCTTCTCGCCGCAACCGGCCAGCGCGAGCGCGAGCGCGCCGCCGACGATCCACCCAACGCGGCTCGCCTTCATGACTTGACTCCCGTCGTGGCCGGCTTCGGCGCGGTGGGGGCGCCGCCGCCCTGCGCCGGCTTGCCGTAGGCGGTGCCCCAGCCCCAGACCTCGCTGCCCTTGCCGCGGGCGAGCACGCGGGTGCGGAAGATGTCGGCGACGACGTCGCCGTCGCCGCCGAGCAGCGCCTTGGTCGAGCACATCTCGGCGCAGGCCGGCAGCTTGCCTTCGGAGAGGCGGTTGCGACCGTACTTGTCGAACTCGGCCTGGCTGCCGTTGTCTTCGGGACCGCCGGCGCAGAAGGTGCACTTGTCCATCTTGCCGCGCAGGCCGAAGTTGCCGTTGGTCGGAAACTGCGGCGCGCCGAACGGGCAGGCATAGGAGCAGTAGCCGCAACCGATACAGACGTCCTTGTCGTGCAGCACGACGCCCTCGTCGGTGCGGTAGAAGCAGTCGACCGGGCACACGGCCATGCACGGTGCGTCCGAGCAGTGCATGCACGCCACCGAGATGCTGCGCTCGCCCGGCACGCCGTCGTTGAGGGTGACGACGCGGCGGCGGTTCACGCCCCACGGCACCTCATGTTCCTGCTTGCAGGCGGTGACGCAGCCGTTGCATTCGATGCAGCGCTCGGCATCGCAGATGAATTTCATTCTTGCCATGTCAGTCCTCCTGCCGGGCCGCCCCAAAGGAGGACGGCGCCCCCTCGGGGGGCAGCGAACGAATGTGAGCTTGGGGGTCCATCTGCGCTCCTGTTAAGCGGCCTTCTCGACCTGACAGACCGTGGTCTTGGTTTCCTGCATCATCGTCACGCTGTCGTAGCCGTAGGTCGTTGCCGTATTGACCGCCTCGCCGCGCACCACCGGATAGGCGTCCGCCGGGTAGTAGGACTTGAGGTCGACGCCCTGCCAGCGCCCCGAGAAGTGGAACGGCAGGAACACGGTCTCGCGGTCGACGCGCTCGGTGACGAGCGCCTTGACGTTGAGGCGCGCACCGCTCGGCGTCTTGACCCACACCATCTCGCCGTTGCGGATGCCGCGGTCGTTGGCGGCTGCGGGGTTGATCTCGACGAACATGTCCTGCTGCAGCTCGGCCAGCCACGGGTTGGAGCGCGTCTCCTCGCCGCCGCCTTCGTACTCGACGAGGCGGCCGCTGGTCATGATCAGCGGGAACTGCTTGCCGATGTCCTTGTTCTTCTCCTGCACCGACTTGTAGAGCGTGGGCAGGCGCCAGAACGCCTTCTTGTCGTCGTGCGTCGGGTACTTGGCGACGAGGTCGGCGCGCGGCGAATAGATCGGCTCGCGGTGCAGCGGTACCGGGTCGGGGAAGTTCCACACCACGGCGCGCGCCTTGGCGTTGCCCCACGGATGGCAGCCGTGCGCCATCGACACGCGCTGGATGCCGCCCGACAGGTCGGTCTTCCAGTTCTTGCCCTCGGCGGCCGCCTTCTCGGCGTCGGTCAGGTCGCCCCACCAGCCGAGCTTCTTGAGCAGGATGTGGTCGAACTCCGGGTACCCCGTGGTGATCTCGGCGCCCTTCGAGTGCGAGCCGTCTTCGGCGAGCAGGTTGACGCCGTCGCGTTCGACGCCGAAGTTGGCGCGGAAGTTGCCGCCGCCTTCCATCATCGCCTTGGACGTGTCGTACAGGTTCGGCGAGCCCGGGTGCTTGATCGCCGCCGTGCCGTAGCACGGCCAGGGCAGACCGAAATAGTCGCCGTCGAGCTTGTAGCCGGTCTCCTTGTCGATGCCGCCCCGGGCCTTGAGCGTCTTCACGTCGAAGACGTTCATGTTGCGCATGTGCGCCTTCAGCCGCTCCGGGCTCTGGCCGGTGTAGCCGATGGTCCAGCACGAGCGGTTGATCTCGCGCAGCATGTCCTCGGGCAGGGGCTCGTCCATGCCCTTGACCTTCTGCATCTTGAAGTTCTTGACCAGTTCCTTGCCGAAGCCGAGCTTGTCGGCGAGCTGGTACATGATCATGTGGTCGGAGCGCGACTCGAACAACGGCTCGATCACCTGCTCGCGCCACTGCAGCGAGCGGTTCGATGCCGTCACCGAGCCCGAGGTTTCGAACTGCGTGCACGCCGGCAGCAGGTAGACCGCGCGGTTCGCGTTCAGGTCTTCCGGCTTGCCGGGCATCGCCGCCATCGCCGCCGTCGCCGACGGGTAGGGATCGACGACGACCAGCAGATCGAGCTTGTCCATCGCCTTCTTCATCTCGAGGCCGCGGCTCTGCGAGTTCGGGGCGTGGCCCCAGAAGAACAGGCCGCGCAGGTTCGAGTCCTGGTCGATCAGCTCGTTCTTCTCCATCACGCCGTCGATCCAGCGCGACACCGTCATGCCCGACTTGGTCATCATCCCGGGCGCGTACTGCTTCTTGATCCACTCGAAGTCGACGTCCCAGACCTTGGCGAAGTGCTTCCACGAGCCCTCGGCCAGGCCGTAGTAGCCGGGCAGCGAATCCGGGTTCGGGCCGATGTCGGTCGCGCCCTGCA
>CAYJLV010000037.1:0-43836 GCA_964371405.1 uncultured Burkholderiaceae bacterium
CGACTCCGGCGCGCCGCCGGCGCGCGATCCCGGCGTGCGCCCCGGCTTTCCGCCGCGCGGCGTTCCCGATTCGGCGCCCGACTTCGGGCGCACGCCGCGCCAGCCGCTGCCGCTGCCGTCGGACCCGCGCCCCGAGCTCGGGCGCGTGCCGCGCCCCGATCCGACGCCGATGCCGGCTCCGGTGCCGCGCGCCATGCCGCCGCAGGCCGCACCGAACATCGTCGCGCCGCAGGGTCGCAGCGAGCGTGGCGACCGCGACCGCGGTGAGCGCTTCGACCGCGGCGACCGCATGGAGCAGCGGCCTGCGCCGATGCCCAAGCAGGAGCGGCGCGAGTTCCCCGGGCACGGCGGCGATGACGGCGCACGCCGCGTCGTGCCGGCACCGATGCCGGTCCCGGTGCCCCAGCCGATGCCCGAGCGGCGCGAGCCGCGCGGCAACGGCCACGACGGCGCTCGCCCGGGGCTTGGCGCGCCGCCGCCCGCCGCGATGCCCGCGGCGCGCCCGCAGCCGCCGATGCAGCCGCCGCCCCAGCCGCAACCGCAGTTCGATCCGGGGCGCCGAAGCGCCCCGATGGTCGCGCCGCCGCAGGGTCGCGAAGGGCGGGGTGGCGATGGGCGCGGCGACGGCCGCGAGAGTCGCGGCGGCCGCGGCGAGCGCGGCTGAAGCGTTCAGCCGCGCGGCGCGAGCAGCGGCCGCAGCACCGGCCACACGTTGTCGAGGATGCGCGGCTGCGCGCGTTCGTTGGGGTGGATGCGGTCGGGCTGGAACAGCGTCTCGGCTTCGGCCGCGTCGGCCACGCCGGCGAGCAGGAACGGCACCAGCGCCGCCTTCTCGCTGCGCGCGACACTGGCGAACACGGCCGCGAAGTCGGCGCCGTACTGGCGGCCGTAGTTCGGCGGCACCTGCATGCCGGCGATCACGACCTGAGCGCCGGCGCCGCGTGCGGCGCGCGCCATCTCGGCCAGGTTGGCCTGCGTCTGGCCGAGGGGCAGGCCGCGCAGCGCGTCGTTGCCGCCGAGTTCCAGCATGACGTGCGTCGGCCGGTGCTGGCGCAGCAGCGCCGGCAGCCGCACCCGCCCGCCCGACGTGGTGTCGCCGCTGATGCTGGCATTGATCACCTCGGCGGCGATCTTGTCGCGCGAGAGGCGTTGCTCCAGCAGCGCGACCCAGCCGGCGCCGCGGCGCAGTCCGTACTCGGCCGACATGCTGTCGCCGACGACGAGCAGCTTCGCGCGGCCGTCGTTCCTCGGCGGTGCCGCGAATGACCTGCCGGCAGCGGCGGCCAGCGCGAGCGCGCTACAGTGGCCCAGCCAGCGCCGCCGGCTCGTCGATTCCAATTCCTTCTTTGCTGCTGCCATGTCCCAACCCATCATCGAAGTCGAGCGTGTCACCAAGCAGGTGCGCGACTCGACCGGTGTGCTGACCATTCTCCACGACATCGATTTCACGCTGAATGCGCGGGAATCGGCCGCCATCGTCGGCGCCTCGGGCTCGGGCAAGAGCACGCTGCTGTCGATCATCGCCGGGCTCGACACGCCGACCTCGGGCCGCGTGCGGCTCGCCGGCACCGACTTGTTCGCGCTCGACGAGGATGCGCGCGCCGCAGTGCGCGCCGCCAAGGTCGGCTTCGTGTTCCAGAGCTTTCAGCTTCTCGGCAACCTCACGGCGCTCGAGAACGTGATGCTGCCGCTCGAGCTGCAGGGCCGCGCCGACGCGCGGGCGCAGGCCACCGAGATGCTGCGCCGCGTGGGCCTCGGCGAGCGGCTCGGCCACTACCCGCGCGTGCTCTCGGGCGGCGAGCAGCAGCGCGTCGCGCTGGCGCGCGCCTTCGTCGTGCGCCCCGCCGTGCTGCTGGCCGACGAGCCGACCGGCAGCCTCGACTTCGCGACCGGCGAGACCGTGATGGAGCTGATGTTCGACCTCAACCGCGAGGCCGGCACGACGCTCGTCCTCGTCACCCACGACCGCGCCATCGCGTCGCGCTGTGACCGGCAACTGCGCATCGAGGCGGGGCGGGTGGACAGCGGGGCGTTGGCGCTGTAGGCAAACGAAAACGGCGCCCCGAAGGCGCCGTCGGTGTGCAACGCACGCGCGACTACTGGCTGAACTTGTAGTCCGTCTTCGCCTTCGCACGCAGGTCGTCGCGGAACTTCACTTCTCGCATCTGCGACAGGCGCTGCTCGATCTGCGGCTTGACCTGCTCGAGCGGCGGGAACTGCGCTTCGCGCGTGTCGTCGAGCTTGATGACGTGGTAGCCGAACTGCGACTTGACGGGCGATTCCGTCATCTCGCCCTTCTTCAACCCGGCCATCGCCTGCGAGAACTCGGGCACGTAGCTGCCTGCCGCGGCCCAGTCGAGATCGCCGCCGTTGGCGGCCGATCCCGGGTCCTTGGAGCTCTTCTTGGCCACGTCTTCGAACTTGGCGCCGCCCTTGATCTGCGCGATCGCCGCCTTGGCCTCGTCTTCCTTCTCGACCAGGATGTGGCGCGCGCGGTACTCGGTGCCGCTGTTGGCCGTCTTGAGCTTGTCGTACTCGGCTGTCACGTCGGCGGCGGTGATCGGGTTCTTTCTCTGCTCGTCGGCGAACAGCGCCTGGATCAGCAGCGCCTGGCGCGCCATCTCCATCTGCTGCTTGTATTCGGCGCTGGCGGCGAGGCCGCGCTTCTGCGCTTCCTGCGCGAAGATCTCGTCGAGCACGACCTTGTCGCGCGCGAGCTGCTCCAGATTGGGCGGCGGTTGCTGGCCCTGCGCCTCGGCGCGCTTGTGCACCTGAGAGATCAGTGTGTCGGCGCGCGCCTTCGGCACCGCCTTGCCGTTGACGATGGCGATGTTCTGCGCCTGGGCGGCGCCGGCGGCGAGAGCGAGCGACAGGCACACGACGAGGGACGACTTCTTCATCAGCATGGGGAGGGGCCTTTCAGGAGGAGGGCGGCGCGCCGTTGCGGCGGGACCGCGGCCAAGGCGGCGGTCAGTTCTCGTGCGGCGCGCGCGCGTCGATCGCGAGGGCGTGGATGCCGCGCGGCATCAGCCGGTCGAGGGCATGATACACGAGACGATGCCGCGCCACGCGCGTGCTGCCGGCGAAGCGCTCGCTGACGATGCGCACCGTGTAGTGGCGGCCTTCACGCGCGCCGGCATGGCCGATGTGCTTCTGGCTGTCGTCGATCACCTCGAGCACCGTCGGCTGCAGCGCCGAGCGCAGCGCGGCCTCGATCTCGGCCGGAGTCGGGAAGGTGGCGGGATCTCTCATCGTCATTTTGATTCGCGCGCCGGCGTATCGGCGTCGTGCAGGTGCCGGCTGAGGTAAATGCCCTGCGCCAGCGTGAACAGCAGCATCAGCCCCAGGCCGCCGAACAGCTTGAAGTTGACCCAGGCGTCGGTCGAAAAGGTGTAGGCGACGTAGATGTTGAGCAGCCCCATCAGGCCGAAGAAGGCGACCCAGGCGAAATTGAGGCGCTGCCACACCGTGTCGGGCAGCGTCAGTTGCGCGCCGATCAGCAGCTTGAGCAGGTTCTTGCGCAGCAACAGCGGGCTGAGCCAGAACGCCAGCCCCATCGCCCAGTAGAGGACGCTGGGCTTCCACTTGATGAAGGTCTCGCTGCGGAACCAGATTGTCGCGCCGCCGAGCACGACGACGAGCGCCAGGCTCACCCACAGCATCATGTCGACCTTGCGGCGGCGCGCGTACAGCCAAGCCACCTGCGCCAGCGTGGCCAGGATCACGACGAAGGTCGCGAGCAGCACCGGCGCCTCGGCCGGCCCGACGACGCCGCCCGACACCATGAAGCCGAAGTGCTCCGTCGCGAAGGCGGCCGCCCAGTCACGCTGCGTCTCGGCGTACTTGAAGGTGCCGAAGAACAGGAAGATCGGCAGGAAGTCGAACAGGATCTTCATCGGTGGTCGGGTCGCTGCGAAGGCCGCATTCTGGCATCGCGGCGCAACGGCTACTTCTGCACCGGATCGAAGGCGATCGACGCCGAGTTGATGCAGTAGCGCTCGCCGGTCGGCGCCGGGCCGTCGTCGAACACGTGGCCGAGGTGCGAGCCGCAGGCGTTGCAGCGTACCTCCACCCGCACCATGCCGTGGCTGGTGTCGCGCACGCGCTCGATGACTTCGGCATTCACCGGCTGCCAGTAACTCGGCCAGCCGCAGCCGGCGTCGAACTTGGTTGCCGACTCGAACAGCGGCGTCCCGCAGCCGATGCAGTTGTAGCTGCCGGGCGCGAAATGGTCCCAGTACTTGCCGGTGAACGGGGGTTCCGTCGCCGCGTTGCGCGCCACCTGGTACTGCACCGGGTCGAGCTGGGCGCGCCACTCGGCGTCCGTCTTCGCGACCTTGCGCGGCTTGTCGTCGGCTGCACTCATGATGAGCAGGACACCTCGATCGTCGATGCCCAGTCGGGCGGGAAGCCGGCATAAGCCGCGTGCTCGGGCTGCTCGTCGTACGGCCGCTCGAGAACGCGCAGCAGGCGATGCGTCTCGTCGAAGTCGCCGCTGCGCGCGTGGCGGATCGCCGTCTCGGCCAGGTGGTTGCGCAGCACGTACTTCGGGTTGACGCGGTTCATGCGCGCCGCGCGCTCGGCGTCGCCGCCGGCTTCGCGCTGCAGCCGTGCGGCGTAGCGCGCGGCCCAGGCATCGAAGGCCGCGCGGTCGATGAACAGGTCGCGCAGCGCGTCGTTGGCGGCGCCGGGCACGAAGCCGGAGAGGCGGCGGAACGCGATCGTGAAGTCGACCCGGTCGGCCGCCATCGCGCGCATCAGGTCGTCGATGAGCGCGCCGTCGCCGTCCCCCTCGGTGGCGAGGCCGAGCTTGGCGCGCATGCGGGCGGTCAGTGCGCGCGCGAAGGCGGTCTTGTACGGCTCGATCGCGGCGACCGCGCGCTCGGTGCTGCCGACGAGCGGCAGCAGCGCCTGCGCCAGCGCGTGCAGGTTCCAGAACGCCACGCTCGGCTGGCGTGCCCAGGCGTAGCGGCCCTGGTCGTCGGAATGGTTGCAGACGTGGCCCGGGTCGAAGGCATCGAGAAAGCCGAACGGCCCGTAGTCGATCGTCAGGCCGAGGATCGACATGTTGTCGGTGTTCATCACGCCGTGGCAAAAGCCCACGGCCTGCCACTGTGCCATCAGCTCGGCGGTCGAGTGTGCCGCGGTTTCGAGCAGCGCGGCATAGGGCTCGGCGGCCTCGCGGCAGGCCGGCAGGTGGTGCTCGATGACGAAATCGGCGAGCCGTCGCAGCGCGTCGTGCTGTTCGGCCGCGGCGAAGTGCTCGAAGTGGCCGAAGCGGATGAAGCTCGGCGCGACGCGCGTGACGACGGCGGCCGACTCCATCTCCTCGCGGCGCACCGGCAGCGGCGAGCCGACGACGGCGAGCGCGCGCGTCGTCGGGATGCCGAGCGCGTGCATCGCCTCGGAGCAGAGGAACTCGCGGATCGACGAGCGCAGCACGGCGCGGCCGTCGCCCATGCGCGAGTAGGGCGTGCGGCCCGAGCCCTTCAACTGCAGCTCGTATGGGCCGCCCGGCGCGTCGATTTCGCCCAGCCACAGCGCGCGGCCGTCGCCGAGCTGTCCGGCCCAGACGCCGAACTGGTGACCGCTGTAGACGCTGGCCAGCGGCCGCATGCCGGGCCAAAGCGCATTGCCGCTGAAGACATCGAGCGCGCGCAGGTCGTCGCGCCGCCACCAGTCGCCGGGCAGTCCGAGCAGGCGCGCGCAGGCGTCGCTGCGCGCCACCCAGTGCGGCTGCGGCAACGGCTCGGCCGGCAGCTCGGTCGCGAAGGCGTGGCCGAGTGCGGCGAAGCGGTTGCGCCAGCCGATTCCGGCCGGCGCCGGCCGCTCCAGCGTGGTGTGCAGCGCGTCGCTCATCCGGGCCAGTGTAGTGACGCGTCGCTGCCCGCCGGCGACTAGGGGTAAACCGGAGGGGCGGGCGCGGGGCCGGCCTTTCTATCATCGGTTGCGCATGCCGATTCGAAGGAGCCCGCGATGAAGCCGTTGTCCGGCCAGATGATGCAGATGCCGCTGATGATCTCGTCGCTGCTGGTGCATGCGGCGCTCCACGCGGCCGACACCGAGATCGTCTCCAAGCGCGTCGAGGGCGACGTGCACCGCACCACCTACCGCGACACCGAGTTGCGCGCGCGCAAACTGGCGCAGGCCCTCGCGCGGCTGGGCTGCGAGGCCGGCGACCGCGTCGCGACGCTGGCCTGGAACGGCTACCGCCACCTCGAGATCTACTACGGCAGCGCGGGCTCGCAGCTCGTGTGCCACACGATCAACCCGCGCCTGTTTCCGGAGCAGATCGCGTGGATCGCCAACGATGCCGAGGACCGCGTCCTCTGCTTCGACATGACCTTCCTGTCGCTGGTCGAGAAGCTGGCGCCGGCGCTCGGCTGTGTGAAGCACTTCGTCGCGATGACGGATCGCACCCACATGCCGGCGGCCGGCGCGATCCCGAACCTGCTGTGCTACGAGGAACTGGTCGAGGCCGAGGACGGCAATTGCGCCTGGCCCGAGTTCGACGAGAACACGGCATCGAGCATCTGCTACACCTCGGGCACGACGGGGCACCCGAAGGGCGCCGTCTACAGCCACCGCTCGACGCTGCTGCATGCCTACGGCTCGGCGCTGCCCGACGCGATGGGCTGCTCGGCGCGCGACACCATCCTGCCGGTGGTGCCCATGTTCCACGTCAACGCCTGGGGCCTGCCGTATTCGTGCCCGCTGGTCGGCGCCAAGCTGGTGCTGCCGGGCCCGCATCTCGACGGCAAGTCGCTCTACGAGCTGTTCGAGAGCGAGCGCGTGACCTTCAGCGCAGGCGTGCCGACGGTGTGGCTCGGCCTGCTCAACCACGTCAAGCAGAACGGCCTGAAGTTCACGAGCTTCAAGCGCACCGTGATCGGCGGCTCGGCCTGCCCGCCCGCCATGATGCGCACGCTGATCGACGACTACGGCGTCGAGGTGCTGCACGGCTGGGGCATGACGGAGTTGTCGCCGCTGGGCACGGTCGGCACGCTCAAGGGCAAGCACGCGGAACTCGAAGGGGATGCACGACTGCACCTGCTCGGCAAGCAGGGCCGGGCGATCTACGGCGTCGACATGGCGATCGTCGACGACGACGGCCGCGCGCTGCCCTGGGACGGCAAGACCTCGGGCAACCTCGTCGTGCGCGGACCCTGGGTGATCGAGAGCTACTTCCGCAACGAGCAGTCGCCGCTGATCGAGGTCGACGGCCGGCGCTGGTTCCCGACCGGCGACGTGGCGGCGATCGACCCCGACGGCTACATGCAGATCACCGACCGCAGCAAGGACGTGATCAAGTCGGGCGGCGAGTGGATCAGTTCGATCGACCTCGAGAACATCGCGATGGGCCACCCGGCAGTGCACGAGGCCGCCGTCATCGCCTGCAAACACCCGAAGTGGGACGAGCGGCCGCTGCTCGTCGTCGTCAGGAAGCCGGGCACCGAGCTGACCAAGGAGCAGATCCTCGGCTTCTTCGAAGGCCGCATCGCCAAGTGGCAGGTGCCCGACGACGTCGTCTTCGTCGACGAGATCCCGCACACCGCGACCGGCAAGATGCAAAAGCTCAAGCTGCGCGAGCAGTTTCGCGAGCACCGGCTGCCCGGCGGTTGAGCGGCGAGTCTGTCCCGCGCGCGACAGCGGTTCGGGGAAGTCCCTGAACCCCGCGCGCGGGTCTTCCCTTACCGTTCGAGTCCGGTACGGCAATCATTCAGGAGGCTGCGATGAGGATCACGAAATCTCTGTTTGGCGTCGGCGTCGCCGCGGGCTGGGTTCTGTCGTGCGGCCTTGCGCACGCGCAGGCCGGCGAGACGGTGAAGATCGCGCTGATCGACCCGATGTCGGGGCCGATGGCCAACATCGGCGACTCGTTCCTGCGCACCTTCCAGATGGAGGCCGAACGCCTGAGCGCCAAGGGCGGCAATCCGGCCGGCGTCAAGTTCGAGGTCGTGCCTTTCGACAACAAGATGTCGCCGCAGGAAAGCCTGAGCGTGCTCAAGGCGGCGATCGACCAGGGCTTTCGCTACATCGCGCAGGGCGGCAGCTCGGGCGCCGCCGGTGCGCTGATCGACGCCGTCAACAAGCACAACGAGCGCAACCCGGGCAAGGAGATCGTCTACCTGAACCACTCGGCGGTCGATCCCGACTTCACCAACAGCAAGTGCAGCTACTGGCACTTCCGCTTCGACGCCGACACGTCGATGAAGATGGAGGCGATGGGTACCGCGATCAAGGAAGACGCGAGCGTCAAGAAGGTCTACATCATCGGCCAGAACTATTCGCACGGCCACCAGGTCGCGCGCTTTGCCAAGGACGTGCTGGCGCGCAAGGCGCCCAACGTGCAGGTCGTCGGCGACGAGTTGCACCCGCTCGGCCAGGTCAAGGACTTCGCGCCCTACGTCGCCAAGATCAAGCAGTCGGGCGCCGACACCGTGATCACCGGCAACTGGGGCCAGGATCTTGCGCTGCTGATCAAGGCCGCGAAGGACGCTGGCCTCAACGCCAAGTGGTACACCTACTACGCCGGTGCGCAGGGCACGCCGACCGCGATCGGCAACGCGCTGGCCGGCCGGATCACGACGACTTACGGCTCCTACATCAACCAGCCGGGCGAGTACGCCAGGTTCCGCGACGACTTCAAGAAGCGCTACAACCAGGACTTCTCGATCTCGACGATCCTGCACGCGATGCGCATGCTCTCGGGCGCCATCGCCAAGGCCAAGTCGACCGACCCGGTCAAGGTCGCCAAGGCGATGGAAGGCCTGACGGTCAGGAGCTACAGCGGCGACATCACGATGCGCGCGGCCGACCACCAGCTGCAGCAGCCGCTGTACCTGGCGACCTGGGACAAGATGGACGCGAAGAACAACTACAACGTCGAAGGCACGGGACTGACCTTCGTGCACGCCAAGACCTTCGAGCCTTACGTCTCGAGCACGCCGACGACGTGCCAGATGAAGCGGCCGTGACCCGCTTCGCCCGCCGGCCGTCGCCGCGCTTGGCGGCGGCGGCCGGTGCGCGCCCGCCGCACCGACGATGACACTCGAGATAGTCACCATCTCAGCGCTCAACGGCGTCAGCTACGGGCTGCTGCTGTTCATGCTGTGCTCGGGGCTGACGCTGATCTTCAGCCTCATGGGCGTGCTGAACTTCGCCCACGCCAGCTTCTACATGCTCGGCGCCTATTTCGGCTGGTCGATCGTCCAGGGCATCGGCTTCTGGCCGGCGCTCGTCGTCGCGCCGGTCATCGTCGGGCTGCTCGGCGCCGTGTTCGAGCGCACCGCGCTGCGCCGCACGCACCGTTGGGGCCACGTGCCCGAGCTGCTCGTCACCTTCGGGCTGTCGTACGTCATCGTCGAGCTGGTGCAGCTGCTGTGGGGGCGGCTGGCGCTCGACTTCCGCGCGCCCGAGGCGCTGCAGGGCCCCGCATTCACGCTGGTGCACACGGCGGGCGAGGGCCTGCGCTTCCTGACCGGCGCGGCGCCGCCGGCGCTGTGCCAAGGCAGCAGCGTGACCTGCACGCCGTTCCCGGCAACGCGCGCCTTCATGGCCGCGACCGCGCTCGTGATGCTGCTCGGCCTGTGGCTGCTGGTCACGCGCACGCGCGTCGGCCTCGTGATCCAGGCCGCGCTGACGCACCCCGAGATGGTCGAGGCCTTGGGCCACAACGTGCCGCGCGTCTTCATGCTCGTGTTCGGGCTGGGCAGTGCGCTGGCCGGGCTGGCCGGCGTCGTCGGCGGCGCGACCTTCGTCACCGAGCCCGGCATGGCGGCGGCGGTCGGGCCGATCATCTTCGTCGTCGTCGTCGTCGGGGGCCTCGGCTCGCTGGCCGGCGCCTTTGTCGCATCGCTGCTGATCGGCCTGATGCAGACGTTCGCGATCGGCATCGACAGCTCGCTGGCGAGCATCGCCGGCGGCTGGGGCTGGGCGGTCGGACCCGAGAGCTTCGGTTGGTCGGTGCTCAGGCTCAAGGTCTCGCAGGTCGCGCCGATCCTGCCGTACCTGCTGCTGGTGCTGGTGCTCATCTTCCGGCCCAAGGGCCTGATGGGAACTCGGGAAGGCTGAATGGGAGAGCTTCGTTCGATGGCTGCTTCCGTTGCACATCGAACGTATCGGACGTTCATGCAGCGGCGCGAGCGGGCTGCCGGTGTGCCCTGTTGCGCTCATGTCCCCCGCACCGGGCTGCGCCCGGCACTCCTCCTTTGCTTCGCTCCACAGGGCACCCCGACAGCCCGCTTTGGCACCGACTGTGGCGTGCCGAGAGCAGGCAGGGGCCCGCGCAGACAGTTCGCAAGAGTGGCGGCATGGCAAGCGTGGCGGAGCCACTGATGTCGGCTCGAGCAGAACCCTTCGTCGGCCTGCGGTTCAAGCCGCACAACGTCGGCCGCTGGATCGTCTGGAGCGGCTTCGCGATCCTGCTGATCGCGGCGCCGCTCGTCTTTCGCAGTGGTCTCGCGCACACGATGCTGTCGCAGATGGGCATCGCGATCATCGCGTGCCTGGCCTACAACATCCTGCTCGGCCAGGGCGGCATGCTCAGCTTCGGCCACGCCGTCTACAGCGGGCTCGGCTCCTACCTGGCGATCCACACGCTGAACCTGGTCTCGGCCGGCCAGCTGGCGCTGCCGGTGAGCCTGCTGCCGCTGGTCGGCGGTGCGGCGGGCCTGTTCTTCGCGGCGCTGTTCGGCTATGTGACGACGCGCAAGGCCGGCACGCCGTTCGCGATGATCACGCTGGGCCTGGGCGAGCTGGTGTGGTCGATGTCGCTGATGCTGCCCGAGTTCTTCGGCGGCGAGGGCGGCATCACCGGCGACCGCGTCGCCGGCAGCCGCGTCGCCGGGATCACGTTCGGCCCGCAGATCCAGCTCTACTACCTGATCGCGCTCTACTGCTTCGTCTCGACGGCGGCGATGTTCGCACTGACGCGCACGCCGCTCGGGCGCATGCTCAACGCGGTGCGCGACAACCCCGAGCGCGTCGAGTTCATCGGCTACGACACGCAGCACGTGCGCTTCTTGGCGTTCTCGATCTCGGGCTTCTTCATGGGCATCGCGGGCGGGCTGGGCGCGCTGAACTTCGAGATCGTCACGGCCGAAGTGGTCGGCGCGAACCGCTCCGGCGGCTACCTGCTGTTCACCTTCCTCGGCGGCGCGACGGCGTTCTTCGGCCCCGTCATCGGCGGCGTGCTGCTCGTGCTGGCCGTCGTGCTGCTGTCGGAGCTGACCAAGGCCTGGCTGCTCTACCTGGGGCTCATCTTCCTGTTCATGGTGATCTATGCGCCGGGCGGCATCGCGAGCCTGATCCTGATGAACCTGCGCGTCGCAGCCTACGGGCGGCTGCGCGAGCTGGGCTGGCACTACGCCGCGCTCGCCGCGTCGGCCCTGGTGCTGCTCGCCGGCGCCAGCGCCGTCATCGAGATGGTCTACTT
The DNA here is from genome assembly GCA_964371405.1 of uncultured Burkholderiaceae bacterium. Classification (GTDB taxonomy): domain Bacteria; phylum Pseudomonadota; class Gammaproteobacteria; order Burkholderiales; family Burkholderiaceae_C; genus JAMHWF01. The sequence continues at coordinate 11,438 of CAYJLV010000037.1, forward strand.
CCTGCAGACCGACGTGACCGGCGCCGAGACGATGCGCTACGCCGGCGTGCCGCTGGCGCCGCGCGGCGTCGCGAGCTGGGTCGGCGCGGGCGCCGCGCTGGCCGTCGGTATCGCGCTGTTCGAGGCGACGCGGCGGCGCTTCGTGCGTCACTGGAACAGCGTGCAGGAAGACATCGAGCGCGAGCTGCGCCGGCGGGAAGGGCTATGAACGAGGCGCCCAAGCTGGCTGTGGAGTTGCGCGACGTGCGCAAGAACTTCGGCCGCACCGAGATCATCCGCGGCGCCAGTCTCGCGGTGAAGGCGGGCGAGCGCGTCGCCATCATCGGGCCCAACGGCGCCGGCAAGTCGACCCTGTTCAACCTGATCAGCGGGCAGTTCCGCCCCACCAGCGGCGACATCCTGCTCGGCGGCCGCTCGATCGCCGGGCTGCGGCCCTACGAGATCAACCGCCGCGGGCTGGCGCGCAGCTTCCAGGTCAGCAACCTGTTCACGCGGCTGTCGGTGTTCGAGAACCTGCGCTGCGCCGTGCTCTGGTCGATGGGCTACCGCTATGCGTTCTGGCGCTTCCTGGCCGAGGCGCACGACGCCAACGAGCGCACCGAGCAACTGCTGCGCATGATCAAGCTCGAGCGCCGCCGCGACGTGCTGGCGACCAACCTCACCTACGCCGAGCAGCGCGCGCTCGAGATCGGCATCACGATCGCCGGCGGCGCCGACGTGGTGCTGCTCGACGAGCCGACCGCCGGCATGAGCCGCAGCGAGACCTCGCGCTTCGTGCAACTGATCCGCGACGTGACGGTCGGCAAGACGCTGCTGACCGTCGAGCACGACATGGGCGTCGTGTTCGGTCTGGCCGACCGCATCGCCGTACTGGTCTACGGCGAGGTGATCGCCTTCGACACGCCCGAGGCGGTGCGCGCCAATGCCAAGGTGCAGGAGGCCTACCTCGGCTCGGTGCTCGCCGAGCAGCAGGCGGCCGGGGCCGGGGTGTGACGACGATGCTCGAAGTCGCCGGCCTGAACGCCTGGTACGGCAAGAGCCACGTCCTGCACGGCGTGTCGATGAACGTGCAGCCGGGCGAGATCGTTGCGCTGCTCGGCCGCAACGGCGCCGGCCGCTCGACCACGATCAAGACGATCATGGGCCTCGTCGATGGCAGCGGCTCGGTGAAGTTCAGCGGACGCGAAGTGCTCGGCTGCAAGCCGTTCGAGATCGCGCACCTGGGGCTGGGTTACGTGCCCGAGAACCGCGACATCTTCCCCAAGCTGACGGTGCACCAGAACCTGATGCTCGGCGAGAAGAGGCGAGGGGCTGGGAAGGCGCGCTGGTCCTACGCCGACATGTACCGCATGTTCCCGCGGCTCGAAGCGCGCAAGCACACGGCGGCCGGCGTGTTGTCGGGCGGCGAGCAGCAGATGCTCGCGCTGTGCCGCACGCTGATGGGCGAGCCCGATCTCATCATGATCGACGAGCCGACCGAAGGGCTGGCGCCGATGCTGGTCGAACTGGTCGCCGGCTACCTGAAGGAGCTGCAGCGGCGCGGCGTCTCGGTGCTGCTCGTCGAGCAGAAGCTCACCATCGCGCTGGAGATCTCGCAGCGCTGCTACGTGATGGGCCACGGCAGCATCGTCTTCGAAGGCACGCCGGCCGAGCTGCGCGCTGATGCTTATGTGCGCAAGGAGTGGCTCGAGGTTTGATCTCTTGTCGCGTTCGCCCGGCCGGGCGGATCGTTGTTCATGAGACGTTTCCTTTCGGGTGGCGGCAGCGAGCGCGCGGCTTCGATGGCGGCGCCGCCGGCGCTGCCGAGCGCCGCTTGCCGTGGAATTCCAGCGGATTCAGACGTTTCTCGGACGGGTGCAGGCAGTACTGCGTCAGTGCTTGCGGATCGGACAAGAGCTCGGTATCGATGCTCCTGGCCACCACTTCGGTGGCCTGGCAGCAGGCCCACATCTGCTCGAGCACGGCATCGAACCACGGATTGTTGAAGCTGGTTTTCATGCGTTTCTCCTGCTGTACTGAACCAGGCCCTGCCTGCAGCGAACGGGCACCGGCTCGCTCGCCGGGCGCGGAACGACGAGCATGTCGCAGCGGGCTGCGGCCAGCAGGCGGTTGCTGTCGCTGCCCGGAAGGAAGGGCGCCAAGGTCGAACGCCTCTGCTTGCCGGCGACGATCAGGTCGGCGCTGAGCGTCTGCGCGTGCAACGCCGAGCGCGCAGCCGACCCGTGGCCCAGCGTGAAGCTCATCTGCCGGCTGTCCAGGCCGAGTCCGGCGACGCTGCGGCGCATGCGGGCGACGACGCCGGCCTCTTCTCTGGCTCGGGACGCGCGGATGACGGCTTCGGGCACATCGGCTTCGCGCAGCACGGCCTCTCGCGTCGAACGGAGGGCATGAAAGACATGGATGCCGGCGTCAGGCGCCAGCAAGGCTGCGGCGCCGACCGCGGCGTCGGAGCTTGGCGTGAAATCGACCGGCACCAGAACCCGCCGATAGGGGCCGTCGGCCGCCTGCTTCACGATCAGCACCGGGCGGCGGCAAGTCCTGAGCAGGCGGTCGACAGTCGTGCCGATCACCAGATCCTTGAACGGGTTGCTGCCTCGCTGTCCGAGCACCACCAGGTCTGCGCGCTCCGATGCGCGCAGCATCGCCTCGAGAGCGTCACCGACCCGCAACTCGATGTTCGCCACCACGTCGTGCCGGCCGGCGATCTCGGCCGCGAATCTGTGCAGTGTCGTTTGCGCCTGTGCGGACTTGAGGTCGATGTCGATCGAAGGCGAGAACCACTCGCGCAAGGGTTTGCATCCGGCCGGCTTCACGACATGCAGCAGGCTCAGGCGTGCTCCATGTTCGCGGGCCAGAAGCGCCGCCCGGCGTACGGCATTGTTTCCATCCACCGAGAAGTCGGTGGCCACCAGGATCGATCTGAACTGGGTCATCTGTTCTCTCCTCATGACCTGGGTCGTCGAATGGGCGTCGGACTCTGTGCGCAGGCGAAGTGAAGGCACGATGGCGGCTGCGTCGAGGTCGTCCTCGAGGTGCAGATCTCGTGAGGAAAACGATCCGTCGCGGTTATCGCGATGGACGAGATTCGCCAGTCGGACGGGGTCCGGTTCCGTGAGCGGCAGCCCGAGCGCCAGGACTTCCATACGGCACACCTTCAGAGCTCGGGTGTGTGCCTGCAGTGCGCAGGCGCGCGCCCTCGCGCGGGCTTCAGGCCCGGCGATCTGAGTCTTGCGCGGTAGGGGTGGAAGCGATCGCCGGGCTCAGGGATGTGCGGCCGGCAGACGGGGTGAAGTCCCCGTCCCGGCCGACAACCCAAGCGCACGCATGCGGCCCGTGACCGCGAAGGTCACTGGGCGAGGTGCGCCGCGAAGCACGGCGGTGGAGGGGATGAAGCACATGGCCCCGATCATATCGGCGTTGCCCCATCGGGACAATCGATCGCCGACAAGTCCGCATATCGTGTGAGCGCATCGCTGCGACTCGCGCAGCACTGCCGCAAGCGTATTGTCACGACCGGGACGTCGAGCGCGCCCGCCAACCGCCTAGAATCGAACGAGCGTTCTATTTCGCAAGAGGTCATTGCATGTCCGCCAACTACCAGACCCTCGACGGCGTCGCCGTCATCACGCTGAACAATCCGCCGGTCAACGGCCTGGGCCACGACACGCGCCGCGGCATCACCGACGGGCTCGACCGTGCGCAGGCCGACGCGGCGGTGAAGGCGATCGTGCTGATCGGCGCGGGCAAGCTGTTCTCGGGCGGCGCCGACATCCGCGAGTTCGACACGCCGAAGTCGTTCGCCGAACCGAACCTGCTGTCGGTGATCCTGGCGCTCGAAGCCTGCACCAAGCCGGTGGTCGCGGCGCTGCACGGCACCGCGATGGGCGGCGGCCTCGAGCTCTCGCTCGGCTGCCACTACCGCGTCGCCGCGCCGGGCACGCAGGTCGCGTTGCCCGAGGTCAAGCTCGGCCTGATCCCCGGCGCCGGCGGCACGCAGCGCCTGCCGCGCGTGATCGGCGTCGAGAACGCGCTGAACATGATCGTCAGCGGCGATGCGGTCAAGAGCGAGCAGCTGGCGCAGATCCCGGGGCAGCTGCTGTTCGACCGCATCGTCGAGGGCGATCTGCTCGCCGGCGCGGTCTCGTTCGCCGAGGAGGTGGCCGAGCGCCGGCCGCTGCCTCGGGTGCGCGACTTGAAGGCCACGCATCCGAATGCCGACGCCTACTTCCAGTTCGCGCGCAACACGGTCGGCGCGATGTCGAAGAACTATCCGGCGCCGCTGAAGTGCGTCGACGCCGTCGAAAGCGCGCTGACGAAGAAGTTCGACGACGGCATGCGCCACGAGCGCGACACCTTCCTCGCGCTGATGCTCACTCCCGAATGCCGGGCGATGCGCCACGCTTTCGCCGCCGAGCGCGCGACGACGAAGATCCCCGACGTGCCGGCCGACACGCCGCTGCGCGAGGTGAAGAAAGTCGGCGTGATCGGCGCCGGGACGATGGGAGGCGGCATCGCGATGAACTTCCTGAATACCGGCATTCCCGTCGTCATTCTCGAGACGAAGCAGGACGCGCTCGACCGCGGCGTCGCGACGGTGCGCAAGAACTACGAGGGCCAGGTCAAGAAAGGCAAGTTGAAGCAGGACAAGCTCGACCAGCGCATGGCGCTGCTGTCGACGACGCTGAACTACGCCGACATCCGCGACGCCGACCTGGTGATCGAAGCCGTGTTCGAGGACCTGGCCGTCAAGGAGCAGGTGTTCAGGGCGCTCGACGAAGTGATGAAGCCCGGCGCCGTCCTCGCCACCAACACCTCGACGCTTGATGTGAACCGCATCGCCGCGTTCACCAAACGGCCGCAGGACGTGATCGGCATGCACTTCTTCAGCCCGGCCAACGTGATGAAGCTGCTCGAAGTGGTGCGCGGCGAGAAGACGGCCAAGGACGTGCTCGCCACCGTGATGGCGCTCGGCAAGAGGATCAGGAAGACGAGCGTCGTCTCGGGCGTTTGCGACGGCTTCATCGGCAACCGCATGATCGAGCAGTACTCGCGCCAGGCCGGCTTCCTGCTGGAGGAGGGCTGCACGCCCGAGCAGGTCGACAAGGCGATCGAGAAGTTCGGCTTCGCGATGGGGCCGTTCCGCATGGGCGACCTCGCCGGCAACGATATCGGCTGGTACATCAGGAAGCGCCGCTACGTCGAGAAGCCCGAGGTGCGCTACAGCAAGACGGCCGACCTGCTGTGCGAGATGGGCCGCTTCGGCCAGAAGACGGGCGCGGGCTGGTACGACTACAAGCCCGGCAAGCGCGACGCGATCGCGTCGCCGCTCGTCGTCGAGATGATCGACAAGCACCGCAAGGAACTGGGCATCGCACCGCGCAAGATCGGCGACGACGAGATCGTGCAGCGCCTGGTCTATGCACTCGTCAACGAAGGCGCGCGCATCGTCGAGGAAGGGATCGCGCTGCGTGCCTCCGACATCGACATCGTCTACCTCACGGGCTACGGGTTCCCGGCGTGGCGCGGCGGGCCGATGCACTACGCGGGCGAGGTGGGCCTCTTCAATGTCATGCAGTCGATGAAGCGCTTCGCCCTCAACCCGCACGACGACGCCGGGTTCTGGCGGCCCGCACCGCTGCTGGCGCGGCTGGTGGCCGAAGGCAAGAGCTTCAAGGGCTGAACGAACGCAACCGCAGGAATATTGAGGAAAGCACCATGACCGACGCCGTCATCGTCTCGACCGCCCGCACGCCGCTCGCCAAGAGCTGGAAGGGTGCCTTCAACATGACGCACGGCGCGACGCTCGGCGGCCACGCCGTCGCCGCCGCCGTCGAGCGCGCCGGCGTCGAGCCCGGCGCCGTCGAGGACGTGCTGATGGGCTGCGCCAATCCCGAAGGCGCCACCGGCTGGAACATCGCGCGCCAGGTGGCGCTGCGCGCCGGCCTGCCCGTCACGGTGAGCGGCATGACGATCAACCGCTTCTGCTCGTCGGGCCTGCAGACGATCGCGCTGGCGGCGCAGCGCCTCGCGGGCGGCGAGGGCGAGGTCTACGTCGCCGGCGGCGTCGAGTCGATCTCGTGCGTGCAGAACGAGATGAACCGCCACATGTTCGTGGAATCATGGCTGCAGCAGCACAAGCCCGAGATCTACTGGCCGATGCTGCAGACGGCCGAGCAGGTCGCCAAGCGCTACGGCATCGACCGCGAGCGCATGGACCGCTTCGGCGCCGAGAGCCAGCAAAAGGCCTGCGCCGCGCAGGAGGCCGGCCGGTTCAAGGACGAGATCGCGCCGATCACGGTGACGGCGGGCGTCGCCGACGCCGTGCTGGGCCTGCGCTCGAAGGAAGTGACGGTCGCCGCCGACGAAGGGCTGCGTCGTGGCACGACCTACGAATCGTTGGCCGGCATCAAGCCGGCGTTGCCGGGCGGCACCGTCGCCGCCGGCAACGCAAGCCAGTTCAGCGACGGCGCGGGCGCCTGCGTCGTCGTCGGCGAACGCTATGCGCAGCAACACAACCTCAAGCCGCTCGGCCGCTTCCTCGGCTTCGCCGTCGCCGGCTGCGAGCCCGACGAGATGGGGATCGGCCCGGTGTTCGCCGTGCCCAAGGTGCTGCAGCGCCTGGGCCTGAAGGTCGACGACATCGACCTGTGGGAGCTGAACGAGGCCTTCGCGGTGCAGGTGCTCTATTGCGCCGATCGGCTGGGCATCCCGATGGACCGGCTCAACGTCAACGGCGGTGCGATCGCGCTCGGCCACCCCTACGGCGTCAGCGGCCAGCGCCTGACCGGCCATGCGCTGATCGAAGGCAAGCGCCGCGGCGCCAAGCGCGTCGTCGTCACGATGTGCATCGGCGGCGGCATGGGCGCGGCCGGCGTGTTCGAGGTGTTGTAAGAAGAGACGAAGCCCGCGCCGCGTCGCCGGCGCAGGCCACCGGGCGGCAGCAGGAGGCGAGCACGATGGCGATTCCCGACCTCGACACCGTGCGAACCTTCTTCGCGCGTGCGCCCTTCGTCGTCGACATCGGCATCCAGGCCGAGGCCCTCGGCGACGGCGAGATCACGACGTCGATCGCGCTCGAGCCGCGCCACCTGCAGCACAGCGGCCAGGTCCACGCCGGCGTGATCGCGACGATGGCCGACCACACGGCCGGCGCGGCGGCGCAGATGATGGCCGCCGAGGAAGAACTGATCCTCACCGCCGAGATGAAGCTGAGCCTGCTGCGCGCCGCCAAGGGCGAGAGGCTCGTCTGCCGCGCCCGGGTGCTCAAGCCGGGCCGGCGCGTCTCGTTCGTCGAGGCCGACGTGTGGTGCCATGCCGGCGCAAGCGCGCAGCACGTCGCGCGCTTCAGCGCGACGATGGCCGTCGTGCCGATGCCGCCGCAGGCAGCTTGACCGGACGATGCGCGCGACGCTCGACTTCCTGCTCGACGACTGGCTCGACGTGCAGTCGCTGACGGCGCGCCCGCGCTTTGCCGAGCACAGCCGCGAGACCTTCGGCGCCGTGCTCGACAGCTGCGAGCGCATCGCGCGCGAGCGCGTCGCGCCCTACAACCGCATCTCCGACACCGAGGAGCCGTGGTTCGACGGCGAGCGCGTGCATCTGCCCGAGTCGAGCGTCGCGGCGTCGCGCGCCTATGCCGAGTCGGGCATGCTCGCCGCGGCGCAGGACTACGAATGGGGCGGCATGCAGCTGCCCTGCGTCGTCGAGATGGCGGCCAACGCCTTCTTCTCGAAGGCCGGCGTTGCCGTCGGCGGCGGCCACATGCTGACGAGCGCCAACGCCGGCCTGCTCGTCGTGCACGGCAGCGACGCGCAGCAGCGCGCCTTCGCGCTGCCCGAGTTCGCCGGCCGCGCATCGGGGACGATGTGCCTGTCGGAACCGCAGGCGGGGTCGAGCCTGTCGGACATCACGACGCGCGCCGTGCCCGACGGAGCCGACTTCGAGGCTGACGCGCTCGGTCCGCGTTACCGGCTGCTGGGCCACAAGATGTGGATCTCCAACGGCGAGCACGAGGTCACGCCCAACATCGTGCACCTCGTGCTGGCGAAGATCGCGGGTCCCGACGGGCGGCTGGTGCCGGGCACGCGCGGCATTTCGCTGTTCATCGTGCCGAAGTGGCTGGTCGGCGCCGACGGCAAACCGACCGGCGAACGCAACGACGTGGCGCTCGCCGGGCTCAACCACAAGCTCGGCTTTCGCGGCATACCGAACACGCTGCTGAACTTCGGCGAGGGCCGCTACCCGGTGCGCGCGGAGGGCGGACGCGGCCTCGACGGCCGCGGGGCGGGCGCGATCGGCTACCGCGTCGGCGCGGCGGGCGAGGGCTTGCGCTGCATGTTCCACATGATGAATCACGCGCGCATCGCCATCGGCCTGGGCGCGACGATGCTCGGCATGGCGGGCTACGAGGCCTCGCTCGACTATGCGCGCAGCCGCCCGCAGGGGCGCCCGGTCGGGCCGGCCGGCAAGGACGCGGCACAGCCGCAGGTGCCGATCATCCGCCACGCCGACGTGCGCCGCATGCTGCTGGCGCAGAAGAGTTATTGCGAAGGTGCGCTCGCGCTCGACCTGTACTGCGCGCGCCTGCTCGACGAGCAGCGCACCGGCGACGCCGCGGCGGCTGCCGACGCGGCGCGGCTGCTCGACGTGCTGACACCCATCGCCAAGAGCTGGCCGAGCGAGTGGTGTCTCGAAGCCAACAGCCTGGCGATCCAGGTGCTGGGCGGCTACGGCTACACGCGCGACTTCCCGGTCGAGCAGTACTGGCGCGACAACCGGCTCAACATGATCCACGAGGGCACGCACGGCATCCAGGCGCTCGACCTGCTCGGGCGCAAGGTCGTCGCAGACGGCGGCACCGGGATGAAGCTGTTCGTCGCGCACGTCGAGCAGACGGTCGCGCGCGCCGCGTCGCAGGGCGAACTGGCCGGGCATGCCGCTGTGCTCGAAGCCGCGTTGCGCCAGCTCGTCGCGGCGACGCAGGCCGCGTGGGCGGACGCCGAGCCCGAAGCGGCGCTCGCCAACGCGACGCCCTACCTGCAGGCCTTCGGCCACGTCGCTATCGCCTGGATGTGGCTCGAGGTCGCGCTCGTCGCGTTGCGCGGGCGGGCCGGGGCCGATGCCGGGCGTGCCGCTTTCCTCGCCGGCAAGCTGGCGGCGGCGCGCTACTTCGCGCGCTGGGAGCTGCCGAAGGTCGGCGCCTGGCTCGGTGTCGTCGCGTCGCGCGACGACACCTGCCGCGCGATGGACGAAGCATGGTTCTGAGTCGGCGCCGGCCGCGACGATGAAGACCGCGCAACGCATCGAGGTGCTGGTCTGGGTGCTGCTGTACGGCGGCCTGCTTGCCGTCGTGCTCGGCGTTTTCGTTGCACGCGAGGACGGCGGCTCGGGCGTCGGCTGCGTGCTGTGGCTCGTCGGCGGACTCGCCGCCGCCGCCGGCGCCGTGCTGATCGTGCTGCGTTCGCGCATGGAGAACTCACGATGATGGAGGAGTGCCGATGATCACGCCGGTGCAAGTAACTGTTCAGCCTGCGAGTGAGCGTCGTTGCGACGGTGCGCAAGTCGGCGGGGATCGGCGGTTGAAGGCGATGGCAGTGCTGCGATGAAGTTCCCGATCCGCATCCCGTTCGTCGAGACGCTCGGTCTCGAGCTGCTGCGCTTCGAGAACGGCGAGTCCGAGATCGCGATCGACCTGCGCGAGGAGCTGTGCAACTCGTGGAGCGTGCTGCACGGCGGCGTGACGATGACGCTGCTCGACGTGGCGATGGCGCACGCCGCGCGCAGCCCGGGGCAGCCGGGCGTCGACGACACGCGCGGCGTCGTCACGATCGAGATGAAGACGAGCTTCATGCGCCCCGGGCTCGGCCGCCTCGTCGCGCACGGCCGGCTGCTGCAGCGCACGACCTCGTTCGCGTTCTGCGAAGCCTGGCTGCTCGACGCCGCCGGCCAGCGCATCGCGCACGCCACCGGCACCTTCAAGTTCTTGAAGGGCCTGCCTGCGGACGGGCGCAAGATCCACCGGCTCAATGCCTCCGACTGAGGAGTTCACCGCCATGATGAACAAACGCATCCTGCTCGCGTCGCGCCCCGAGGGCGAGGCGCGTGTCGAGAACTTCCAGCTCGTCGAGACGCCGCTGCCCGAGCTGGCCGATGGCCAGGTGCTGGTCAGGCACCGCTGGCTCTCGCTCGACCCGTACATGCGCGGGCGCATGAACGAGGGCAAGAGCTACGCCAAGCCGCAGCCGCTGGGCGAAGTGATGATCGGCGGCACGACGGGTGAAGTCGCCGCGTCGCGCCATCCGTCGTATGCGGTGGGCGATGCCGTCGTCGGCCTGGGCGGGTGGCAGCAGTACAGCGTGGTCGACGGCGACGAGCGCAGCATGCTGCGCAAGGTGGACACGTCGCGCGTGCCGTTGTCGGCCTATCTCGGCGCCGTCGGCATGCCGGGCGTGACGGCGTGGTACGGGCTGCAGCGCGTCATCGCGCCGAAGGCGGGCGAGACGATCGTCGTCAGCGCCGCCAGCGGCGCGGTCGGCAGCGTCGTCGGCCAGCTCGCCAAGGTGCGCGGCTGCCGCGCCGTCGGCATCGCCGGCGGCATGGAGAAATGCAGCTACGTCGTCGACGAGCTCGGCTTCGACGCCTGCATCGACTACAAGCAGCACGCCGACGCGCGCACGCTGGCCAAGGCGCTGAAGACGGCGTGCCCCGACGGCATCGACGGCGTGTTCGAGAACGTCGGCGGCATGATCCTCGACGCCGAGATGCTGCGCATGAACGACTTCGGCCGCATCGCGCTGTGCGGCATGATCGCCGGCTACGACGGCCAGCCGATCCCGATGACCTGGCCGCAGCTCGTGCTGCAGTCGCGCCTGAAGCTCGAAGGCTTCATCGTCAGCGAGCACATGGACGTCTGGCCCGAGGCGCTGCGCGAACTCGGCACGCTGGTCGCGACGGGCCGGCTCAAGTACCGCGAATCGATCGCCAAGGGCATCGAGAACGCGCCGCAGGCCTTCCTTGGCCTGCTCGCCGGCCGCAACTTCGGCAAGCAGCTCGTCGAACTCGCGTGAGGGCGCGCCGATGAAGACCCTACAGGGGCGCACCCTCGTCGTCACCGGCGCGGCCTCGGGCTTCGGCCTCGAGACGGCGCGCATCGCGGCGCGCCAGGGCATGAACGTCGTGATGGCCGACGTGCAGGCCGAGGCGCTCGAACTCGCCGCGCGCGAAGTCGCCGGCCTCGGCGCGCCCGTGCTGGCGCACCGCCTCGACGTTTCGAAAGCCGCCGAGGTCGAGGCGCTCGGCGCCGCGGTGCTGGCGCGCTTCGGCGCGCCGCACGTCGTCTTCAACAACGCCGGCGTCGGCGCGGGCGGCCTGATCTGGGAGCACTCCGCCAAGGACTGGGAGTGGGTTGTCGGCGTCAACCTGATGGGCGTGGCGCACGGCGTGCGCGTGTTCACGCCGGCGATGCTCGACGCCGCGCGCCGCGACGCGGCCTACGAAGGGCACATCGTCAACACGGCGTCGATGGCGGGGCTGGTGTGCGCGCCCAACATGGGCGCCTACAACGTGACCAAGCACGCCGTCGTCGCGTTGAGCGAGACGCTGTACCAGGATCTCGCGCTCGTCACGCAGCAGATGAGCTGCTCCGTGCTGTGCCCTTACTTCGTGCCGACCGGCATCCACGAGAGCCACCGCAACCGCCCGGTCGAGCTGCGCGACGCCGCCGTCAGGCCGACGCCGAGCCAGCTCATCGCGCAGGCGATGAGCAGCAAGGCCGTCACGTCCGGCAAGGTGACGGCGGCGCAGGTGGCGCAGTTCGTGATCGATGCCGTGCTGGCGCGCCGCTTCTACATTCACAGCCACCCGAACGCGCTGGCGCCGGTGCAGACGCGTCTCGACGACGTGGTGCAGGGCCGCAACCCGAGCGCTCCGTTCGCGGGCCGGCCCGAGGTCGGCGAGCGGCTGCGCGAGGCGCTGCGCGGAGCGGGCTGAACGCGGCCGTCGCGCGCCGCGACAATCGCGGCATGCCTGAGTCGCCCCGACCCATCGCGCATGTCATCGGCGCCGGCCCGGCAGGGCTGATGGCGGCCGAGGTGCTGGCCGCGGGCGGCGCCGAGGTGCACGTCCACGATGCGATGGCGTCGGCCGGCCGCAAGTTCCTGCTCGCCGGCAAGGGCGGCTTGAACCTCACGCACAGCGAGCCGCTGCCGGCATTCGTCGCGCGCTACGGCGCGCGCGCCGGGGTGGTCCGGCCGTGGCTCGCCGAGTTCGGACCGGCCCAGTTGCGCGACTGGGCCGCGGGCCTCGGCGTCGAGACGTTCGTCGGCACGTCGGGGCGTGTCTTCCCGCGCGACCTGAAGGCCGCGCCGCTGCTGCGCGCCTGGCTGCAGCGGCTGCGCGCGGCGGGCGTGCGCTTTCACATGCGGCAGCGCTGGCTCGGCTGGGCGGACGACGGCGCGTTGCGCTTCGCCACGCCCGAAGGCGAGCAGCGCGTCGCCGTCGACGCGACGGTGCTCGCGCTCGGCGGCGCGAGCTGGCCGCAGCTGGGCTCCGACGCCGCTTGGCTGCCGTGGCTGATGGCGCGCGGCGTCGCCGTCGCGCCGCTCAAGCCCGCCAACTGCGGCTTCGATGTCGACCCGCCCTGGAGCGCGCATTTTCGCGAGCGTCATGCCGGGCAGCCGATCAAGCCCGTCGTCGTCGAGTGCGACATGCCGGGGGGCGTGCGTCTGCGCCGGCAGGGTGAGTTCGTCGTTACCGAAGCCGGCATCGAGGGCAGCCTCGTCTATGCCGTCGGTGCGGTGCTGCGCGATGCGATCGAGGCCGACGGCAGCGCGACGCTGCACCTCGACCTGCTCCCCGCTCACACGCTCGCCCAGGTGCAGGCCGAGATCGCGCGGCCGCGCGGCTCGCGCTCGCTGGCCACGCACCTTCGGAGCCGGCTCGGCCTGCACGGCGTCAAGGCCGGCCTGCTGCACGAGTTGCTGCCGAAGGAGACCTTCGCCGACGCGGCGCGGCTCGCGGCGGCGGTCAAGGCGCTGCCGCTGCGCCTGGGCGCGGCGCGTCCGCTGGCCGAGGCGATCAGCACCGCCGGCGGCGTCGCCTTCGATGCGCTCGACGAGCGCCTGATGCTGCGCGCCGTGCCCGGCGCCTTTTGCGCCGGCGAGATGCTCGACTGGGAAGCGCCGACCGGCGGCTACCTGCTGACGGCGAGCTTCGCGAGCGGCCGCATCGCAGGCTGCGGCGCACTCGCCTGGCTGGGCCTGGGGGCGTGAGCCGCCGGGCCGCTCTCAAGGCGAACAGTCCCGCAGTGCGCAGCACGGAGGGGAGTCCAGCGAACGGCCTCGACTACAATCGGCACTCCGATTCACGAGCAAGGGCGAGAAAGGCAGACTGGTTATGACACCGCGAACGCGCTGCACCCGCTGCACCGAGGCCTGACCGGCCGCGTCGCGTCACGTCGCACCTCTTTCCCCTGCACGAACGAAAGCGCGGTCACCCACCGCGCTTTTTCGTTCTCCGGAGTTCTTCGATGATCTCGATCCAGCTGCCCGACGGCTCGCGCCGTGAGTTTCCCGGCCCGGTGACGGTGGCCGAAGTCGCCGCGTCGATCGGCCCGGGGCTCGCCAAGGTGACGCTTGCCGGCAAGGTCGACGGCCGCCTCGTCGACGCCAGCGACCGCATCGACCACGACGCCGCGCTGCAGATCATCACGCCCAAGGACGCCGAAGGGCTCGAGATCATCCGCCACTCGTGCGCCCACCTCGTCGGCCACGCCGTCAAGCAGCTCTATCCGGGCGCGAGGATGGTGATCGGCCCGGTGATCGAGGAGGGCTTCTACTACGACATCGCCTACGAGCGGCCGTTCACGCCAGAGGACATGGCGGCCATCGAGCGGCGCATGCGCGAGCTGATCGACACCGACTACGACGTCGTCAAGCGCATGACGCCGCGCGCCGAAGTGATCGAGGTCTTCAAGTCGCGCGGCGAGGACTACAAGCTGCGCCTCGTCGACGACATGCCCGACGAGACGGCGATGGGGCTGTACTACCACCAGGAGTACGTCGACATGTGCCGCGGGCCGCACGTGCCGAACACGCGCTTCCTCAAGGCATTCAAGCTGACGCGACTGTCGGGCGCCTACTGGCGCGGCGACGCGAAGAACGAGCAACTGCAGCGCGTCTACGGCACGGCCTGGGCCGACCGCAAGCAGCTCGACGAATACATCAAGCGCATGGAGGAGGCCGAGCAGCGCGACCACCGGCGCCTGGGCCGCGAGCTTGACCTGTTCCACCTCGACGAACACTCGCCCGGCACCGTGTTCTGGCACCCCAAGGGCTGGACGATCTGGCAGCAGGTCGAGCAGACGATGCGCGCCGTCTACCGCGACAACGGCTACCAGGAGGTCAAGGGTCCGCAGATCCTCGACCGCTCGCTGTGGGAGAAGACGGGCCACTGGGACAAGTACCGCGAGAACATGTTCACCACGGAGTCGGAGAAGCGCGACTATGCGTTGAAGCCGATGAACTGCCCCGGCCACCTGCTGATCTACAAGCAGGGCATCAAGAGCTACCGCGACCTGCCGCTGCGCTACGGCGAGTTCGGCCAGTGCCACCGCAACGAGCCCACGGGCGGGCTGCACGGCATCATGCGCGTGCGCGCCTTCACGCAGGACGACGGCCACATCTTCTGCACCGAGGAGCAGATTCTGGACGAATGCGTCGCCTTCACGGCGCTGCTGCAGCAGGTCTACCGCGACTTCGGCTTCGAGCACGTGATCTACAAGGTGGCGATGCGGCCCGACGCGCGCATCGGCTCCGACGAAAGCTGGGACAAGGCCGAGCAGGCATTGATCGAGAGCCTGAAGCGCTCCGGCGTCGACTACGCCGTCTCGCCCGGCGAGGGCGCCTTCTACGGCCCGAAGATCGAGTACACGCTCAAGGACGCGATCGGCCGACAGTGGCAGTGCGGCACGATCCAGGTCGATTTCTCGATGCCGGGGCGCCTGGGCGCCGAATACGTCGCCGAGAGCGGCGAGCGCCGCGTGCCCGTGATGCTGCACCGGGCGATCGTCGGCTCGATGGAGCGTTTCATCGGCATCCTGATCGAGCAGCACGCCGGTGCGCTGCCGGCCTGGCTGGCGCCGCTGCAGGCGGTGGTCGCCTGCATCACCGAGGCGCAGGCCGGCTACGCCGCGGAGGTCGCGAAATCGCTGCAAAAACAAGGAGTTAGAGCCGCGGTCGATTTGCGCAACGAGAAAATCACGTATAAAATCCGCGAGCATTCCATGCAAAAGGTTCCGTACATCCTCGTCGTTGGCGACAAGGAGAAGGCGAGCGGAGCCGTTGCGGTGCGCGCCCGAGGCAATCTCGATCTCGGAGTGATGTCGCTGGAGCAGTTCTCCCAGAAGCTGGCCAGTGACATCGCCCACCGGGGCTGAGGCCGGGGCGCGCAAGTTTTTTTGTGGGCTACCCACTCGCCGGAAGCCCGTTGAAAGGCCACCACCATCGCTACTTTTCTTGACCGTCGCACTCCCAACGTCGAGCGCAAGCACCGGCTCAACCGCGAGATCATGGCGCCCGAAGTCCGATTGAACGGCGTCGAGAACGAACCGCTCGGCATTGTCCCCACGCAGGATGCCCTGCGCATGGCCGGCGATCTGGATGTCGATCTGGTCGAGATCGCGGCCACGGCGGTCCCCCCGGTGTGCCGCCTGATGGACTACGGCAAGTTCAAGTACCAGGAACAGAAGCGCGCAGCGGAGGCGAAGTCCAAGCAGAAGGTCATCGAGATCAAGGAAGTGAAGTTCCGCCCCGGCACCGACGAGGGCGACTACGCGATCAAGATGCGCAACCTGCGCCGCTTCATAGCGGAGGACGGCGACAAGGGCAAGGTCACGCTGCGCTATCGGGGCCGCGAGATCACGCACCAGGACATCGGCATGCGCCTGCTCGAGCGCATCCGCGACGAACTGGCCGACGTGGCGGTGGTCGAGAACATGCCCAAGCTGGAAGGGCGCCAGATGATCATGGTGCTGGCGCCGAAGAAGAAGTCGTAGACGAGTTCGAGAGATTCGGCAGCGCGGTCGGTCGCCGCGCTGTCGCAAGAAGCCCCTGCAGGCCGACAAGACTGCGAAGTCGTCGCAGGCGCCTGCAGGAGCAACCTAGAAGGAGCAGTCATGCCCAAGATGAAGACCAAGAAGAGCGCGGCCAAGCGGTTCCGCGTGCGTCCGGGAGGCACCGTCAAGCGGGGCCAGGCGTTCAAGCGCCACATCCTCACCAAGAAGACGACGAAGAACAAGCGCCACCTGCGCGGCTCCGTGAACGTGCACGACACGAACATGGGCCACATGGCGCAGATGCTTCCGTTCGCCGGCCTGTGACGAACCTGAAGGAGTCCTGACATGCCTCGCGTCAAACGCGGCGTTACCGCCCGCGCCCGTCACAAGAAGGTCCTCGCCCTCGCCAAGGGGTTCCGCGGCCGCCGCAAGAACGTCTTCCGCATCGCCAAGGAGGCGGTGATGAAGGCGGGGCAGTACGCCTACCGCGACCGCCGCGCCCGCAAGCGCGTCTTCCGCCAGCTCTGGATCGCCCGCATCAACGCGGCGTCGCGCGAGCTCGGCATCACCTACAGCAAGTTCATGGCCGGCATGAAGAAGGCATCGATCGACATCGATCGCAAGATGCTCGCCGACATGGCCGTGCGCGATCCTGCCGCGTTCGGCAAGATCGTCGAGAAGGTGAAGGCGCAACTGGCCTGAGGCCCTCGTCGCATCGCCGGCAGCGCCGGCAATGCACCCGCTTCGCAAAGGCCGTCACCGCGTACGGCCTTTTTTCATCCCTGCAGAGACGCGCGCGAACCGATGAACGAGCTGGATCAACTGGTGCAGGCCGCACACGCCGACTTCGCGCGTGCCGGGGCGCCCGCCGACCTCGAGAACGCCAAGGCGCGCTACCTCGGCAAGGCCGGCGCCGTCACCGAGCGGCTCAAGGGCCTTGCCGCGCTCGCGCCCGACGCCAAGAAGACGCAAGGCGCCGCGATCAACGCCGCCAAGCAGCGCATCGAGACCGCGCTCGCCGAGCGCCGCCAGGAGCTGGCCGACGCCGAACTGGAACGCCAGCTGCAGGCCGAGGCGCTCGACGTCACGCTGCCCGGGCGGCGGCGCGGCACGGGCGGCCTGCACCCGATCACGCGCACGATGGAGCGCGTCGAGACCATCTTCGCGTCGATGGGCTTCGAGGTCGCCGACGGCCCCGAGATCGAGACCGACTGGTACAGCTTCACGGCACTCAACAACCCCGAGAACCATCCGGCGCGCTCGATGCAGGACACGTTCTACGTCGACGTGAACGACGACGAGGGCCGGCCGCTGAACCTGCGCCCGCACACTTCGCCGATCCAGGTGCGGCATGCGCGCGAGCACGCGCGCCGCTGGGCCGGCCAGGCGTCGATGCCCGAGATTCGCGTCATCGCGCCGGGGCGCACCTACCGCGTCGACAGCGACGCGACGCATTCGCCGATGTTCCACCAGGTCGAGGGCCTGTGGATCGGCGAGAACGTCAGCTTCAAGGATCTGAAGTCGGTCTACCTCGCCTTCGTGCAGGCGTTCTTCGAAACCACGGACCTGAAGCTGCGCTTTCGCCCGAGCTACTTCCCGTTCACCGAGCCGAGCGCCGAAATCGACATCCGGTTCGAGCGCGGGCCGCTCGCTGGCCGCTGGCTCGAGGTCTCGGGCGCCGGCCAGGTGCACCCGCAAGTCGTGCGCAATATGGGGCTCGACCCCGAGCGCCACATCGGCTTCGCCTTCGGCTCGGGCATCGACCGGCTGGCGATGCTGCGCTACGGCGTCGACGACCTGCGTCTGTTCTTCGACGGCGACCTGCGCTTCCTGCGCCAGTTCCAGTGATTCAAGAGCGATACGTCCATGCAATTCCCTGAGTCCTGGTTGCGCGAGTTCTGCGATCCGCCGCTGCCCACGCAGGCGCTGGCCGAGCTGCTGACGATGTCGGGCATGGAGGTCGAGGAACTGCGGCCGGTCGCGCCGCCGTTCGGCAACGTCGTCGTCGCGCAGGTGACAAGCGTCGAGCGCCATCCCAACGCCGACCGCCTGACGGTGTGCCAGGTCGACGTGGGGCGCGGCGAAGCGCTCACCATCGTCTGCGGCGCGCCCAACGTGGCGGCCGGCATCAAGGTGCCGTGCGCGCTCGTCGGCGCCGAGCTGCCGCCGGCCGAGGAGGGCGGTGAGCCGTTTCGCATCAAGCTCGGCAAGCTGCGCGGCGTCGAGAGCCAGGGCATGCTGTGCTCGGCGCGCGAACTGGGGCTTTCCACCGACCACAGCGGCCTGCTCGTGCTGTCCGACGACGCGGCGGTCGGCGCCGACATCCGCGCGCACCTCGGCCTCGACGACTGCGTGTTCACGCTCAAGCTGACGCCCAACCTCGGCCACGCGCTGAGCGTGTACGGCGTCGCGCGCGAAGTGGCGGCGCTGACGGGCGCGCCGCTGAAGACGCCCGCCATCGCGCCGGCGCCGGTGCGACTGGACGCGAAGCTGCCGGTGCGCGTCGAGGCGAGCGAGCTGTGCGGCCGCTTCTCGGGCCGCATCGTGCGCAACGTGAATACGCAGGCGCAGACGCCGGCATGGATGGCCGAGCGCCTCGCGCGCTGCGGCCAGCGCTCGGTGAGCGCGCTGGTCGACATCTCGAACTACGTGATGTTCGAAGTCGGCCGGCCGACGCACATCTTCGACCTCGACAAGATCCACGGCGGCCTCGCGGTGCGCTGGGGCCGCAAGGGCGAGACGCTCGAACTGCTTAACGGCAACACGGTCGAGGTCGACGAGCGCGTCGGCGTGATCGCCGACGAGCGCCAGGTCGAGTCGCTCGCCGGCATCATGGGCGGCGAGGCGACGGCTGTGTCGAACGCCACGACGAGCGTCTACGTCGAGGCCGCGTTCTGGTGGCCCGAGGCCGTCGCCGGACGCTCGCGCCGCTACAACTTCACCACCGACGCCGGCCACCGCTTCGAGCGCGGCGTCGACCCGGCGCTGACGGTCGAGCACATCGAGCGCATCACGGCGTTGATCGTCGAGATCTGCGGCGGCGCCGACACGGTGTGCGGCCCGATCGACGACCACGTGCTCGAGATGCCCGCGCGCCGGCCGGTCGAGATGCGCGTCGAGCGCGCCGCGCGCGTCATCGGCATGCCCGTCACGCAGCAGCAGTGCGCCGGCGTGTTCGAGCGCCTGGGCTTCGACTTCGTGCAGGAGACGGGGCGGTTCATCGTCACGCCGCCGAGCTGGCGCTTCGACCTCACGCTCGAGGAAGACCTGATCGAGGAAGTGATCCGCGTGCTCGGCTACGCGTCGCTGCCCGACACGCCGCCCGTCGCGCCCGTCGTGCCGCTGGCGCTGCCCGAGGCGCGGCGCAACTGGCATGCCGTGCGCCATGCGATGGCGGCGCTGGCCTACCAGGAGACGATCAACTTCAGCTTCGTCGAGGAGCGCTGGGAGCGCGAACTGGCCGGCAACGCCGACCCGATCCGCGTGCTCAACCCGATCGCCAGCCCGCTGGCCGTGATGCGATCGAGCCTCGTCGGCAGCCTGGTGCAGGTGCTGCGCTACAACCTGGCGCGCAAGGCCGCGCGCGTGCGCGTGTTCGAGATCGGGCGCGTGTTCACGCGCGACGCGAGCGTGATGGCGGGTGCCGCGTCGGTCGACGGCGTTCGCCAGCCGATGCGTCTCGGCGGTCTGGCTTGGGGTCCGGCCGATCCGCTGCAGTGGGGCGCGAAGGAACGCGCCGTCGACTTCTTCGACGTGAAGGGCGACATCGAGGCGCTGCTCGCGCCGCGCGGCGCGCGCTTCGTGCCTGCCGCCCACCCGGCACTGCACCCGGGGCGCTGCGCCGCCATCGAGATCGACGGCCGCGTCGTCGGCCACGTCGGCGAGCTGCACCCGCGCTGGCGCCAGGCCTATGAGCTGCCGAGCGCGCCGGTGCTGTTCGAGCTTGACGCGCAGGCGCTGCTCGAAGTGCCCGTGCCCGCGTTCGCCGGCGTGCCGCGCCAGCAGGCGGTGACGCGCGACATCGCCATCGTCGTGCGCGACGACGCGACGCACGACGCGATCGAAGCCGCGGTGCGCGCAGCCTCCAGCGGCCTGGTGCGCGGCGCGACGCTGTTCGACATCTACAAGCCGGCGCAGCCCGGCGGCGACATCGGCGCCGGCGAGCGCAGCGTCGCGCTGCGCCTCGAACTGCTCGACGAGCAGGCGACGCTGACCGACGAGCGCATCGACGCCGAGGTGGCAGCGGTGGTCGACGCGCTGGCGCGCCGCCTCGGCGCGCGGCTGCGCGGATGAGTGACCGGGAAGGGGAGAGCCGTGAGCAACGACGACGAACAGGACACGCTGCCGGCTGCGGCCGACCGCGTCAGCCTGCCGACGCTGGAGACGCCGACGCTGACCAAGGCCGACCTGGCCGAACTGCTGTTCGAGCGCCTCGGCCTGAACAAGCGCGAGTCCAAGGACATGGTCGAGGCCTTCTTCGACATCGTGAACGCGACGCTGGTGTCGGGCCAGGACGTCAAGCTCTCGGGCTTCGGCAACTTCACGATCCGGCGCAAGGCACCGCGCCCCGGGCGCAACCCGCGCACCGGCGAAGCGATCCCGATCAAGGCGCGCAATGTCGTCACGTTCCACGCCAGCCACAAGCTCAAAGGCATCGTGCAAGGCGACATTCCGCCTGCGCAGGAGTTCGAGTAGAGTCTGAGCTTCCTGCCTTGATGTAGTTGATTTCAATGGAGAAATCACTCCCGGCCATCCCTGCCAAGCGCTACTTCACCATCGGTGAGGTGAGCGAGCTGTGCGGCGTGAAGCCGTACGTGCTGCGCTACTGGGAGCAGGAGTTCACGCAGCTCAAGCCGATGAAGCGGCGCGGCAACCGCCGCTACTACCAGCACCACGAAGTGCTGCTGATCCGCCGCATCCGCGATCTGCTCTACGAACAGGGCTTCACGATCAGCGGCGCGCGCAACCGCCTCACCGAGTTGAACCATGCGTCGCGCGGTGGGGCCGCGAGCAACGGCGGTGCGGCGCTCGACGAGACGCTGGCCGTGCTTGCAGGGTCCGATCTCGACGACGGCGATGCAGCGGATGAGGGCGACGCATCCCGCGCCGGTGTCACCGTGCTGCCGGCCGCGCCCACGCAGCGTCTGACGGCCTCGCAGCTGCGCGACGAACTGCTCGCCATCCGCGAACTGCTTGCCGGCGGCTGATTGCTGCGGCCCGGCCCGTATAATTCAAGCCTTCGTCGGGGTGTAGCGCAGCCTGGTAGCGCACTTGCATGGGGTGCAAGGGGTCGCGAGTTCGAATCCCGCCACCCCGACCAATCAGATCAACGGGTCAGTTCTCACAAGGGGCTGACCCGTTCGTCCTTCTGAAGTACCGCCTGCCGGACGTACGCAGGGACGGCAGTATGGCTGCAATCTGCGCAGCGTCCTCGCAAGGAAGGTCCGCATGTTCAACGACTGCGTGTACTGCTCCTGTGGGACGGTGCCATGCCCACCCATGCAGCAGCAGGGGAAAGGTCGTGGATGACGCGTACTGCCGTGCCGGAAGCATGACGTCGCGGTGGGCTCATCGATCGTGTTCATCGAGAGGTCGATAGTCGGGCCAGATCGACGATCGCCGCGCGCAGCTCATCGTCATGACCCACCAGGAGGTGGCCGCCGCGCTCGTGGCCGATGAACCTGGCGCCGGGAATCCGGCTCGCGGTGTACTGCGAGCTGGCGTAGGTGCCGTAGCCGTCGTCGCGCGCGCTGATCACGAGCGTCGGCGCGCGGATCGACTCCAGCGGGTAGGGCCCGAGGCGCTTGCCCAGCCGCGTGTCGTCGCGCAGCCCGGTGGCGCGTGCGGAGACGGGCAGCACGCGGTCGGCCAGCGCAATCACGCGCGCGCGCTCGGCGGCGCTCGCGGCATGGACCAACTCCGGCGGCGTCGCCAACACATGGCGCAAGACCATGTCGCGCGCAACGTGCAGCCCCGTCCAGAACACGAAGTCCGAACCGAGCACGCGCAACAGCCATTCGTCCTTGTCGTCCGACACGGGCGGGGCGGAATCGGCCACCACGGCGGGCTTGTTGGCCAGAGGCACGACGAGCACCAGCGCTCCGACGCGCTCGGGATGGCGGATCGCCGTCTGCATCGCCGACGGCCCGCCGGCGGAGACGCCGACGACCACCGCCTTGGCGATGCCCAGCGCATCGAGCAGGCACACATGCGCATCGGCCTGCGCCTCGGGCGATGCATCGGCGGGCCGCGGCGTGCGCAGGTAGCCGAAGCGCGACACTGCAATCGCGCGGATGCCGTGTCGCGTGAGCGGACGCGCAAACGCCATGCCCTGGTCGTGGCCGCCGCCGCTGCCGTGGATCATCAGCAGCGGGATTCCCCGGCCCGCCTCCTGGACCTCGATCGGGCCGCAGCGCGTCGCCAGCACGACGCTGCCTTGCGCGGCGCGCGCGACGGCGCGCGCGAGGTCGCTCCTGAACCGCGCGTGGATCACGGCCGTTGCCACCGCCAGCGCGGCAACGCTCGCAAGCATGACGCCGTGCGAGCGCTTCATGACGCTGCCACGCGACGGATCACCGATCGCCCGATGCGCCATGCGAGCGGCCAGCAGAGCAATGCCGCTGCCCCGGCCAACACCAGGCTCAAGTCCGGCGCGAAGGCGACCAGCAACGTGGGACTCAGCCCTGTCGCGACCAGCGCCGCGAGCAAGGCCGCGGCCACGACCGCCAGCGACACGCCCGGCCACGCGGACCGCGCACGCGAGGCCCACCACGCCAGCGCCGAGAGCGCCACCAGCACACCGGCCACGGCGATATTGAAGGGTCGGTACGCCTCGCGCAGGCTCGGTCCCTGCGGCGCGGCCTGCTCGCGCAACAGGTTCACCACGCCGATGGGCAGGCGACTCATCACGGCGTTGACCTTGCCGAGCGGCAACTCGCTGCCGGCATTGATCAGCACCACGACCGCCTGCTTCGACTCGGGCAACAGCACCATCCACGCCGCGAACGAGGCCAGGTTGCCGAGGTGCCAGCGTGCATCGGCGGCGGCGCCGAACGGGCCGACGAACCAGCCTTCGCCATAGCGGAAGGCGAAGTCGGCCGACAGCAGCGTCGAGCGGGCCGGTGGCGAGGCGGGCGCGAGCAGTTGCATGACGCCTTGTGGAGATAGCACGCGGCCCACGGCTGCGTCGCCGCCTGCCAGCAGCATCTGCAGGTAGCGCGCCATGTCGTTCGCGCTGGCCACCAGGCTGCCGGTGGGCGCGAACCCCGGCAGCAACTTCACTTGTTGGGCCACCGGCACGCCGAACCAGGTGCGATGCAGCGCGGTCATGCCGTCGCGCCGCGCGCTGTCGTGGTCGGTGTGGCTGTGCGTCGTCGCCAGCGGCTGCAGCACGCGCTCGCGCACCAGCGCGTCCCACGATTCGCCGGTCACAGCCTGCAGCACTGCCCCGAGCAGCACGTAGTTCAGGTTGCTGTACTCGAAGCGCTCGCCCACCGGGCGGTTCAGGGAGACAGCACTCATGCCGCGTGCCAGTTCTTCGATGCTCGCGCGGCTGTCCTGCAGGAGCGGCGCGATGCCGTCGCTGCGCGACAAGCCGCTCGTCTGATTCAGCAGGTGGCGCAGCGTGATGCCTGAAGAGGCAGCGCCATCGGCGACGCGGAACCACGGCACGTAGCGCTGCACCGGTGCATCGGCATCGAGCTGTCCGGCTTCGATCGCCTGGCGCACGAGCAACGCAGTGAAGGACTTGGTCAGCGAGCCGATCGGAAACGGCGTATCGCCGCTGATCGCCTTGCCGCGCCCGTCATGACCGAAGCCGCGCACGTGCGGCGCGCGACCGTCCTGCAGCACCGCGATCGCCACGCCCGGGATGCCGGAGGCCTCGACCTCGCCGGCGACGAAGCTGTCGATGCGTTCGACCCGGCGTGGGTCCAGCGGCTGCGCCGCCAGCGCGTGCACTGCCGGGATGCACAGCGCCAGAGCGGCGATGGCGCGAGCCGCCGGCATTGTCAGGCCGGGCGGCGCCTTCAGATCACCACCGCCTCGACGGGCCGGCGCAGTGAAGGCGGCAGCGTCGGTCCGCGGCCGAAGCGCAGGACCAGGTCGGGGCGGCGCCCGGGCAGTCCGAGGAAGTCGGCGAACGACGACCGCAACGACGCGACCTCCACCGGCTGATTGAGATGCGCATGGCGAATGCCCAGTGCCGCAGCTTGCAGCGCGAAGCGCTCGTAGGCGCGGCCGGCCTCGATCCAGCTCGCCTTGTCGGCGGCGGGCCCGACGAACACCGCGATGCCGGCGGAACTGCGGACGTGGCGCGCGACCTTGTCGTTCTCGGCCTTGGGCGTGACGAGGAAGCGCAGAACCCTGCGTCCCAGCCACGCCGGCACCGAAGGATTGCCCGAGGATGCCGCGGACAGCCCATCGCCCATCCGCACCGCATCCCGGGCATTGAACCGGACCCACGACTTCAGTTCGCGGATGAAGGCGGGGTCGTTCAACTGCACGGTGTTGCCCTGAACGACGAACTCGAGCACACCCTCCATCGCGCTCTTGTCGGTCAGCAGCAGGATCTGCACGCCGTTGCCGCTGCCCGCCTTTTCGAGCAAGCGCAACTCCTCGGCCGTGAGCGGTTTGCGGTCGTACTCGGCGCGCGTGCATTGGCGCTGGGGGATCGCGTCGAACAATGGAGATCGCGACGCGGCCGTCGGTGTCAGCGCGATGCGCAGCGCCTCACGCGCGGAGTCGAAAGCCGCCACTGCCTTCAAGCCATGGGCCAGCGCCGCCTGCACGAGGTTCTCCGCGGCGCAGCCGAGCGAGACGAACAGGTGATGATCATCGGGGTCGACGACCGGGCATCGGCGCGCGTAGTCCGGCGTGATGACGATGGCCTGATCCGCGATGCCGAACTTCCAGCACTGCGTGTTGTGGCTCGACGGTGCCAGCGTCGCATAGCGCACCAACTCCCTGCGCAGCGCGTTGCCCTCGAGGCTCGGCAATGCGTCAAGGCGCAACGTTTCCGCGGCGACGGCAAGGGACTGCGCGTGGGTAAGGGGCGGCAGCATTGCGTTCCTCCGCGCTCGACTCAATGCCACGGTACTCCCGCGTGAACCCCCCGGCGTTGCGGTAGCTCAACGCCCGGCGTGTCGTGCGTGGGTACACAGGCATGTTCCGAAGCTGGGGTCGTGTCCTGTGACGGCTTGCGACTCTGGCTGAGCCGGTCGCGTCGGTTGCCGGCTTCGGTGATCGCGGCTCTCGCTGCCGTCGCGCACAACTCGAACCGCGGTTGATCTAGCACAAGCAATCCGGATCCGCATCCGGAGGCACCCGCTTGTCCGGCGAATGCAATGTATGCAGTATCCACGCATCCCTTCGCGACCCAGGAGTCCCCCGGTGACAGCTCGCTCGCTCAAGCCCGTCGAACGTGCGGTCGGCCTCGGCGAGCAGGTCTACATCGCGCTGCGCGCCCAGTTGCGCAACGGTGCGGTGCGAGCCGGCCAGCCGCTGCAGGAGGTGCAGTTGGCCGAGCAGCTGGGTGTTTCGCGAACGCCGGTGCGCGAGGCGATGGCGCGGCTCGCCAGCGAGGGGCTGCTGGCCGCCGATCGTCGCAGCTTCACGGTGCCGGCGTTGACGCTGGCCGACATCGACGACATCTATGAGCTGCGGTGCCTGATCGAGCCCGCCGCGCTGCGCCGCGTCGCGCCGCTGACGGTGGACGGCGAGGTGCGCGCCCCGATCGATGCGGCGCTCGCCGACGCGGTGGCGGCGCATCGCGCCGGCGACGCCGAAGCCTTCGGCGACGCCAACCTGCGCTACCGCGCGGCCTGGCTCGCCCTGGTGCCGAACAATCGGTTGGTGCGCATGGTCGAGCTGTACGCCGACCACATGCAGCACATCCGCGCGCTCACGCTCGGCCGCGCCAGCGTGCGCAGCATCGTGCTGCGCGGAATCGAACGCATCTCGGCGGCGCTGGCTGCCGGCGATGCCGGTGCGGCCGCGGCGGCGCTGCACGACCACCTGCTGCAGGCGCGACGCGCCTTCGTCGAAGCCACCGGTCTGGACCGCAAGCCGGCGGTTCGCAAGCGGAGAACAAGCGCATGAAACGAGCACACATTCCCTACGGCGCCTACTGGAGCACGCCGTTCGCGCGCTGGCAGGGCAGCCTGGCGCACCTGCACAGCGTGGAGTTCGCGGCGCACGTCGCGCGCAACGAGCTGGCGCGGCGCCGCATCGACCCGGCGCAGTTCGACTACAGCGTGCTCGGCCTGTCGGTGCCGCAGAAGCACTCCTTCTTCGGCGCGCCGTGGCTGATGGGGCTGGCCGGCGCACCGCAGGTCGGCGGCCCCACGCTGATGCAGGCCTGCGCCACCGGTGTGCGCACGCTGCTGGCCGCGGCGCAGGAAGTCGAGTTCGGCCTGGCCACGCAGGCGCTCGTCGTGACCTGCGATCGCACCTCCAACGGCCCGCACCTCTACTACCCGAACCCGCGCGGCCCCGGCGGCACCGGCGTCGCCGAGGACTGGGTGATGGACAACTTCAACTGCGACCCGCTCGGCCCGCACGCGATGCTCGCCACCGCCGAGAAGGTGAACGCGCGCCACGGCTTCACCACCGCCGAGCAGCACGAGGTGGTGCTGCATCGCGAGTCGCAGTACGCCGAGGCGCTGGCCGACGACTCGGCCTTCCTGCGCCGCTTCATGACGCTGCCGTTCGACGTGCCCGGCCCCGGCTACAAGAAGACGCTGACCCGGCTCGAGGGCGACGAGGGCGTCTCGCGCTCCACGGCCGAGGGCCTGGCGGCGCTCAAGCCGGTCACGCCCGGCGGCACGGTCACCTACGGCGCGCAGACGCACCCGGCCGACGGCAACGCGGCGATCGTCGTGACGACGCGCGAGCGCGCGCGCGAGCTGTCGCGCGACCCCAAGGTCGCGGTGCGGCTGCACGGCTTCGGCCAGGCGCGTGTCGAGCTGGCGTGCATGCCCGAGGCCCCGGTGCCGGCGGCGCAGCGCGCGCTGGCCCAGGCCGGGCTGCGCATCGAGCAGATGGCGGCGATCAAGACGCACAACCCGTTCGCGCTCAACGACCTCGTGTTCGCCCGCGCCACCGGCGCCGACTGGCGCGCGATGAACCGATACGGCTGTTCGCTGGTGTGGGGGCATCCGCAGGCGCCGATGGGCACGCGCGCCATCATCGAACTGATCGAGGAGCTGGCGCAGCGCGGCGGCGGCTTCGGCCTGTTCACCGGCTGCGCGGCGGGCGACAGCGCGATGGCCGTGGTGCTCGAAGTCGGCGACGCCTGAACCGGGCGCGGGGAAGCGATGGATTTCGCCGACTGGATCCCCGCGCAGGCCGGCCGCACGCCGGCCAAGCCGGCGTTGCGTTGCGCGCCACAGATCTTCACCTACGCCGAGCTGGCCGCACACATCGATTCGATCGCCGCCGCGCTGGCCGCCGCCGGTGCGGCGCCAGGCGACCGCGTCGCCTGGCTGGGCGTCAACAGTGCGCCGATGCTGGCCACGCTGTTCGCCTGCGCGCGGCTGGGGGCGATCTTCACGCCGCTGAACTGGCGCCTCGCGCCGCCCGAGCACCACACGATGCTGCGCGAGTGCGAGCCGTCGGTGCTGTGCGCCGAGAACGCTTTCGTCGATCCCGGCCTCGCCGCCGTCGTGCAGCCGCTGGGGACGCGCTGCGTCGTGCTGGACGGCGCCGATGCGCCTGCCAGGGTCGCCGGCCGCGCCGTGGCCCCGCAAGGCTGGATGCACTGGTGCGACTTCCTCGCTGCGGCACGCAGTGCAGCGCCGGCCGTGCGTGCCGACGCGTCGGCGCCGGTGCTGTTGTGCTTCACTTCGGGCTCGACCGGGCGGCCCAAGGGCGTGCTCCTCAGTCAGGGCGCGCTGGCGGCCAATGCCGACGCCAGCGTCGACATGCACGCGCTGACGGCGGACGACCGCATCCTGACCACCTTGCCGCTGTTCCACGTCGGCGGGCTCAACATCCTGACCACGCCCGCGTTGCGCGCCGGCTGCTCGGTGACGCTGCATGCGCGCTTCGACGCCGACGCCACGTTCGACGCCATCGAGCACGAACGCATCACGCTGACCGTGCTGGTGCCGGCGCAGCTCGAGGCCATGATCGCGCACCCGCGCTGGGCCGCAGCCGACCTGTCGAGCCTGCGCATGCTCAGCACCGGCTCGACGCTGGTGCCCGAACGGTTGATCCACGCGATCCATGCGCGCGGCATCCCGCTGGTGCAGGTGTGGGGCGCCACCGAAACCGCACCGATCGCCGCCTGCCTGCATGCCGACGAGGCCGTGCGCCACGCCGGCGCGGCCGGCCGCGCCGCGCTCGGCTGCGCGTTGCGCGTGGTCGAGGTCGACGGCCGCGACGCGGCCACCGGCCGCTGCGGCGAGATCCTGGTGCGCAGCCCGAGCCTGATGAGCGGCTACTGGCGCGACGCGGGCGCCACCGCCAACGCGCTGGCGGGCGGCTGGTACCACTCCGGCGACAGCGGCCATCTCGACG
This sequence comes from uncultured Burkholderiaceae bacterium, assembly GCA_964371405.1. Lineage (GTDB taxonomy): Bacteria > Pseudomonadota > Gammaproteobacteria > Burkholderiales > Burkholderiaceae_C > JAMHWF01. The sequence continues at coordinate 40,008 of CAYJLV010000037.1, forward strand.
CCGAAGGCTTCCTCACGATCGACGGCCGGCTCAAGGACATGATCATCTCGGGCGGCGAGAACGTCAGCCCGGCCGAGATCGAGAGCGTGCTGCTGGCCTGCCCCGACATCGGCGAAGCCGCCGTCGTCGGCCGGCCCGACCAGCGTTGGGGCGAAGCCGTGGTGGCGGTGGTGGCGCCGGCCGCCGGCGCGGCGCTGACGCGCGAGCGCGTGCTCGCGCTGTTCAACGGGCGGCTCGCCCGCTTCAAGCAGCCCAAGCACGTGCTGTTCGTCGACGCGCTGCCGCGCACGGCGCTCGGCAAGGTGCGCAAGGAAGACGTGCGCCGGCTCGTCGCCGAGCGTCTGGCAGCCTCGCAAGGCAGCGACGAGCTGCCCAGGGAGCAAACCGCATGACGATGAAACCCCAGCCGGGCGGCGCAGGTGCCGCGATCAAGATCGGCATCGACGTCGGCGGCACCTTCACCGACTTCGTGATCGCGCGCGACGGCGAGACCCCGCGCATCCACAAGACGCTGTCCACGCCGGCCGATCCGTCGATCGCCGTGGTCCAGGGGCTGTCCGAGATCGCCGCGTCGCTCGATCCGCCGCTGCCGCTCGCGGAGTTCGTGCGCGGCATTGCCACCATCGTCCACGGCACCACGGTCACGACCAACGCCACCCTCACTGGCAACGGCGCGCGCTGCGCCTTGCTCACCACCGAAGGCGTGCGCGATGCGCTCGAGATGCGCCGCGGTGTGCGCGAGGCGCAGTACGACAACCGCTACCGCAACGTGCAGCCGCTGGTGCCGCGCGCGCGCCGGCTCGGCATCGCCGGGCGGCTCGACCGCGACGGCCGTGAAGTGGCGCCGCTCGACGCCGACGCGGTGCGCGCGGCGCTGGCGTCGTGGCGCGCCGAGGGTGTGCAGGCGGTGGCCGTGTGCTTCATGAACTCGTTCGCCAATCCGGCGCACGAGGCCGCCGCCGCCGCCCTCGTGCGCAGCGAGATGCCAGACGCCTACCTTTCGGTGTCGAGCGAGGTGCTGCCGTCGATCCGCTTCTACGAGCGCGTCAGCACCACCGCGCTCAACGCCTACGTCGGCCCCAAGCTCGAGCACTATCTCGACCAGCTGGTCGAGCGCCTGGCCGTCATCGGCTTTCACGGCGTGCTGCTGATCATGCAGTCCAACGGCGGCGTGATCTCGCCGCAGGCGGCGCGCGACAAGGCCGCGCTCACGCTGCTGTCGGGGCCGGCGGGCGGCCCGGGGGCGGGGCTGTTCTATGTCGGCGCGCACGGGCGCGACCGCTGCATCACCACCGACATGGGCGGCACCAGCTTCGAGGCCTCGGTCGCGGTCGGCGCGCCGTTGGTCAAGAACGACGGCGAGATCGCGCGCCACCGCATCGCGCTGCCGATGCTCGACATCCACACCATCGGCGCCGGCGGCGGCTCGATCGGCTGGCTCGACGAAGGCGGCCTGCTGCGCATGGGCCCGCAAAGCGCCGGCGCCGATCCCGGGCCGGCCTGCTACGGCCGCGGCGGCCGCCTGCCCACCACGACCGACGCCAACCTGGTGCTGGGCTACCTCGATCCGGCGTTCTTCGCCGGCGGGCGCATGACGCTGGACGTCGAGGCCGCGCGGCGCGCGATCGACGAGCACATTGCGCGGCCGATGGGCCTGACCATCGAACAGGCGGCCGCGGGCATGTATCGCGTGGCCTGCAACAACATGGCGCAGGGCGTGCGCGAGGTGACGATCAAGCGCGGCTTCGATCCGCGCGAGTTCCCGCTCATCCCCGGCGGCGGAGCGGGGCCGATCCACGGTTGCCTGATCTGCAGCGAGCTCGAGATCCCGCTGCAGGTGGTGCCCCGCGAGGCGTCGGTGCTGTGCGCCTTCGGCATGCTGATGTGCGAGCTGCGCCACGACTTCGTGCGCACCTTCGTCGCGCGGCTGCCCGACATCGACTGGCCGCGGCTGAACGCGCTGGTCGCGGCCATGGCCGGCGAGGGCGACCGCCTGCTGCAGGAAGAGCGTGTGCCCGCGGCCGGCCGGCGCATGGCGTTGCGCCTGGACTGCCGCTACCTCAAGCAGTACCACGAGGTCACGGTGGAGGTGCCGGTCGCCGCGCTCGAAGCGCGCGACGCCGACGCGATCGCGCGCGCCTTCCACGCCGAGCACCTGCGCCTGTACGGCTATTCGCTGCAGGCCGAGGGTTCGCCGGTGGAGGTGGTCAACGTGAGACTGCAGGCGATCGGCAGCACCGAGCGGCCGGACGTGCGGCGCCACGGCGCGGGCTCGGCCGACGCCCGCGCGGCGCTGAAGGGGCGGCGCAGCGTCTACGTCCCCGAGCACGACGCCTTCGTCGACGTCGCCGTCTACGACGGGCACCGCATGCAGTGCGGGCACCGCATCGAGGGCCCGGCGCTGGTCGAGCAGACCACCACTGCGATCTTCGTCAGCGCGTCGTTCGACTGCGTCGTCGATGCGCTCGGCTCGTTCGTGCTGCATGCCAAGGGCCGCGCGGATCTGCTGAACGAAGGCGCCGCCGCGCACGCAATCGAGGAGGTATTGGCATGACCATCGATCCGATCCTGCTGTCGGTCTACGCCAGCACCTTCAAGTCGATCACCGACGAGATGAGCATCTCGATGGAGCGCACCACGCGCTCGCCGATCCTTTGCGAGGCCAAGGACTACGTCACCGGCCTGTACGACGAAGACGGCCGCATGCTCGAGCAGACCGAGAACCTGCCGATCCTGGCGTTCTCGCTGGCGCCGGTGTGCAAGCACATCCGCCAGCTGTTCGACGGCGACATCCACCCCGGCGACGTGTTCTTCCACAACGACGTCTTCAGCCTGGGCAACCAGAACAACGACGTCGCCGTGTTCAAGCCGGTGTTCTTCGACGACACGCTGGTCGGCTGGACCGCCGTCAAGGGCCACCAGGCGGACATCGGCGGCGCGGTGGCGGGCGGCTACAACCCCAACGCGGTGGAGGTCTGGCAGGAGGCGCTGCGCATCCCGGCCGTCAAGGTGGTCGATCGCGGCAAGCTGCGCCAGGACGTCTGGAACCTGATCTTCGCCAACGTGCGCTTCGACATCGTGCAGCACGACATGAAGGCCGAGATGGGGGCCTGCACCGTCGGCGAGCGGCGCCTGCTCGAGCTGCTGCGCAAGTACGGCGTGGCGAGCTACCGCGCCCACAAGCAGGGGCTGTTCGACGCCACGCGCCGCATGATGGAGGCCGAGATCGCCAAGATCCCGAACGGCCGCTACAGCGGCGAGGGCTACGTCTACTACGACGGGCGACACGAAGGCTCGAAGTTCACGGTCCGCGTCGACATCGACGTGCACGACAAGCGCATCCGCTTCGACTACTCGCGCACCGACGCGCAGACCAACGGCTTCGTCAACGGCACCTACACGTCGAGCGCGTCGGCGGCGATCCTGACGCTGCTGCAGATGGTCAACCCCGACATCCCGCACAACGAGGGCATGGTCGAGCCCATCGAGATCGTCATTCCCGAAGGCACGATCCTCAACGCCGCCTATCCGAAGGCCACGACCTTCGGCAACCACCTGTGTCCGCCGAATGCCGATGCGATCCAGCGCGCGCTGGCGCCGGTGCTGCCCGATCGCGTGACCGCCGGCTGGAACAACCTGCTGGCCGCGCTCACCACCGGCATCGACGCGGCCAGCGGCGAGAAGTACGTCGACATCGGCTTCATGGGCCTGAAGGGCGGCTCGGGCGCGATGCAGGGCTGCGACGGCTACGACCACATCGGCATGATCGACGCCTCCGGCGGCGTGCTCGACCAGGACTACGAAATGTTCGAGCAGCAGACGCCGCACC
>CAYJLV010000038.1:0-43318 GCA_964371405.1 uncultured Burkholderiaceae bacterium
GAAGTCGATCCACAGCCGCACGCGCAGCGGCAGGTGCTTGCGCTGCGGGAACACGGCGTAGATGCCGTTGGGCGCCGCCGCGTAGGCGTCGAGCACGCTGACGAGTGCGCCGCTGGCGATGTCGGTCTCGACTTCCCAGGTGCTGCGCCACGCGATGCCCAGCCCCTGCAGGCACCAGTCGTGCAGCACCTGGCCGTCGCTGCAGTCCAGGCGCCCGCTCGGGCGCAGGTGCAGGACGGCGTCGTCGGCGCTGAAGGCCCAGCCGCGCGTCTGGCTGGCGTCGCTCGACAGCGTCAGGCATTCGTGTCGCATCAGGTCCTGCGGATGCTGCGGCGTGCCGGCGCGCTGCAGGTAGCCTGGCGTTGCGACGCACAGGCGCCGGTTGTCGGCGAGCCGCACGCTGACCAGGCTCGAATCGGGCATGTCGCCGACGCGCACGGCGCAGTCGACGCTTTCGTTGACGATGTCCACCAGCCGATCGCTCAGGTTCAGGGAGATCGAGACGTCGCGATGCGCCGCCAGGAAGCGCGGCACCAGCGGCGCCACGTGGCGGCGCCCGAAGCCAGCCGGCGCCGTGATGCGCAAGTGGCCGCTCGCCTTCACGCCGCCCGCACTGACGCTGGCCTCGGCACTGGCGAGGTCGGCGAGCAGGCGCTGGCAGTCTTCGAGAAAGGCGCTGCCCTCGTGCGTCAGCGTGATGCGGCGCGTCGTGCGCACCAGCAGCTTGACGCCCAGCCGTTCCTCGAGTGCATCGAGGCGCCGCCCGATCACGGCGGGCGCCACGCCTTCGGCTTGCGCCGCGGCCGTCAGGCTACCGCGCGTCGCGACTGCGGCGAACGATTCGATCTGCTTGAGCTTGGCCATCGACTCGATTGCATCTGTTTTGGTCACAGATTAATCGCGCACAGGCTTCTTAATCAACTCTCCCGTATCGAATAAGGTTCGGCATCGACACTTTTCGTTGATGAGGGATTCGATCATGACCGCACGCACCGCCTGCCATCGCCTGCAAGTCGCCACCGAGCTGTACCGCTTCATCGAGGACAAGGTGTTGCCGGTCGCCGGCATGACGAGCGCCGAGTTCTGGAAGGGGTTCGACGCGCTGGTGCACGACCTCGCGCCGAAGAATGTCGCGCTGCTCGCCGAGCGCGACCGCCTGCAGACCGAGATCGACGCCTGGCACAAGGCGCACCCCGGGCCGATCACCGACATGGCGGCGTACCGCAAGTTCCTTGAGTCGATCGGCTACCTGCAGCCGCACCCCAAGGGCGTGAAGATCACGACGGCCAACGTCGACGCCGAGCTCGCCGTGCAGGCCGGGCCGCAGCTCGTCGTGCCGATCCTCAACGCGCGCTATTCGCTCAACGCCGCGAATGCGCGCTGGGGCTCGCTGTACGACGCGCTCTACGGCACCGACGCGATCCCCGAGACCGGCGGCGCCGAAAAGGGCAAGGGCTACAACCCGGTGCGCGGCGCGCGCGTCATCGAGTACGCGCGCGGCTTCCTCGACCAGGCGGCGCCGCTGGCCGGCGCCTCGCACCGCGACGCCGCGGGCTACCGCGTCGAAGGCGGCGCGCTCGTCGTCGCGCTCGAGAGCGGCGGCACGGCGCGCCTCGCGCGCCCCGAGCAGTTCGTCGGCCACCAGGGCGAGGCGGCAGCGCCGTCGTCGGTGCTGCTCGTCAACCACGGCATCCACATCGACATCCGCATCGACCGCGCAGCGCCGATCGGCAAGACGGACGCTGCGGGCATCGCCGACATCGACCTCGAGGCGGCCCTGTCGACGATCCTCGACCTGGAGGACTCGGTCGCCGTCGTCGACGCCGAAGACAAGGTGCTGGCCTACTCGAACTGGCTCGGCATCCTCGACGGCACGCTGACCGAGGAAGTCGCCAAGGGCGGCAAGACGTTCACGCGCCGCCTTGCCGAAGACCGCCGCTACAGCGGCGCGAGCGGGCGTGAAGTGGTGCTGCACGGCCGCTCGCTGCTCTTCGTGCGCAACGTCGGCCACCTGATGACGAATCCGTCGGTGCTGTGGGGCGACGGGCGCGAGATCCCCGAGGGCATCCTCGACGCCGTGATCACGGTCGCGATCGCCCGCATCGACCTGCAGCGCAAGGCGAACTCGCGCGCCGGCTCGATCTACATCGTCAAGCCCAAGCTGCACGGGCCGAACGAAGTGGCGTTCTCGTGCGAGATCTTCGGGCGTGTCGAGCAACTGCTCGGCCTGCCGCGCGACACCGTCAAGCTTGGCATCATGGACGAGGAGCGCCGCACCAGCGTCAACCTGCAGGCCTGCATCGCGGCGGCGGCGAGCCGCGTCGCCTTCATCAACACGGGCTTCCTCGACCGCACCGGCGACGAGATGCACACCGCGATGCACGCCGGCCCGATGCTGCGCAAGGGCGCGATGAAGTCGACGCCGTGGATCACGGCCTACGAGCGCAGCAACGTGCTGGTCGGCCTGGCCTGCGGGCTGCGCGGGCGCGCCCAGATCGGCAAGGGCATGTGGGCGATGCCCGACCTGATGGCGGCGATGCTCGAGCAGAAGATCGCGCACCCGAAGGCCGGCGCCAACACGGCCTGGGTGCCGTCGCCGACCGCGGCCACGCTGCACGCGCTGCACTACCACCAGGTCGACGTCGCCGCGCTGCAGCGCGAGATGGAGAAGATCGACGCCGAGGCCGAGCGCGAGGCGCTGCTGAAGGACCTGCTGACGATCCCCGTCGTGGCGCGCGCGCAGTGGCCGGCCGACGAGGTGCAGCAGGAGCTCGACAACAACGCGCAGGGCATCCTCGGCTACGTCGTGCGCTGGATCGACCAGGGCGTCGGCTGCTCGAAAGTGCCCGACATCCACAACGTCGGCCTGATGGAAGACCGCGCGACGCTGCGCATCTCGAGCCAGCACATCGCGAACTGGCTGCTGCACGGCGTGACGAACGAGGCGCAGGTGCGCGCCACCTTCGAGCGCATGGCCGCCGTCGTCGACCGCCAGAACGCGGGCGATCCGCTGTATCGGCCGATGGCGGGGAACTTCGAGACTTCGTTCGCCTACCGCGCCGCGCTCGACCTCGTGCTGAAGGGCCTGGTGCAGCCCAGCGGCTATACCGAGCCGCTGCTGCACGCCTGGCGTCTGAAGGTGAAGGCGCAGGCCTGAGGGCCGGCCCGCGATCCCCTCGGGGGATCGGTCGGCGTACTCGACGACCGAGGGGTCGGCTAACTCGCCGCGCCGACGGTGCAGTGGATGAACTGCAGCTTGGCGACGGCGGCGGCCGGCAGCACGAACGGATAGAAGTCGGGCTGGCCCATGCTGCGGCTCAGTTCATTGAGCGCGGCCGTCAGCCCGATCCAGGCGTTGACGAAGTCGAGGAAGGGCTGCGCGTCGGGCGCGTCGGCGCGCCACAGCGCCTGCACGCCGAACGGCTCGGCCTCGATGCCGGCCTGGCGCGGGTCGATGTCGAAGCTCAGCGCCGTGTCGACGACGTCGACCATGTGCAGGTAGTGCGCCCAGGTCTCGGCCCAGTCCTCCCACGGATGCGCGGTCGCATAGGCGCTGACGTGGCGCAGCATCCAGTCGGACGGCGCGCCATCGCGGTAGTGGCGCGCGAGCGCCGCCGCGTAATCGGCGCGCTCGTCGCCGAACAGGGTACGGAAGTCGTCAAGCAGCGGCGTGCCCTCCACGAGGCGCATCCAGTAGTAGTGGCCGACCTCGTGGCGCAGATGGCCGAGCAGCGTGCGGTAGGGCTCATGCATGCGCGAGCGCAGGGATTCGCGGTGCGCGTCGTCGGCCTCGTCGATGTCGAGCGTGATCAGGCCCGCGTCGTGCCCCGTCATCACGCGCGGGCCCTCGGGCGGCGAGCGCAGGAAGTCGAAGGCGAGGCCGCGATCCGGGTCTTCGAAGCGCGATGCCACCGGCAGCCCGAGCAGGATCAGCTGCGAGACGAGGCGGCGCTTCGCGATCTCGATGCGCCGCCAGTGCTCGGCGTTCTCCGGCTGCGACAAGTCGGGGATGGTGCGGTTGAGCCGGCAGGCGCTGCACAGTCGCGGCGCAGCCGGAGCGCCCTCGGGTTCAGCCGGCACGAGCCAGTTGCAGCCGACGGGCGAGTCGAAGTTGCCGCAACGGCGCATGAGAGGCGCGTCGGCTGGTGCATCGGGCGCCGCGCTGCGCCAGGACCCGGGCACGGGGCCGGGATCGAGCGGCACGATGCGCGCGAGCTCGGCGTCGTAGCCCAGCGGCGTGCCGCATGCCAGGCAGGCGCTGTTGCGAAAGAAGACGGGCCGGCCGCAGCGGCAGCGGTAGGACCGGCCGCCGGGCAACAGCTCGTGCTTGCGGCCGCCCAGGCGGCCGCCCCAGTGTTCGAAGCAGCGATTCATGCGGCGCGCGCCGGAGCGCGGCGGGGTTGCGGGTATTCTTCGCGCCAGCCAACCGCGCGCCCCGGCCGACCGCGATGACCCCCAGCCCCCGCACCGAACCCTTGCCTGGCGCCTGCGACGTGCTCGTCGTCGGCGCCGGCCCGGCCGGCAGCGCCTGCGCGCAGATGCTGGCGCGCGGCGGCGTCGACGTCGTCCTCGTCGACCAGCACGTCTTCCCGCGCGACAAGGTGTGCGGCGACGGCCTGATCCCTGACGCCTACGCCGCGCTGCGGCGGCTGCAGGTGCTCGACGAAGTCATGGAGGTGGCGCAGCCGGTGCAGCACGTCGGCTGCGTCGGCCCGAGCGGCGGGCGCATCGACGTGCCCGGCACGATGGCCGTGCTGCCGCGCCGCCAGCTCGACGACATCCTGTGTCGCGCCGCGCAGCGCGCCGGCGCACGGTTCGTCGCGCCGGCGCGCTTCGAGTCGCCGGTCGAGGAAGGCGGCGCCGTCGTCGGCGCGCGCCTGAAGATCGGCGACGCCGTGCACGAGATCCGCGCGCGCTGGGTCGTGCTCGCCACCGGCGCCGTGCCGCAGGCGCTGATCGCCGCCGGCATGTGCGAGCGCCGCACGCCCAGCGGCATCGCGCTGCGCGGCTACGTGAAGAACGACGCGATGATCGGCCGCGTCAAGGCGATGGATGTGGTCTGGCATCGGCGTCTGCGCCCCGGCTACGGCTGGATCTTCCCCTGTCGCGACGGCGTGTTCAACATCGGCGTCGGCATCGCGCACAGCCACAACACGCTGCGCGACGGCAAGCTCGGCATGCGCGACGTGAACCTGCGCGATGTGTTCAAGGCGTTCACCGAAGTCTATGCCCCGGCGCGCGAGCTGATGGCGGGCGGCACGCTGCGCGGGCGGCTCGAGGGTGCGCCGCTGCGCTGCGCGCTCGAAGGCGCGCGCTTTGCGCGTCCCGGCCTTATCGTCACGGGAGAGGCGGCGGGCAGCACCTACTCCTTCACCGGCGAAGGCATCGGCAAGGCGATGGAGACCGGCCTGCACGCCGCCGAGGCGATCCTCGCAGGCCGCGACGAAGCCGCGGTGCGCGCCGACTACGAGGCGCGTCTCGTCGCGCTCAAGCCCCGCTTCGACCTCTACGAGAAAGCCAACCGTATCAACGCCCACCCCTGGCTCGCCGACCTGGTGATCTGGCGCGCCCGGAAGAGCGCGCGGCTGCTCGAGCGCATGAAGGGCGTGCTCAACGAGACCAGCAACCCGGGCAACCTGGTGAGCCTGAAGGGCTTTCGCCGGCTGTTTCTCGAATAGCGGGACGATCGCGCGATGTGCCAGCTGCTCGGCATGAACTGCAACACGCCGACCGACATCGTGTTCAGCTTCACCGGTTTCGCCACGCGCGCCGACGAGCACAAGGACGGCTTCGGCGTTGCCTTCTTCGAGGGCCGCGGCGTGCGCTGCTTCGTCGATGCGCAGAGCGCACGCGACTCGCCCGTCGCGCAGATGGTCAAGGCCTACCCGATCAAGAGCGACAACGTCGTCGCGCACATCCGCAAGGCGACGCAGGGCCGCGTCGCGCTGGAGAACACGCACCCCTTCGTGCGCGAGCTCTGGGGTCGCTACTGGGTGTTCGCGCACAACGGGGACCTGAAGGACTTCCGCCCGCGCCTGCACGGCGCGTTCCGCCCGGTCGGCGACACCGACAGCGAGCGCGCCTTCTGCTGGCTGCAACAGGAGCTCGCCAAGGCGCATGCCGACGTGCCGAGCGTCGCCGAGCTGACGGCGACGCTGGCCGAGCTGGTGCCGCGCGTCGCCGCGCACGGCACCTTCAACTTCATGCTCAGCAATGGCCAGGCGCTGTGGGCGCACTGCTCGACGCTGCTGCACTATCTGGTGCGCCAGCACCCGTTCGGCCGCGCCGCGCTGCAAGACGAAGACCTGTCGGTCGACTTCACCGCGCTCGCATCGCCGCGCGACCGCGTCGCCGTCGTCGTCACCGAGCCGCTGACGCGCGACGAGGCCTGGGCCGCGCTCGCGCCCGGCGAGCTGAGGGCGTTCGTCGACGGCGCGCCGTTGCCGCGCGTCGGCGCCTGATCGAAGGCGCTCCGGGGGTGGGCGTCAAGCCCTGCGCACGCCGACCCATTGGGCCAGCACCTCGCGCAGGCGCTGCGCATCGATCGGCTTGGTCAGGAAGTCGTTCATGCCGGCGTCGAGCGCCTCGTCGCGCTCGCTCAGCAGCGCCGCGGCGGTCAGCGCGATGATCGGCAGCGTCTCGGCGCCGTGCTCGCGGCGCAGCCGGCGCGCCGTCTCGTGGCCGCTCATGCGCGGCATCTGCAGGTCCATCAGCACGGCGTCGAACCGCGGCGCGCCGCACTCGCGCTTGCGGTCCACGGCATCGAGCGCGGCCTGGCCGTCGGTCGCCGGCGTGACCTGCACGCCCCACTGCTCGAGCATCGCCGCCGCGATCAGCATGTTGACCGGGTTGTCCTCGACCAGCAGCACTCGCGCGCCGCGCAGCGGATCAGGGCGCGTCGTCGCGACAGGCTCGGGCCCCGGCGCGCTCGCCACCGGCATCGGCAGTTCGGCCCAGAACGTGCTGCCGAGGCCGACGCGGCTGGTCGCACCGACCTCGCCGCCCATCAGCCGCGCCAGTTCGCGGCAGATCGACAGGCCCAGCCCGGTGCCGCCGTAGCGTCGCGTCGTCGATTCGTCGGCCTGCGTGAAGGGCTTGAACAGGCGCGCCAGCGAGGCGTCGTCGATGCCCGGGCCGGTGTCGCCGACTTCGAGGCGCAGCCGGCCGGCAGCGGCGTAGCGCACGTCGATCGTCACCCCGCCGCGTTCGGTGAACTTCAGCGCGTTGGTCACGTAGTTGGTCAGGATCTGGCGCAGCCGCACCGGGTCGCCCTCGACGGCCTCGGGCACGCCGGGGTCGATGCGCATCGTCAGCGCCAGGCCGCGCTGCTGCGCGAGCCCGTCGTAGGCGCGCTGCACCGCGCCGAGCAGCGCGCGCAGGTTGAACGGCAGCGTCTCGGTCGTCAGCTTGCCGGCCTCGATCTTCGAGAGGTCGAGGATGTCGGAGATGATGCCGCCCAGGCTCTGCGCCGATTCGAGGATCTGCTGCAGGTAGTGGCGGCGCCGCGCCTCGTCGACGCCCGGCTCCTGCGCGAGCTGCGCCAGCCCGAGCAGGCCGTTGAGCGGCGTGCGGATCTCGTGGCTGGTATTGGCGAGGAAGGCGCTCTTGGCGCGGTTGGCAGCCTCGGCGGCGTCGCGCGCCGCGGCGAGCGCTTGCGTCATGCGGCGCCGCTCGGTTACGTCCTCGACGATCCAGATCGTGCCGCGGTTGCGCGGGCCGTGCGGGTCGACCGCCTGCGCGCGCAGGCGACACCAGATGCGGCTGCCATCGCGGCGTTGCATCTCGCGCTCGAAGTCGAGCGCCGCGCCGCTGGCGAGCACCGGTGCGGCGAAGCGGCCGACCTCGGCGTAGTCGGCCTCGCTCGGCCAGACGACGCTGACCGGCTGGCCGACCAGCGCATCCGGTTCCCAACCGAAGATCGACTCGAATGCCGGGTTGGCCTGCACGAAGCGGCGTTCGCGCGTGAAGGCGATGCCGATCGACGCGTTTTGCAGGATCGCCGCATGCTCGGCGCGCACGCGCTCGGCCTGCGACACGTCGCGCAGGTTGATCACCAGGTACTCGCGGCCGCCCATCTCGAAGCGCGCGCCCGACATCGTGACCAGCACCTCGGTGCCGCTCTTCGTGATGCCGACCTGCAGCGTCTCGTCGACGCGGCCGCGCTGGCGCACGGCGGCGACGAAGGCGTCGCGCGCGGCGGGCGACGACCAGGTGCCCAGCTCGATCGACGTGCGGCCGATCGCCTCGTCGCGCGTCCAGCCGAGCAGGCGCACGAAGGCGTCGTTGACCATCACGAAGCGGCCGGTCGCGATCTCGGTCAGCGTGATCCCGTCGGGGCTGGTTGCGACGAGGTGCGACAGCAGCGCCTCGGAGCGGCGCAGCGCGGCGTCGGCCAGCAGCTGCTCGGTTTCGTCGTGATAGAGCGTCAGGATCGACGGACCGCCATGGGTGTCGACGCGCACGCCGCTGGACTGTACCGAACGGCGCCGGCCATCGGTGGTGACGAGGCGAAACGCCTCCGCCGGCAGGCCCGATCCGGCCGGTTGGTGCTGCAGTGCCGCGACGCGCTCACCCAGGCGCGCCGCCGAGCCGTCGTCGACGTCGTAGCAGTCGGCCAGTTCGCTGCCGACGAGATCCTCGAGTCGCGCGCGGCCGAACATCTGCAACGCCGCCGGGTTGGCGTCGATGACGCGGCCGTCGCGGTGCAGCACCAGCGGCGACGGCGTGCGCGCGAACAGCTCGCGGTAGCGCAGCTCGGTGGCCGCGAAGGCCGTCTGCGCGAGGATCTCGGCCGTCACGTCCTGGCCGACGCCCCAGTAGCCCGTGAAGACGCCGCGCGCGTCGTAGAGCGGCTCGCCGCTGGCGCGCGCGATGCGCGGCCGGCCGTCGGGGCCGATGCGATGCACCACCAGGCCGTAGAACGGCCGGTGCGCCTCGAAGTCGGCGCGGTGCGCGTCCATCGCGTCGGCGTCGAGGCCGAAGTCCTCGATCTCCCACGGCGTGCGCCCGAGCCGCGAGCGCGACGGGATGCCCGAGCCGCGGCTGCCCACCTCGAACATGTGGGTGAAGCGGAACTGCGAGTCCATCTCCCAGTACCAGTCGGCGGCCAGCCGCAGCAGGCTGCGAAAGCGCCGCTCGCGCAGGATGGCGGCGTCGAGGTGGCTGCGCGAGACGCGCGCGATCAGCGTGCCGACCGACGCCGCGATGGCCAGCACGATCAACGACAGCGCGGCATGCAGCGCGATCTGCGGCGGCGGGCGCGCAGGCGCCCCGCCGAGGCGGCCGCTCCATTCGCCCCAGGCCAGCCCCGCCACCAGCGCGGCGCAGGACAGGACGAACAGCACGCTGGCGCGCCGCCCGATGGCTGCGCTGGCCAGGCTGACGACGATGGCATAGACGCCGAGCACCAGCGCATCGATGCGCTGATGCAGCGCCAGCGCGATCAGCGTCACGCCCGCGATGGCCAGCGTGCCGGCCGCCAGCGTGCCGGCGCGGATGCCGGCGTCGCGCAGCAGGGCCCAGGCGGTGCCGAACGCGGCGGCGAAGGTCAGGCACAGCCCGACGAGCAGGCCGCGGCGATCGCCGAGCCCGAGCGGCAGCGCGGCCATCAGCGCGGCGCAGGCCAGCATGCCGGCGACGCCGCTGCCGAACAGCAGGCGCGCGGCCAGGCGCGTCAGCGCGGCGGGCGGCCGGACCCCGTCGAACGGCTCGGCGACGACATCGGGCAGCGGCAGGGCACGGCCCTGCGGCGGAAGATTACGCATCCTCGGTGCATCGGCAGGCGCGGCCTCGACCTGAGGGCCGGCGCCGCGCGATCGTGACATGTGTCTCTCAAGGGAAGGGAACGCCGGGCCGCCCCAAATTCCCGTGATCCCGCGGGGGCGGGTCGGGCGCAGCCCGGCCCCGGGGCGCTCAGCGGGCGCCGAACATCATGCGCCGCGCGAGCAGCGAGCGCGCCGGCGCCAGCGCCTGCAGCGCCGCCAGGCCGAGGCCGCGCGCCGCGCCGAGGCCGGGCGCCTGCCAGGTGAAGCTGCGCGCGAGGAAGTCGGTGGCGGCGATCGTGCCCCAGCGGTCGGGCGCGCGCCGCCATTCGAAGCGGCGCAACGCGGCGTCGACGTCGGCGGCGGCGCCGAGCGCGCGCACCAGCTCGAACGCATCGCGCAGCCCGAGGTTGAGCCCCTGGCCGGCGACCGGGTGCAGCGTCTGCGCCGCGTTGCCGATGCGCACCGTGCGGCCGTCGGCCAGGCTGCGCTCGGCGTTCAGGCCGAGCGCGAAATGCTTCAGCGGCGCGACGTCGGCGAGCGTGCCGGTGTCGCGGTGGAACACGCTGTTGAGCACGGCGACGCGCTGCGCGTCGTTCAGGCCCTGCACCGGGTCGTCGTCGGCCGGCACGCACCAGACCAGCGCGGCGCGGCGCTCGGCGCCCTCGCTGCGCAGCGGCAACAGCGCCGCCGGGCCGTGGCGCGTGAAGCGCTCGTAGGCGACGCCGGCCAGATGCGGCGCAGCCCGGTCCTCGAAGCGCACCGTGCCGACCCAGGCCGTCTGCCGGTAGTCGTGGCGGATCGCGCGGCGCGCCTGTTCGGCGAACACGCCGCCCTCGGCGACCACGGCGAGATCGCAGCGCTCGGCGATGCCGGCATCGACCTCGACGCCGCCGGCGACGTTCTTCAGCGCCGCGACCGGTGTCTCGAAGCGGCTGCGCAGGCGCTGCGGCTCGCGCTCGCACGCCGCCAGCCACGCCGCCTGCAGTGGCGCGACGACGTCGCCGTAGCCGAGCACGGCGCCGAGCAGCGGCACGCCTTCGTCGGCGGCGCGGATGCGCAGCGCGACATCTCCGCCGCCGAAGCCGGGCGGCTGCTGCGAGACATGCACTTCGAGGATCGGCTGCGCGTGCCCGGCCGGCCACGCGCCGAGCCTCTCGAGCAATTGGACGCTGCCGAGCGCCAGTGCGATGGTGCGCGGATCGCGCAGCGCGTCGGGGCCCGCGCTGCGCGCGTCGTAGACCGTGACCGTCGCCTGCGGCAGCGCGTGCGCGGCATGCAAAGCGAGCGCCAGCCCGGCCGGGCCGGCGCCGATCACGGCGAGGTTCAACGACGCGGCGGCGGAGCTCATTTCACGAGGGGCGGCGGGTATCATCGCCCGCACCGCGGACCGGGAGGCACACCGCCATGGCGCTGATGGATTTCATCAAGAAGCAGTTCATCGACATCATCGAGTGGGTGGAGCCCGGCGGCGGCATCGTCGCGTGGCGCTTTCCGGTCGCCGACCGGGAAATCCAGTATGGCGCATCGCTGACGGTGCGCGAGACGCAGCTCGCCGTGTTCGTCGACGAGGGCAAGGTGGCCGACGTGTTCGGCCCCGGCATGCACCGGCTGACGACGCAAACGCTGCCCGTCCTCACCTACCTGAAGCACTGGGACAAGCTGTTCGAGTCGCCGTTCAAGAGCGACGTCTACTTCTACAGCACGCGCCAGCAGCTCGACCAGCGCTGGGGCACGACGCAGCCGGTGTCGATCCGCGACAAGGACTTCGGCGCGGTGCGGCTGCGCGCCTTCGGCAACTATGCGTATCGCATCGCCGACGCGAAGCGCTTCCACACCGAGGTGTCGGGCACGCGCGAGAGCTATACCGCCGCCGAGCTCGACGGCCAGTTGCGTGCGCTGATGCTGCAGCACATCTCGGACGCCGTCGCTTCGTCGGGCACGCCGTTCCTCGATTTGGCGGCCAACCTGGTCGAGTTCGCGCAGGCGCTGCGCGAGGCCGCCGCGCCGGCGTTCGAGCAGCTCGGCCTCAAGCTCGAATCGGTGACGGTGCAGAGCGTTTCGCTGCCCGAAGAACTGCAGAAGGTGCTCGACCAGAAGATCGGCGTGGGCATGGTCGGCAACGACATGGGTCGGCTGATGCAATACCAGACGGCGCAGTCGCTGCCCAAGCTCGCCGAAGGCAGCGGCGGCGCGGGCGTCGCCGGCGACGCGATGGGCCTGGGCGCCGGAGTCGCGCTCGGCCAGGCGATGGCGCAGCAGGTGGCGCAGGGGCTGCAGGGTGCGCCGGAGGTCGTCGGCGTGCGCCCCGGCGAAGTCATGGCGACGATCGAGAAGCTCGCCGAACTCAAGGCCAAGGGCATCCTGACGGCCGAAGAGTTCGACGCGAAGAAGACCGAGCTGCTGCAGAAGCTGGTGTAGGGAAAGCCGAGCGCGCGCCGGACTGCCCCCTCTCCCGCGGGCGGGAGAGGGTCGGGGTGAGGGCGCAGGCAGCCGACGGGGCAGGCTCAATCGCCGCGCGGCGCCGCCGGCGGCACGGCCGGCGGTAGCTCGGGCGCGAGCGCCTTCTGGCGCAGCCGGCGCAGCTCGAGCAGCATCGCGGCGTCGCGGCTCGGCATCGCCTGCGCGGCCTCAGCCGCGGCCTGGCCGGCGCGCGCCTGCGCTTCGGCAAGCGAACGCTTGTCGCTCGACTGCTGGCGCCGCGCGCGCACGTGGTTGGCGACGGCCTCGACGGCTTCGAGCCCGCCGTGCGCGTCCGTCTTCGGCAGCGCGACGCGGCCGCCGTCCTCGAGCCGCAGCAGCAGCCGGCAATCCGCGTTGCCTCGGCCGTGGCGCAGCGTGAAGCCACCGGCCTCGTTCTCGGCGACTTCGATGTCGCGGATGTTGTCGATCAGCACCTGGTGCACGCGGCCCGACCAGCCGCGCTGGAACCACAGGTAGTTCGCGCTCGCCGCCACGCGCTCCCACCACCACAGGTCGAGCGCGACGGCTGCCGCCACGCCGAGCCAGCCGAGCGCCCACAGCGCCGTCGATCCGCTCACGTGGCCGAGCCACAGCGCGAGCCCGGCGCCGAGCGCGACGGCGACGATGCCCATCGTCTGCGGCGCCGCCGTCGCATGGACGCTGCGGTCGTAGCCGCAGGCCTCGGGCTCGCCGGTGGCCAGCGGACGCGCCGATGCGAGCACGGCCTTGGCGACGCGCGCCAGCGCCGCGTGCAGGCCGACGGCGAAGGCCAGCAGGATCGGCAGCATCAGCACGTCGGACGCCGAACCGCGGCTGGTGCCGGCCGCGGCGGCATGGCAAGCCAGCGGCAGCGCCGCTGCAGCCCCGGCGACATGAGTCCGGCCGGCTGCCCGAAGGGCGAACACCGGAGTGCGCAGCACGATGGGGCCTCGGCGACCAGACGATACGGTGCGTTCCACGGCCGGCACGTTAGCGCAGCGCCGGGCTCTGCAAAAGGGGTCGACCGGTCCCGCAGCGCAGGGTGTTGCGTGTTTGCAGCTACGGCGTTGCGTTCAAGGCCAGCAGTTGCTCCGGCGTGCCGATGTTCTCCCAGCGCCCGGCGAGCGCCTTGCCGCCGAGGCGCCCCTGCGCCGCGGCGTCGAACAGCAGCGGCCCGAGCGCGGCGCGCTCGCCGGCGCGCACCCCGGCGACCAGCGCGGGGCGCGCCAGCGCGATGTTGGCGTAGGTCCAGGCGTGCGGCGTGTCGCGCGGCTCGCGCCGCACGCGGCCGGCGGCGGCGTCGAGGTGGAAGTCGCCGTCGCGATGGAACGGCGGGTTCGGCACCAGCCACAGGTGGGCCAGGTCGTTGCTGCGCTCGAAGGCCGCCGCGTGCGCCGCGGCGAAGTCGAAGTCGGGCGCGTGGATGTCGCCCGAGACAAGCCAGAACGCCTCGTCGCCGCGCGGCGCCAGCCAGGGCAGCGCCTTGGCGATGCCGCCTGCGGTTTCGAGCGCGCCGCCGTGGTCGCGGCCTTCCATCGACCAGTGCAGGCACACGCCCCAGCGCGCGCCGTCGCCGAGCGCGGCGGGGAACTGCTCTTCCAGCCAGGCCGTGTTGACGACGATGTCGCGCACGCCGGCACGCGCCAGCGCCTCGATGTGCCAGACGATCAGCGGCTTGCCGCGCGCCGCGAGCAGCGGCTTGGGGCAGGCGTCGCTGAGCGGTCGCATGCGCTCGCCGCGACCGGCGGCCAGGATCAGGGCTCTCATCGCCCGCGAGTGTAGGCACTCGCGGAGGACGGCCGGTGCGCGCTCAGCCGAGACCGATCGGCGCCGGCGCCATCCGCACGATGCGGCTGAACAGCTCGCGGTACTCGTCGGCCGGCTCGTGGCCGGTCAGCGGATCCTTGTTCTTCTGGAACTCGGCGTCGAGCTCGGCCCAATCGTCGTCGGTCAGCACCTGCTGCGCGAGCGGCAGGACTTCGCGCTCTTCGGTGCGCATGTGCGCGAGGTGGTCGTCGACATAGCTCTCGACCGCCTTCTCGAAGGCGGCGCGGCGCGGTTCACCCATCACTTCGAAAGCCAGCAGCGCATGCTCGAGGTCGCGGATCGTGCGCTCGCCCTGCTTGTGCTCATGGTCGAGCCGCGCCAGCGTGTCGTCGGCCGCGCCGCTGCGCTTGCGCACGAGGGGGAACAGCACGTCCGATTCCTTCGTGTGGTGCAGCTTGCCGGGAAACTCGTCGATGTAGAACAGCATCGCGCGCAGCACGTCGAACTCGGGCAGCGTGCCGTGACGGCGGTGCTCGGCCAGCAGCATCGAAAGCGACCGCAGCATCGCGGCCAGCGCCGCATGCTCGTCGTGGATGATCTTCAGCGCGGGATGTTCCATGGCGCTAGCGTCTCACGTCGGCCGCCGCAACGCTTGAGCCAAATCAATCGCAGCGCCACACGACCGATGAGCCAGGGGCCGCCCCTCCACGGCGGGGCGTTATCGCGAGCCCCGTAAAATGCCAGCTTCCGCCCCCTCTGCCGTCCCCTCGCCCGCACACTGGAGCCGCATGGCCGCCGATCCGTCCCTCATGGCCTCCGAGGCCGATCCCGTGGTCATGGCCAATGCGCTGCGGGCGCTCGCGATGGACGCCGTCCAGCAGGCCAATTCGGGCCACCCCGGCGCGCCGATGGGCATGGCCGAGATGGCCGTCGCGCTGTGGGGACGGCACCTGAAGCACAACCCCGGCAACCCGCGCTGGGCCGACCGCGACCGCTTCGTGCTCTCGAACGGCCATGCGTCGATGCTGCTGTATTCGCTGCTGCACCTCACGGGCTACGACCTGCCGATGAGCGAGCTGCGCAGCTTCCGCCAGATGGGCAGCCGCACGCCGGGCCACCCCGAGGTCGGCGTGACGCCGGGCGTCGAGACGACGACGGGCCCGCTCGGCCAGGGCATCGCCAACGCCGTCGGCATGGCGCTGGCCGAGAAGCTGCTCGCTCACGAGTTCAACCGGCCCGGCCACACCCTCGTCGACCACCACACCTGGGTCTTCCTCGGCGACGGCTGCATGATGGAAGGCGTCAGCCATGAGGCCTGCGCGCTGGCCGGCGCGTGGAAGCTCGGCAAGCTGATCGCGCTCTACGACGACAACGGCATCTCGATCGACGGCCAGGTCGCGCCGTGGTTCGTCGACGACACGGCGAGGCGCTTCGCCGCCTACGGCTGGAGCGTGATCGACGGCGTCGACGGCCACGACGCGGCGGCGATCGACGCCGCGATCGCGCAGGCCAAGCGGTCGCCGACGCGGCCGACGCTGATCGTGTGCAAGACGGTGATCGGCAAGGGCTCGCCGAACCGCGCCGGCTCGCACAAGGCGCACGGCGAGCCGCTCGGCGCCGACGAGATCAAGCTGGTGCGCAGCGGCCTGCCGTGGGAGCACGAACCTTTCGTCGTGCCCGAGGCAGCCTACGAGGGCTGGGACGCCAAGGCGCGCGGCGCTGCGCACGAGGCGGCGTGGGCGTCGAAGTTCGCGCTCTACAAGGCGGCGCACCCCGACCTCGCGGCCGAGTTCGCGCGACGCGTCGAGGGCGAGCTGCCCAAGGGCTTCGCGCAGGCCGCGGTCGACGCCGCCGTCGCCGCGCACACCAAGGCCGAGACGGTGGCGTCGCGCAAGGCGAGCCAGATCGCGCTCGAGACCTTCACCCAGGCGCTGCCCGAGCTGCTCGGCGGCAGCGCCGACCTGACCGGCTCGAACCTGACGCAGACGACGCACACGCCGCCGCTGCGCTTCGGCGAGGACGGCGCGCCCAACGGCGGGCGCCACATCAACTACGGCGTGCGCGAGTTCGGCATGGCCGCGCTGATGAACGGTGTCGCGCTGCACGGCGGCTACATCCCCTACGGCGGCACCTTCCTGACCTTCAGCGACTACTCGCGCAACGCGCTGCGCATGGCGGCGCTGATGCGGCTGCGCGTCGTCCACGTCTTGACGCACGACTCGATCGGCCTCGGCGAGGACGGGCCGACGCACCAGAGCGTGGAGCACGCCGCGGCGCTGCGCCTGATCCCGGGCCTCGACGTCTGGCGCCCGGCCGACACCGCCGAGACCGCCGTCGCCTGGGCCTGCGCGCTGCAGAGCCGCGACCGCCCGACCGCGCTGCTGCTGTCGCGCCAGAACCTGCCGTATGCGCCGAAGGCGGCGCTCGACGACATCGCCAAGGGCGCCTACGTGCTCGCCGAGCCGGGCGAGGTCGGCCTCGCGAAGCGCCGGCTGCGCGCCGTGATCGTCGCCACCGGCTCCGAGGTGCAGCTCGCGCTGCACGCGCAGGCGCTGCTGGCCGCCGACGGCATCGCGGTGCGCGTCGTCTCGATGCCCGGCACGACGGCGTTCGACCGCCAGAGCGCCGACTACAAGCGCAGCGTGCTGCCCGACGGCGTGCCGCGCATCGCCGTCGAGGCCGGCGTCACCGACGGCTGGTGGAAGTACGGCTGCGCCGCCGTCGTCGGCATCGACCGCTACGGCGAGTCGGCGCCGGCGGGCGTGCTGTTCAAGCACTTCGGATTCACCGCCGCGAACGTGGCCGACACGGTGCGCGCGGTTCTCGCCAACTGACCCAGGAGTAATCGAGCATGACCATCAAGGTTGCCATCAACGGCTACGGACGCATCGGCCGCAACATACTGCGCGCGCACTACGAGGGCGGCAAGAAGCACGACATCCAGATCGTCGCGATCAACGACCTCGGCAAGCCCGAGACCAACGCGCACCTGACGCAGTACGACACGGCGCACGGCCCCTTCCCCGGCACGGTGGCGGTCGACGGCGACTCGATGATCGTCAACGGCGACAAGATCCGCGTGCTCGCCGTGCGCAACCCGGCCGAGCTGCCGTGGAAGGAGCTCGGCGTCGACGTCGTGCTCGAGTGCACCGGCCTCTTCACGACCAAGGAGAAGGCCGCGGCGCACATCGCCGGCGGCGCGAAGAAGGTCATCATCTCGGCGCCCGGCGGCAAGGACGTCGACGCGACGATCGTCTACGGCGTCAACCACAAGGTGCTCAAGGGCAGCGACACCGTGATCAGCAACGCCAGCTGCACGACGAACTGCCTGGCGCCGCTGGTCAAGCCGCTGCACGACGCGATCGGCGTCGAGCAGGGGCTGATGACGACGATCCACGCCTACACCAACGACCAGGTGCTGACCGACGTCTATCACGAGGACCTGCGCCGCGCGCGCAGCGCCACGATGAGCATGATCCCGACCAAGACGGGCGCCGCCGCCGCCGTCGGCCTGGTGCTGCCCGAGCTGAACGGCAAGCTCGACGGCTTCGCGATGCGCGTTCCGACGATCAACGTCTCGGTGGTGGACCTGACCTTCACGCCCAAGCGCGCGACGAAGCTCGACGAAGTCAACGCCGTGCTCAAGGCCGCCAGCGAGGGCGAGCTCAAGGGCATCCTCGGCTACAACACGGCGCCGCTGGTCAGCATCGACTTCAACCACAACCCGCTGTCGAGCGTGTTCGACGCGACGCAGACGCGCGTCTCGTCCGACGGCCGGCTGGTCAAGGTGCTGTCCTGGTACGACAACGAGTGGGGCTTCTCCAACCGCATGCTCGACACGACGATCGCGCTGATGTCGGCGAAGTAGGCGCCGGCTGCGTTGTGCTGAAGGGCCATGCCCGAAAGGGCATGGCCCTTTTTTCGAACGGTTGCGGCGTGTAAAGCGACCGCACCGGATAATCGGCGCGGCTTCAGGGGAGCAGATCGATGAATCGGTGGGTACGAGTGCGCCGCACGCTGTCGCTGTCAGCGGCCATGATCGTCGCCGGGTTGTGGGCCGGCGACGGCCATGCGCAGGCGCCGCGCCCGGTCGCCCACGGGCTGATCGTGAAGCTCAAGGAGGGCGCGTCGGCACAGTCGCTGCAGTCGGAGGATGACCGCGCTGCCGGGCGTCGCGAACGGCTGCAGCGCGTCGTGCAGGACGCCGGGCTGCGCGACGCGACGGTGCAGCGCATGCGGCCGGTCGGCCGCACCGCGCATCACCTGGATTTCGGCAAGGCGTTGCAGGCCGACGAGGCCGAACGTCTGATGGCGCAGTTGCGCGCGCGCCCGGACGTCGAATGGGTCGAGCCGAACACGCGCGAAAAGCGGCTCGCAGCGCCGAACGACAGCTTCTACCCTCTGGTCGGCGCGCAGCAGGGCCAGTGGTGGATGTATCCGGTGGGCGTCGGCTCCGGGTCGATCACTGACCGTCGCCGCGGCGTCCCCGGGTTCGAGACTGCGTGGAATCGCTCGACGGGTCTTGCCACGGCACCGGTCGCCGTGCTCGACACCGGCATCGTTGCCGGTCATCCTGAACTGACAGGCCGAGTGCTGCCCGGCTACGACTTCGTGCGCGACTCCAGCTACGCGAACGATGGTGACGGGCGCGACGCCGATCCTTCGGATCCGGGCGACTGGGTCGAACAGGGCGACAAGGACGCCGATCCCGCGCGCTATGCGAGCTGCGCCGTGGAGAACAGCTCCTGGCACGGCACCGACATCGCCGGGCTGATCGCAGCGACGACGAACGACAGCCGCGGCACGGCCGGCATCAACTGGAACGGGCGCATCGTGCCGGTGCGCGTGGCGGGCAAATGCGGCGCCGAGGTGGCCGACATCGTCGAGGGCCTGTACTGGGCAGCCGGCCTGCCGGCCTGCCGCACCTACGATTCGCAGGGCAACTGCACGCAGCAGGCACCGGCCAATGCGAATCCGGCACGCATCGTCAGCATCAGTTTCGGCGGCGCCAGCACCGCCAGCTGCGACGTTTACCAGGATGCGATCGACGACCTACGTGCCGCCGGCGTTGTCATCGTTGCGGCCGCCGGTAACGAGCTGGGCGCGGTCGGTCGGCCGGCCAAGTGCCCCGGTGTCGTCGGCGTCGGCGCCGTGAATCGCGACGGTTTCAAGGCCAACTACTCCAACTTCGGCCCCGAGCTGACGGTCACGACGGTCGGCGGCGACCCGAAGTCTGCGGGCAACGGCAACTGGGCGGCGACGCTCGGCGACGAAGGCATCCTCGGCCTCGACATCGCGGGCGCGAAGGCGTCGACGGACTACGGCTACGCCTACCTTTTCGGCACCAGCTTCTCGACGCCGATCGTCGCCGGCGCCGTGTCGCTGATGCTCAGCGTCAACCCGGCGCTGACGCACCAGCAGATCGTCGACGGCCTGCGGCAGTCGGCACGCCCGCATGTCACGTCGACCCAGTTGCCGCAATGCTCGGCTTCGGCCTACGGCCGCTGCATCTGCACGGCGACGACCTGCGGCGCCGGGTTGCTCGACGCCGAGCAGGCGCTGATCTATGCGCAGTCGCCCGCGACCTATGCGGCGCCGGGCTGGCCCACCGTCAACATCGACAGCGCCGACATCGCGGCGGCGCTGCAGCTCGGCGCCGACGAGCCCGATGCCGATTCTGTCGGCGGTGGCGGCGGCGCGCTGCAGCCGGCCTGGCTGCTCGCCCTCGCGCTGCTCACGCTACTGTTGGCTTGCGCACCGCGTGCGCGGCACGCCGTGCGGCGCGCCCGGCTCTGATCGTTCAGGGCGCGATCACGACGCGCCGCTCGCCGCGGCGTCGCCCGGCGGCACGGCCGGGCAGGGCAGGAAGGTCGTGCCGCCGAGCGTGCCGGGCGAGAGGCCGGTGAGTTGCAATCTCAATGCCGCATCGGCGCGCTCGACGCGCAGCATGTGCACGGTGGCCGGCGGACTGAGCGCGACGACCTTGACCGTCTTGATGCCGCGATCCGCCAGGCGCGCGAGCGCGGCTTCGGCGGCGTCGCGGCTGTCGTGGCGGCCGAGCACGATGCCGGGCTCGAGCGCGGGTGCACCCTGCAACTCCTCGAAGCTCAGGTTGGGGGTGCGGCGCAGTTCATCCATCCTGGCGCGCAGCGCCTCGCGGTCGGCGTACCTGCCCATGTAGACGAGCCAGATGCCCGGTGTCTCGATCTTCACGTTGGACCAGGCGCCGCGCGCCGTGGGCAGCGCGGCCTGCAGCGCAGCCTCGACCTTGCCCACTTCGGCCGGCGTGAACGGGCCGGCCTGCAGGCAGGCCGGCGCGCCGGCGCCGGGCGCTGCGCTGCTGCTGGTGTTGGCCGCCGCGATGCGTGCGGCCGGCACCGGCTCGGCCGCGGGCGGCGTGGGCGGCGCGCGCGTGCGCGAGCCGGCGAGGCTGGCGGCCGGCAGGATGCGCACGATCTCGGGCTGCACCTGGCGCTCGAGGCGTTCGGGCTCGCGGTCGCCGCGGCCCGCGCCGCCGTCGCCGAGCCAGCCCTGCGTCCAGGCGAAGAACCCGAGGTTGGCCAGCAGCAGCACGGCCACCGCGGCTCTCAGCACGGCAGCCCCGGTTGCGTCGTCGGCCCCCACGAACTCAGGCGCACGCTGACTTCGTTGCTGGTCACGACCTGCAGGCCCGCATCCGTCATCACCTGCAGGCCGCCGTTGTCGGCGACGCCCATCGCCGTTCCCTCGATCGCGCCGCTGCGCACCTGGCGGCCGCGCAGCGCGTCGCGGTGCGCATAGCGTTCGCGAAACGCTGCGAAGCCGCCGCGCTCGAACTCGCGCAGCGCTTGCGCCAGCGGCAGGGCGACCTTGTGCAGCGTCGACGGCAGGTCGGCCTGTGGGTCGAGCTCCGAGATGCAGGCGTAGCCGGTGCTGAAGGCCGGCGGGTTCTCGATCGGCAGCACGTTCAGGCCGATGCCGATGACGGCCAGGCGGCGCGAGCCCATCGCCAGCGTCTCGATCAGGATGCCGCCGAGCTTGCGCTCGTCGTACCACAGGTCGTTCGGCCACTTCAGGCCGATCTGCGGCTGGCTGTCCGCGGCTTCAGGCCGCGGCGGGTCGAGCGCCTCGGCGAGCGCGACGCCGACCGCCAGCGACAGGCCCGCCCATTCGTCGGCGGCCAGCAGGGCGGCCAGCGAGAAGGTCAGCGACGCGCCGCGTGCCGAGGTCCAGCTGCGGCCCATGCGGCCGCGGCCGACGCTCTGGTGCTCGGCGACGAGCAGGCAGGGTTGGTGGTCGGCGGCGCGCCGGCCCGGCACGGTGGACTCGTTGGGGTTGCCGTGCGAGCCGCGATAGCGCTGCAGCAGGTGCGAGTTCGTCGAGTCGACATGCTCGATCACTTCGACGCTCAGCCCCGGCAGCAGCGGCTCGAGCTGCTGCCACAGCGCTTCGGCGCCCCAATGCAAGGGTCGGTCGGTCATCGCGATGAGTCAGCGCTTGGGTGCGAGCATCGTGCCACGACACTTCGGGGCGCCGCAATGGCAGGCGAACTGCTTCTTGAGCTTGGGGGTGTAACGCTCGTCGATGATCAGCCCGTAGTCGTAGAACAGCTCCTCGCCCGGGCGCAGCTTGCGCAGCGCCTTGATGAAGACGCGGCCCTCGGTCTCGTCGGCCTCGCAGTTGGGCTTGCACGAGTGGTTGATCCAGCGCGCCGCGTTGCCGCCGAAGGCGGCGTCGATCACGCGCTTGTCGTCGATGTGGAAGTAGAAGGTGTGGTTCGGGTCGCTCGGGTCGTGCGGGTGGCGGCGCAGCGCCTCGGGCCAGGTGATGCGCTCGCCCTTGTACTCGATCAGGGTCTCGCCCTTGGGGATCTCGGTCAGCGCGAACACGCCCTTGCCGTGGACCCCGCTGCGGCGCACCTGGATGCGGCGCCCGCCCGTGCCCGTCTTCCTGATTTCGTGGCCGTTCACGGCCTTGGCTTGCGTCATCGTCTCGTTTCGGTACATTGAATTCATGGGTGCGCGCGCGTGTGTGTGTGTGCGTGCGCGCGTGAGAAGACCGGATTGTAGGCAGGCACGGCGGCAACGCCGGCCCGCCGCATCGCAAAGGGAAAGATGAGCAAGTCTCTGATCATTGCCGAGAAGCCTTCCGTCGCGCAGGACATCGTGCGCGCGCTGACGCCCGCGAGCGGCAAGTTCGACAAGCACGCCGACCACTTCGAGAACGAGCGTTACGTCGTCACGTCGGCGGTCGGCCACCTGGTCGAGATCAAGGCGCCGGAGGAATTCGACGTCAAGCGCGGCAAGTGGAGCTTCGCGCACCTGCCGGTGATCCCGCCGCACTTCGACCTGGCGCCGATCGACAAGGCCAAGTCGCGGCTCAACGCCGTCGTCAAGCAGATCAAGCGCAAGGACGTGACGGAGCTGATCAACGCCTGCGACGCGGGCCGCGAGGGCGAGCTGATCTTCCGGCTGATCGTGCAGTACGCGCAGCCGGCCAAAGGCGAGCTCGACAAGCCGGTCCGGCGCCTGTGGTTGCAGAGCATGACGCCGGCGGCGATCCGCGAGGGCTTCGAGCAGCTGCGCAGCGACAAGCAGATGCACGGCCTGGCCGACGCGGCGCGCAGCCGCAGCGAGGCCGACTGGCTGGTAGGCATCAACGGCACGCGCGCGATGACGGCGTTCAATTCGCGCGACGGCGGCTTTTTCCTCACCACCGTCGGCCGCGTGCAGACGCCCACGCTGTCGATCGTCGTCGAGCGCGAGGAGAAGATCCGCCGCCACGTGGCGCGCGACTACTGGGAGGTGCGCGCCACCTTCGACGCGCAGGCCGGGCAATACGACGGCAAGTGGTTTGACCCGAAGTGGAAGAAGAACCCCGACGACGCGGAGCTGCGCGCCGACCGCCTGTGGAACGAGCGCGACGCGCAGGCCGTGGCCGACGCGGTGCGCGGACAGCCGGCCAGCGTGACCGAGGAGTCCAAGCCGAGCACGCAGAGCAGCCCGCTGCTCTACGACCTGACGACGCTGCAGCGCGAGGCCAACTCGCGCTTCGGCTTCTCGGCCAAGACGACGCTCTCCATCGCGCAGGCGCTGTACGAGAAGCACAAGGTGCTGACCTATCCGCGCACCGACTCGCGTGCGCTGCCCGAGGACTACGTCGCCGTCGTCAAGGAGACGATGGGCATGATCGCCGGCGAAGACATGCCCGGCCCGCTGCGCGCGCTTGCCACCCATGCGCGCAAGGCGCTCGACGAAGGCTACGTCAAGCCGGTCAAGCGCGTGTTCGACAACGCCAAGGTGTCGGACCACTTCGCCATCGTGCCGACGCTGCAGGCGCCGCGCAGCCTCACCGAGATCGAGGCCAAGCTCTACGACATGGTCGTCAAGCGCTTCCTCGCCGTGTTCTACCCGCCGGCCGAGTTCCTCGTCACGACGCGCATCAGCGTGGCGGCCGGCCACAGCTTCCAGACCAACGGCAAGGTGCTCGTCAAACCGGGCTGGCTCGCCGTCTACGGCAAGGAGGCGCAGGAGGACGACGCGACGCTCGTCGCCGTGCAGCCGGGCGAAGTGGTGCGCACCGAGGATGTGGCGGCCAACGCACTCAAGACCAAACCGCCGGCGCGCTACACAGAGGCCACGCTGCTCGGCGCGATGGAGGGCGCCGGCAAGCTGATCGACGACGACGAGCTGCGCGAGGCGATGCAGGAGAAGGGCCTGGGCACGCCGGCGACGCGCTCGGCGATCATCGAGGGCCTCATCAACGAGAAGTACATGCTGCGCGACGGCCGCGAGCTGGTGCCCACCGCCAAGGCGTTCCAGCTGATGACGCTGCTGCGCGGCCTGGCCGTCGAGGAGCTGACCAGGCCCGAGCTGACGGGCAACTGGGAGTACCAGCTCGCGCAGATGGAGCACGGCAAGCTGAGCCGCGACGCCTTCATGGCCGAGATCGCCGAGATGACGCAGCGGATCGTCAGGAAGGCCAAGGAGTACGACCGCGACACCATCCCCGGCGACTACGCGACGCTGGCGACGCCGTGCCCCAAGTGCGGCGGCGTCGTCAAGGAGAACTATCGGCGCTATGCCTGCACCGGCCCCGCCGGGGCCGCCGACGGAGCCGGCTGCGGCTTCTCGATCGGCAAGATTCCCGGCGGACGCGCCTTCGAGACGGCCGAGGCCGAGGCCTTCCTGCGCGACAAGCGTATCGGGCCGCTGGAGGGTTTCCGCTCCAAGGCCGGCTGGCCGTTCACTGCGGAGCTGAAGCTCGCCTACGACGACGAGATCGACAACTGGAAGCTCGAGTTCGACTTCGGCGAGGACGCGAAGAAGGAAGGCGAGTCGGGCGAGCCGGTCGACTTCTCGGACCAGCAAAGCCTCGGCGCCTGCCCCAAGTGCAAGGGCCATGTCTACGAGCACGGCACGAGCTACGTCTGCGAGCACGGCGTCGGCGCCAACGTCACCTGCGACTTCAAGAGCGGCAAGATCATCCTGCAGCAGCCGGTGGCGCGCGAGCAGATGAGCAAGCTGCTCGCCGAAGGCAAGACGGCGCTGCTCGAGAACTTCGTGTCGAACAAGACGCGGCGCAAGTTCAAGGCTTACCTGGCGTGGGACGCCAAGGAAGGCAAGGTCGGCTTCGAGTTCGAGCCGCGCCCCGCGAAGACGGCGGGCGCCAAGCGGCCGGCGGCGAAGAAGGCGGCGCGCGCGACGGGTTGAAGGGGTCGTGAAGTGACGGCCCGACCCGACACACCCGCGCGTGGCGTGCCGGGTTGCGCCGCGCCGTCGCGCGGCCGCTGAGGCCGCGCGTGCCGCTGCCGATCCTGCTCAAGCTGTCGGCGATCTTCGCCGTCGTCGCGCTCGGCTATGCAGCCGGGCGCTGGCGCTGGTTGGCTGCGGCCGGCGAGCCGGCCGTCGTGTCGCGCGCGCTCGCTAACGCGGCATTCACGCTCTTCATGCCGGCGCTGCTGTTTCGCACCACGGCGCGCATCGACCTCGGCGCGTTGCCGTGGTCGACACTGGCGGTCTATTTCGGGCCGCTCGTCGTGCTGCTGCTGACCGTCTATGCATGGCAGCGTGCGCGCGGCGTGGCGCTGCCGACCGCGGGGCCGGGCGTGCGCGCCATCACGGCGGGCTTCGGCAACACGGTGCTGCTGGGCATCCCGATCGCGGCCGCATTGTTCGGCGACGTCGGCCTGACCCTGCACGTGGCGATCGTCAGTTTGCACGCGCTGACGATCCTGTCGATCCTCACCGTGCTGGTCGAGCTCGACCTGGCGCGGGCGCGCTCGCGCGACGCCGCCGGCGCGACCGGCCTGTGGCGCACGCTGCGCGCGACGGTGCGCAGCACCGTGATCCACCCCGTCGTCACGCCGCTGGCCGCGGGCGTCGCCTGGAATCTTCTCGGCCTGCCGATCCCGGGGCCGGCCGATGAGGCCTTGAAGCTGCTCGGCCAGGCCGGCGTGCCGCTGGCGCTCGTCGTGCTCGGCCTGTCGTTCGCCGACCAGCGCGGCGACGCGCTGCGCCAGGCGGCGGGCGGCACGCCGGGGCTGGTGGCGGCCAAGCTGCTGCTGCTTCCGGCGCTGGTCTATGCCGCCGGGCGCTGGGGCGCCGGGCTCGACGGCGTGCCGCTGGCGGTGGTCGTGATGTGCGCCGCGCTGCCTACGGGCACCAACGCGCTGATCTTCGCGCAGCGCTACGGCGCGCTGGTCGGCGAAGTCACGCTGGCGACGGTGGCGTCGACGCTCGGCTTCATCGCGACGGCGCCGCTGTGGTTGTGGTTGCTCGGCGGCGGTTGATGCCCGGGCGGGCGCCGTTTGCGACAATCGGGCCATGGACATGAAGACGCCCGAGATCGACGCCTACATGCAGCGTATCGGCAGCGCCGCGCGCGTCGCGTCGGCGCCGATGGCCGTCGCGTCGACGGCCGCAAAGAATGCCGCGCTGCTCGCGCTGGCGCGGCTGATCCGCGAGCGGCGCGCCGCGCTGCAGGTCGCCAACGGGCTCGACGTGAGCGCGGCCGAGTCCGCCGGCCTGGCCGCGCCGATGGTCGACCGGCTGCGCCTGACCGACGCCGTGATCGAGCAGATGGCCGAGGGCTGCGAGCAGATCGCTGCACTGCCTGACCCGATCGGCGAGATGACGAACCTGCGGCGCCGCCCGTCGGGCATCACGGTCGGCCAGATGCGCGTGCCGCTGGGCGTGTTCGGCATGGTCTTCGAGAGCCGGCCCAACGTGACGATCGACGCCGCGTCGCTGGCGATCAAGAGCGGCAACGCCTGCGTGCTGCGCGGCGGCTCGGAGGCGCTCGAATCGAACCTCGCGCTGTGGCAGATCACGCAGGAGGCGCTGACCGAAGCCGGCCTGCCGCCCACCGCGGTGCAGCTCGTCGAGACGACGGACCGCGCCGCCGTCGGCCGGCTGATCGCGATGCCGCAATACGTCGACGTCATCATCCCGCGGGGCGGCAAGGGGCTGATCGAGCGCATCTCGCGCGAGGCCACGGTGCCCGTGATCAAGCACCTCGACGGCAACTGCCACGTCTACATCGACGCGCGCGCCGACATCGAGCGCGCTGCGCGCATCACCGACAACGCCAAGACGCAGAAGTACAGCCCCTGCAACGCCGCCGAATCGCTGCTGGTGCATCGCGCCATTGCGCCCGAGTTCCTGGCGCGCATCGGCATCGTGTTCGCCGCCAAGGGCGTCGAGATGCGCTGCGACGAGCAGAGCCTGGCGCTGCTGCGCAACACGCTGGCGCACGTCGATGCCGCGGTGCTCAAACCCGCGACCGAGCAGGACTGGAGCGAGGAATACCTCGCGCCCGTCATCTCGATCAAGGTCGTCGACGGCGTCGGCGAGGCGATCGCGCACATCAACCGCTACGGCTCGCACCACACCGACGCCATCGTCACCGACGACCACCCGAGCGCGATGCGCTTCCTGCGCGAAGTCGATTCGGCCAGCGTGATGATCAACGCGTCGACGCGCTTCGCCGACGGGTTCGAGTACGGGCTCGGCGCCGAGATCGGCATCAGCACCGACAAGTTTCACGCCCGCGGGCCGGTCGGGCTGGAGGGGCTCACGTCGCTGAAGTGGATCGTCTTCGGTCAGGGCGAAGTGCGGGGATGACCCACCCCCGGAGCGCATTCGGCGCTCCCCCGCTCGGGGGCCCGGTACCGTCGTTCGTTCGATTCGTGCGACGTGTCGTTCGGGGCCGAGGGCGCCGGGTGCCCTGCTCCGCTCATGTCCTCCCCCTTTACTTCGCTGCGCAGGGCACCCGACAGCCCGCTCGCGCTGCTGTATCAGCGCGGTGGAGCCACTGAAATGGACTCGCGCCACGCGCTCGTGCTGTTCTCCGGCGGTCAGGACTCGACCGCGTGCCTCGCCTGGGCGCTCGATCGCTACGCTCGCGTCGAGACGGTCGGCTTCGACTACAGCCAGCGCCACCGCGTCGAGCTCGACTGCCGCCCGCGTGTGCTCGACGCGCTGCGCGTTCGGTACCCGCAGTGGGGCGAGCGGCTCGGCAGCGATCACCTGCTCGACCTCGGCGTGCTGGGCCGCATCTCCGACACCGCGCTGACCGATGCGCGCGCGATCGAGCTGCAGGCCGACGGGTTGCCGAACACCTTCGTGCCCGGCCGCAACCTGCTGTTCCTGACGCTGGCCGCGGCGCTGGCCACCCGGCGCGGCGCATCGGTGCTGGTCGGCGGCATGTGCGAGACCGACTATTCGGGCTACCCCGACTGTCGCGACAACACGCTCAAGGCGCTGCAGGTCGCGCTGAGCCTGGGCCTCGACGCACCGATGACGGTCGAGACGCCGCTGATGTGGCTCACGAAAGCCGACACCTGGGCGCTGACCGAGCGGCTCGGCGGCGCAGCGCTGGTCGAGCTCGTCATCGAGGAGACGCACACCTGCTACCTCGGCGAGCGCACGCAGCGCCACGCCTGGGGCCGCGGCTGCGGCGCCTGCCCGGCCTGCGAGCTGCGCCGAGACGGCTGGGGCGCCTGGCAAGCGTCGCTGCAGTAGAGTCGGGCCCGGGCCGGCGCAGCGCGCCATGAAAGGCGGGGATGGACACGCTGCAAGTCGTCAGTCTGCTGGTGGCCGCCGTCCTGTTCTTCTGGGCGGTCGGCGCCTACAACCGCATCGTCGAGATGCGCAATGCGATTGGCCGCGCCTACCAGCAGGTGTACGCGAACCTGGAGCGCCGCCACACGCTCGTCGGCGAACTGGTCGCGGCGCTGCGCCCGGTGCTGCACAACGAGCACGGCACGCTCGACGCCGTGCTCGCCGCCAGCGCGCAGTCCCAGGCGGCCGCGGCGGCGGTGCGGCCGCGCCCGGGCGCCGCCGAGCCGGTGGCGCAGCTCGCGCTGGCCGAACAGGTGCTGGCCGGATCGCTGGCGCGCCTGCGCGCGCTGATCGACCTGAACCGCGAGCCGGCGGCCGAGGCCGCGGTCGGCCCGATGGTCGACGAGCTGGCCTCGATCGACGACAAGATGGTGTTCGCGCGCCAGCTGTTCAACGCGGCGGCGCAGGGCTACAACAAAGCGGTGCACCAGTTTCCGACGCGCATGCTGGCGCCGCTGTTCCGCTTCGCGCCGGCCGGGCAGCTGTAGGTCAGCGTCTGCGCGAATTCCCTATGTTGCCGGACCGTCCCTGACGCTAGAGTGGGCAATACATCAGTGAATGACGATATTCAGCGGTCCGATCCAACGAGGAGTGAGTCCATGCAGAACAAGCCGATCCAACTCGCGGCGCTGGCGGCGCTGCTCGCCGCGCTGGCACCAGCGCAGGCCCAGGACGCCAACGCGCTCTACGTGCGCAGCCTCGCAGCGAACTGCTCGAGCTGCCACGGCACGGGCGGCCGCGCAGTCGACGGCGGCGTCGTGCCGGGCATCGCCGGCATGCCGGCGCCCTACATGGTCAACCAGATGAAGGCGTTCAAGAGCGGCGCGCGCGCAGCGGCCGTGATGCACCAGATCGCCAAGGGCTACAACGACGCCCAGATCGAGCAACTCGCGGTGTACTTCGCCGCCCAACCCAAGTGATGAGGAGTCCTGTCATGCAACGACGTTCCTTTGTGCAGGGTGGGGTGGCGCTGGGCGTTCTCGGGCTGGCGGGTTGCGCGACGACCGGCACGCCGTCCAAAGCGCGCGTGCTCGTCGTCGGCGGCGGCTACGGCGGCGCGACGGCGGCCAAGTACGTGCGCATGCTGTCCGACTACAAGATCGACGTGGTGCTCGTCGAGCCCAACGACGCCTTCGTGTCGTGCCCTATGTCCAACCTGGTGATCGGCGGCCACAAGCAGATCGGCGACATCACGACGCCGTACAGCGCGCTGGCCTCGCGTCACGGCGTGCGCGTCGTCAAGGACACGGTGGCCGGCATCGACGCGGCGAAGAAGACGGCGACGCTCGCGTCGGGCGCGACGATCGCCTACGACAAGCTGGTGCTGTCGCCCGGCATCGACCTGATGTTCGACAGCATTGCGGGGCTCAAGCAGGCCAACGCCTCGGGCCGCATCCTGCATGCCTGGAAGGCCGGCCCCGAGACGGTGGCGCTGCGCAAGCAGCTCGAGGCGATGCGCGACGGCGGCGTCTATGCGATCACGGTCCCCGAACAGCCGTACCGCTGCCCGCCGGGGCCCTACGAGCGCGCCTGCCAGGTGGCGAGCTACTTCAAGGCCGCCAAGCCCCGGAGCAAGGTCCTGATCCTCGACGCCAACCAGGACGTGACGTCCAAGGGCGCGCTGTTCAAGAAGGTGTGGGCCGATCAGTACAAGGGCATGGTCGAGTTCCGCGGCCAGCACAAGGCGACGGCGGTCGACGCGGCGACGAACACGGTCAAGTTCGAGGTGCACGACGACGTCAAGGCCGACGTGCTCAACGTGGTGCCGCCGATGCGCGCCGGCGCGATCGCCGTGCAGGCGGGTCTCGCGAACATGAACGCGCGCTGGTGCGGCGTCAACTACCTGACTTTCGAGTCGGCGATCGCCAAGGACGTGCACGTGCTCGGCGACTCGATCCAGATCGCGCCCGGCATGCCCAAGAGCGGGCACATGGCCAACAGCCAGGCCAAGGTGGCGGCGGCGGCGATCGTCGCGCAGCTCAACGGCTGGCCCGTCAACCCGGCGCCGATGATCAACAACACCTGCTACAGCTACGTCGACGCCAAGAACGTGATCCACGTCGCCAGCGTGCATGAGTACGTGGCGGCCGAGAAGACCTTCAAGACGGTGGCGGGCTCAGGCGGCTTGTCGAGCGCGCCGAACGAGCTCGAGGGAACCTACGCCTGGAACTGGGCGCGCACCATCTGGGCCGACAGTCTCGGGTAGTGGCCCGCCCCCGGAGGCCGCGGCGGCCACTCGATGGCGTCGTGCTCATGCCTGAGCGTGGAGCGCTGACGAGCACTAAGATCCGGCGATGACCGAGACGCGCTCCGGCGACGACGCGGCGGCGGCGGCTGCCGTCGCCGCCGGTGGCGCGCCCGAATCGCCGGCTGAACCGCCGGTTGCCGTGCTGCCGATGACGGTCGACGTGCGCAGCGTCGCGCTCGTCGTGCTGGCGGTGCTCGCCTGCATCGCCGTGCTAGGCTGGGCCAAGCCGGTGTTCGTGCCGCTGATGCTGGGCGTGATGTTCAGCTATGCGCTGTCGCCGATTGTCGATGCGCTGGTGCGCTGGCGCGTGCCGCGCGCCGCCGCCGCCGGCGCGCTGATGATCGCCATCCTGGGCGGCCTCGGCACGAGCGCGTGGCTGCTCGCCGACGACGCCGAGGCGCTGATCGAGTCGCTGCCCGAGGCGGCGCAGCGGCTGCGCACGGCGCTGCGCCCTGCGCAAGGCGCGGCGCCGGGCACGATCGAGAAGGTGCAGAAGGCGGCCGCCGAGATCGAGCGCACGGCGCAGGAGGCAACCCAGCCCGCGCGTGCGCCCGCACCGGCGCAGCGCGGCGTGACGCGGGTGCAGATCGAGCAGCCGAAGTTCGACGTGCGCGAGACCCTGTGGAGCGGCACGTTGGGCCTCGTCGCGCTGGCCGGCCAGGCGATCGTCGTGTGCTTCATCACCTTCTTCTTGCTGCTGTCGGGCGACGCGTTTCGCCGCAAGCTGGTCAAGATCGCCGGACCGACCTTCGCGCAGAAGAAGCTCACCGTGCAGGCACTCGACGAGATCACGGCGCAGATGCAGCGCTACATGCTGGTGCAGCTGGCGACCAGCGTGCTCGTCGGCTTCGCGACCGGCCTGGCCTTCCTGTGGCTCGGCCTCGAACACGCCGCGGTGTGGGGTTTCGCCGCCGGCGTGCTCAACCTCGTGCCCTACATCGGTGCGATCGCCGTGACGGCGGGCTCGATGCTGGTGGGCTTCATGCAGTTCGGCACGATCGAGATGGCGCTCGTCGTCGGCGCGACCTCGTTCGTGATCAACAGCCTCGAGGGCTACCTGCTCAACCCGTGGCTGACCAGCCGCATGAGCCGCATGAACGGCGTCGTCGTGTTCGTCGGCGTGCTGGCCTGGGGCTGGTTGTGGGGCGTGTGGGGGCTGTTGCTGGGCATGCCGATCCTGATGGTCGTCAAGTCGGTGTGCGACCGCGTCGACGACTTGAAGCCTGTCGGCGAGCTGCTCGGCGAGTGATGTTCAGCGCGTGCAGACGACCGACGCCGTCGCGACGAGTTCGTCGAACAGCGCCATCGACACGCTGCCCGAGACCGAGTACGGGTCGAGCGTCGCCGTCTCCGAGTACTTCAGCAGCAGCGCGGGATTGAGCCGCGACAGATTGGCCTGGCCCATCGCCCAGCCGGCGAAGCGGCGCTCGGCGATCTCTTCGTAGGACAGCAGCACGACGTCGCTGTGGCGCTTGTCCTGCGCAATGCGATGGTAGAGCGCACTCAGCGTCGAGCGCCCGCCTTCGAGCGCCTGCATGAACACGCCGTCGGCGAAGCACAGCACGCCCGTCACGCCGAGGCGGTGGTTGTTGGCCTGCGCCTGCTTGACGATCGCAGCCAGCGCGTCGTCGTTGGTCGACGCGGCGGCGCGGCTGGCGTAGAGCAGGCGGACGAGCATCGCGGGCTTCCCTAGGTTTTCCTGCCGAGCAGCGACAGGAACTCGCGGCGCAGGTTGGCGTCCTTCAGGAAGGCGCCGCGCATCACGCTGTTGGTCATCATCGACTCGTCGTCCTTGACGCCGCGCCAGTGCATGCAGAAGTGGTCGGCTTCCATCACGATGGCCAGGCCGTCGGGCTTGACGCGCTCCTGCAGCTCGTTGGCGAGCATCGTCACGGCCTCTTCCTGGATCTGCGGCCGGCTCATGATCCAGTCGCAGATGCGCGCGTACTTGCTCAGGCCGATCAGGTTGGAGTGTTCGTTGGGCAGGATGCCGACCCAGACGCGCCCGAGGATCGGGCACAAATGGTGCGAGCACGCGCTGCGCACCTTGACCGGGCCGACGATCATCAGCTCGTTCAGGCGCTCGGCGTTCGGGAACTCGGTGACGCTCGGGATCGGCACGTAGCGGCCGCGGAACACCTCGCCGATGAACATGCGCGCCACGCGCTCGGCGGTGTCGTTGGTGTTGTGGTCGCTGTCGGTGTCGATCACCAGGGCGCGCAGCACCTCCTGCATCTTCGCCTGCACCTCGGCCTGCAGTTCCTCGAGCTCGCCCTTCTCGATGTGGTCGGCGATGTTGTCGTTGGCGTGGTAGCGGCAGTCGGCGCCGATCAGCCGGTAGCGGATGCGTTCCGACGCCGGCAGCTTGGCCAGCTCGTCGGCGCTGCGCAGCAGCGGTTGGAGTTTGGTGCCTGACATCGGGCCATTGTCGCCGCTCGCCGCGACCCTTGCACGTGCATGCCCGGGAGCCCGCCGCGCGGCTCGGCGCCTTGCGGGCAGGCCCTAGACTCGCTGCGTGACGACTCCCAAGCCCGTTTCGCTGCCGCTGGCGCGCCTGCTCGGCCACGCCGCCGACGCGGTGCAGGCGGTGCGCGGCGGCAAGTCGTTGACCGACGCGCTGGCGCGCACGCCGGCCGACGCGCGCGCCGGCACGCAGGCGCTCGCGTTTCACGTGCTGCGCCGGCTCGGCGGCGCGCAGGCGGTGCGCAAGCTGCTCGCGCCGAAGACGCCGCCGCCGGCCGTCGACGCGCTGCTGACGACGGCGCTCGCGCTGCTGTGGCCGACCGGCGAGGCGCTGCCCTATGCCGAGCACACGCTCGTCGATCAGGCCGTCACGCTGGCGCGGCAGCGTGCGCCGACGTCAGCCGGTTTCGTCAATGCCGTGCTGCGGCGCTTCATTCGCGAGCGCGACGCGCTGGTCACCGCCGCCGAGCGCGACCCGGTGGCGGCCTGGCAGCACCCGGCGTGGTGGATCGAGCGCGTGCGTCACGACTGGCCGACGCAGTGGCAGGGCATCCTGCGCGCGGCGAGCCTGCATCCGCCGATGACGTTGCGCGTGAATGCGCGCCGTGCCACGCCGCAGGCCTGTGTCGAGCGGCTCGCCGCGCTCGGCATCGAGGCCGCGGTCGCCGGGCCGCAGGCTGTCGTGCTGGCCGAGCCGCGGCCGGTGCAGCAGTTGCCCGGCTTCGCGGAGGGCGAGGTCTCGGTGCAGGACGCCGCCGCGCAACTCGCCGCCCCGCTGCTGCTGCACGGCGCGCCGCGCCGCGTGCTCGACGCCTGTGCCGCGCCCGGCGGCAAGACGGCGCATCTGCTCGAGCTGGCCGAGCTCGATCTCGTCGCTCTCGACGCCGACGCGCAGCGCCTCGAGCGCGTGCGCGAGACGCTGCAGCGCCTGGGGCTTGCGGCGCAACTGCAGGCCGGCGATGCGCGCGATCCGGCGGCGTGGTGGGACGGCCGGCCGTTCGACGCCATCCTGCTCGACGCACCTTGCACCGCGTCGGGCATCGTGCGCCGCCACCCCGACGTGCGCTGGCTGCGCCGCGCCGGCGATGTCGGCGCGCTGGCGCAGGTGCAGGCGCAGATGCTCGACGCGCTGTGGCCGCTGCTGCGCCCGGGCGGGCGGCTGCTCTATGCGACTTGCTCCGTCTTCAAGGCCGAAGGCTCGGAGCAGATCGACGCTTTTTTGCAACGACAGCCCGACGCTCGCCTCGCGGCGCATCCCGCCTCGCCCGGCCACCTGCTGCTGCTGCCCGACAATGGGCCGCAGGGCGGGGTGTCCATGGACGGCTTTTATTACGCCCTGCTCGAGAAACCCTGAACCCACTTCGTCCCGTGCCCCGCATCGAAACGGTCTGCTGCAGTGTCCGGCCGCGTGCGGTGTGCAGGGCGCTGGCGTGGCGCGCGTGGCTGGCCGCTGGCTGGCTGCTGTTGGCGCTGGCGCTCGGCCTGCCGGCGCGCGCCGCGACGATCGAGATCGCCGGGCTGGAGGTGGTGCGCGAAGACGATGCCGTGCTGCTGTCGTTCGGCACGCGCTTCGAGCTGCCGCCGAGCGTCGAGGACGCGCTGCACAAGGGCGTGCCGCTGCACTTCGTCGCCATGGCCGAGATCTACCGCAGCCGCTGGTACTGGCGCGACGAGCGGCTGGCGCGCGCGACGCGCACTTGGCGCCTGGCCTGGCAGCCGCTGACGCGCAGCTATCGTGTCAGCTTCGGCGCGCTGCACCAGAGCTACGAGCACCTGGTCGACGCGATGGCCGCGCTGCGCGGCGCGGCGCGCTGGCGCATCGCAGACGCGGCGCTGCTTGAAGACGGCGCGAGCCACTATGTCGAGTTCAGCTACCGGCTCGACGCGGCACAGCTGCCGCGGCCGATGCAGATCGGCGTCGCCGGCCAGTCCGACTGGGCGCTCGCCGCCGAGCGCCGCGAAACGCTGAGATGAGCGCGCCGCGATGACTCGAGCCACTCGCTGGGCATGGATCGTCGCGCTGGTGGCGATGACGGGCGGCGGCCTGGTGCTCGCCTTTCTGCTAGCGCTGACGACGAACAACCGTGTTCTGTTCGAGCGCCACTACGAATGGCTGTTCTGGCTCAACGGCGCCGTCGCGAGCCTGCTCGCGCTCGTCGTCGGCATCGCCGCGGTGCGCCTGTTCCTGCGCGTGCGGCGCGGCAGGTTCGGCAGCCGGTTGCTGTTCAAGCTCGCCGGCATCTTCGCGCTGGTCGGCGTGCTGCCGGGGCTCGTGATCTACACCGTCTCGTATCAGTTCGTCTCGCGCAGCATCGAGAGCTGGTTCGACGTGCGCGTCGAAGGCGCCCTCGACGCGGGGCTCAACCTCGGGCGCGCCACGCTCGACGCCGCCAGCAACGACCTGGCGCGGCGCACGCGCAGCGCGGCCGAGCGACTCGGCGAGTCGGGTGCGACGCCGTCGACGCTGGCGCTGCTGCGCCTGCGCGAGCAGTTGTCGGCCGAGGAGGTCGCCGTCCTCGGCGCGAATGGGCAGGTCACGGTGCGGGTCGGCGGCGACGGCGCGCTGGCCGCGGAGCGGCCGCCCGCCGCGCTGCTGCGTCAGGCGCGGCTGGACCGCGTCGTCGCGCGGCTCGAAGGCCTCGACGACGAAGCGCAGGCCGCCGCAGCGCCCGCCGCAAGCGTGCGTGCCCGCGCGCGAGCCATCGCCGTGATCCCGACCAGCGACCTTTCGCTCGGCAGCACCGACCGCTTCCTGATGGTGACGCAGCCGCTGCCTGCGGCATTGGCGGCCAACGCGCTGTCGGTGCAGGCCGCGTACCGCGAGTACCAGCAGCGTGCTCTCGCGCGCGACGGCCTGCGTCGCATGTACATCGGCACGCTGACGCTGGTGCTGGTGCTCGCCGTGTTCGGCGCCGTCGCGCTGGCCATCGTGCTGGGCAACCAGCTCGCGCGGCCGCTGCTGCTGCTGGCCGAGGGCGTGCGCCAGGTGGCGCGCGGCGACCTCACGCGCAAGCAGGTGTTCGCGTCGCGCGACGAGTTGGGCGGCCTGACGCGCTCGTTCGCCGACATGACGGACCAGCTGTCGGAGGCGCGTGCTGTCGCCGAGCGCAGTCTGGCGCAGCTCGAACGTGCGCGCACGCGGCTGCAGACGATCCTCGACAACCTGAGCGCCGGCGTCATCGTGTTCGACCGCGATGGCCGCATCGAGATGGTCAACCCCGGCGCAACGCGCATCCTGAAGCTGCCGCTGTCGGCCTACGTCGGCCGGCCGCTCGGCGAAGTGCCCCGGCTCGAGGCCTTCGCCCAGGCTGTCGGTCAGCGCTTCGAGTTGCAGCGATCGAGCCCCGAGGCCGGCGAGCGCGACCAGTGGCAGGACGCCTTCGACCTGCAGACCGCGCCCGAGCGCGACAGCCTCGCGCTGCTGGTGCGCGGCGCGGCGCTGCCGCAGGGCGCGCGGCTGATGGTGTTCGACGACATCACGGAAGTGGTGTCGGCACAGCGTTCGGCGGCCTGGAGCGAAGTCGCGCGCCGCCTCGCGCACGAGATCAAGAACCCGCTGACGCCGATCCAGCTCTCGGCCGAGCGGCTGCAGCACAAGCTCGAGGCCAAGCTCGAAGGTGCCGACCAGTCGATGCTGGTGCGCTCCGTCGCGACGATCGTGGCGCAGGTGCAGGCGATGAAGCAGCTCGTCAACGAGTTCCGCGACTATGCGCGGCTGCCCGCGGCGCAGCTCCAGCGGCTGGACCTGAACGCGCTGGTCGGCGAAGTGCTCGCGCTCTATGCGGGCTCGCAGGAGTCGGGGCATCTCGTCACCGACTGCGCGGCCGGGCTGCCGCAGATCATGGGCGACGCGACGCAGTTGCGCCAGGTGATCCACAACCTGGTGCAGAACGGTCTCGACGCCGTGGCCGACCGGGCCGACGGCCGAGTGCTGATTGCGACCGAGGTCGCGCGCAACGAGCAGGGCGAGCCGCGCCTGGTGCGTCTGAAGGTGATCGACAACGGCCACGGCTTCGCCGACAAGGTGCTCAAGCGCGCGTTCGAGCCCTACGTGACGACGAAGGCCAAGGGCACCGGCCTCGGGCTGGCGGTGGTCAAGAAGATCGCCGACGAGCACGGCGCGCGCGTGCGCCTGGCCAACCTCGGCGAGCGCAGCGGCGAGGCCGGGGACGGCGGCGCGCAAGTTTCGCTATCATTTTCCAAACTGGCTCCGGCAGAGAGCGAACCCCTCGCTGCAGTTCCGGCCGACGAGCGAGCGCACTGAGACCCCATGGCAACAATACTTGTAGTGGACGACGAACTGGGCATTCGCGCCCTGTTGTCCGAGATCCTCGCCGACGAGGGCCACACGGTGGAACTCGCGGAGAACGCGGCGCAGGCGCGCGAGTGCCGCGAGCGCGTGCGCCCCGACCTCGTGCTGCTCGACATCTGGATGCCCGACGTCGACGGCATCACGCTGCTCAAGGAGTGGGCGGCCAACGCCACGCTGACGATGCCCGTGATCATGATGTCGGGCCACGGCACGATCGACACCGCCGTCGAGGCGACGAAGTTCGGCGCGACGGCCTTCCTCGAAAAGCCGATCACGCTGCAGAAGCTGCTGCGCTCGATCGAGCTGGCGCTCGCCCGTCCGGCGCCGCGCAATGCGGCGCCGCCGACGCTGCGCGCCGATGGCGCCAACGCCCATGCGGCGCTCGAAGGTGCTGTCGGTCCGCTGCACGGCAGCGCCGCGGCGCCACAGGCGCTGCCGCTCGGGCCGCAGGCCGAGCAGAGCTTCGGCCTCGACCGCCCGCTGCGCGAGGCGCGCGATGCCTTCGAGAAGAGCTACTTCGAGTTCCATCTCGCGAAGGAAAACGGCAGCATGACGCGCGTCGCCGAGAAGACGGGGCTCGAGCGCACGCACCTCTATCGCAAGCTCAAGCAGCTCGGCGTCGACCTGAGC
The DNA here is from genome assembly GCA_964371405.1 of uncultured Burkholderiaceae bacterium. Lineage (GTDB taxonomy): Bacteria > Pseudomonadota > Gammaproteobacteria > Burkholderiales > Burkholderiaceae_C > JAMHWF01. The sequence continues at coordinate 37,726 of CAYJLV010000038.1, forward strand.
CGCGGCAAGCGCAGCGGCGTGAGCTGACGCCCCGGCCGAGGGGTGCGCGCTGATATACTTTTGCGCTCGGCCTGGTAGCTCAGTCGGTAGAGCAGCGGATTGAAAATCCGCGTGTCGGTGGTTCGATTCCGCCCCAGGCCACCACCAGAGAATCGTCAATGATCACCGGGTTGGAGGCATCGAAGCCCCGGCCCGTCTTTCATTCGCTGCTCTTGCGCTCAAGGTAGAGTCCCGGACGACTGCTCGAGCATGCAGGAGGGCACATGCTTCAGACTTGGACTCTGGCCGGCCCGTCCCTGAATCGACAGATCGGCCTCGATACCGCGGCCGCGCTGATCGATGCGGCCCAGCCATCCGCTTCGGCTCTGGCGATGCTGGCGGTGCTGCAGCGCACCGCAAACGCAGACTACCTCTCGCTGACCCGGTACGACGACGGCGCCCCGGTGCTCGTCGACACCCTTTCGCGTGCACCGGAGTCGGCTCATGTCACGCCGGACTGCTTCGCGCTGTATCGCCGCCACTTCTACGCCTGGGACTCGATGACGCCTCTGGCGATCCGGTTGCGCGGCGAGGGGCACGCGGTTGCATCGCTGATCGCGCTGCGGCAGCGCATCCAGGACGTGCCTCACCGCGCCTGGCGCGAGGCCATCTACGAGCGTGCCGACCTCTGCGACCGGCTGACGTTGCTGTACGCGCCGGCATCGTGCGCGGTCTTCGCCATCAACCTCTACCGCAGCACCGCCTCGGGCTTCTACGGCCCGCAGGAGGTCGACCGCGTATTGGACGTTGCCCCGCTGATGCGCATCGTCCATCGCAATGCCCTCGGTATGGCGGCGCAGAACACGAGCACCGCCGGGCGTCTGGCGCTGGCCGAGCAGAGCCTGGCGGTGCGTGCACCGCGCCTGAGCCTGCGCGAGCGGCAGGTCTGCGCACGCATCGCGGTCGGCCTGACGGTCGACGGCATCGGTGCGGACCTGGGCGTTGCTGCGTCCACCGTGGCGACGCTGCGCAAGCGTGCCTATGCAAAGCTGGGCGTCAACAGCCGGCTGGCGGTCGCCCGGCTGGCTTGCTGAGCGCCGTCGGCCGGGCCATTCCAGATCCGGCAACCCCGGGGCATGCGGCCCGCCGGGGTCCGTCCCCTGCGCGGAGGACAGCGTCCGGCTCTGCAGCAATGCAAGATCGGGTCGATCGAGTTCGGTGGAGGGAGCGGCCATGTTCTTCCGCAACTGCTGGTACGTCGCGGCCTGGGAGCACGAGATTCCCGCCGAGGGCCTGTTCGCCCGCACCATCATCGGCGAACCCTTGCTGCTGTTTCGGCAGCACGACGGCCGTGTGGTCGCGCTCGAAGACCGGTGCTGTCACCGGCAGGCCCCACTGTCTGCCGGCCGCCGTGAAGGCGACTGCGTGCGCTGCGGCTATCACGGCCTGCTTTTCGACGGTCACGGGCAGTGCACCGAGATCCCGGGCCTGGACCGAGTGCCTGCGCATGTGAAGGTGCGTGCCTACCCGGCGGTGGTCAAGAACCGCTGGGTGTTCGTCTGGATGGGAGACGCCGGGCGCGCCGACCCGGCGCTGCTGCCGGACAACTTCTCCAACGATCACCCGGACTGGATCAACCGACCCGGCTACCTGCACTACGACACCAACTATCTGCTGATCTGCGACAACCTGCTGGACTTCTCGCACCTGAGCTATGTGCACGAGAAGACGCTGGGCGGCTCGGACAAGATCGCTCAGGCCCGGCCGACCATCGAGGCGCTGGCGCACGGCCTGCGCGTCAGCCGACGCGTCGGCGAGGTGGCGGCGCCGGCCTTCTACCAGCGCATGCGCAAGTTCACGACGAGCCTGGATCGATGGTTCATCTACGACTTTCTGCTGCCGGGGACGCTGCTGATGCACAGCGGCGGCCGGCCCTGCGGCGCCGCGAGCGCCCTCGCTGCCGACGATCCCACGCAGCCCACGGCAGACTCGGTGAACCTGCACAGCTGCCAGACGCTCACGCCGGAAACCGAGCACACGACACACTACTTCTTCCAGCAGTCCTGCCGCACCGACCAGGGTGATGCGGCACTTGCGCAGACCATCTACGACTCGCTGCTGGTGGCCTTCGACGAGGACCGCGACATGATCACCGCGCAAGCGCGCAACCTTGCGGTCAAGCCCGGCATCCCCATGGTTGCGCTGGCGATGGATGCGGCGCTGGTGCGGTTCCGTCGCATGGTCGACGAGCGGCTCGCCGCCGAACAAGGCTGAGAGAGCACTGGTTCGTCGGCGCGCGGGCGGCGAGTCGCGCCCGCCGGCGCCGGCTCACTTGGTCGGCATCAGCACCCACTTGCCGTTCTCGATTTTCACCAGCACCTGGGCGCGCAGATCGGTGCCGTTGTGGTCCTTGTCGCTCAAGGTGAAGACGCCTTGCGCGCCGACCACTTCCTTGGTCTGCTCGAGCGCGTCGCGCAGAGCGGTGCGGAACTCGATCGTCCCGGGTCGAGCCTTGGCGAGCGCTTTCGGGACGGCCTTGTCCACCAGCAGGTAAGCGTCCCAGGCCGTGGCACCGAAGAGGTTGCGGCTGCCCGCGCCGTGCTTGGCCTCATAGCGACTGGTGTAGTCGACGGCCACGGGGCGGATGGGGTTGGAGGCAGGCAACTGTTCGGCCACCAGGACGGGCGAGACCGGGAAGAGAATGCCTTCCGCGTCCTTGCCGGCCACGCGAAGGAAGTCGGCATTCGCGATTCCCTGCTGCATGTAGATCTGGCCCTTGTAGCCGCGCTTCTTGAGCTCGATCACGGGCAACGCACCGGCGGTGCCGGATGCAGCGATGAGCACCGCGTCCGGATTCGCCGCCAGCACCTTGAGCACCTGCGAGGTGACGGACATGTCGTTGGGCGCGTAGCGTTCATCGGCGACGACCTTGATGCCGCGCTCGTCCACCTGCCGGTTCATTTCCTTGACGAAGGACTCGCCGAAGGCCGTGCTGAAGGCGATGTAGCCCAGCGTCTTGTGCCCGGTCGTGCGCATGTGATCGAAGATGTACGAGACCATCACCGGCTCGTTGGGCGCGAGCTTGAACGCCCAGCGCTTGTTGCCTGCCGGCGGCAGCACGATGACGCCCGAGCCGGCCAGGCTGATCATCGGTGTGGAGGCCGGCCCGATCACCTCCAGCAGCGAAAGCGACGTCGGCGTGACCGACGGGCCGAGGATCAGGTCCACCTTCTCTTCGCTGATCAGGCGCTGCCCGACCTTGGCAGCATTGACGGTATCGGTGGCATCGTCCTGCACGATGTAGCGCACCGGCTGACCGCCGAGCGTGGGCGGCAGCAGATCGATGGTGTTCTTCTCGGGGATGCCGAGCGAGGCGCCCGGGCCGGTCAGCGACAGCACCACGCCGACCTTCACTTCGGCTTGCGCTGCTTGGCTCGCAAGACCCAGACCTGCCGATGCCGCCAACGCCGCAAACCACGCTCTGCGATTCATCGATCGTCTCCTTGAGATGGACTGGAAGGATCCCGCGACCGAAGCCGGGCTGAACGAGCGCAACAGGGCTCGGGCAAACCCATCGTAGGCGCAAGGATTTCGGCTGTCTGTCCCCCTGCCGGAGGACAGACGCCCCATGGCGCGCCGGCTACTGTGGGCACGAGGGTTCTCCTGCAACGTACTGGCCGACATGAACGACGACACGGTGCGCGCCGCCACCTTCACCGGCATCTCCGACATGGCCGCCTGCAGCGGCCCGCCCGGGCCGAACAAGGCGGCCTTCGACCAGCGGTGGCGGCGCATCATGGACTGCGTTCGGCTGCAGCAGCCGGACCGGATGCCGGTCGCCCTGTACGCCACCTTCTGGCTGGCCAAGTACGGCGGCCTCTCGTACAGGCAGCTGATGTACGACGTCGAAGCCTGTGCCGCGATCGCCGAGGCAGCCGTGCGCGAGTTCGAGCCCGACGCCTGTGCGCCGCTGCTCACCGGAGCGGCGCTCGGCCGCATCTTCGAGGCGGTCGAATTCGAGCAGCTCCAGTGGCCCGGCCACGGCGTGGGCGACATGCAGCCCTATCAGTACCTGGACCGCGAATACGTCAAGGCCGAGGAACTGCGCGACCTGCTTGCCGACCCCACCGGCTTCTACCTGCGGACCTACTTCCCCAGGATCTTCGGCGCTGCGAAGGGTCTGGAGAACCTGCCGGAAGTGGTGGGCACCTTCTATCTGCGCAGCATCACGGCGCTGCGCGGGCTGGCCCACCCCGACGTCAAGCGCGCCTTGCTGCGGCTGATTGAAGCCGCCGAAGAAGTCGACCGGTTCGCCACCCGTGCCGGCCAGTGGAACCAGCGCATGGCCGAGGCAGGATTTCCGTTGATGAACGGCAGCAACTCCGGTGCACCCTACGACGTGATCGCGGACTACTTCCGCGGCGCGACCGGAATGATGAAGGACCTGTTTCGGCACAAGGAACTGCTGCACGAGGCGCTGGACATGATGCGCCGCAGCCTGGTGCGCATGACGGTGGCCAACGCCAGGGCCGCAGGGCACCCCGTCGTCTTCATACCGATCCATTGGGCGCCGGACGCCTTCATGAGCCCGAAGCAGTTCGAGACCTTCTGGTGGCCGTCGTTCCGCCAGATGATGATCGACCTGATCGACCAGGGGTTGATTCCGATGCCGCTCTGGGAGTCCGACTGCACCAAGCGACTCGAGGTCATCAAGGACATCCCGCCCGGCAAGTGCATCTACTGGTTCGAGCGCACCGACATCGTCCAGGCGCACAAGGTGCTGGGCGACCGCGTCGCGCTGCGCGGCAACCTGTCGCCCTCGATGATGACTACCGGTACGCCCGCCGAAGTGGACGCGGCGGTCAAGCGTCTGGTCGACGAGGTCTGGAACGAGGGGGGAAACCTGATCCTCGATACCGCATTCGGCATCCCCGACGAAACTCCCGTCGCCAACGTCCGCGCCATGTTCGACGCCGCGCGCAGGTACGCCGGCTGAAAGACAAGCGCTGCCGGAGTCGAGCTGCCGAAAGGTCAGGTGGCGCGCGCGGCCGTCAGCTTGCTTCGCCGGCCACCGTGCGCAGCATCGCGAGCAGCTGCTGCCGCTGCGTCGCGCTCAGCCCGCGCGTCAGCTCGCCCTCGTAGGACGACCATGCGGTGCGGACTTCGTCGAGTTTGACGCGTCCGGCGTCGACCAGCGCCAGCGCGTAGCGGCGCCGGTCGTCGGTGCGGGCCGCGCGCGCGATGTACCCGGCGCCCTCGAGCGCATCGATGAGCTTGACGACGCTCGGCCCCGAGATGCCCAGCCGCCGCGCCAGCGTCGTCTGGTCGATGTCGGGTTCGACGGCAATCATCGACAGGGCCGTCAGGCGTGCCGGCGACAGCCCCGCTGATTCGAACGACGAGAAGAACAGCTCGTAGGCGCGCATCTGCGCGCGCCGCAGCAGGTAGCCGAGCGATTCGGTCTGGAAGTCCCACGCATCGACTCGCGCCGCGGGGGGGGGGCCCCCGGGGGGGCGGCGGGGGGGGGGGGGCGCGCGGGGGGGGGGCGGCGCGCGCCGCGACGGCCGGGGCCTCCTCGGGCTCGTCGTCCTCTTCTTCGCCGTCGTCGGACCCC
>CAYJLV010000039.1:0-5008 GCA_964371405.1 uncultured Burkholderiaceae bacterium
TGTTCGCGCCCAAGTACGTCGAGAACAAGCTCAAGTTCTTCCCGTACATCAAGGAGGCGGTGGCCTTCGGCGACCGGCGCGACCGCGTCTGCGCCTTCGTCAACATCGACTTCGAGGCCGTCGGCAACTGGGCCGAGCGCCGCAACCTGCCCTATGCCGGCTATACCGATCTCGCCTGCAAGCCCGAGGTGCGCGAGCTGGTGCGCGAGTGCGTCGAGAAGGTCAATGCCGACCTCGCCGCCGACGAGCGCCTCGCCGGCAGCCAGATCACGCGCTTCCTGATCCTGCACAAGGAGCTCGACGCCGACGACGGCGAGCTCACGCGCACGCGCAAGGTGCGCCGCGGCGCCATCGGCGACAAGTACCGCGTGCTCGTCGAGGCGCTCTATGACGGCAGCACGCACCGCCACATCGAGACCCAGGTGCGGTTCGAGGACGGGCGCACCGGCGTCGTCGCGGCCGACCTGGCGATCGTCGAGGCGCGGACCTTCCCGGCGGTGCGCCATGCTGCATGAAGCCCACCTCGACGCGCAGGAGCGGCAGATGAGCGGCCGGCGCATCGGCGACGTCGTGCTCGAGGTGAGCGACATCAGCCTGGCCTTCGGCGGCGTGCGGGCGCTCTCCGACATCAGCTTCGACGTGCGCGAGCATGAGGTGCGCGCCATCATCGGCCCCAACGGCGCGGGGAAGAGTTCGATGCTCAACTGCATCAACGGCGTCTATCAGCCCAATGCCGGCTCGATCCGCCTGCGCGGCCGCACCTTCACCCACATGAACCCGCGCCAGGTCGCCGAGATGGGCGTCGCGCGCACGTTCCAGAACCTGGCGCTGTTCAAGGGCATGAGCGTGCTCGACAACATCATGACGGGCCGCAACCTGAAGATGAAGAGCAACCTGCTGCTGCAGGCGCTGCATATCGGGCCAGCCGAGCGCGAGGAGATCGCGCACCGCGCCGTCGTCGAGCGCATCATCGATTTCCTCGAGATCCAGCCCTGGCGCAAGACGCCGGTCGGCAAGCTGCCCTACGGGCTGCAGAAGCGCGTCGACCTCGGCCGCGCGCTGGCGATGGAGCCGCAGCTGCTGCTGCTCGACGAGCCGATGGCCGGCATGAACGTCGAGGAGAAGCAGGACATGTGCCGCTTCATCCTCGACGTGAACGACGAGTTCGGCACGACGATCGTGCTGATCGAGCACGACATGGGCGTCGTGATGGACATCAGCGACCGCGTCGTCGTGCTCGACTACGGCAAGAAGATCGGCGACGGCACGCCCGACGAGGTGCGCCGCAACGAGGACGTGATCCGCGCCTATCTGGGCACGGCGCACTGAGGGCCGGCAAGATGGGCTTCTTCCTCGAAACCCTGTTCGGCGGCCTGATGGCCGGCATGCTCTATTCGCTGATCGCGCTGGGCTTCGTGCTGATCTTCAAGGCCTCGGGCGTGTTCAATTTCGCGCAGGGCGCGATGGTGCTGTTCGCCGCGCTGGCGATGGCGCGCTTCGCCGAATGGGCGCCCAGGCTGCTCGGCGCGGACAGCAAGCTGCTGGCCAACCTGATTGCCTTCGTCGGCGCGATGGCGGTGATGATCGTCGTCGCGTGGCTGATCGAGAAGCTGGTGCTGGGGCGCCTCGTCAACCAGGAAGGCATCACGCTGCTGATGGCGACGCTGGGCATTGCCTACTTCCTCGACGGATTCGGCCAGACCGTCTTCGGCAGCGACATCTACAAGATCGACGTCGGCCTGCCCAAGGATCCGATGTTCCTGTTCGAGAGCACGTTCCAGGGCGGCGTGCTGATCAACAAGGAAGACCTCTACGCCGCCAGCATCGCCGCGGCGCTGGTCGCGGCGCTGAGCCTGTTCTTCCAGAAGACGGCGACAGGCCGCGCGCTGCGCGCCGTCGCCGACGACCACCAGGCCGCGCAGTCGGTCGGCATCCCGCTGTCGCGCATCTGGATCATCGTCTGGAGCGTGGCCGGATTCGTCGCGCTCGTGGCCGGCGTGATCTGGGGCAGCAAGCTCGGAGTCCAGTTCTCGCTGTCGCTGGTGGCGCTCAAGGCGCTGCCCGTCGTGATCCTCGGCGGCCTCACGTCGGTGCCGGGCGCGATCGTCGGCGGCCTGCTGATCGGCGTCGGCGAGAAGCTCTCCGAGGTCTACATCGGCCCGATGTTCGGCGGCGGCATCGAGATCTGGTTCGCCTATGTGCTCGCGCTCGCCTTTCTGCTCGTGCGGCCTCAAGGGCTGTTCGGCGAAAAGATCATTGACCGGGTATGAAGTACGCGGGCAATGATCTTTCGGCGCAGGCTGACTTGCGAAGCAAGTCAAGCGCAGCGTGCCGTAGCCAAGAGATCATCGATCGGGTCTGAGTCATGCTGTATCGAGAGAACGGCCAGTTCAAGGCGAATTACCGCGCCGACCAGCAGATCTTCCCGATCCGCCAGGACCGCATCGCCATCGCACTGCTGCTGGTCGTGGCCTTCGTCGCCATTCCGCTGCTGGCCGACGAGTACCTGCTGCGCGCGATCCTGATCCCGTTCCTGATCCTCTCGCTGGCAGCGCTCGGCCTCAACGTGCTGGTCGGCTACTGCGGCCAGATCTCGCTGGGCGCCGGCGCCTTCATGGCGGTGGGCGCCTACGCGGCCTACAACTTCTTCGTGCGCATCGACGGCATGCCGCTGCTGGCCGCGGTGCTGCTCGGCGGCGCCTGCGCCACTGTCGTCGGCGTGGTGTTCGGCATCCCGTCGCTGCGCATCAAGGGCCTGTATCTCGCCGTCGCGACGCTGGCGGCGCAGTTCTTCACCGATTGGGCGTTCCTGCGCATCAAGTGGTTCACCAACGATTCGCCGTCGGGATCGGTCGCGGTGGCCGGCCTGCAGGTGTTCGGCGTGCCGATCGAGTCTCCGGTGCAGAAGTACCTGTTCTGCCTCGGCATGGTCGTCGTCTTCGCGCTGCTGGTGAAGAACCTGGTGCGCGGCCGCATCGGCCGCGAGTGGATGGCGATCCGCGACATGGACGTCGCCGCGTCGGTGATCGGCATCCGCCCGGTCTACGCCAAGCTGACGGCGTTCGCCGTGAGTTCTTTCATCGTGGGCGTCGCGGGCGCGCTGTGGGCCTTCGTCTATCTCGGCTCGTGGGAGCCGGCGGCGTTCAACATCAACCGCTCGTTCGACCTGCTGTTCATGATCATCATCGGCGGCCTCGGCTCCGTGATGGGCAGCTTCTTCGGCGCCGCCTTCATCGTGTTTCTGCCGATCTTCCTCGACCAGGCGCTGCCGGCGCTCGGCAACGCCGTCGGCGTGTCGGTCGATACGGCGACGGTGTCGCATTTCGTGTTCATGATCTTCGGCGGCCTGATCGTCTTCTTCCTGATCGTCGAGCCGCACGGCATTGCACGCCTGTGGTCCACCGGCAAGGAGAAGCTGCGCCTGTGGCCATTCCCGCACTGATCCCGCAACCACGCACCGCAGAGTGCCCTCACCCACCCCCTGGAGGCAGACAGCCATGAAGTTGAAGTCCATCGCACTGGCCGCGGCGGTTGCCGCAGTCGCAGTCTCGAGCCTGCTCGCCGCACCCGCCGCGCAGGCACAGGCCAAGGAGCAGTTCTTCCCCGGCCTGCCCTATCGCACCGGCCCCTACGGACCGAACGGCACGCCGTGGGCCAACGGCTACGCCGACTACCTGAAGCTCGTCAACGCCAAGGGCGGCATCAACGGCGTGAAGATCGTCTACGAGGAATGCGAGACCGGCTACGACACCGCGCGCGGAGTCGAGTGCTACGAGCGCCTGAAGGGCAAGCACGGCGGCGCGACGCTGTTCCAGCCGCTGTCCACCGGCATCACGTTCGCGCTGACCGACAAGGCGCCGGTCGACAAGATTCCGCTGATCACGGCCGGCTACGGCCGCAGCGAATCGCAGGACGGCCTGGTGTTCGGCTGGAACTTCCCGCTCGCCGGCACCTACTGGGTCGGCGCCGACGTGCTGATCCAGCACATCGCCAAGAAGGAAGGCGGCTTCGATAAGCTCAAGGGCAAGAAGTTCGCCCTCGTCTACCACGACAGCCCCTACGGCAAGGAGCCGATCGCGCTGCTGCAGGAGCGCAGCAAGGCGCACGGCTTCGACCTGCAACTGCTGCCGGTCACGCATCCGGGCGTCGAGCAGAAGGCCACGTGGCTGCAGATCCGCCAGAGCCGGCCCGACTACGTGTTGCTCTGGGGCTGGGGCGTGATGAACTCGGTGGCGCTCAAGGAGGCGCAGGCGACCGGCTTCCCGCGCGACAAGATGTACGGCGTGTGGTGGTCGGCTGCCGAGCCCGACGTGAAGGACGTCGGCGAAGGCGCCAAGGGCTACCACGGCCTGGCGATGCAGCACGGTGCGCACCCGAACGCCAAGGTGACGAAGGAGATCCTCAGTCTGGTGCACGACAAGGGCCAGGGCACGGGCGCGAAGGAGGAAGTCGGCTCCGTGCTCTACATGCGCGGCGCGATGAGCGCGATGCTCGCCGTCGAAGGCGTGCGGCGCGCACAGGAGCGCTACGGCAAGGGCAAGTGGATGAGCGGCGAGCAGACGCGCTGGGGTCTGGAGAACCTGGCGCTCGACGCCAGGAAGCTCGACTCGCTCGGCTTCGGCGAAGTGATGCGCCCGGTGTCGACGACCTGCGCCGACCACATGGGGCCGGCCTGGGCGCGCATCCACACCTGGGACGGCAGCAAGTGGGGCTTCACGTCCGACTGGTACCAGGCCGACGAGGCCATCATCAAGCCGCTGGTCAAGGCCACGGCCGCCAAGTACGCGGCGGAAAAGAAGATCACGCCGCGCACTCCGCAGCAGTGTCAGTCGTGAGTCGCGACAGGTAAAGCCGGAGGGCCCCTCGCGGGGGGCCCTCATCGAAGCGCCGCGCGCGGCGCTTCGATGAGTCAAAGGTATCGCATGAGCAACGTCTTGCTGAACGTCAACGGCATCGAGGTGGTCTACAACCACGTCATCCTCGTGCTCAAGGGCGTGTCGCTGCACGT
>CAYJLV010000039.1:5018-39901 GCA_964371405.1 uncultured Burkholderiaceae bacterium
ACCTCGAGCAGGGCCGCATCGTCGCGCTGCTCGGCGGCAACGGCGCGGGCAAGACGACGACGCTGCGCGCCGTCTCTAACCTGCTCGCGGGCGAACGCGGCGAGGTGACGAAGGGCTCGATCGAGTTGCGCGGCGAGCGCATCGAGAAGCTCAGCACCTCGGCGATGGTCGAGCGCGGCGTCGTGCAGGTGATGGAGGGCCGCCACTGCTTCGCGCACCTGACGATCGAGGAGAACCTGCTGACGGGCGCCTACACGCGCCGCGACGGCAAGGCCGCCGTGGCGCAGACGCTGGACAAGGTCTACGCCTACTTCCCGCGGCTCAAGACGCGCCGCGCCTCGCAGGCCGCCTACACCTCGGGCGGCGAGCAGCAGATGTGCGCGATCGGCCGCGCCCTGATGGCCGACCCGAAGATGGTGCTGCTCGACGAGCCGTCGATGGGTCTCGCGCCGCAGATCGTCCAAGAGGTGTTCGAGATCGTGCGCGACCTCAATGCCAAGGAGAGCGTGACCTTCCTGCTCGCCGAGCAGAACACCAACATGGCGCTGCGCTACGCCGACTGGGGCTACATCCTCGAGAACGGCCGCGTCGTGATGGACGGCGCGGCCAAGGACTTGCGCGACAACGAAGACGTGAAGGAGTTCTACCTCGGCATGGGCGGCGGCGACCGCAAGAGCTTCCGCGACGTGAAGAGCTACAAGCGCCGCAAGCGCTGGCTCGCCTGAGTTGCGTGCGAAATGGACGACGCCTTCGCCCTGCCCCCTTTCAAGCCCGACGAGGCGCTGGTGCAGCTGCGGCGCAGCCTGCGCGAGCTGCGCGGCCTCGCCGAGCGCGGCGGCGGCTTCGACTGGAAGGGCCAGCCCGTGATCGCGCTGGCGATCGACGGCGAAGCGATTGCCGCCAGGCTGGCCCGGCGCCCGGCGCGCAGCCCCGAGTGGGAGGCGCGCCGCGTCGCGTCGAGCGCCGAGCTGCGCAAGTGGCTCGACGAGGTCCGCGCGCGCGTCAAGCGCTGGAGCGACGCCGATGAGTGAGGTGCAGTACCACGATGCGCTCGAAATGCGCGACCCGGCCGAGCGCGAGCGCGCGCTGCTCGCGGCGCTGCCGGCACTGCTGCAGGGCGCGCAGCGCGACGCGGCGGCCTGGGGCGAGATCCTCGGCGGCGTCGAGCCCGCGACGGTGACGACGCGCGACGCGCTGGCGCGACTGCCCGTCACGCGCAAGCACGACCTGCTCGCGCGCCAGCAGGCCGGGCGCGCACGCAACCCGTTCGGCGGCTTCGCGGCGATCGGCTGGGCCGCGCTGCGCCCGGCGCGCCGCGCGCGCCGCGTGTACCAGTCGCCGGGACCGATCTACGAACCCGAAGGCGACGGCATCGATTACTGGCGCACGGCGCGCGCCCTGCACGCCGCCGGATTTTGCGCCGGCGACCTGGTGCACAACAGCTACAGCTACCACCTGACGCCGGCCGGCGCGATGATGGAGTCGGGCCTGCATGCGCTGGGCTGCTGCGTGTTCCCCGGCGGCGTCGGCAACACGGAGCTGCAACTGCAGGCCATGCTCGAGCTGCTGCCGCAGGGCTACGTCGGCACGCCGAGCTTCCTGAAGATCGTGATCGAGAAGGCCGCCGCCGCAGGAACCCCCGTCGCCAGCCTGCGCCGCGCCTTGGTCTCGGGCGAAGCCTGTCCGCCGTCGCTGCGCGCCTGGTTTCGCGAGCAGGGCGTCGACGCGCTGCAGTGCTATGCGACGGCCGATGTCGGCCTGATCGCCTACGAGACGCAGGCGCACGAGGGCCTGGTGCTCGACGAGGGCGTGCTGGTCGAGATCGTGCGCCCCGGCGGCAGCGAGCCGGTGCCCGAGGGCGAGGTCGGCGAGATCGTCGTGACGACGTTCAATGCCGACTATCCGCTGGTGCGCTTCGGCACCGGCGACCTGTCGGCCGTGCTGCCGGGCCGTTGCCCGACCGGCCGCAGCAACACGCGCATCAAGGGCTGGCTCGGGCGCGCCGACGACGCCGCCAAGGTGCGCGGCATGTTCGTGCACCCGCACCAGGTCGCCGAGATCGCGCGCAGCCACCCCGAGGTGCGGCGCGCCCGCCTCATCGTCACCGGCGAGGCGGCGAACGACCGCATGACGCTCAAGGTCGAGGTCGCCGAAGCTGAGCACGGCCTGGCCGAGCGCATCGCGGCGAGCGTGCGCGACGTCACCAAGCTGCGCGGTGAAGTCGAGTTGTGCACCCCCGGCTCGCTGCCCGACGACGGCAAGCTCATCGAGGACGCACGACGCTGCGAGTGAACGCGCCGCACGCCGCGGTCGGCAAGGCGACCCAGGCGTCGATCTCGATGTCGGGAGCACAAGCCCCTGCATGCGGCAAGGCTGTCGGCCGGGCCGACCGAGCGCAAACATGGCGCGATTACGTAGTTTCCGCGATGGTCGGCGCTGCGGCGCCGACCACAATCGGCATTGCTCTCATCGCACGAAAGGAAGACTTCGATGAAACGTCTGTTGCTCACCGCCCTGGTGACCTGCACCTGCACCGCCGCGTTGGCCGAATATCCCGAGAAGCCGATCACGATCGTCGTGCCGTTCTCGGCCGGCGGGCCGACCGACAAGGTGGCCCGTGACCTCGCCGAAGCGCTGCGCAAGCCGCTGGGCGGCGCCACGGTGGTGATCGAGAACGTCGCGGGTGCCGGCGGTACGCTGGGCGCCGGCAAGGTGGCCAAGGCAGCGCCCGACGGCTACACGGTGCTGTTGCACCACATCGGCATGGCAACCGCGCCCGCGCTGTACCGCAACCTGCCGTTCAAGACGCTGGACGACTTCGAGTACATCGGCCTCATCAACGAAGTGCCGATGACGCTGATCGGCAAGCCCTCGATGCCGGCCAACAACTACGCCGAACTCAGCAAGTGGCTCGACGCGAACAAGGGCAAGGTCAACCTCGCCAATGCGGGCCTGGGCGCCGCTTCGCACCTGTGCGGCCTGCTGTTCCAGAGTGCGCTGAAGATCGAGATGACGACGATCCCGTACAAGGGAACCGGCCCGGCGATGACCGACCTGCTCGGCGGCCAGGTCGACCTGATGTGCGACCAGACGACGAACACCACGGGGCAGATCGAGAGCGGCAAGGTCAAGGCCTATGCCGTCACGACGATGAAGCGGCTGACGACGCCGGCGCTGGCCAAGCTGCCGACGCTCGACGAGTCGGGCCTCAAGGGCTTCAACGTGACGATCTGGCACGGCATGTACGCCCCCAAGGGCACGCCCAAGCCCGTGACCGACAAGCTCAATGCAGCTTTGAAGGCGGCGCTCAAGGACGCCGAGTTCATCAAGCGCGAAGAGGCTCTTGGCGCCGTGATCGTCACCGACGGTCGCGTCAACGGCCCCGAGCACAAGAAGTTCGTCGAGTCCGAGATCAACAAGTGGGGGCCCGTCATCAAGGCCGCGGGGCAGTACGCCGACTGAACCCGGCAGCCCGCCTCCCGGGAAGGCCGCGTTCGACGCGGCCTTTTTTCTTCAGGTGATCGTGACGCGTGCGAACTTGCGCTTGCCGACCTGCACGACGTAGGTGCCGGCGGCAAGCTTCAGGCCCTTGTCGCCGACCACGCCGCCGTCGACGCGCACGCCGCCCTGCTCGACCAGGCGCAGCGCCTCACTGGTCGACGGCGCGAGCCGCGCCTGCTTGAGCACGGCGCCGATCGCCAGCGGTGCGCCCGCGAGCGCCACTTCGTCGATCGTGTCGGGCACGCCGCCGCGGGCGCGCTGCTCGAAGTCGGCCTCAGCCGACTCGGCCGCCGGCGCGCCATGGAAACGCGCCGTCACCTCCTTGGCGAGCTGCACCTTGGCGTCCTTCGGGTTGCGGCCGGCCGCGACTTCGGCGCGCAGCGCCGCGATCTGCGCTTCGCTGCGAAAACTCAGCAGCGTGTAGTAGCGCCACATCAGCTCGTCGCTGATCGACAGCAGCTTGGCGTACATCGTGTTCGCCGGCTCCGTGATGCCGATGTAGTTGCCCTTGCTCTTGGACATCTTCTCGACGCCGTCGAGCCCCTCGAGCAGCGGCATCGTCAGCACGCACTGCGGCTCCTGGCCATACTCGGTCTGCAGTGCGCGCCCGACGAGCAGGTTGAACTTCTGGTCGGTGCCGCCGAGTTCGAGGTCGCTCTTCAGCGCCACCGAGTCGTAGCCCTGCATCAGTGGATAGAGCAGCTCGTGCACGCTGATCGGCAGGCCCGACTTGAAGCGCTTGCTGAAGTCCTCGCGCTCCATGATGCGCGCCACGGTGTAGCGCGCCGCCAGCTCGATCATGCCGCGCGCGCCGAGCGGATCGCTCCATTCGGAGTTGTAGCGGATCTCGGTGCGGTCGGGGTCGAGCACCAGGCTCGCCTGCTTGTAGTAGGTCTGGGCGTTCGCCTCGATCTGCTCGCGCGTCAGCGGCGGGCGCGTCGTGTTGCGCCCCGAAGGGTCGCCGATCATCGACGTGAAGTCGCCGATCAGGAAGATGACGGTGTGGCCCAGGTCCTGGAGCTGGCGCATCTTGTTGAGCACGACGGTGTGGCCGACATGGATGTCGGGCGCCGTCGGGTCCAGGCCGAGTTTGACGCGCAATGGCACGCCCGTTGCTTCAGCCCGTGCCAACTTCATCGTCCAGTCGTCGACCGGTAACAGCTCGTCGCAGCCGCGCAGGCTGACCGCCAAGGCCTCGCGCACACGGTCGGTCACCGGATGGGCAGCAGTGGCGGGCCGGGCACCGGCAGAGGGAGCAGGGGATAGCGACATGCGGGTTTGTCAGGATGTTGGCTTGAGCGGCGCGCCGGCCGATCGCTACAATGCGACCGGCGCTGCAGTGACAGCGCCGCGACCTGTTTCCGCTGCCCGCTCGGGTGCCGGGAACGGGAAGCTGCCGAATTCTAGTGGACGCGCCCGTCGCGACAGCAGCCAGCGCCCAGCGCGTCAACGATCCGCACGCATGAACCTCACCGATCGGCTCGCGCTCTGCGTCGAGCGCACGACACAATTTGTTTCCCTGCACCACCGCGGCCTGACGGCCGCGTTCGTCGTCGCGCTGACAGGATTCGGCGCAACGGCCTTCGGCATCGCGCCGCTGGCGCCCGATGCCGGCCTGCTGCCCAAGCGCCTGGTGACGGAAGTCGTCGCCGTCGAGGCGCTCGACGAGCAGGTCGCGGCGCTGGCCGAGCGCGAGCTGCAGCTCTATCGCCACGAACTGACCCGCGGCAGCGATACCGCCGACACGCTGCTGGCGCGGCTCAACGTGTACGACGCCGCGGCGGCCGCCTTCATCCGCAGCGATGCGACGGCGCGCAAGCTGCTCGAAGGCCGCGCCGGCAAGATGGTGCAGGTGCGAACCGACGAAACGGGCGCGCTGCAGCAGCTCGTTGCGCGCTACCCGGCGCTCGACTCCGACCAGTTCAACACCCATTTCACGCGGCTGCGCATCGAGCGCGCGGGCAGCGCGTTTGCATCGCACGTCGACACTGCGCCGCTGACGGCGCAGGTGCGCATGGGCAGCGGGACGATCCGCAGTTCGCTGTATGCCGCGACCGACGAAGCCGGCATTCCCGACGGCGTCGCCAGCCAGATGGCGGAGATCTTCGCCGCCGACATCGACTTCCACCGCGAGCTGCGCCGCAACGACACCTTCAGCGTCGTCTTCGAGGCGCTCACCGCCGACGGCGAGCCGATCACCTGGAACCAGGCCACCGGCCGCGTGCTGGCCACCGAGTTCGTCAACGCCGGCCGCAGCCATTCGGCGCTGTGGTTCAAGGAGGCGGGCGCGCGCGGCGCCTATTTCAGCTTCGACGGCAAGAGCAAGCGCCGCAGCTTTCTCGCCAGCCCGATGGAGTTCTCGCGCGTCACCTCGGGCTTCGCGATGCGCATGCACCCGATCCACCAGACCTGGCGCGCCCATCTCGGCGTCGACTACGCGGCGCCGGCCGGCACGCCGGTGCGCAGCGTCGGCGACGCGACGGTCGAGTTCGCGGGCTGGCAGAACGGTTACGGCAATGTCGTGAAGCTGGCGCACGGCAACGGCCGCGAGACGACGTATGCGCACCTGAGCCGCATCGACGTGCGCCGCGGCCAGCGTGTCGAGCAGGGTCAGCGCGTCGGCAGCGTGGGCGCCACGGGCTGGGCCACCGGGCCGCACCTGCACTTCGAGTTCCGCGTCAACGGCCAGCACAAGGATCCGCTCGTGATCGCGAAGTCGTCGGGCGATTCCGTGACGCTCGGCGCTGCTGCCCGCGAGCAGCTCGCGCAGCTCGCGGGCAGCGCACGCGCGCAGCTCGATTCGGCGCAATCGGTGGCGCTGACCGGCGGCGCCGAGTAAGCCGCAGCGCCCGCAGGCGCGCCGCATGACTTCGCTCTACATCGGTTTGATGTCGGGCACCTCGCTCGACGGCGTCGACGGCGTTCTCGTCGATCTGGGGCCGGCCGACGCCGATCGCCTCACAGTGCGCGTCGTCGCGCATGAACACCGTCCGTTCGATGCCGCGCTGCGCAGCGAGCTGCTGGCGCTCAACGGCCGCTGCGACGATGAGTTGGCGCGCGGCGCGCGGGCTGCCAACGCACTGGCGCGGCTCTATGCCCAGGTCGTCGCGGCGCTGCTCGTGGCGGGCGGCGTCGACCGCGGCGCCGTGCGCGCCGTTGCTGCGCACGGCCAGACGGTGCGGCATCGGCCGCGCCCGCTCGACGACGGCGGCTACACGATCCAGTTGAACGCGCCGGCGCTGCTCGCCGAACTGTGCGGCATCGACGTCGTCGCCGACTTTCGCAGCCGCGACATTGCGGCCGGCGGCCAGGGGGCTCCGCTGGTACCGGCGTTCCATCGCGCCTGTTTCGCCCCCGATGCTGGTGCCACCGTCGGCGTGCTGAACCTGGGCGGCATCGCCAACCTGACGCTGCTGGCCGGCGACACGACGCTGGGCTTCGACTGCGGCCCCGGCAACGCGCTGCTGGACCACTGGTGCGAAAGCCATACCGGCCGACCCTACGATGCCTGCGGCCGCTGGGCCGCCGCAGGACGGGTGCTGCCCGAGCTGCTCGGTGTGTTGCTCGCCGCACCCTACTTCAAGCTGGCGCCACCCAAGAGCACGGGGCGCGACCTGTTCAACCCCGCCTGGCTCGATCCGCTGCTCGCGCAACACGCGGCGCAGGCCGGTCCCCAGGATGTGCAGGCCACGCTGGCCGAGCTGACGGTGGCGAGCGTGGCACACGACGTGCGCGAGTACGCGCCGGGGTGCAGCGAACTGCTCGTTTGCGGCGGCGGTGCGTACAACGTGCACCTCCTCGAGCGGCTCGCGATGCTGCTGGCCCCGCTGCCGGTGCTCACGACGGCGACACGCGGCCTGCCGCCGACGCAGGTCGAAGCTGCCGCCTTCGCCTGGCTGGCGCGCCAGTTCGTGCTGCGCCGCCCGGGCAACCTCGCCAGCGTCACCGGTGCGGCCGGGCCGCGCGTGCTCGGCGCACTCTATCCGGCCGGCTGAGCGCGACGCCGCGCTACGCAGGCACGAAAAAGCCGCCCGCAGGCGGCTTTGCATCGTGCAGGGTGCAGGTCAGGCCGAGAAGCTCGAACCGCAGCCGCAGGTCGTCCCGGCGTTGGGATTCTTGATCACGAACTGGGCGCCCTCAAGGTCGTCCTTGTAGTCGATCTCGGCGCCCGCGAGGTACTGCAGGCTCATCGCGTCGATCAGCAGCGTCACGCCGTTCTTGACCATCGACATGTCGTCGTCGTTGACGATCTCGTCGAAGGTGAAGCCGTACTGGAAGCCCGAACAGCCGCCGCCCTGCACGAAGACGCGCAGCTTCAGATCGGGGTTGCCCTCCTCGTCGACGAGCTGACGCACCTTGTCGGCCGCGTTGTCGGTGAAGATCAGCGGCACCGGCATGTCGTCGGCAGCGGTGGATTGGAGATTCTCGGCAACGGCACTCATGGGCGCTCCTGGATCGTTGTGCGGGACGGCTGCGGCAATTATCCGTTGTTCGTCGTCGCGAGTTTGATATGTGCGGACTTGTCCTCGGCCTTCAAGGGGCGCAACTCGCCGTCGACCAGCGCGCCCTGGTGCATTTCGAGCGACTCGTAGCGCACGTCGCCGACGATGCGCGCCTTCGGCTGGATCTCGAGCAACTCGTCGGACTCGATCGGGCCGGTGACGCTGCCGTTGATGATGACGTGCCCGCCCTTGACCTTGCCGACGACACGGGCTTTCTCGCTGATGACGAGGATGCTCGGCGCCTCTCCGGTGGCGATGACGTCGCCGTGCACCTCGCCGTCGATGCGCAGCCCTTCGGCGAAGCGCAGTTCGCCATGCACCGAGCTCGTCTCGCCGATCAGGGTGCGAATCGGCGGCTGTCGCGTCTTGTTGAACATGGGCTGTCTCCTCGGGTTGCGAAGCGGTTCAGGGAGCGGCGGTCTGCGTGGCGCGCACCGTGCCGCGCTGGTCGAGCAGGCGCACCTGCACCGACTGGAGCACGATGTCGCCGGGAATCGCAATGACGCCGTCGACGCGCCGATACTGGCGCAACTGCAGCGGCCACGGCGCGCCGGCGGCCAACTCGCTCCACGGCTGGCCGGCGCGCAGACCGACGAGCGTCAGGTCGTAGCGCCCGTTGAACTCGACCGGCGCCTTGCCGGGCTGCATCACGAGCAACTGGTAGCGCAGCCGGCCGTCGCCGGCGTCCTCGACCTGGAGCGCGCGGATCGCCGGGCCGGCGTTGCCAGCGGCCGGCAGCAGCCGCTCGAAGAAGCCGAGGTCGTTCTTGAGTTCCTGGTTCTCGATCTCGACCACGCGCAACTGCTGCGCGAGCCGCTCCTGCGCGACCTGCTCCATCTTCAGCACGCTCTCGGCCGAGTTGGCGATCGCCTGCGCCTTGTCGCGTTCGCCGTGCAGCTGGGCGACTTCACGGCGCAGCGCCTCGAGTTCGCGCTGCGCGGCGCGGTCGAGCCCGGCGATGTCGCGGCCGGTCTCGAAGGCCCACAGCGCCAGCGCTGCCGAGAAGCCGAGCGCCAGCGCCAGCACCGCCCAGCGCAGCGGCCACGGCAGGTGGCTGCGCACGCTGACACGCGGCGCACTGATCGACAGGCGGCGCCGCAGCAGCTTCCAGCGCATCGCGTGAACTCAGAAGCTGTGAATGGACCCGGCGGGGTCGAGCGGGCCTGCCACACGGCTCCGATCGAGGCGCAAAGCGCAGCCGCAGCTCGGGCTACGGCGAGCATTTGCAACGACGAGCGGGGTCGTTTGGGCGGAACGAGCGACCATGGCAGGTTCGTTCACAGCTTCTAGGGCAGCACCGGCACGTGCTGCAGGCCCGTCGCCTCGGGCAGGCCGAACAGCAGGTTCATGCACTGCACCGCCTGCCCCGAAGCGCCCTTGGTCAGGTTGTCCTCGACGACGAGCACCATCACGGTATCGGGTGCCGGCTTGTGCACGGCGATGCGCGCCACGTTGGAGGCGCGCACCGAGCGCGTGTCGGGCGCTGAACCGGCAGGCAGCACGTCGACGAAGGGCTCACCGCGATAGAAGTTCTCGAACAGGGTCTGCAGATCGGTGCCCTGGCCGCGCTCGGTCAGGCGCGCGTACAGCGTCGAGTGGATGCCGCGGATCATCGGAATCAGGTGCGGCACGAAGATGCAATGCACGCCGTCGTGGCCGGCGATACGACGCAACTGCTCGTTGATCTCGGGCCCGTGGCGGTGCCCCTTCACGCCGTAAGCGCGGAAGTTGTCGGCGGCCTCCGAGAACAGAGAGCCGAGCTCGGCCTTGCGGCCGGCGCCCGAGACCCCCGATGCGCAGTTGGCGATCAGGTGCGCGGCGTCGACGAGGCCGGCCTGCGCGAGCAGCGGCGCGAAGCCGATCTGCACGCTCGTCGGGTAGCAGCCAGGGTTGCCGACGACGCGCGCCGTCTTCAGCGCGTCGCGGTTCAGCTCGGGCAGCCCGTACACCGCCTCGCGCAGGATCTCGGGGCACGCATGCGGCATGCCGTACCACTGTTCGAACACGGCCGTGTCCTGCAGCCGGAAGTCGGCGGCCAGGTCGATGATCTTCGTGCCGGTGGCGAGCAGTTCTCGGGCCTGCGACATCGCCACGCCGTGCGGCGTCGCGAAGAAGACGACGTCGCAGTCCGCGAGGCGCGCCTCGTCGGGCGTGGTGAAGGCCAGTTCGACGCGCCCGCGCAGGCTCGGGTACATGTCGGCGACCGGCATGCCAGCCTCCTTGCGCGACGTGATCGCGGCGATGCGCGCCTCGGGGTGCGTCGCCAGGATGCGCAGCAGTTCGACGCCGGTATACCCCGTGCCGCCGACGATGCCGATGTTGATCATCGCGGATCCTCTTCGATGACGAATGGGCATTGTAGGAGCCGGCCCGCGACCCCTTGTGTCGAGTTGTCCAATCGAAGAAGGCCGCACGAGGCGGCCTTCGGGACTGCGCGAAAGGGCAGGGTCAGCGCTTGCTGAACTGCTTGCGGCGGCGCGCGCCGTGCAGGCCGACCTTCTTGCGCTCGACTTCGCGCGCGTCGCGCGTCACGAAGCCGGCGCGGCTCAGATCGGGCTTGAGCGCGGCGTCGTAGTCGATCAGCGCGCGCGTCACGCCGTGCCGCACGGCGCCGGCCTGGCCCGACTCGCCGCCGCCGTGGACGTTGACCTTGATGTCGAACGCGCCATCGTTGTTGGTGAGCATCAGAGGCTGCTTGACGATCATGATCGAGGTCTGGCGACCGAAATACACGTCGACGGGCTTGCCATTGACGAGGATTTGTCCCGAGCCCTTCTTGATGAAGACCCGCGCCACCGAAGACTTGCGGCGGCCGGTACCGTAGTTCCAATTTCCGATCATCACCGTTCCTTAGAGTTCGAGGACCTTGGGCTGCTGGGCGCTGTGCGGATGGCTGTCGCCCGCATAGACCTTGAGCTTCTTGACCATGGCGTAGCCGAGCGGGCCCTTGGGCAGCATGCCCTTGACCGCCTTCTCCAGGGCGCGCCCCGGGTGCTTGGCCTGCATGTCCTTGAACTTGGTGCCGTAGATGCCGCCGGGATAACCGGAGTGGCGGTAGTACACCTTGTCGACGGCCTTGTTGCCGGTGACGCGGAGCTTGTCGGCGTTGACGACGATGACGAAATCGCCGGTATCGACGTGAGGCGTGTAGATGGCCTTGTGTTTGCCGCGCAAACGGAGAGCAACTTCGCTGGCTACTCGTCCGAGCACCTTGTCGGTGGCGTCAACCACAAGCCACTCGTGCTTCACCTCGGCCGGCTTGGCGCTGAAGGTCTTCATGAGTTTCTTTCGGCTTGTCCGGGCTCGATCGTGCGCGCGCTCGGTACCCTTGTCGTGCGGGTCTCTCGCGCCGGCGCCTTCTCCCGGAGCCCGGGATCGGGAAAACCGCCAAGTATACGGAAAAACGATTCCGCCCTCTCCAGACCGGTGTCGCCCCTGAGACCAATGGGTTGCGTCGTCCCGGCTATATTAGGGTTACTACCAATGTCGTCTCTACCTTGTGGAACCCTCCTCCGCTTCCGCCTCGCCCTCCCCGGTTCGTTTCCGCAGATGGGTTCCGATCCGCTCGCTCGGCCCGCGCCACCGCGACCGCATCCTGCGACACCTGCTGACGCTCGGCGAGCACGACCGCTACCTGCGCTTCGGGTACGCCGCGGGTGACGAGCAGATCGTGCACTACGTCCGATCAATCGACTTCGAGCGTGACGAGGTGTTCGGCGTCTTCAATCGCAAGCTCGAACTGATCGGCATGGCGCATCTGGCCTGCGGCGACGACGCCGGGCGCGACGCCCACGAGCGCGTCGCCGAGTTCGGCGTTTCGGTGCTGGGCCGGGCACGCGGGCGCGGGCTGGGCGCACGACTGTTCGATTGCGCCGTGCTGCACGCGCGCAACCGGGGCATCGGCGTCCTGCTGATCCATGCCCTGAGCGAGAACACCGCCATGCTGCGCCTGGTGACGCGCGCCGGCGCCAAGGTGGTGCGCCTGGGCAGCGAGTCGGAGGCAACGCTGCAACTGCCGCCCGACAGCCTCGCGTCGCACGTCGACGCCCTGGTCGAGGATCGTGCCGCCGAGATCGACTACCTGTTCAAACGCCAGACGCACCGCGTCCTGCCGGCGCACTGAACGCAACCCCAGCGCCGTGCCGGGCGCACCCCGCCCGGCTCCGCCCCGGGGCTCGGGGATAGTCCCGCCGCCGGCGTGCTCCTAACATCCACTACATTCGCACTCCACGCAGGGGCGTTCCCCGAACGCCCGCGTCCTGTCCGTGCCGATGACCACCCCACTGCTCGCCTGGACCGTTGGACTGGCCGTCTTCGCCGTCCTCCTGCTGATCGCCCTCGTGTGGTCGGTCGCGCGGCACCGCCGCAAGGACTCGACACCGCTGCCGTCGGAGTGGAGCCTGTCGCCGCGGCCCGTGTTCAGCACCGACGAGCGCCGCGTCTACCGCCAGCTGCGCGAGGCGCTGCCGCATCACATCATCCTGTCGAAGCTGCCGCTGGTGCGCTTTTGCCAGCCCAACGACCCGGAGCAGGTGCGCTACTGGTACGACCTGCTCGGCTCGATCCACGTCACGTTCGCGGTGTGCAGCGCCAACGGGCGCGTGCTCGCCGTGATCGACCTCGACAATGAGCGCGGCGGCTCGCGCCGCGTGCTGCAGATCAAGCAGTCGGTGCTCGGCGCCTGCCGCATCCGCTACCTGCGCTGCCCGGTCGATCACCTGCCTTCGGTGCCCGAGCTGCAGCTGCTCGTTCCCCACAGCTCGGCAGCGCGGGCGCCGCAGCCCGCGCCGGCGCACAACGTGCGCAATATCAGCCAGGCGCGCGACACGCTGGCCAGCACGGTTGCAAACCGCCGCGCCGCGCGCACGGCGCTGTGGCAGGACTCGTCATTCTTCCAGGACTCGTTCTTCGCCCCAGACGCGCGCGACGATTACGCCTCGAGCGAGTTCGCTCCCCTGTCGCCGGCATCCGGCACCGCGAACAGCAGCCGCTACGCCAACACGGCAGCGCCCGACGACGCGTCGCATTCGTCGTCGGGTGCCGGCGACGACATCGCCGGCGTCGTCGTCGACACGCCGCCGCGCTTGCCGCCGCACGCGCGCCGCTGAGCGCAGCGCGTCGCGGCGCGTACGATGCGCGCATGACGAATGACGCCGGAGCGACCCCGGCCGCACCGTTCGCCGGCCTGACCCCCGACAGCGTCCTCGGCGCGCTCGACGACGTCAGCCTGCGCGGCGACGGTCGCCTGCTGCAACTCAACTCGTACGAGAACCGCGTCTTCCAGGTCTTTCTGGAGGACGGCGCTGCCGTCGTCGCCAAGTTCTATCGGCCCGAGCGCTGGAGCGACGCGCAAATCCTCGAAGAGCACGCCTTCGCCCTCGAGCTGGCGGCCGAGGAAGTGCCAGTCGTTGCGCCGCTCGTGCTCGTGTCGCCAACGCACGCCAGCGGGCGCGTCGCATTGCGCGGCGATCCACCGACGCTGGCCGTGGCCGGCGCGCAGCGCTGGGCCGTCGCGCCGCGCTGCGCCGGTCGCGCGCCCGAGCTCGACGACGCGCACACGCTGCGCTGGATCGGCCGCTTCCTCGGGCGGCTGCATGCCGTCGGCGCACGCCGGCCGTTCGCACAGCGCCTGCGCTTCGACGTGGCGACCGTCGGCATCGCGGCGCGCGACTGGCTGCTCGCCCACGACGTCATCCCGCCCGACGCGCTGCCCGGCTGGCGCACCGCCTGCGACGCCGCGCTCGCCGAATCGCAGCGCCTGTTCGATGCCGCAGCGCCGCTGCGAACGCTGCGTCTGCACGGCGACTGCCACCCCGGCAACCTGCTGTGGAGCGCGGCCGGCCCGCATTTCGTCGACCTCGACGACGCCTGCAGCGGCCCGGCGATGCAGGACTTGTGGATGCTGCTGTCGGGCGACGCCGCCGCGATGCAGGCGCAGCTCGCGCGGGTGCTCGAAGGCTACGAGCAGTTCATGCCGTTCGAGCCTCGCGAACGGCTCTTGATCGAGCCGCTGCGCACGCTGCGCATGATCCACCACAGCGCCTGGATCGCGCGCCGCTGGGGCGACCCGGCGTTCCGGATCGCGTTCCCGTGGTTCGAGGGCGCCGCCTACTGGCAGCAGCAGGCGCAGCAGCTTCGCGAGCAGGTCGACGCGATGCGCGAAGCCGGGCGCTGAGGAGCTCCCGGCGCGCCGGACTCACCCCGCCAGCAACGCGTTGACACGTCTGACGTAGGCCGCCGGGTCTTCGAGCTGCCCGCCCTCGGCGAGCAGCGCCTGGTCGAACAGGATGTGCGCAAGGTCGTCGAAGCGCGCGTCGTCGGCCAACCGCTTGACGAGCGCGTGCTCGGCATTGACTTCGAGCACCGGCTGCGACGCCGGCGCCGCCTGACCCGCCTGCTTGAGCATGCGCGCGAGGTGTCCGCTGATGTCGCCTTCGTCGACGACCAGACAGGCCGGTGAATCGACCAGCCGCGTCGTCACCCGCACGTCCTTGGCGCGCTCCTTCAGCGCCGCCTTCAGGCGCTCCAGCACCGGCTTGAAGGCGTCGGCGGCTTCCTCGGCCTTCTTCTTCTCTTCCTCGTCCTGCAGCTTGCCGAGGTCGACCGCGCCGCGCGCCACGCTCTGCAGCGGCTTGCCGTCGAACTCGTAGAGGTGACTCAGCATCCACTCATCGACGCGGTCGACGAGCAACAGCACCTCGATGCCCTTCTTGCGGAAGATCTCGAGTTGCGGGCTGCTGCGCGCCGCCGCGAGCGTGTCGGCCGTGATGTAGTAGATCGCGTCCTGGCCCTCCTTCATGCGCGCCGTGTAGTCGGCGAACGACACGCCTTCGTCGGCATGCGTCGACGCGAAGCGCAGCAGCCTGGCGAGCCGTTCCTGGTTGGCGTGGTCCTCGCCGACGCCCTCCTTGAGCACGGCGCCGAACTCCTTCCAGAAGGCCGTGTACTTGTCCTTCTGGTTCTCGGCCACGTCTTCGAGCATCGACAGCACGCGCTTGGTCGAGCCCTCGCGGATCGCCTTCACATCGCGGCTTTCCTGCAGCAGCTCGCGGCTGACGTTGAGCGGCAGGTCGGCCGAGTCGATCACGCCCTTGACGAAGCGCAGGTAGACCGGCATCAGCGCCTCGGCGTCGTCCATGATGAAGACGCGCTTGACGTAGAGCTTGACGCCGCCGCGCTTGTCGCGGTTCCACAGGTCGAACGGCGCCTTCGCCGGCACGTACAGCAGCTGCGTGTACTCGGTGCGCCCTTCCACGCGGTTGTGCGTGTAGGCCAGCGGCGCCTCGCTGTCGAAGCTGATCTGCTTGTAGAACTCCTGGTACTGCGCGTCGGTGATGTCGCTCTTGGGGCGCGACCACAGCGCGGCGGCCTTGTTGACCGTTTCCCACTCGTCCTTGACGACGGTCTCCGACTTCTCGGCGTCCCACTCCTCCTTGCGCATCAGGATCGGCAGCGAAATGTGGTCCGAGTACTTCGAGACGATGGACTTCAGCCGCCAGGTCTTGAGGAACTCTTCTTCGCCTTCGCGCAGGTGCAGCGTGACCGTCGTGCCGCGCGCCGGTCGCGTGATCGTCTCGACCTCGAAATCGCCCGCGCCCTGCGAACTCCAGCGCACGCCCTCCTCGGGCTTCAGGCCGGCGCGGCGCGACTCGACCGTGATGCGGTCGGCGACGATGAAGCCCGAGTAGAAGCCCACGCCGAACTGGCCGATCAGGTTGGCGTCCTTCTTCTGGTCGCCTTCGAGCCGGGCCATGAACTCGCGCGTGCCGCTCTTGGCGATCGTGCCGAGGTGCTCGACCGCCTCGTCGGTCGACATGCCGATGCCGTTGTCCTCGATGGCGACCGTGCGCGCCGCGGCGTCGAAACTCACGCGCACCTCGAGATTCGGCGCATCTTCGTACAGCTCGGGCTTGTCGAGCCCCTCGTAGCGCAGCTTGTCGCAGGCGTCGGAGGCATTGGAGACCAGCTCGCGCAGGAAGATCTCCTTGTTCGAATACAGCGAATGGGTGACGAGGTGCAGGATCTGCTGCACCTCGGCCTGGAAGGAAAGCGTTTTCTTGTCCATGGGTCGTGTCGGCAACGAAAGGGGAAACACCGCGGCGCGCGACCGCGGGGCACGCCGGGAGATGCGGGCGGGCGGCGCGCTTTCAAGACGCGGCGCGTCGAGGGCGGCCATTCATTATCGGGCTGCCGCCCCGGGCCATTGCGCGATGCCCGCGCACTTCGCGCTACGCTCGCGGGCCCCGACGTCCACTTCCTCGCGCGCCCGCCGCCGCTTTCGTGCCGACCTCGACCGCGACTTCCTGGAGCCTCGCCAGCCTGCGCGGCGCCGACCCGCTGCTGGCGATCGCCCTGGCGATGATTGTCGCCGTCGTCGCCGCTGCCGCGCTGCGCCGCTGGGCCGGCCTGCCGCGGCCGGCCGGCGCGATGCTCGTCGGCGCGCTGGCCGGCCCGGCAGCCTTCGGCCTGATCGAGCCGACGCAGTTCGATGCCTGGAAACCCCTGCTCGAGCTAGCCGTCGGCGTGCTCGTCTTCGAGCTCGGCGCGCGCCTGCGCCCGCGCTGGCTGGTCGACAACCGCTGGCTCGCCGCAAGCTGCGTGGTCGAGGGCCTGCTCGCCGGCGCCGCCGTCACGGGCGCGCTGGCCTGGCTCGGCGCGCCGCTGCTGTCGGCCACCGTCGCCGGCGCCGTCGCGATGTCGACCTCGCCCGTCATCGCGATGGCGATGGTGCACGAGTCGCGCGCGCGCGGGCAGGTCGCCGAGCGGCTGCTGATCACGTCGGCGATCAACAGCGTGCTGGCGATGCTCGCCGTCAAGGCCTGGGACGTGGTCGCGGCGACGGGCGCGTCGTCGTCGCCGCTGTCGGAGTTCGTCGGCGTCGGCGCCGGCGCGGTCTACGTCATCGTCGGCTCGCTGCTGCTCGGCGCCGCGGCGGGCGGCGCGCTGCACGCGCTGTCGCGCCTGGCGCGCGGCGCTGACAGCCTGGCAGTGCTGCAGATCGCGCTCGTCATCGTCGCCAGCCTGCTGGCGGCGCGCTGGAAGCTCTCGCCGCTGCTCGCGCTGCTGGCTGCCGGCGTCGTCGCGCGCGCCGCAATGGGCTTGCGCCTGACCGTCGAGCCGCAGCTCGGCTCGGCCGGCGCCGTGCTCGGGCTGCTGCTGTTCGTCGGCCTCGGGCTGCTGTTTCGCGTCGACGGTCTGGCGACGCTGTGGCCGTGGATCGCCGCGATCGTCGTCGCGCGCGCCGCCGGCAAGGCGCTCGCGATCGCCCTGACGGCGCGCTTCAGCGCGCTCGGCTGGCGCCAGGCTGCGGCGCTCGTGCTCGCGCTGCAGCCGATGGGCAGCCTGGCCGTGCTGCTGGCCGTCGACAGCTTCGACTGGAGCGCAGCGCTGCCGGGCGCCGACGCCGCCGTGCTGCAGGCACTTCTCGTCGCGACGACGCTGATGCAGATGACAGGGCCGCTGTGGGTGCAGTGGGGATTGCGCGGCGTCGCGCGCGAGAGCGGCGATGCCGCGGAGGGCCGCCATGGCGCTCGCTGAATTCACGCCGTCGCAGCCGCTGACGCTGGGCGTCGAGCTCGAGCTGCAGATCGTCGACACGATCGACTTCGACCTCGCGCCGCAGGCGGCCGACCTGCTGCGCGCCACCGCCGGCCACGGTGGCGCCTGGGACGCCAAGCCCGAGATCACGCGCAGCATGATCGAGATCGGCACCTCGGTGCAGCGCGAGCACGCACCGCTGCGCGCCGAACTGCACGACCTGCGCGACCAGCTGAGCGCCGCAGCGCGGCGCCTCAACGTGGCGATCGCCGGCGGCGGCACGCATCCCTTCCAGCACTGGAGCGAGCAGCAGATCTATCCGAGCGAGCGCTTCCGCTACCTGAGCGAGCTCTACGGCTACCTCGCCAAGCAGTTCACCGTGTTCGGCCAGCACGTGCATGTCGGCTGCGAGGACGGCGACCGCGCGCTGTGGCTGCTGCACGCGCTGTCGCGCTACGTGCCGCACTTCATCGCGCTGGGCGCGTCGTCGCCCTTCGTGCAGGGCCACGACACCGGCTTCGACTCGGCGCGGCTGAACTCCGTGTTCGCGTTCCCGTTGTCGGGCCGCGCGCCCTTCGTGCGCAGTTGGAGCGAGTTCGGCGCCTTCTTCGACAAGATGACGGCCACCGGCGTCGTGCAGTCGATGAAGGACTTCTACTGGGACATCCGCCCCAAGCCCGAATTCGGCACGATCGAGCTGCGCGTGTGCGACACACCGCTGTCGGTCGACCGCGCAGCGGCGCTCGCCTGCTACCTGCAGGCGATCTGCCGCTGGCTGCGCGAGGAGCGGCCCCTCGAGCCGGCCGAGGACGACTACCTCGTCTACACGTTCAACCGCTTCCAGGCCTGCCGCTTCGGCCTCGACGGCCAGATCGTCGATCCCAAGACGAAGCAGCGGCTGCGCCTGCGCGATGACATCGCGGCGACGCTGGCGCGCATCGATGCCCACGCCGCCGACCTGCGCGCGCTCGACGCCTGCAACGAGATCCGCGATGTGCTCGCCGCCGGCAACGATGCGAGCTGGCTGCGCGCGCAGCGCGACGCCGAGCTGCCGCTGGCCGCCGTCGTCGAACGCGCGACGCAGCGCTGGGCCGGTCGCTAGCGCACTTGTGCCTTATCGGCCTGGCGGCTGGTGTGCTGGCGCTCGACAGCGCCGCGCCAGCGCCAGCGCAGCCGCACACCCTCGACTTCGACGAGGAAGGGCACGCCGCTGTCCGCCGCCGCGCCGGCGCAGCGCGCGTGCCCGGTGCCCGGCCCGGCTATCCTGCGACACTGCGAGGCGGCGTGTCGCCGCCGCGGGAGGGAGTCAAGCGATGAAACTGCTGCTGCTCAACGGACCCAACCTCAACCTGCTCGGCACGCGCGAGCCGCATCTCTACGGCACGACGACGCTGGCCGAGATCGAGGTCGCGATGCAGCGCGAGGCCGTCTCCCTCGGCGCGACGCTCGCGTGCTTCCAGAGCAACCACGAGGGCGCGCTGATCGACCGCATCCATGCCGCCCGCGACGAAGGCGTCCAGTTCATCGTCATCAACCCCGGCGGGCTGACGCACACCAGCGTGGCGCTGCGCGATGCGCTGGCCGGCGTCGCGATCCCGTTCGTCGAGGTCCACATCTCGAACGTCCACAAGCGTGAGCCGTTCCGCCACCACTCCTACCTCTCGGGCATCGCCGAGGCCGTGATCGCCGGGCTCGGCATCAGCGGCTATTCGGCGGCGCTGCGCTGGGCCTGCGAGCGGCTCGGCGCCCAACGCCGCTGAAGCCGCCGCCGCGCGAACGCGCGCCGCGAGCGGGTGGCCGCTCAGCCGCGCAGCCGCTCGTGCGCCCAGTGGGCGAAGGCGAGCAGGCGGTGGTCGCCGCCGATGCGGCCGACGAGCTGCACGCCGACCGGCAGGCCGTGCGCGCCGCGCGCGAACGGCAGGTGCACGCAGGGCAGGCCGAGCAGCGTCCAGGCGCGGCAGTAGAGCGGGTCGCCCGTCGCCTCCAGCCCGGTGGGCGCCTCGCCCGTCGTGCTCGGTGCGACGATCACGTCGCACTCGCCGAACAGCGCATCGGCGCGTGCGCGCCACGCCGCCAGCGCCGCGAGGTTGTCGGCGTGGCGCGCGCCGTCGATCGCGAGGCCCTCGTCGATCAGCGCGCCGAGCTTGGCGCTCAGGCCATCGCGGTGGCGCAGCCGCTCGTGGCTCAGACTGCGCGCCATCTCCCAGGCCATCACCGCCTTCTGCAGATCGACGAGCAAGTCGAAGCCGTGCGGCAGATCGAGGTCGGCGCTCGCCGCGGCCTGCGGCGCGAGTGCTGCCTGCGCATCGGTGTAGGCGCGCTGCGCGTCGCCGTCGGCGGCGCCCCACCACGGCGTGCGGCACCAGCCGATGCGCGGCGCGGCGGTCGCGGCTTCGGCGCAGCGAGCGAGGCGCGCGTCGCCCGTCAGCACGCCGGCGAGCAGCGCGACGTCGCGCACGCTGCGCGCGAAGCCGCCGATCGTGTCGAGCGAATCCGACAGCCCCTTGAGCCCGGTGCGCGGCACGCGGCCCCAGCTCGGCTTGAAGCCGACGATGCCGCAGTACGCCGCGGGCCGGATGATCGAGCCCGCCGTCTGCGTGCCCAGCGCCAGCGGCAGCATCGCGTCGGCCACCGCGGCCGCCGAGCCGCTCGACGATCCGCCCGGCGTGTGGGCCGGCGCGAGCGGGTTGCGCGTCGGCCCGGGGTTGAAGTAGGCCAGCTCCGTCGTCACCGTCTTGCCGACGATCACGGCGCCGGCCTCGCGGCACAGCGCGACCGCCGCCGCGTCGGCGCCCGGCTGGTGCCGCGCATAGAGCGGCGTGCCGTAGGCGGTGGGCAGGTCGGCGGTGTCGAGCAGATCCTTCACGCCGAGGGGCAGGCCGTGCAGCGGGCCGCGGATCGGCCCCGCGTCGAGCGCGCGCGCCTGCGCCAGTGCGGCGTCGGCGTCGATGCGCACGAAGGCGCGCACCTCGGCCTCGCGCGCCGCGATGCGTTCGAGGCAGGCGCGCAGCAACTCGACGGCCGTGATCTCGCGCCGCGCCAGCCGCGCGACGGCGTCGTGTGCGTCGAGGCGATTCAGTTGCACCAGATCGTTCACTCGACCTTGCCGATCTTGCGCACCGCGTCCGTCATCACCTTCGCGTCGCTCGCCCAGTACGACTGGAACTCGGCCTGGTCGAGGTAGGCGATCGGGCTGCCGGCGCGGCCGATGGTCTGCACCACGGCCGGGTCGGCAGCGGCCTTGCGCGCCGCGGCGCGCAGCTTCTGCACGACGTCGGCAGGCGTTCCGACGGGCACGAAGAGGCCCGACCACTGGGCGAACTGCACGGGGTAGCCGAGCTGCTTCAAGCTCGGCACGTCGGGCAGCGCCTGCAGCGGCAGCTCGCCCCAGTGGCCGAGCGCGCGCATCTTGCCGGCCTTGATGTGCTGCGCCACCGTCGCCGGGCCGCTCGCGATGGCGTCGACCTGGCCGCCGAGCAGCGCCGTGACGGCTGGCCCCGCGCCGGTGTACGGGATGTGCGTCATGCTGAAGCCGGCCGCGGTCTTGAGCATCTCCATCGGCACGTGCATCGTGCCGTAGTTGCCCGAGCTGCCGTAGTTGTAGGCGCCGGGCTTGCTTTTCGCGTCGGCGACGAACTCGGCCAGCGTCTTCCACGGCGCATCGCCGCGCACGACGAACACCGTCGGGTCAGCGGTCAGGCGCGCGATCGGCACGAACTGCTCCATCTGGAACTGCGGCGTGCGGCCGAGGATCTTGTCGGCCTCGGGCAGGATCGAGATCGACGACAGGCTCAGCAGCACGGTGTAGCCGTCGGCCGGCGCGCGCGCCGCCGCGCCGATGCCCAAGGCGCCGCCCGAGCCCGCCTTGTTCTCGATCACGACGGGGTGCTTGAGCTCACGGCCGAGCGCCTCGGCGACCGGCCGCGCCACCGTGTCGGCAACGCCGCCAGGCGGGAACGGCACGATCATCAGGATCGTCTTGTCGGGCCAGCCCTGCGCCGCGGCGCCGAAGGGCGCGGTCGCGCACGCGGCCAACGCGGCGGCCACGAGGGCGCGTCGATGTCGAAGCATGGTGTCGTCTCCTGTCGTTGTCATGTTCAGACGAAGCGGTTCTCGATCGTGCCGATGCCGTCGACTTCCATGCGCACGACGTCGCCCGCCTTCAGCCAGCGCTGCGGCTTCATGCCCATGCCGACGCCGGCCGGCGTGCCGGTGGCGATCACGTCGCCAGGGTAGAGCGTGATGCCACGCGAGCAGGTCTCGATGAGCGTCGGCACATCGAAGATCATGTCGGCGGTCAGCGCGTCCTGCCGCAACTCGCCGTTGACCCAGGTGCGCACGCGCGACTTCGCCGGATCGAAGGCGTCGGCGGTGACGATCCACGGCCCCATCGGGCAGAAGGTGTCGAACGACTTGCCGAGATCCCACTGCTGGTGGCGCAACTGCACGTCGCGCGCCGTCACGTCGTTGACGATGGTGTAGCCGAAGACATGCTTGAGCGCGTCGGCGCGCACGATGTTGCGCCCGCCCACGCCGATCACGACGGCGACCTCGACCTCGTAGTCGATCTGCTCCGACACGCCGGCCGGGATGTGCACCTCGGCATGCGGCCCGACCACCGACTCCGGCACTTTGGAGAACACGATCGGCCACTCGTCGACCTTGGCCGCGCTGTCCTTGAAGACGGAGCCCGACAGCTCCCGGGCGTGCGCGTGGTAGTTGCGCCCGGCGCACCACAGGTTGCGGATCGGCCGCGGCAGCGGCGCGTCGAGCACGACGTCGGCGAGCGCGACGGCGTCGCCCTTGGTGCCGGAGATGCGCCCCGTCGCAACGGCCTGCTCGATCACCGCCTGCGCGCCGCGCTCGGCCTGCTCGGGTGAAAGCGGCAGCGGCGTGACGCGGTTGCCATCGGGCGACACGATGCCGACCTGGCGTTGCCCATGGAGTCGATAGGTGGCGATGCGCATGGATCCCCTCGTCCGATTCGATGATGCGGCGGTGTCGATCGCGCCGCCGTGAGGCTTTGCTTTGTCTTTGTAGCAGACGGCGCAGTCTCCGCGGCACGAACCCGGCTTATCGACAACATGCACGCACGAAGGCCGACGCGCCGCCCTCGGCTTCGAGGTTCGACGGCGCCTTGCTTTTTTCACTAGACCAGTCTATATATTCTTCGTGCGGCGCCGTCCTGCGCCGCGGGAGACCGCCATGCAGACCCGCCTGGTGCTGGCCCTGGTCGCGATCGCTGCCGGCCGCGCCGCCGCGCACGACGCCGTGCCGCTCGCCGCGCTGGAGCGCGCCTACCTCGAATGCGACGCGCTGGCATCGACGCGCGTGCCCCCGCGCGAGTCCGTCGAGCGCTGCTCCGTCGTCGCCGAGGCGCTGCTGCAGCGCCGCTTCGGCGGCGACCTCGACCGCCTGCTCGCGTGGTGGCGCGGCGCGCGGGCAGCGGCGCCGGTCAGCGCGCCGCCGCCTCGCGATCGGCCAGTTCGCCCAGCCAGGACGCCGCCTCCCTGAAGGCGCGACTCGATCGCTCGGCGCGGCCGCGCACGTAGGCGCCCTCGATTGCGGTCAGCGCCAGCCCGGCCAGCGCGCGCGCGCGCTTGGCGTCGGCCAGGCCGAGATGCGACGCGATGCGCTCGATCCAGGCGTCGAACGACGCCTGAATCACGGCGCGCACCGTCTCGAGCTCGTCGTCGAGGTCGAGCGTCACCGTGCCGAGCGCGCAGCTCTGGCGGCACTCGCCCTCGTCGAGCCGGCGCCCGAAGGCACGCAGCAGCGCGCGCAGGCGATCGCCCGGCGTGCGCGCGCCGGCCATCACAGCGTCGATCACGGCGAGCACGCGCGTCGAATGCACAGCCAGCGCCTCGCCGGCAAGCTGGCGCTTGCCGTCGGGGAAGAAATGGTAGACCGAGCCCTTGGGCGCGCTGCTCGCCTTGACGACCTCGTTGATGCCGGCGCCGCTCAGCCCCGACTGCCGCATCAGCGCAATGGCGGCGTCGATCATGCGCTCGCGGCTGACGGCGCCCTTGACGGTGGTGTTCGGCATTCTCGATCCTGGTTGCGTTCGTGACTAGACCGGTCTATATATTACTCACTGCCGCCCGCACACCCAAGGAGACGCGATGAACGCCCCGAGCACCCCCCTGCGCGCCACCGTCAGCCAAGCCGAATGGGCGCTGCGCGTCGACCTCGCCGCCTGCTACCGCCTGGTCGCGCGCTTCGGCTGGGACGACCTGATCTTCACGCACATCTCGGCGCGCGTGCCGGGACCGGAGCACCACTTCCTGATCAACCCCTACGGCATGCTGTTCGACGAGATCACGGCGTCGAGCCTGGTCAAGATCGACCTCGATGGCCGCAAGGTGCTCGACAGCCCGTACGACGTCAACCCGGCTGGCTTCACGATCCACAGCGCGATCCACGCGGCGCGCGACGACGCGCAGTGCGTGCTGCACGTGCACAGCCTCAACGGCGTGGCCGTGTCGGCGCAAGCCGGCGGCGTGCGGCCGATCTCGCAGCACTCCATCTTCGTGCTGTCGTCGCTCGGCTACCACGACTACGAGGGCGTCGCGCTCGAGGCCGACGAGAAGCCGCGCCTGGTGCTCGACCTCGGCGACAAGCGCTGCCTGATGCTGCGCAGTCACGGCCTGCTGACCGTCGGCCGCACGGTGGCCGACGCCTTCGTCGCCATGTACTTCTTCGAGACGGCGTGCGCGATCCAGATGCGCGCCCAGGGCGGCGCCGGGCCGCTGATCGAGATCGACAGCCGCATCGTCGACGGCGCGCAGAAGCAGTGGCAACAGGTCACGCGCGGAGCCGGCGGCGGCGCACTCGCCTGGCCGGCGCTGCTGCGGCGACTCGACCACAGCGACGCGTCTTACGCCGACTGAAGCCGCGCGGCGTGCGCCGCATCGCCGCCGTCGCTACGATGCGACGCATGACGATGCCGCCCGCCTCCGCTACCGCGCCGGCCGTCGCCGACGTGCAGTTCTTCCCCGGCTTCGAGACGCGCCGCATCGACGTCGGCGACGGCATCGAGATCCCGTGCGTCATCGGCGGCTCGGGCCCGCCGCTGCTGCTGCTGCACGGCCATCCGCAGACGCACGCGATCTGGCACCGCGTCGCGCCGGCGCTGGCCGCGGCGCATACCGTCGTCGCGACCGACCTGCGCGGCTATGGCGACGCATCCAAGCCGCCGGGCGAGCCGGACCATGCGAACTACGCCAAGCGCACGATGGCGCGCGATCAGCTCGCCGTGATGGCGGCGCTCGGCCATGCGCGCTTCGACGTGCTGGCGCACGACCGCGGCGCACGCGTCGCGCACCGCCTCGCCGCCGACCACCCGCAGGCGGTGCGCCGGCTCGTGCTGCTCGACATCGCGCCGACGCTGGCGATGTACGAACAGACGACGGAAGCCTTTGCGCGCGCCTACTGGCACTGGTTCTTCCTGATCCAGCGCGCGCCGCTGCCCGAGCGTTTGATCGAAGCAGACCCGGCGGGCTACATCCGCAGCACGATGGGCTCGCGCGACGCCGGCCTGGCGCCTTTCGATGCGCGTGCGCTGGCCGAATACGAGCGCTGCCTCGCGCTGCCCGGCGCGGCGCACGCGCTGTGCGAGGACTACCGCGCTTCGGCCGGCATCGACCTCGAGCACGACCGCGCCGACCGCGAGGCCGGCCGCCGCCTCGCGATGCCGCTGCTCGTGCTGTGGGGCGCGCGCGGCATCGTCGAGCGCTGCTTTCGCCCGCTCGACGAATGGCGCCGCGTCGCCGACGACGTGCGCGGCGAGGCGCTGCCGTGCGGGCACTACATTCCGGAGGAGGCGCCGCAGCCGCTGCTGCAGCACGCCATGCCGTTCTTCGGCAATTGACCGGCAGCCTTCCGGGCGGTGGGGTCAGTCGCGCTGGTCGCGAGCGGCGGACAACTGCGCCAGCAGTGCCGGCAGCGCCATCTGCACCGTGTCCCAGACCACTTCGAGGTTGACCTCGCAATAGCCGTGCGCGATGCGATTACGCATGCCGCGAATACCGCGCTATGGCGCCTGCTGCATGTGATCGAGGTGGTCCGCCAACCGGTTTTCGCTCATACCGGCTGTGCCTCGGCCAAGACTTGCGCCCGCACCCTGGCAGGCAGGTCGCCGGGGGTCAACACATCGACACTCACGCCGAGCAGGGATTCGAGTTCGACCTGAAGCCCGCCGAGATCGAACAGCGTCGCACCGGGCAAAGCGTCAACCAGGAGATCGAGATCGCTGCCATCCCGATCGGTGCCATGCAGCACGGAGCCGAAGATGCGCGGGTTGGCCGTACGAAAGCGGCTCGCCACCTCGCGGACGACGATTCGGTGCGTTTCGAGCGCGGTCGAAGGTCGAATGGCACGGCGCCTTTCTCTATCGACGAGCCTCGACATGGTAGCTCTTCGGCCCTGCACTCGACAGGTCCGCTGCCACGCCGTCGAGCGCCGCGCGCAGCCGCCGCCAGTGCGAGCCGCGCCAGTAGACGCGTGTGCAGCCGCTGCAGCGCCACCACGCATCGAGTTCGAGCGCGGCGCGCGTCGGCAGATGCGCCGCGATATGGTCGCGCGCGGCCGGCTGCAGCGCGCCGTTGCAGACGGTGCAGCGCGCCGGACGTGCGCCGGCGGCGAGACCGAGGCGTAGCCGCGCCGCCACGTCGGCGAGCTGGCGCAGCGGGTCGTCGTCGCGCAGCAGGCAGCCGGCCTCGACGTCGCGGTGCATCAGCAGGTCGCGGTCGCGCGACAACACGATGCGGCCTTCGTCGGCGGCCAGCGCGACGAGCTCGGCGTCGCGCCAGGCGTTGCGCCAGCGCGTGTCGTAGCCGGCGAAGCGCAGCCAGCGCGCCAGCCGGCCGAGCTGCGCGTCGGCGATGAAGGTCGGCGCGCCGCCCGTCGCGAGCGGGCCGGGCGCGAGTTCGTCGACATCGAGGCTGCGAAACGCCGGGTAGACGCCGATGCGGTTGCCGTCAGCCGGGCGATAGTCGAAGCCCAGCGGCGCACCGTCGACAAGCAGCAGACCGACCTCGGTGTGCGGCACTCCGAGCACCTCGATGCAGTGCTTGACGCTGTGGGTCGAGGAGGTCTCGCAGGCGACCGGGCGGCCGCGGTGGCGCGGGGCGAGCAGATCGTTCAGCTCGGCATAGAAGCGCAGCAGTGCGATACCCGATGACGGTGAGGACGCCATGCGCCGCAGTCTGGCACGGCCGCGGCGGCAGCGGCGCTCCTCACGCGACCGTCGTGCCGAACAGCGCGCCGACACCGGCCGTAGCCGCCATCGCCAGCGCGCCCCAGAACGTGACGCGCGCGGCGCCGACGCCGAGCGGCGCACCGCCGGTGCGCGCTGCCAGCGCGCCGAGCAGCGCGAGGAAGACGAGCGAGGTCGCCGCGACGGCGATGCTCAGGGTGGGCTGCGGCGCGAACGTCGCCACCGCCAGCGGCAGCGCCGCGCCGACCGCGAAGCTCACGCCCGAGACCCCCGCGGCCTGCAGCGGCTGCGCGGCGAGTACCTCGCTCAGGCCCAGCTCGTCGCGCGCATGCGCGCCGAGCGCGTCGTGCGCCGTCAACTGCGCCGCGACCTGGCGCGACAGGTCGGCATCCAGGCCGCGCGCACGGTAGATCGCGGCCAGCTCGCGCTCCTCGGCGACCGGGTCCTCGTGCAGCTCGGCGCGCTCGCGCGCGATGTCGGCCTGCTCGGTGTCGGACTGCGACGAGACCGATACGTACTCGCCCGCCGCCATCGACATCGCGCCGGCCACCAGCCCGGCCGTGCCGGCGACGAGCACCGCCGACGCGCTGGCCTCCGCGGCCGCCACGCCGATGATCAGGCTCGCCGTCGAGACGATGCCGTCGTTGGCGCCGAGCACGGCGGCGCGCAGCCAGCCGATGCGGTCGTAGCGGTGGCGTTCAGGGTGGCGGCTGTGCGGCGAGACCACGGGGCGTGCTCCTCGGGTGGGGGACGGCGCACGATAGCAAAGTGGGGCGCGGGCGCGCGGGGTATGCTGGCCGCGAACCCGCGACATGGGTTCGGAGCAGTTCTCGACGACGGGAGGCAGCCGAAAGCCATGCGCGGTCCACGCATCCTCGCCAGCAATCTTCGCGACACCGGCGCAGCCAACGCCATCAACGCTGATCGGCGCGCCCAGTTCGCGTGCTGGACGATCCTGTTCGACCTGCTGTCATGCAGCGACGCCGTGCTGCGCGACGCGGCAGCCGGCCGGCTGCGGGTGCGGGTGAACGAACCGCTCATCGGCACGGTACCCGAGACGATCGATGTAGCCGTCATGCGTTCGTCCACTTCGGCGATTGCATCGCGCCAGCGGACCTTCGCGACGCTCGCCTGCGAGTGGGGCGTCGCGCTCGATACGAAAGACGCCGCGCTGCTTGCGCGACTCCCGCCAATCGCCGTGGAACCCGCGGCGTCTCCGCCCGCCGAAGTCGTCGTTGCTCTCACTGCCGACGACTGCATCGCGTCGCGCACCGACCTCGCGCAACTGCACGCCCGCACGCTCGCGCGCGGCTGGCTGCTCAAGCGTCATCACCCGCGCTGTGTCACGGCCGCGCTCGTGGCAATCGCCGGTGACGAGGAAGCAGCGACGCAGCGCGTGATCAAGATGCTGGCAGAGGCGCTGCCTCGCGAACCCGAGACCCGGTGCATCGGCCACGACGCAATCGGCGCAACGATCGTCGGCGTTGACGCACCGTGGCGACGCGAACTGCAGGCGGGCTACCTGCACTACGAACAGATGGTGTCGCGGCTGTGCGGCGCGTACCGGACGCACAACCCGGTCTGAATCGGCGTCGATCTAGACGCCGCGCAGCACGCTGAACTCGCGGAACAGGCGCGCCGGCAACGGCGTTTCGAGCCGCCAGACAATGCTCATCGGCTGCGAGCCTTCGTGCGACTCCAGCGTGACGCGACCGCAGGCACGGTAGGCCGCGCCCTTCGTCGTTCGCACGAAGAGCTGGTACTGCCAGCCGTTCGTCGCACTCTGCACATAGCGCAGGCCGGCCCCGCGGTCGGGGCGGGCCGTGCTCTGGGTCTGCCAGTGGAAGCGCGCGGCGCTGATCGCGTAGTCGTGGTACGCGATGCGGTCGTGGAAGCCCTCGCTCTTGTCGAGAGTGACGAACAGCAACTCGGTGCGACGACTGTCCAGCGGCAGGACGCCCGCCCGAAACGGCGTCCGCCGATCGGAGGTCAGCCAGCCGACGGCCGTCAGGATCTCGCGCGCGCTGTAGCTGGCATGCAGGCACAGCGGCGTGTCTTCCAGGCCGGGCACGGCCTCCTGCGGCAGGCTGCTGCGTACCTGCAGCACGCCGGCCAGTTCGACGAGCTCGTCGCAGACCGGTGCATGGCGCGACAACCTCTCGGCGAACACCTCGACACTGCCGACGCGATCGTTGCTTGCATCGATCTGGTAGGTCAGCATCTGCGCGCCGACCCGTGTGCGATCGTCCAAGACGGACAAGTCACCGCCCGATGCGCCCAACGCCGCCATCTGGTCGAGGCGCCAGGGGTCATCGACGTGCAACAGATCCGCCATGCGGCGGCTGAAGTACGGCTCTTCGGGCCCCGGCTCGGCCGCAATCAAACCGACTTCGCGCTTGAGGGCCGTCCAACCACTGAGGGCTTGATTGCGGTAGACATCTTCGAGTTCGAGGCCCTGGTCATGCAGGAAGTCGGCCAAGCGCACCGAAGCACGACCGCGCAGCGCGACATAGCTCTGCAGCTCAGCACGCAACCTTCGCCAGTTCTGCTGCGTGATCGCACGCAAGCCCTTGAGGACCTGCTCGCGCGTGTGCGGCTGCAGGTGAATGTGGCATCCCGGCGGCAGACTGCCGAAACCGTTCTCGACACCATCAACCAGCGCGCGGCGCGACAGTCCGGTCAGGCTCGACAACAGGCGGTCGAAGCGAAAGTCGGCTCGATGCTGGCCGACGAAGTCGAGCACGAGGCAACTCTCCTTGCCCGGCGCGAGCCGCAGGCCGCGCCCAATCTGCTGCTGAAACAGCACCGGGCTCTGCGTCGGCCGCAGCAGCAACAGCGTGTCCACTGTCGGCAGGTCGACGCCTTCGTTGAAGAGATCGACCGTGACCAGCGCGCACAGCTCGCCGCTCGCCAAACGTTGCGGCGCACGAAGGCGCTCTTCCTGCGCCGTCGTGCCGACGACGCATGCGGCAGGCAGCCCGGCACGGTTCAACTGCGCCGTCATGAACTCGGCGTGCGCAACCGACACGCAGAAGACGATCGCTCGTGAGCGCCGCGCTTCGCTCGCCAGCCGGCTCCACTCCCGGATCACGAGGCGCGCGCGGAGCTCGTTGCCCGTGACCAACGCGTCGACCGCTTCGCGTTCGCCGGGCCGATCCCATGGCACGTCGCTGAAGTCGGTCGCGTCGTCGCACGCGTAGTACTCGAACGGCGCCAACAACTGCAGGTCCAACGCGTGCCACAGACGCAGCTCGACGGCCGGGCTGCCGTCCGGCCGCAAGTCGAAGTAGCCCATGATGGGCTGACCGTCGCTGCGTTCGGGGGTAGCCGTCAGGCCGAGCAGCAGGCGCGGCCGCACCGTCGTCACGAATGCGTGGAAGCGGTCAGCCGCCAGACGATGGCACTCGTCGACGACAACGGTGTGCCAGTGGTCGGCACCGAGCGTGGCGACGAGATCGCGGCTCGCAATGCTGTCGATCGTCGCGAACAGATGGTCGAAGCGTTCGGGTTCACGGCCGCCGACCAACAACTCACCGAATCCAGGATCGCGCAGCACTTCGCGATAGGTGCGCAGTGACTGACGCAGGATCTCCTCGCGGTGCGCGACGAAGAGCAATCGCGGCTGCCCACCACGCTGCCGACACAGATCGCGATAGTCGAACGCGGCCACGACGGTCTTGCCGGTGCCGGTGGCAGCGACGACGAGGTTGCGGCTGCGTCCGTGGCTGCGCTCGACCGCCAGTTGCTCCAGCATGTCCTGCTGATAGGTCTTGGGCTGCAGGTCGAAGAAGCTGACGATGCCGTTCGCCGCGTCGTCGCCGGCAAATGCTTCTCGGCCAAGCGCCGCTTTCAGCGCCCGCCGATGCTCGGCATCCAGTGGGTCATAGCGCTCGAACTCGTTGTCGTTCCAGAGCGTCTCGAAAGTGGCCAGTGCGCGGCTGAATAGCGCCTCGTGCGCACGCTGCGTGAGCTTGACGGTCCATTCCAACCCGCCTGTCAAAGCAGCGCCCGACATGTTGGCGCTGCCGACATAGGCCGAACCGAAGCCCGTCTCGCGGTGGAACAGCCACGCCTTGGCGTGCAGCCGCGAGCGCCGGCCGTCGAGCGAGACGCGCACCTCGCAGCCCGGCAGCCGCGCCAACTCGTCGAGTGCGCGTTCCTCGGTGACGCCGGCATACGTCGTCGTCAGGATCCGCACGCGCGTCGCAGGCACCCCGTCGGCACCGACCGCCGTGATCTGGCGCAGCACGTCCTGCAGCTTGCGCACGCCCGACACCGTGATGAAGCTCATCAGCAGGTCGACCCGATCGGCCGACGCCAGCTCGCGCCGAACTTCCTGCAGCAGCGACGGCGTTCCCTTGCCGGCCGTGAACAGCCATGGCGACGCGAGTCCCGTCTCGGGCGGCAGCGTGAACTGGCGGTCGCGACGCACGGCACGCAGCACTCGCAGGGGATCGGTGAACAAGTCAACGACACCGGCCGACGCGGGGTGGCCTGCCAATCGGCGGCGCAGCTCCACCAGCAATCCGTTGACGAGTTCGAGTTGGAGTCGCGCCTTGCCCGCGTCGTCACCCGCTAGGTCTTCGAGGATCGAAACGAGTTGCCGCGTCAGGCCGTCGATCAGCAGATCGGTCGCGTCACCCTGGAACTCGCGCAACTCGGCGGTCTGGGCGTCGAGCCGTGCCCGCAGCCCTTCGGTCAACAGCAGGTCGTAGAGGCCATCGGGCAGGCTCATCGGGTGGCCTGGCCGCTGCCGTAGCGAGAGTGTTCGGAAGGTGTGGAACTCATGGCGTTCGTGCTCCTGTCCTGAAGCGGTCCGGGGACCCGGTCACGAAATCGCCGTGCCGCCGTCGACGACGGCCGTCGTGCCGGTGGCGAAGCCGTTGCCGGCGAGGTAGAGCACGGCGCGCGCCACGTCGTCGGGGTGGCCGACGCGGCGCACCGGCAGGCGCTTGGCCGTCGCGTCGTACTGCGTGCGGCGCGCGTCGTCGCTCAAGCGGTCCCACAGCGGCGTGTCGATCATGCCGGGCGACACGCTGTTGACGCGCACCGGCGCCAGCTCGAGCGCGAGGCCGCGCGCCAGCGCGTCGAGCGCTGCATTGATCGCGCCCTGCAGCACCGACGTGCCGCGCGGCCGGATCGCGAGCACACCCGACACCAGCGTGAGCGAGCCGCCGTCGCGGATGCGCGCGACGCGCGCCACGCGGTAGGCGCCCCAGAACTTGCTGTGCATCGCCTGGTAGGCGTCGGCCAGCGGCAGCGCGCGCGCCGGCCCGCTGGGCGCCTGCGCCGCCGTCACGACGACGTGGTCCCACGGTTCGTCGTCCTGCCGCGCGAAGAAGGCTTCGACGGCGGCATCGTCGGTGACGTCGAGCACGGCCGTCGTGACGGCGGCGCCGATCGATCGCGCGGCGGCGTCGAGCTTCGCGCGCGAGCGCGACGCGATCGTGACGCGCGCACCGGCCGCCGCGAACGCTGCCGCCGCGGCGCGGCCGAGGCCCGAGCTGCCGCCGACGACGAGCACGCGGGCGCCTTCGAAGCTGAACATCGTCGTCATCGCGGGTCGTCCTTTCAGCTCCGATGCAGCGCGGCGAGCCGCGCGTCGATGGCCAGCAGCGCCTCGCGCGCACCGAGCGCGAGGCCGGCGTCGAGACGCGTCGGCACCGCGCTCTCGCGCGGGTTGATGCGCACCAGCCGCCCGCCGTGCGCGTGGATCACCGTGTGGCTGAACCAGCGCACCGAAGGAATGTGCGTGCCCGCGCCGAGCTCGACGACAACGGGGCGGCGCGCGCCGGCGAGCCAGGCGTCCTGCGCCGTGC
Source organism: uncultured Burkholderiaceae bacterium (assembly GCA_964371405.1). Classification (GTDB taxonomy): domain Bacteria; phylum Pseudomonadota; class Gammaproteobacteria; order Burkholderiales; family Burkholderiaceae_C; genus JAMHWF01. Next base: position 37,595 of record CAYJLV010000039.1, read on the forward strand.
GCTGCGCCTCGTAGCGCCGCTCGATCCAGTCGAAGTCGCCGAACATCAGGATGTTCGGCCGCGCCGGCGCGCCGCAGCGCGGGCAGGCCGGCACCGCGCCGCGCCAGCGGCAGGCAGCGGCATCGATGTCGGGCACGAGGCCGCTGGCCGGCCACACGTCGTCGCTGCAGGCGTCGAGGCATTGCAGCCAGTGGATCGAGCCGTGACATTCGTGCACGCGCGCGGCGTCGAAGCCCGCCTTCTGGAACTGGCCGTCGACGTTGCTGGTGTGGACGAAGGCGCCGTGCGGCATGCGCGCCGCCCAGCGCCGCAGCACCTCGAAGCCGGCATGCGGCTCGGTGTGCCGATACAGCGCGAGGCGGTGGCCGTAAAAGCCCCAGGCGAGCTGCGCGTCTTCATGGAAGGTGTGCGGCGACGCGACGCGCGTGAAGTCGAGCTGCGCGGTGCCGAGCGCCGGGTAGGCGCTCCAGAAGCCGGCGTTGCCGCGGAAGTCGGGCAGGCCCGAATCGACGCCGAGGCCCGCGCCCGCGCCGATGACCAGCGCATCGGCCTGCGCCACGAGTTCGGCAGCATGGTCAAGGGCGCTGGCTGGGTGGGGGGGGGGGGGGGGGGGGGGGGGGGGGGGGGGGGGGGGGGGGGGGGGGCCCCCCCCCCCCCGCGGGGGCCCCCCCCCCCACGACCGGGCATCGTCGAGCGGCGGCGCGAAGGATCGCAGGCCGCGCGCCACGACCCGGCTGAACGCAATCACCGCGTTTCATGCGGCGAATACGAAGTCATTCTCCGCAAGCGCACGGCTCATCGCACAACGTTTTCGTTTCGCCTTTGCGCAAGCCGCGGCGCGATTTCGACAGCCGCTGCCCAACATCGCTGCTGAAATCGGGCTGCCCCACCTTCACCGGAGTACGCACATGGCCGACACCTTTCCGAAGTTCCGCGCCGCCGCGGTGCATGCCGCCTCGGTGTTCCTCAACCGCGACGAGTCGATCGCCAAGGCCTGCCGGCTGATCGCCGAGGCCGCCGCACAGGGCGCCGACCTGGTGGCCTTCCCCGAGACCTTCGTGCCGGGCTATCCGTTCTGGATCTGGACGCACACGCCGACGCGCGGCGCGCCGCTGTTCTACGAGCTGTTCACGAACAGCGTGACCGTCGGCAGCGACGCCACCGACCGCATCGGCGCCGCCGCGCGCCAGGCCGGCGTCCACGTCGTGCTCGGCATCTCGGAGCGCGACGGCGGCACGCTCTACAACACGCAGCTCTGGTTCGACCGCAAGGGCGCGATCGTCGGCCGCCACCGCAAGCTGCAGCCCACGCACGTCGAGCGCACCGTGTGGGGCCGCGGCGACGGCTCCGACCTGCCGGTGCTCGACACCGATATCGGCCGCCTGGGCGGTCTGATCTGCTGGGAGCACTCGATGGATCTGGCGCGCTACGCGCTCGCGAGCCAGCGCCAGCAGGTGCACGTCGGCGCCTGGCCCGGCATCTCGGCGCTGACGCACGATCCGAACTCGCCGTTCTTCAACCAGGTGGTCGAGACGGCGGCGCGCTACCACGCGTGGGCGGCGCAATGCTTCGTCGTCAACGTCAGCTCGCGCATCGACGACGAGGTGCTGCGCCGCCTCGATCTCGTGGACCGGCCCGAGATGATCCGCACCGGCGGCGGCTGGAGCGCGATCGTCGCGCCGACCGGCCGCATGCTGGCCGGGCCGAACGTCGACGACGAGGCCCTGCTGGTGGCCGACATCGACCTCGCGGAGATCGTCTACCTCAAGTACGCCTGCGACTCGGCTGGCCACTATGCGCGGCCCGACATCCTGCGGCTGGCGACGAATCTGACACCGCAGCCGGTGGCGGCGCCGTTCGCCGCGTCGTTCACGGCGGCCCCGCAGCGCAGCGAACCCGAGGCAGTGCGCAGCGCCGACACGCAGGAGGCGGCGGCCGTTTGACAGCCCCTGCCGCGTTTGGCATAAGCGGCAGGGAGATGAACGGCCCCGCCCTGCTGCCCGAGCGCGACACCCATTCGATCCCGTCGCTGCGCCAGAACGGGTTGATCGCCGACAGCCGCGGCTTGGGCTGGAGAGACCTGTACCTGTCGCTGACCGCCGAGCAGCCGTGGTCGGCCGAGTTGCAGTCGCGGCCGCACGACTGCCTCGTCTACTGCCTCAACGGGCAGGCGCTGGTCGAGCGCCGCATCGACGGCGTCGCCGAAGCCGAGCGCGCGCTGCTCAAGCCGCGCATGTTCAGCCTGATCCCGGGCGACCACCGCTCGCCGTGGTCGCACGGCGGCACACCCGACATCCTGCTGCAGTT
>CAYJLV010000040.1:0-36497 GCA_964371405.1 uncultured Burkholderiaceae bacterium
GCCGAACGCCTTCGCCACCGGCCGCAACCCGCAGAACGCCGCCGTCGCCGCGACGACGGGCATCCTGCGTGTGCTGAGCGAGCGCGAGTTGCGCGGCGTGATGGCGCATGAGCTGGCGCATGTGAAGCACCGCGACATCCTGATCTCGACGATCTCGGCGACGATGGCCGGCGCGATCTCGATGCTTGCCAACTTCGCGATGTTCTTCGGCGGACGCGACAGCGAAGGCCGGCCGCACAACCCGATCGTGAGCATCCTCGTCATGCTGCTGGCGCCGCTGGCGGCCAGCCTGATCCAGATGGCGATCAGCCGCGCCCGCGAATTCGAGGCCGACCGCGGCGGCGCCGAGATCTCGGGCGACCCGCAGGCGCTGGCCAGCGCGCTGCAGAAGATCAAGCAGTACGCGTCGGGCATCCCGATGAACACCGCCGAGCGCCACCCCGAGACGGCGCAGATGATGATCATCAACCCCTTGTCGGGCGGCGGCCTGCGCGGCCTGTTCTCGACGCACCCTTCGACCGAGGAACGCGTCGAGCGCCTGCTCGCGATGGCGCGCGCCGGCTGATCCGGGCGAGCGCGCGGCGCGCTCAAGTCGCGCCGGCGCGGGCCGATAACCCGTGCACACACCCCGGTGCCCGAGATGCGTCCCGTCCCCGCCCTCCTGATCGCTGCAGCCGGCCTGCTGGCCGGCTGCGACATGCTGGGCATCGAGAACCCGGAGAAGATCGCCGCGGCACGCGAGGCCGAAGGCAAGGCGGTCGGCGGCGCCTGCCGCCATGCCGGCCGCGCCATCGAGGACTGCTACGCGCTGAACCGTCGCGCCGACAAAGCTGCGATGTTCGCCGGCTGGCGCGAGATGAACGACTACATGCGCGAGAACAAGATCGATGCCTTGGCGCCGCAGCTGACGGCGGGCGCGGCGAAACCGGCTGCCGATGTCGCGTCGGCGCCGGCTGCGGCTCCCGCCGACGACAAGCGCGCCGCCCGGCCACCGGCGAGCAAGGCCAAGGAAGCGCGCGTCGACGCCAAGCCCGCGGAATCCTGACGCAGCACTGCGCCAGACGACAATGCCGGCCATGAGCCGGCTGTCGGTGCTGTGGCGTCACCCCGAGTATCGCCGCGGCGCGCGCGACATGGCGGGCATCGGCCTGGGGCTCGGCGCCTGGGCGCTCGTCACCGGCGTCGCGATGGTCGAGAGCGGCCTCGGCGTGCCGCTGTCGCTGGCGATGTCGCTGGTCGTGTTCGCCGGCAGCTCGCAACTCGCCGCGCTGCCGCTGATCGCCGCCGGTGCGACGATGTGGGTCGTCTGGGCGACGGCGTTCTGCGTCAACCTGCGCTTCGTGATCTACAGCGCGCAGTGGCGGCCGTACTTCGGCCACTACACGCTGCGGCAGCGCCTCGCGCTCGGCTACTTCACCGTCGACCTGAACTACTTCCTGTTCATGCGCCGGTTTCCGGATCCCGTGCCGGCGCCGGGGCAGCTGCCCTACTTCCTCGGCGGACTGTCGGTCAACTGGGGCGCCTGGCAGCTCATGTCGGCCACCGGCGTGCTGCTGGCCGACAGCGTGCCCGCGCACTGGGGGCTCGGATTCGCCGGCACTCTGGCGCTCGTCGGGTTGACGTATTCACTGCTGTCGGATCGCACGACCTGGATCGCCGCGGCGATCGCCGGCGGCGCCGCCGTCGCCGCCTTCGCGCTGCCGCTCAAGCTCAACATCGTCGTCGCGATCGCCGCAGCGATCGCTGCCGGCCTCGCGATGGAGTCGGCATCGACTGCAACGCGCCGTCGCGGAGATGCCGCATGACGCCGTGGGAGGCGTTCGCCACGATCGTCGGCATGGGCGTCGTCACGCTCGTCACGCGCGCCTTCTTCCTGATCCCCGAACGTGAGCTGCCGTTGCCCGGTTGGCTGCGGCGCGGCCTGCGCTATGCGCCGCTGGGCGCGCTGGCGGCCGTCATCGTGCCCGAGATCGTACTGACGCAAGGCGAGATGATTGCGACCTGGCGCGACGCGCGGCTGTTCGCCGTCGCGGCGTCGACGGCGTACTACTTCTGGCGCCGCGACATCCTCGGCACCATCCTCACCGGCACCGCCGTGATGCTGGCGCTGCGCATCGGCGTCGGCTGGTAGCCCCTCTCGTAGAATCGTGCGCTTCACCGCGGTGACCCTGCCATGAACATCCTTCGATTCAGCGATCTCGTCGCCGCCGGCCGCGCGACCGGCAAGCGCGTCTTCATCCGGGCCGACCTCAACGTGCCGCAGGACGAAAGCGGCCGCATCACGGAAGACACGCGCGTGCGCGCCTCCGTGCCGTGCATCGAGATGGCGTTGAAGGCGGGCGCCGCCGTGATGGTCACCTCGCACCTCGGGCGCCCGACGGAAGGCGCGTTCAAGCCCGAGGATTCGCTGGCGCCCGTGGCGGCGCGCCTGGCCGAGCTGCTCGGCCGCCCGGTGCCGCTCGTCAGCAACTGGGTCGACGGCGTGAAGGTTGCGCCGTGCGAAGTGGTGCTGCTGGAGAACTGCCGCGTCAACAAGGGCGAAAAGAAGAACGACGAATCGCTCGCGCGCAAGATGGCCGCGCTGTGCGACATCTTCGTGCACGACGCGTTCGGCACGGCGCACCGCGCCGAGGCCAGCACCTACGGCATCGCGCAGTTCGCGCCGGTCGCCTGTGCCGGGCCGCTGCTCGCGGCCGAGGCCGACGCGATCCATGCCGCGCTCGCCAACCCGAAGCGCCCGCTCGTCGCCATCGTCGCCGGCAGCAAGGTCAGCACCAAGCTGACGATCCTGCAGAGCCTCGCGGCGCGCGTCGACCAGCTCATCGTCGGCGGCGGCATTGCCAACACCTTCATGCTCGCGGCCGGCCTGCCGATCGGCAAGAGCCTGGCCGAGGCCGATCTCGTCGGCGAAGCGAAGGCCGTCATCGAGGCCATGAAGGCGCGCGGCGCCGCCGTGCCGATCCCGGTCGACGTCGTGACCGCCAAAGAGTTCAAGGCCGACGCCGTGGCCACGGTGAAGGCCGCGGCCGACGTGGCCGCCGACGACCTGATCCTCGACATCGGCCCGCAGACGGCGGTGCAGCTCGCCGATCAGTTGAAGGCCGCCGGCACGATCGTCTGGAACGGCCCCGTCGGCGTGTTCGAGTTCGACGCCTTCGCGAACGGCACGCGCACCATCGCGCACGCGATCGCCGCGAGCAGCGCCTTCAGCATCGCCGGCGGCGGCGACACGCTGGCGGCCATCGCCAAGTACGGCATCGAGCGCGACATCAGCTACATCACGACCGGAGGCGGCGCCTTCCTCGAAGTGCTCGAGGGCAAGACGCTGCCGGCGTTCGAAATCCTGCAGCGCCGCGCCGCGGGCTGAACCCGCGAGACCTCATGTCCAGCGTCACCAAGATCGTCGCCACCCTCGGCCCCGCCTCGTCGTCGGCCGAAGTCCTCGAGAAGATGATCCGCGCCGGCGTCGACGTCGTGCGGCTGAACTTCTCGCACGGCACGGCGCAGGACCATATCGACCGCGCGACACTGGTGCGCGAAGTCGCGGCCAAGGTCGGAACCGTCGTCGCGATCATGGCCGACCTGCAGGGCCCGAAGATCCGCGTCGGCAAGTTCGAGGAAGGCAAGACGCAGCTCGTGCCGGGCCAGCAATTCATCCTCGACGCCGCGAGCACGGCGCCGGGCACCAACGAGCGCGTCGGCCTCGACTACAAGGAGCTGCCGCGCGACGTGCGGCCCGGCGACACACTGCTGCTCAACGACGGGCTGCTGCGCCTGACGGTCGAAACCGTCAAGGGCGAAGAAGTGCACACGACCGTCGTCGTCGGAGGCGTGCTGTCGAACAATAAGGGCATCAACAAGGCCGGCGGCGGACTCACCGCGCCCGCGCTGACCGCCAAGGACATGGAGGACATCAAGGTTGCGATGAGCTTCCAGGCCGACTACCTGGCCGTCAGCTTCCCCAAGAGCGCGACCGACATGGAGATGGCGCGCCAGCTCGCCAACGTCGCCGGCGAGCCGTGGCGCCACAAGCCCGGTCTGATCGCCAAGATCGAGCGCAGCGAGGCGATCCCCGTGCTCGAAGGCATCCTGCGCGCCAGCGACGGCATCATGGTCGCGCGCGGCGACCTCGCCGTCGAGGTCGGCAATGCCGCCGTGCCGGCGCTGCAAAAGCAGATGATCCGCATGGCGCGCGAGATGGACAAGGTCGCGATCACGGCCACGCAGATGATGGAGTCGATGATCGTCAACCCGGTGCCCACGCGCGCCGAGGTGAGCGACGTCGCCAACGCCGTGCTCGACGGCACCGACGCCGTGATGCTCAGCGCCGAGACAGCTGCCGGCGGCTACCCGGTCGAGACGATCGAGCAGATGGCGGCGATCGCACTCGAGGCCGACCTGTTCGAGCAGACCAGCATCGACACCGACTTCCAGAACAAGCGCTTCGGCCGCATCGACCAGACGATCGCCATGGGCGCGCTGTTCACCGCCGACCACCTCGGCTGCAAGGCGATCGTCGCGCTCACCGAGTCGGGCTCGACGGCACTGTGGATGAGCCGCCACCGAATCAAGGTGCCGATCTTCGGCGTCACGTCGCAGCTGGCGAGCCAGCGCAAGATGGCGCTGTACCGCAACGTGCGCCCGCTGCTGATGCCGACCTACGCCGACCGCGACGTGGCGCTCGCCAAGGCCGAGACGCTGCTCGTCGAGCGCGGCGTGCTCAAGCCGGGCGACACCTACGCCATCACCTGCGGTGAGCCGATGGGCTACCCCGGCGGCACCAACATGCTCAAGGTCTGCCGCGTCGGCTGAAGGCACGCGCGGCTGCTTGACCACTGTCAAACCCGCGCCGCCGGCGCGGCCTAGGATCGCACTTGCGCCGCAGCGCCTGCGGTCCGGAGGTGTCCGATGAGCGGCCCGAGCTACATCCGCTGGTTCCGCGAGCTCTCGCTCGCCGACCTGCCGCAGGTCGGCGGCAAGACGGCGTCGCTCGGCGAGATGTTCCGCGAGCTGACGCCGCTGGGCGTGCGCATCCCCGACGGCTTCGCGCTGACTGCCGCCGCCTACCGCGACGCCGTCGACGCCGCCGGCGCTTGGGACGAGCTGCACCGCCTGCTCGACGGGCTCGACAAGCGCGATGTCGAAGCGCTGGCGCGCGCCGGCCGCCGCGCGCGCGAGATCGTCTACGCTGCCCCGCTGCCCGCTGCTGCCGAACAGGGCCTGCGCACCGCGTGGCGCGAGCTGCAGGCGCGCGTCGGCCCCGGGCTCAGCGTCGCCGTGCGCAGCTCGGCGACCGCCGAAGACCTGCCCAACGCCAGCTTCGCCGGCCAGCACGACACTTACCTCAACATCGCCGGCGAGGAGATGCTGATCGACGCGGCAAAGCGCTGCCAGGCGTCGCTGTTCACCGACCGCGCCATCTCGTATCGCATCGACCAGGGCTTCGACCACTTCAAGGTGTCGCTGTCGGTCTGCGTGATGCAGATGGTGCGCAGCGACCAGGCTTCCAGCGGCGTGATGTTCTCGATCGACACCGAGTCGGGCCACCCCGATGTCGTCTTCGTCACGGCGGCATGGGGACTGGGCGAGAACGTCGTGCAGGGCAACGTCGACCCCGACGAGTTCTACGTCCACAAGCCGACCTTCCGCGCTGGCCGCCGCTGCGTGCTGCGTCGCCGGCTCGGCCGCAAGCAGATCCGCATGGTTTACGCGAGCGGGCGCAGCACGCGCGAGCCCGTCGTCAACCAGCCGACGCCGCCGGCCGACCGCGCGCGCTGGAGCCTGAGCGACGCCGACGTGCTCGAACTCGCCGGTGCCGCGATCCAGATCGAGGACCACTACAGCCGCCGCGCCGGCGCCTGGCGGCCGATGGACATCGAGTGGGCCAAGGACGGCGCCGACGGGCCGCTCTACATCGTGCAGGCGCGCCCCGAGACGGCGGCGTCGCAGCGCAGCGCCGACACGATCGAGACCTACGTGCTCGAAGGCCGCGGCGGCGTGCGCGTGCAGGGCCGCTCGGTCGGCGAGAAGATCGCCGCGGGCGCCGTGCGGCGCATCGCCAGCGCGGCGCAGCTGCCGGCGTTCCAGCCCGGCGAGGTGCTGGTCGCCGACACGACGACGCCCGACTGGGAACCGGTGATGAAGACGGCTGCCGCGATCGTCACCAATCGCGGTGGGCGGACCTGCCACGCCGCCATCGTGGCGCGCGAACTCGGCATCGCCGCGGTCGTCGGCGCCGACGGCGCGACCGAGACGCTGCGCGACGGCGAGCCCGTCACCGTGTCGTGCGCCGAAGGCGACATCGGCCGCGTCTACGACGGGCGGCTGCCGTTTCGCGTCGAGCAGAGCCGCATCGCCGGCCTGCAACGGCCGGCGACCGAGATCATGGTCAACCTCGGCAACCCGGACCTCGCGTTCAAGACCAGCCTGCTGCCCTGCGACGGCGTCGGTCTCGCGCGCATGGAATTCATCATCAGCGAGCACATCAAAGTGCACCCGATGGCCGTGCTGCACCCCGAGCGCGTGACCGATGTCGACGAGCGCGCGCGTGCGCTCGCATGCGGCGCCGGCTATGCCGACGGCGCCGGCTACTTCGTCGAGCGGCTCTCCGAAGGCGTGGGCACGATCGCCGCCGCGTTCTGGCCGCGCCCCGTGATCGTGAGGCTGTCGGACTTCAAGACCAACGAATACGCGGCGCTGCTCGGCGGGCGCGATTTCGAGCCGCACGAAGAGAACCCGATGCTGGGTTTTCGCGGCGCGGCGCGCTACATCCACCCGGCCTACGAGGAGGGCTTCGCGCTCGAATGCGCGGCATTGAAGCGCGTGCGCGACACGATGGGCCTGACCAACCTGAAGGTGATGGTGCCGTTCTGCCGCCGACTCGACGAGGCGCGCCGCGTGCTCGACACGATGGCCCGGCACGGCCTGGCGCGCGGCGACAACGGGCTCGAGGTCTACGTGATGTGCGAGATCCCGAACAACGTGCTCTTGATCGACGAGTTCGCGCAGCTGTTCGACGGCTTCTCGATCGGCTCGAACGACCTGACGCAGCTCACGCTGGGCGTCGACCGCGACAGCGCCATCGTCGCCGAGTCGTTCGACGAGCGCGACCCCGGCATGCGCAAGATGCTCGCGATGGCCGTCGAGGGCGCCAGGCGCAACGGCCGCCACGTCGGCATTTGCGGCCAGGCGCCGTCGGATCACCTCGAGATCGCGCGTTATCTGGTCGAGCTCGGCATCGACAGCATCAGCCTCACGCCCGACCGCGTGCTGCGCACCATCCAGGCGGTGCACGAGATCGAGCAGGCGCAAGGCCGGGCGCCGCGCCGGCCGCAATGAACGCACGGCGCTAAAATTCGCAGCTTTGCTGCGCCAACTTTCCGGAGGTTTCCGATGCCTATCGTCTCGATGCGCCAGTTGCTGGACCACGCCGCCGAAAACGGCTACGGCATCCCGGCCTTCAACGTCAACAACCTCGAACAGGTGCAGGCCGTGATGGCGGCGGCCGACGAAGTGGGCGCCCCGGTCATCCTGCAGGCCAGCGCCGGCGCGCGCAAGTATGCGGGCGAGGCCTTCATCAAGCACCTGATCGCGGCCGCGGTCGAGGCCTATCCGCACATCCCGCTGGTGATGCACCAGGACCACGGCCAGAGCCCCGAGGTGTGCCAGGGCGCGATCGACCTCGGCTTTTCCTCCGTGATGATGGATGGCTCGCTGCAGGCCGACGGCAAGACGATCGCCAGCTACGACTACAACGTCGACGTGACGAGGAAGGTCGTCGACATGGCGCACCGGCTCGGCGTCACCGTCGAGGGCGAGCTCGGCTGCCTCGGCTCTCTCGAGACGATGAAGGGCGACAAGGAAGACGGCCACGGCACCGACGCGACGATGACCAAGGAGCAGTTGCTCACCGACCCGGAGCAGGCCGCCGACTTCGTCAAGCGCACGCAGCTCGACGCGCTCGCGATCGCCATCGGCACCAGCCACGGCGCCTACAAGTTCACCCGCAAGCCCACCGGCGACATCCTCGCGATCGGCCGCATCAAGCAGATCCACCAGCGCATCCCGAACACACACCTCGTGATGCACGGCTCGTCGAGCGTGCCGCAGGATCTGCTGGCGCAGATCCGCCAGTACGGCGGCAACATGAAGGAGACCTACGGCGTGCCGGTCGAGGAGATCCAGGAAGCGATCAAGCACGGCGTGCGCAAGATCAACATTGACACCGACATCCGCCTCGCGATGACGGGCGCGGTGCGCAAGTTCCTGGCCGAGAACCCCGAGAAGTTCGACGCCCGTGAATGGCTCAAGCCCGCGCGCGAGGCGGCGATGAAGATCTGCAGGCAGCGCTACCTCGAGTTCGGCTGCCAGGGCCAGGCGCCGAAGATCAAGCCGCAGACTCTTGCGGTGCAGGCCCAGCGCTACGCGAAAGGCGAGCTGGCGCAGGTCGTCGCGGCTTGAGCGGGCTCGCGCCCGCATGACCGCCCTGCTGCAATCGTCGATCGCCTCGCTGCCGTTGCTGGCGCGCGGCAAGGTGCGCGACAACTATGCCGTCGGCGACGACCGAATCCTGATGGTCGCGAGCGACCGCCTGTCGGCGTTCGACGTCGTGATGGGCGAGCCGATCCCCGGCAAGGGCGAACTGCTCACGCGCATGGCGCTGTTCTGGTTCGACAAGCTCGGCTCGATCATGCCGAACCACCTGACGGGCGACGATCCCGAGTCCGTCGTCGCGCCCACCGAGCGCGAGCAGGTGCGCGGGCGCTCGATGCTCGTCAAGCGGCTGCGCCCGCTGCCCGTCGAGGCCGTGGTGCGAGGCTACCTCGCGGGCAGCGGGTGGAAGGAATACCAGGACAGCGGCGCCGTCTGCGGCGTCGCGCTGCCGCCCGGGCTGCGCAATGCCTCCAGGCTGCCGCTGCCGATCTTCACGCCGGCGACCAAGGCCGCGATCGGCGAGCACGACGAGAACATTTCCTTCGAGCGCATGGCGTCGATGATCGGCGCCGATCTGGCGGCGCAGGTGCGCGACGTGTCGATGCGCCTCTACACGACGGCTGCCGGCTATGCGCTCGCCAAGGGCATCATCATCGCCGACACCAAGTTCGAGTTCGGCCTCGACGAGCGCGGCACGCTGACGCTGATGGACGAAGTGCTGACGCCCGATTCGTCGCGCTTCTGGCCCGTCGAGGGCTATGTGGAAGGCGCCAATCCGCCGAGCTACGACAAGCAGTTCGTGCGCGACTGGCTCGAGCAGGCAAAGGTCGGCGGCGCGCCGTGGAACAAGAAGGCGCCGGCGCCGCCGCTGCCCGCCGAAGTGATCGAGCAGACGGCGGCCAAGTACCGCGAGGCGCTGCAGCGGCTGATGTCCTGAGCGCCTGGCGTATCCGCCGGGCAAGGGGCCGTCAGCCGCGGGCCGAGCGCCGGGCCGTCAGTTCAATGCCATGCTCAGCTTGCGCCGGTACTGGTCGACCAATGGGTCGGCGCTGGTGACCGGGGCGGCGCGGCCGGCCACTTCGAGCGCGCCCTTGGCCTCGGGCGCCGCAGCGGGCTTGGCTGCGGGCTTGGTCATCAGCTCGAGGATCGCGACGTAGGTCTTGCGCGCCAATGCGTCGCTCCAGCCCTTGTCGCGCATCACGATCTCGAGCAATTCGTCCATCGCTTCGACGAAGCGCCGCGCGGCGAAATGCGTCTGCGCCAGCTCGAAACGCGCGTCGAAGTCGCGCTTGTTCGCCGCAATCGCGGCGGCCAGCGCCTCGGGTGTGCGCGCCGATGCTGCCTTCTCGCAGGCCGCGAGCCAGTGACCCGCAGCGGCCAGGCGTGTGTCGACCGCGATCTTGTCCGCGACCGGCTCGAACGCGCGGCGCGCGTCGGCGCTGCGCCCTTCGGCGAGCAGGGCGCGCAGGTAGTCGTAGCGTGCGGCGTCGTTGCCCGGGTCGATCGCCACCGCCTGCTGCAGGCGCTCCAGCGCGCTGGCGGTGTCGCCTTCGGCGAGCAGCGCCTGCGCTTCGCTGACCTCTTCTTCCGCAGCCATCTCGTCGGCGCTCGGCACGTGCTTGTCGAGGAACTGGCGGATCTGCGGCTCGGGCAGCGCGCCGACGAAGCCGTCGACCGGCTGGCCGTCCTTGAACAGCACGCAGAACGGGATGCTGCGCACGCCGAACATCTGGCTCAGCTGGCCGGCGATCTCGGGTTGCTCGTCGGAATTGAGCTTGGCGAGCCGGAAGCGCCCGGCGTAAGCCGTCTCCAGCTTCTCGAGTGCGGGGCCGAGCGCCTTGCAGGGGCCGCACCACGGCGCCCAGATGTCGAGCAGCACGGGCTGCTGCAGGGAAGCGTTGATGACCTCGGCTTCGAGGTTCTGGGTGGTGATGTCGATCATGGCGATTTGCGGGGCTCGGGGCTGCAGTGGGAGGGCGGCGCGGCTCGGGGGGAGATGGCGGCCCGCCACCTACAATTCAAGCCTTTCGCAGCCCATGGAGCGAGCCTTGAACCAGCCCGATCCGATCGTCGGCGTGTTGATGGGCTCCAGCAGCGACTGGGACACCCTCAAGCACGCGACCGAGATTCTCGCCGAGTTCGGCGTCGCGCACGAGGCGCGCGTCGTCTCGGCCCACCGCATGCCCGACGAGATGTTCGCCTACGCGGAAGCTGCCGCCGGGCGCGGCCTGCGCGCCATCATCGCCGGCGCCGGCGGCGCGGCGCACCTGCCGGGCATGCTGGCGGCCAAGACGACGGTGCCGGTGCTCGGCGTGCCGGTGGCGAGCCGCCACCTGCAGGGCGTCGATTCGCTGCATTCCATCGTGCAGATGCCCAAGGGCATTCCTGTCGCCACGTTCGCGATCGGCAACGCCGGCGCCGCGAATGCCGCGCTGTTCGCCGTTGCGATGCTCGCCGCCACCGACGCTGCGCTGCGCGAGAAGCTCGAAGCCTTCCGCCGCCGCCAGAGCGATGCCGCGCGCGCCATGACGCAGGACTTGAAGTGACCGCTCCGATCCTCCCCGGCGCGACGCTGGGCGTGCTGGGCGGCGGCCAGCTCGGGCGCATGTTCGTCCATGCCGCGCAGCAGCTGGGCTACGCCGTCGCCGTGCTCGACCCCGACGCCGACAGCCCGGCCGGGCAGGTCGCGCAGCGGCATGTGCGCAGCGCCTACCTCGACGCCGAGGGCCTTGCCGAGCTGGCAGGCGCGGCGGCGGCGATTACGACGGAGTTCGAGAACGTGCCGGCGCAGGCGCTCGCCACGCTGGCTCGGCAGCGCCCCGTTGCGCCGCGCGCCGACGCCGTCGCCGTGTGCCAGCACCGCGCCGCCGAGAAGGGGCAGTTCGCGCGCTGCGGCGTCGCGGCGGCGCCGCACGCCGTGGTCGAGACCGCGCAGCAGCTCGAAGACATCGACGCGGGGCTCTTGCCCGGCATCCTGAAGACCTCGAGCTCGGGCTACGACGGCAAGGGCCAGGCGTGCGTCGCGACGCGCGACGAGCTGCGCGCCGCCTGGGGCCGGCTCGGCGGCGTGCCCTGCGTGCTGGAGCAGCGCCTCGAGCTGGCGTGCGAGGTGAGCGTCGTCGTCGCGCGCAGCGCAGCCGGCGACTGCGTCCACTTCCCGGTCCAGCGCAACCTGCACCGCGACGGCATCCTCGCCGTCACCGAGGTGCCTGCGCGCGGCGTGCCCGAGGCGCTGCAGCGCGACGCCGTCGCGGCGGCCGAGCGCATCGCCGGGGCGATGGGCTACGTCGGCGTGCTGTGCGTCGAGTTCTTCGTGCTCGCCGACGGGCGCCTCGTCGCCAACGAGATGGCGCCGCGGCCGCACAACTCGGGACACTACACGATCGACGCCTGCGACGTTTCGCAGTTCGAGCTGCAGGTGCGCACGCTGGCCGGCCTGCCGCTGGTCGCGCCGCGCCTGCACTCGCCCGCCGTGATGCTCAACCTGCTCGGCGACCTGTGGTTGCGCAATGGCGCCGAGCCGCGCACACCGCCGTGGGACGCCGTGCTGGCGTTGCCCGGCGTGCATCTGCACCTCTACGGCAAGAGCGAGGCGCGGCGCGGGCGCAAGATGGGCCACCTCACGGTCACCGCGGCGAGCGCCGACGCCGCACACGCCACGGCGCAGCAGGCCGCGACGCTGCTCGGTATCGAGCCGATTTGAGATGCCTGGCTCGGTACCGCCGTTCGTGCGACGTGTCGTTCGGGGCCGAGGCCGCCGGATGCCCTGCTCCGCTCAAGTCCTCCGGCCTGCGCTGCGCGCAGTCCTCCCCCTTTACTTCGCTGCGCAGGGCACCCGACGCCCTCGGCCAGGCACCACGGAGGCATGCCTCCTGGGTCGCGCTGCTGTACCAGCGTGGGGAACACCCCGAGCGTCCTCGATCACACGAGCCTGTTTCCAGTGTCGCGAGTCGCGCGATGCAATGGACCACTGAGAGATGCTTGCCGGCAACGACCCCGCCGACATCGCGCGCGCCGCCGAACGGCTGGCCGCCGGCGAGCTCGTCGCCTTTCCGACCGAGACGGTCTACGGCCTCGGCGCGCGGGCCGACGACGACGCGGCGGTGGCGAAGATCTATGCCGCGAAAGGGCGGCCCGCCGACCACCCGCTGATCGTGCACGTCGTCGACGCGGCGCAGGCTGCGCGCTTTGCCGAGCCGTTGCCCGCCGTCGCGCAGCGCCTGATGGCCGCATGCTGGCCGGGGCCGCTGACGGTGATCGTGGCGCGCGCCACGTCGATGGCGGCGGTCGCCGCCGGCGGCCACGCGACGATCGGCCTGCGCTCGCCGTCGCACCCGGTGGCGCGCGCGCTGCTCGCCGAGGCGCTGCGGCGGGGCGTGCCGGGCGTCGCCGCGCCGAGCGCGAACCGCTTCGGCCGCGTCAGCCCGACCTGCGCCGCGCACGTCGTCGACGAGTTCGGCGACGCCGTCGCCGTGCTCGACGGCGGGGCCTGCACGATCGGCATCGAATCGGCGATCGTCGACTGCACGCGCGGCCGGCCGGTGCTGCTGCGGCCCGGCGCGCTGACGCGCGCGCAGATCGAGGCCGCAGCCGGCGAGCCGCTGGCCGGGCCCGACGCCGAAGCGCCACGCGCCCCGGGCACGCTGGAGGCGCACTATGCGCCGCGCGCCCGGGTGCGTGTCATGTCCACCGAGCAATTGCGCGCCGCGCTCGATGTGCTCGGTCCGACGCCTTTGCCGAGCCGCCAGGCGTCGATGCTGAAGCTGGCGGTATATTCGCGCACGGTGCCGGCGCCGCCGCATCTGCGACACCGGCCGATGCCCGGCGACGCGGCGCGTGCCGCGCACGAGTTGTTCGCCGCGTTGCGCGAGCTCGACGGGCAGGGCGTCGACCTGATCTGGGTCGAGGCTCCTCCCGACGGTCCCGACTGGGAAGGCGTGCGCGACCGGTTGAGTCGCGCGTCGGCCGCGTGACGCCTTCGGTGTGTGAATCGGACCTGAGCTGGAGATTGCATGGAGTTCCCTTCCCGTCGTGAGCGCAGCCCGCTGGCGCGCCGGATCGTGCGCGCGGCGTCGGTCGCCGCGCTCGTGCTGCTCGCATCGTGCGGCGGCGGCGACCGCGTCAGTCAGTTCGTGCCCGGGCGCATCCTCGCCTTCGGCGACGAGGCCAGCGCGATCACGCCTGCCGGCAAGCGCTATACCGTCAATACGCTGGACGCCAACAGCGCGCTCGACTGCAGGCTCAATCCGATCTGGGTCCAGTACCTCGCGCTCTCGCACGGCATCCCGTTCGCCGAGTGCCCCGGCACGGCGACGACGATCGTGAGCCGCAACTACGCGGCGGCCGGCGCCAACGTTGCCGCCGTGACGGCGCAGATCGACACCCACCTCGCCGGCGACAGCTTCGGCGGCACCGACCTGGTGACCGTGTTCGTCGGCGGCCACGACATCCGCGAGCAGTACGCGCTCTACAACGGCGCCAACCTCGAAGCGCTGAAGGCGATGCTCAAAGCGCGCGGCGAGGCGCTGGCGGCGCAGATCAACCGCGTCGCCGGGCTCGGCGGCAAGGTGCTCGTCGTCACCGTGCCCAACCTCGGCCAGACGGCCTTCGGCGTTGCCGAGGAGACGGCCAACGCCGGGCGCGCCGCCGTGCTGCTGGCGCTGACCAACACGTTCAACGAGGAGATGCGCGTGCCGCTCGTCAACGACGGCCGGATGATCGGCCTGATCGATGCCGACGCCATCGTGCGCAACATGATCGCCGCGCCCGCCGGCAACGGGCTGAGCAACATCACGCAGCCGGCGTGCAACGTCGCGCTGCCCGACTGCACGACAGCGACGCTGGTCAGCGACGCCAACGCCAGCGCCTGGCTGTGGGCCGATTTGCATCAGCCCAGCGTGCGCGCGCACCTGCTGATCGGCTACACGGCCGACACGCGCGCTCGCAACAACCCGTTCTGATCGCCACGACCCGCCAGCCGCCGGCCCGCGGTCACGGCGCCGACTGTTGCGCCCCCCATTGCACCAGCGCATCGAGCGCCGGCCGTGCGGCATTGGCATTCGGGTGGTTGACGATCGCGACCAGCACGTAGCGGCGGCCGTTGTCGGCCAGCACGTAGCCGGCGACGCCCGCCACGTCGCGCAGCGACCCCGTCTTCAGGTGCGCGCGCCCGGCCGGCGCCTGCGAGCGCCGCATCGTGCCGTCGCGCCCGCTGACGGCGAGCGACGCCGCCAGCTCGGGCATCACCGGGCTGGCCCAGGCGTGCATCAGCAGCCGCGCCAGCGTCTGCGCGCTGATGCGCGTCTGGCGCGACAGCCCCGAGCCGTTGTCGATCACGGCGTCGGACGCGGCCTCGCCGAAGCGCTCGGCGAACCACTGGCGCAGCACGTCGCGCGCCGCCTCGGGCGAGCCGACGCCGCGCTGCGTCAGGCCCAGCGTCAGGAACAGCTGCTGCGCCATCACGTTGTTGCTGTACTTGTTGATGTCGCGAACAATGTCGGCCAGCGGCGGCGATGCGACCTCGAACGTCGGCGCCGCGCCGGCCGGCGCCGTGCCGTCGCGCACTTGGCCGCCGAGTTGGCCGCCGGCCTCGGCCCACAGCGCTCGGATTGCGCGCGCGTTGTAGCTCACCGGGTCGGCATAGGCGACGGGCCACTGCTTCTCGCCGCAGGCCGCCGGGTAGCTGCCGGCGAAACGGATGCGCGACGGATCGTCGAATTCGGCCTTCAGCCCGGCGCGCCAGTCGTTGCACGGGCCGTTCGAGAGCGCGACGCTGTCGTCGATGCGCACTCCGGCCAGCGGCGGCTCGGCGACGACGGCGGCATCGGTGCGCGGCGGGCCGGGCACGAAGTTCAGCAGCACCGACTTGTAGTTCAGCAGCAGCGCGTCGGGCTGCACGTTGTAGGGCCGCAGGCGCTCGCCGTCGAAGTCGGCCGGCGACTGCTCCGGCACGACGAAGGCGCTGCGGTCTAGGACGATGTCGCCGCGGATCTCGCGCACGCCCATCTGGCGCACGCGGCGCAGCAGCAGCCACAGCCGCTCGACCACGAGCTTGGGGTCGCCGCTGCCCTTGATGACGAGGTCGCCTTCGAGCACACCCTGGTTCAGCCGGCCGAGCAGCCAGACCGGCGTCATCCACTGCCAGTTCGGGCCGAGCAGGTCGAGTGCGGCATAGGTCGTCGCCAGCTTGACGACCGAAGCCGGATTGACCGCCAGGCGCGGCTGCCACGCCAAGCTCTGCGTGCCGCGCGTCGCGTCCTGCACGACGACGACCAGCGCCTCGGGCGGAACCTGCGCGCGCTGCAACGCCTGCTCGACGGCGGCCGGCAGGCGCTCGCGCGCCAGCGCCGGACCGAGCGCGGCAACAAGCAGCAGCGACGCGATGGCGCGAGACACCCTCCCCATGTGGCGATGATCGCACGGCCGCATCGCTACACTCGGGCGCATGGCGGCGCTGCTGGCCTTCGACACCGCGACCGAGCGCCTGCATGCGGCGCTCGGCGTCGGCGCGCGTACCTGGGTGCGCGAGGCGGCCGGCGGCGCACAAGCATCGGCGACCCTGCTGCCGACACTGTTCGACCTGCTGGGCGAAGCCGGCATCGCGCTCTCCAATCTCGACGCGATCGCATTCGGCCAGGGCCCCGGCGCCTTTACCGGCCTGCGCACTGCCTGCTCGGCGGCGCAGGGGCTGGCCGTCGGCGCCGGCAAGCCGCTGCTCGCGCTCGACACGCTGCTGGCAGTTGCCGAGGACGCCCGGCTGCGCGCCGGCGTCGCTCGCGTCTGGGCCGCCAACGACGCGAGGATGGACGAGGTCTACGCCGCACACTACGAGCATCGCGCCGGCCGCTGGCAGGTGCTGGAAGCGCCGGCGCTCTACACGCTCGATTCGCTGAATGCGCGTTGGCACGCCGCCCCGCCGGCGGCGGTGGCCGGCAACGCGGCGGCGGTGTTCGGCGCGCGGCTGGAAATCGGCGCGGCGCATTGCGTCGCCGACGCCGCGCCCCGCGGCGCGTCACTGCTGGCGCTGGCGCGCGGCGCCTGGGACGCCGGCGCCTCGATCGACGCCGCCGCGGCCTTGCCCGTCTACCTGCGCGACAAGGTGGCGCTGACGACCGCCGAGCGCGCGGCGCTGAAGGCCGCGAAGGAGTCGCTGTGAGCGCCGTGCCGCGCGCAGTTCGCGCGCTCGAGCCGATGACGGTCGCGAGCCTGGACGACGTGCTTGCCGTCGAGCGCGCAGCCTACGAGTTCCCGTGGACGCGCGGCAACTTCATCGACGCGCTGGCCGCCGGCTACTGGGCGCAGCGCCTGGTCGACGACGCCGGGCGGCTGCTCGGCTACGTCGTCGCGATGCAGGGCGTCGACGAGATGCACCTGCTCAACCTGACGGTGGCGCCGCCGCACCAGGGTGCCGGCCACGCGAGCTGGCTGCTCGGTGCGCTCGTCGCGCACTGCAGCGCGCTCGGCGACCGCCAGCTCTGGCTCGAAGTGCGGATGAGCAATGCGCGGGCGCAGGCGATCTACCGCCGCTACGGCTTTCGTGACATCGGCGTGCGCAAGGGCTACTACCCGGCGGCGCAGCAGCAGCGCGAAGACGCGCGCGTGATGAGCCTGGCCATCGCGCAGGAGGGCGACGATGCGCTGGGATGAACGGCAGCTCGCGATGCTGCGGGAAATGGGAATCCGGCTGTGGATTCCGCAAGACGAGACGATCCAGGTCGCCGAGGGCAAGCCGGCGCCCGCCGCTGCAACGCTCGATCGCACGCCAGCAGTCGCTGCGGTCGAACCGGCGCGGTCGCCGGCCCGGCCCGGGCGGCACGCCGTGCCCACCGTGCCCGCAGCGCAGCGCGACGCCGGCGCAGCCGCGGCTCCGTCCGGCGACGTCGCCGCGATGGATTGGCCGGCGCTGCGCGCCGCCGTCGCCGCCTGCAGCGCCTGCAAGCTGTCCAGCGGGCGCACGCAGACGGTGTTCGGCGTCGGCCACGAGCGCGCGCACTGGATGATCGTCGGCGAAGCGCCTGGCGAAGAGGAAGACCTCCGGGGCGAGCCTTTTGTCGGCAAGGCCGGGCAGCTGCTCGACGCGATGCTGCGCGCGATCGGGCTGACGCGCGCCGACGCGCCGCCCGAACGGCAGGTCTACATCACCAACACGCTGAAGTGCCGGCCGCCGGGCAACCGCAACCCGCAGCCCGACGAGCTGGCGCAATGCGAGCCGTTCCTGGTGCGCCAGATCGCGCTGGCGCAGCCGAAGATCATCCTCGCGATGGGCCGCTTTGCCGTGCAGGCGCTGCTGCGCAGCGACGAGCCGGTCGGCCGGCTGCGCGGCCGGGTGCACCGCTATGCCGGCGTGCCCCTCGTCGTCACCTACCACCCGGCCTATCTGCTGCGCAATCCGCAGGACAAGGCGCGCGCCTGGGACGACCTCTGCCTGGCGCTCGACGTGGCGGCCGACAGCGCGGCAGGCGTCACGGTGGCGTAAGGGGGTCGCCCGGTATCATCGCCGGGTAGGACGGGCGCGCCGGGCGCCCGACGCGCATCGCGCCCCCTCCATGGCGATTCCCCACGAGCCGTTCACCGATGCCGCAGCGGTCTGGGACCGGCTGCCTTGCGTCGTACTCGTGCTCGCGCTCGACGGCTCGGCGCTGCACGTGAACCGGCGCTTCCGCGAGTTCACCGCGCTCGACGACGCGGCTGCGCTCGGCCACGGCTGGCTCGGCGCGCTGGCCGGCGAGTCGCGCCTCGACCTGCTCGCTGCTCTGGCGCAACGCGACGACTTCTCGCTGCAGCTGCGCATGCTGCATGCCGACGGCAGCTCGGCCTGGGTCGACTGCGCCGGCACGTGGCAGCCGGGCGGCACGCACTGCGTCTGCGTCATGCACGACGTGACGCAGGGCAAGCTCGCCGAGACCACGGCGCGCGCCAAGGCCGAGCAGTTCCGCCTGCTCGCCGACAACGTGCCGGTGCTGATCTCGTATTACGAGGCGAGCGCCTTTCGCTGCCTGTTCGCGAACAAGGAATATGCGCGCGCCTTCGGCCGCGACGAGCGCTCGATCCTCGGGCTGACGGTCCCCGAGATCATCGGCGAGGCCGCGCGCGACCAGATCCAGCCGCACGTCGACCTGATGTTGCAGCGTCGCCAGGCCGTGACCTACGAGCGCGAACTGGCGGCGCCCGGCGGCGGCTCGCGCACGCTCGAAGTCAACCTGCTGCCGCACATCGGCGCCGACGGCCAGGTGCAGGCGGCCTTCGTGCTGATCGCCGACATCACCAAGTACCGTCAAGCCGAGCGCGCGGTGCGCGAATCGGAGGATCGGCTCGCCAAGTTCATGCAGGCCAGCGCCGAGGGCATCGTGTTCCATCGCAAGGGCCTGATCGTCGACGCCAACCCGACACTGTGCCGGCTGCTCGGATGCACCCTCGAAGAGCTGATCGGCCGCAAGACGCAGGACTTCATCGCCCCCGACCAGTTGCCCAAGGTGTCGGCAATGGTCGCCGCCGGCCGCGACGAAAACGCCTACGAGACGGCGCTGCTGCACCGCGACGGCACGCGCATCCCGGTCGAGTTCATCGTGCGCACGCTCGAGCGCAACGGCGAGCGCATGCGCATGACGATCGCGCGCGACATCCGCGACCGCCAGGCGGCGCAGGCGCGCATCCACCACCTGGCGCACCACGACGCACTGACCGGGCTGCCGAACCGGACGTCGTTCTTCGAGCACCTCGATGAGCTGATGGCGTCGGACCGCGCCGGCGACGCGCACCTGGCGCTGCTGTTCATCGACCTCGACCATTTCAAGCGCGTCAACGATTCGCTCGGCCACCTTGTCGGCGACACGCTGCTGCAGATCGTTGCGACGCGCATCACGGCTTGCCTGCGCGGCAGCGACCTCGTCGCGCGCTTCGGCGGCGACGAGTTCATGGTGCTGCTGCCCGGCGCGTCGCGACGCACCGACATCGAGGAAGTGGCGCAGAAGCTGCTGGCGTCGATCGGCGCGCCCGTCGACGCCGAGGGGCGCCCGCTGTCGGTGACGCCCTCGGTCGGCATTGCCCTCTACCCCGAGCACGGCCGCACGCCGACCGAGCTGCTGCAGCACGCCGACGCCGCGATGTACCGCGCCAAGGCGCGCGGCCGCGCCAACTTTCAGTTCTTCGACCCGGACACGGCCGACGCTGCCTACCCCGCGCTGGTGATGGAGGGCGAGCTCGCCGAGGCGATCGCCCGCGACGAGTTCGTGCTGCACTTCCAACCGCAGGTGCGCGCCAGCGACGGCGCTCTCGTCGGCGCCGAGGCGTTGATCCGCTGGCGCCACCCCCGGCGCGGTCTGCTGATGCCGGACGCCTTCATTCCGATCGCCGAGCAGCGCCGCCTGATGCTGGCGATCGGTCGGTGGGTGCTGCGCGAAGCGACGAGCACCGCGCAGCGCTGGCGCGGCCTCGGGCTGCAGCTGCCGGTGGCGGTCAACCTGTCGTCGCTGCAGTTCCATGCCGGCAACTTCGTGCAGAGTGTGGCGCAGGCGCTCGGCGACAGCGGCCTGCCAGGCCACCTGCTCGAGCTCGAGTTGACCGAGCGCATGCTGATGGACGACCTGCCGCAGGTCAAGACGACGCTGGCGCAGCTCAAGCAGCTCGGCATCCGCGTCTCGGTCGACGACTTCGGCACCGGCTACACCTCGCTCGGCCACCTCAAGGATCTGCCGATCGACCGCATGAAGATCGACCGCTCCTTCGTGCACGACCTGCCGCAGAGCCGCGACTCGGCGGCGATTGCCAGCGCGATCATCCAGATGGCGTGCAGCCTGGGCATCACGGTGATCGCCGAAGGCGTGGAGACCGATGTCCAGCGTCGCTTCCTGACCGAACAGGGCTGCGACGAACTGCAGGGCTATGCGATCAGCGGCCCGCTGGACGCGCAGGCGCTGCTGGCGTGGATCGAGAGCCGCGGCGCGCGCTGACCCGGCGTCGGCTCAGCCCGGCTGCTTCTTCTTCGCCGGGCGCTGCCAGCGCGCAACCGTGATCTGGCGCGCGCGCGCCAGCGTCAGCTCGCCGGCAGGCGCGTCGGCCGCGATCGTCGAGCCGCCGCCGATCGTCGCGCCGGCGCCGATCGTCAACGGGGCGACCAGCACGCAGTTCGAGCCGACCTGCACGTCGGCGCCGATCACGGTACGGTGCTTGTTCGCGCCGTCGTAGTTGGCCGTGATGCTGCCGGCGCCGTAGTTGACGCGCTCGCCGACTTCGGCGTCGCCGAGGTAGGCGAGGTGATTGGCCTTCGCGCCGCGGCCGAGCGTCGAGTTCTTGACCTCGACGAAATTGCCGATGTGCACCTCGGGCCCGAGCGCGGCGCCCGGGCGCAGCCGCGCATACGGGCCGACGCGGGCCTCGGCGCCGACCGTCACGCCGAGCGCCTCGCCGTCGATGTGGGTGAAGGCTTCGATGCGCGCGCCGTTGCCGATGGCGGCGTTGCGGATCACGCAGTGCGGCCCGATCGCCACGTCGTCGCCGAGCTGCACGCGGCCCTCGAACACGCAGCCGACATCGATCTCGACATCGCTGCCGCAGACGAGTTCGCCGCGCAGGTCGAAGCGCGCCGGGTCGGCGAGCCTCACGCCGGCTTCCATCAGCCGCCCGGCCTGCGCGCGCTGATGGCGCCGCTCCAGGTCGGCGAGCTGGGCCGGGCTGTTGACGCCGAGGATCTCATCGACGCTGGCGGCCTGCACGACGACGACCGGCACTTCGTCGGCGACCGCCATCGCGACGACGTCGGTCAGGTAGTACTCCTGCTGCGCGTTGTCGTTCTTCAACGCGCCGAGCCAGCGCGCGAGCTGCGCCGTCGGCGCCGCCATCACTCCGGTGTAGACCTCGCGGATCGCGCGCTGTTCGGGCGTTGCGTCCTTGTGCTCGACGATGGCTTCGAGCCGCTCGCCGCGGCGCACGATGCGGCCGTAGCCGGCCGGGTCGTCGAGCAGCGCCGTCAGCAGCGCGAGCCGGCGGTCGGCGCAGGCGTCGACCAGCGCGCGCATCGTGTCGCTGCCGATCAGTGGCACGTCGCCGTTGAGGATCAGCGTCGTGCCGCCGGCGAGCAGCTCGGGCGCGGCCTGCTGCACCGCATGGCCGGTGCCGAGTTGCGGCATCTGGCGCACGAAGCACAGGTTCGGCGCCTGCACCGCCGCCTCGACCTGCTCGGCGCCGTAGCCGGTGACGGCTACGATGCGATCGGCACCCAGCTTGCTGGCCGAGTCGAGCACATGCTGCAGCAGGCTGCGCCCGGCGAGCCGGTGCAGCGGCTTGGCGCGGCGCGACTTCATGCGGGTGCCCTTGCCCGCGGCCATGATCACGATGTTGAGTGCCATGCGTTTGTCTGCTGTGAGATGCCGCATTATCGGACTGCTGTTCGCGCTCGCGGCGCTGCTGGCGGGCTGCAGCAGCCTGCGCTTCGCTTACAACTCCGCGCCCGAGTTGGTCTACTGGTGGCTCGACGGCTATGCCGATTTCGACGCCACGCAGGCGCTGCGCATGCGCGAGCACCTCGCGACCTGGCAGCGCTGGCACCGGCGCACCCAGTTGACCGACTACGCCGAGTGGCTGGCGCGCGTGCGCGCCGTCGCCGCCGAGCCGGCGACGCCGGCGCAGGCCTGCCGCCTGCTCGACGACGCGATGGCGCGGCTCGATGTCGCGCTCGAGCAGGCCGTGCCGTCGCTGGCCGACATGGCGCTGACGCTGACGCCGGTGCAGCTCGCGCACATCGAGCGCCGCTACGCCAAGGGCAACGACGAGTTCCGCGAGGAGTTCGTCCACGACACGCCGGCGCGGCGCCTCGCGCCGCGCGTCAAGCGCGCTGTCGAGCGCGCGCAATCGCTCTACGGCCGGCTCGATGCGGCACAGCGCGAGCGCCTCGCGGCGTCGCTGGCGGCGTCGCCGTTCGACGCCGAGGCGACGCTCGCCGAGCGCCGCGCGCGCCAAGCCGACGTGCTGCAGACGCTGCGACGCATCGCCGCCAGCGGCGCCGCGCCGGGCGCGGCGCAGCGCGACGCCGCGCGCGAGGCGCTGCGCGGCTTGCTGCAGCGCCTGCAGAGCTCGCCGCGCAGCGAGCATGCGGCCTACCAGCGGAGCCTGACGCAGTACAACTGTCGCTTTGCCGCCGAGCTGCACAACCTGACGACGCCGGTGCAGCGCAGTGCCGCGGCCGACAAGTTGCGCGGCTGGGAAGAAGACCTGCGAGTGCTCGCGGCCGACGCGCGCTGACCGGCGTGCCGGCGCCGCGCTACTTCGCGAGCGGGACCGCGACGCGGCGCGGGTTCACTGCCGGCTGCGGGAAATCCTTCAGCGCAGCCTCGAACATGGCGGCGAACGTCGTGCCGTCGCCGCCCGACAGGCTCTCGTTGCTGGCGCGCGTCTCGTAGAGCACCTGGCCGGTGCGGCGGTCGCGCATCAGCACGGCGACCTCGCGCTCGTAGCGCGGCGTGTCGGCCATCATCGGCGGACCCCACCACCCATAGCGCGGGCGGCCCCAGCCCCAGCGGCCCCAGAACGGATCGGCGTAGGGCCAGGGGTCCCAACGGTGGATGCGCGCGCCGAGCTGCACCTGCACGTCGGCCGACTGCGCGTCCTTCGCTTCGCTGAAGCCGGCGTGTGCCAAGGCGTCGCGCGCAGCGGCCTCCAGCGTGTCCTGCAGCGGCGCCTGCGCCTGCTGCGACGGCAGGCGTTCGAAGACATAGCTGCCGGGCGCGCGGCCGGCCGGCCACTGGCTGTAGCTGCTGACATCGCTGACGATGCTGCTCATGCCGGCGCAGCCCGTCAGCACCAGCGCGGCGAGCGCGAGGACAGCGGAGCGAAGCTTCATCGGGTGACTCCATGGATGTCTCATGCGCCGCCGCGATCGATACGGATCGGCGTGGCAGCCGGTGCGCCGCCGTCTTCGTCGTCCTCGTCGAAGGCCTTGTCACCGCACGGATCGGGCACGCCGCTCGGTTGGAGCGTCTCGAAGGGGTACAGGTTCCGGTCGTGCAGGTGCGACGGCACGACATGACTGAGCGCGCGGAACATGCTGTCGATGCGCCCCGGGTGCTGGCGGTCCCACTCGCGCAGCATCTGCCGGATCTGCGCGCGCTGCAGGTTGGCCTGGCTGCCGCACAGCGAGCACGGGATGATCGGGAAGGCACGGTGCGCGGCCCAGCGTTCGAGGTCGGTCTCGGCGACGTAGGCCAGCGGCCGGATCACGACGTGGCGCCCGTCGTCGCTCACCAGCTTGGGCGGCATGCTCTTCATGCGCCCGCCGAAGAACATGTTGAGGAAGAAGGTCTGCAGCATGTCGTCACGGTGGTGGCCGAGCGCGATCTTGGTCGCGCCGAGCTCGTCGGCCACGCGATAGAGGATGCCGCGGCGCAGCCGCGAGCACAGGCTGCACATCGTCTGCCCCTCGGGGATCAGCCGCTTGACGACGGAATAGGTGTCCTGGTTCTCGATGTGGAACGGCACGCCGCGGCTCTTCAGGTAGTCGGGCAGCACCTGCGCCGGGAACCCCGGCTGCTTCTGGTCGAGGTTGACGGCGACGACGTCAAAGCGCACCGGCGCGCGCCGTCGCAGCTCGAGCAGGATGTCGAGCAGCGCGTGGCTGTCCTTGCCGCCCGACAGGCAGACCATCACCTTGTCGCCGTCCTCGATCATCCGGTAGTCGGCGCTCGCCTGGCCGACGAGTCGGTGCAGGCGCTTGGACAGCTTGTTCAGTTCGTGCGCCTCCTTCGCGGCGGACTTTGGCGTTTCAAGCACGGCACTCATACGGATTCCTTGACGGCAAACACTTCACAGCCGACCGCTTCGCAGTCGGCGTAGACATCGGGTTTCTCGGTCGAGACGCGCGCGGCGCGCACGCGCGGGTGCGCGAGCATCAGCGCCAGCACGTCGTCGCACAGCGTTTCCTGCAGGTGGATGTGGCCCTTGGAGACGCGCTCGGCGATGGTGCGCCGGATGAAGTCGTAGTCGACGACTTCGTGCAGCTCGTCGGCCTTGGGCGTCGACAGCGCCAGCGGCACGTAGAGGTCGACGTTGATCAGCACGCGCTGCTCGCCCGTCTTCTCGTAGGGATGCACACCGATGTTGATCCAGACCTCGTAGTCGCGCAGGAACAGGCGCCGGCAATCCATCAGGCTGGGGTGGCTGAGCAGGCTGTGCATGGCGGTGTCAGGCGCCGGGCGCCAGGTAGTGCACGTCGCGGCGCTGCGCTGCCAGATGCTGGCCGCCGTCGACGAGGAGGGTGGTGCCGGTGATCGCGGGCGATTCGACCAGGAAGCGCACGGCTCGCGCGATGTCGGCCGGCGTCGATGAGCGACCGAGCGGCGTCAGACGGTGCGCAGCGGCGAACCCGGCGTCGCTCATCGGCCCCGACGGCAGCGTGACTCCCGGCGCTACGCCGCAGACGCGCACGCGCGGCGCGAGCGCCAGCGCCAGCATCGTCGTCGCCGCTTCGAGCGCCGCCTTCGACAGCGTGTACGAGAAGTGGTCCGGGTTCGGATTCCACAGCTTCTGGTCGAGCAGGTTGACGACGCAGCCGTTGCTCGCATGCTCGTGCAGCGCCTGCGCCAGGATCACGGCCGGCGCCGTGTTGGCGCGCCAGTGCCGCTCCATCGCGGCGTGTGTGAACGTGGCCGAGGTGTCGTGCTCGAAGATCGACGCATTGTTGACGACGGCGTCGAGCCGACCGAAGCGCGCCACGATCGCCGGCACGAGGGCGCGGCAGGCGGCCTCGTCGGCCAGATCGGCGGCGAACGCCTCGGCGCGCGCACCGGCTGCGGCGAGCGCTTCGACAGTGGACAGCGCCTCGTTGCGAGACGCCCGGTAGTGCACCGCCACGTCGTGCCCCGCGCGCGCGAGTTCGAGCGCGATCTCGCGGCCGAGCCGGCGCGCCGCGCCGGTGACGAGCGCGACGGGGCGGGCAGAACGAGGCGGTGCGGTCATCGCTTTCTACAATGCGCGGATGCACGACCCGCTGCCCGACAGTGTATCGACGCGTCTGGCGCAGCTGATCCGCAGGGAGATCGAGCACGCCGGCGGCTGGATCGGCTTCGATCGCTGCATGGCGCTGGCGCTCTACGCGCCCGGCCTCGGCTACTACAGCCGCGACAGCCGCCAGTTCGGCGCGCTGCCGCAATCGGGCAGCGACTTCGTCACCGCGCCCGAGATGTCGCCGCTCTACGGCCGCGCGCTGGCGCGGCAGGTGGCGCAGGCGCTCGACGCCAGCGGCACTGCGGACGTGTGGGAATTCGGCGCCGGCTCGGGCGCGCTGGCCGCGCAGCTCATCGATGCGCTCGACGAGCGCGTCGCGCGCTACACGATCGTCGACCTGTCAGGCGCCCTGCGCCGACGCCAGCGCGAGCGTCTCGCCGCGCACGGCGAGCGCGTGCGCTGGCTCGACGCGCTGCCCGACGCGATGGAGGGCGTCGTCATCGGCAACGAAGTGCTCGACGCGATGCCGGTGCAATTGCTGCACTGGGACGGCGCGCGCTGGTCCGAGCGCGGCGTCGTCTGCACGGAGGACGGCGCCTTCGCCTGGGGCGACCGCCCGACCGATCTGCGCCCGCCGATCGACGCCGCGCGCTTCGTGCCGGGCACGACGATCGAGCTGCACGCCCAGGCCGAAGCCTTCGTCGCGACGCTGGCCGAGCGGCTGCGGCGCGGCGCAGCCTTCTTCATCGACTACGGCTTTCCCGCCGACGAGTACTACCACCCGCAACGCACGGGCGGCACGCTGATGTGCCACCGGCGCCACCTCGCCGACAGCGACCCGTTGGTCGATGTGGGCGACAAGGACATCACGGCGCACGTCGACTTCACCGGCATCGCGCTCGCCGGCCAGGACGCCGGCTTCGACGTGCTCGGCTACACGACGCAGGCGCGCTTCCTGCTCAACTGCGGTCTGCCCGAGTTGCTGCAGGGGCAGACCGATCCGCGCGTCCTCGCGCCGGTGCAGAAGCTGCTCGCCGAACACGAGATGGGCGAGCTGTTCAAGGTGATCGGCTTCGCGAAGGGCTGCGCGTTCGACGCGATCGGTTTCGCGGCAGGCGACCGCTCGCATCGGCTCTGACCGGCGGCTCGTGATGCTGCGCTGGCTGCTCGTCGTCTTCCTCGCGCTGCTGTTGTTCAGCGGCTTGCGGCCCTGGCTCGAAAAGTACGGTTTCGGCCGGCTGCCCGGCGACTTTCGCTTTCGCCTGCTCGGCCGCGACTGGCACATCCCGCTGGCCAGCAGCGTGCTGCTGAGCCTGGTCGCGGCGGGGATCGCACAGCTCGTCTAGAAGCGCGCCTCCAGCCCCCGCAGTCGCGCCGCGCGCACCGCCTCGCCGACCGCCGGGCCTTGGAGTCCGCGCGCCATCGCGTCGGCTGCCGCGGCGCTGACATCGACGGCGAGCGCCGCGTCGAGCGCCTCGCGCAGGCGCGCGCGCTGCGGGTAGGGATCTTCGTCGCGGCCGAGCCGGCCGCGCGCGTCGCATTCGCAGGCCAGCAGCACGTCGTCGAAGCGCCGCGGCTTGCGCAGCGCGTCGCAGCGCTCCAGCAGACGCAGCAGCGCTGGTGGCGCGAGGTCGAGGCACTTGTGGACGTTGCCATGCTCGCGCGCGACGACATCGGCCAGCTCGCGGCACTCGGTGGGCACGCGCAGCCGCTCGCCGATCCCGCGCAGCAGCCTGGCGCTGCGCTGCTCGTGGCCGAGGTGGCGCGGCAGCGCGTCGGCCGGCGTCGTGCCCTTGCCCAGGTCGTGGCCGAGGCAGGCCCAGCGCACGGCCAGCGGCGCGGCCAGCCGCGCCGCCATGTCGAGCACCAGCATCAGGTGCACGCCGGTGTCGACCTCGGGGTGGTGGTCGGCGCGCTGCGGCACTCCCCACAGGCGCTCGACCTCGGGCAGCAGGCGCGCCAGCGCACCGCACTCGCGCAGCACGTCGAACATCCGCGACGGCCTGGCTTCCATCAGGCCGCGCGCCAGCTCCTGCCAGACGCGTTCGGCCACCAGCGCATCGACTTCGCCGGCCGCGACCATGCGGCGCATCAGCACCATCGTCTCGGGCGCGACGCTGAAGTCGGCAAAGCGCGCCGCGAAGCGCGCCAGCCGCAGGATGCGCACCGGGTCTTCGGCGAACGCCTCGCCGACGTGGCGCAGCAGCTTTGCTTCGAGGTCGCGGCGCCCGCCGTGCGGGTCGATCAGCGTGCCGTCCTCGGCCTGCGCCATCGCATTGATCGTCAGGTCGCGGCGCGCCAGGTCCTGCTCGAGCGTCACGTCGGGCGCGGCGTGGAAAGTGAAGCCGCGGTAGCCGGGCGCCGTCTTGCGCTCGGTGCGCGCGAGGGCGTACTCCTCCTTCGTCTGCGGGTGCAGGAAGACGGGGAAGTCGCGGCCGACGGGCGTGTAGCCGGCGGCCGTCATCTCATCGGGTGTGGCCCCGACGACGACCCAGTCGCGATCGACCCCGCTGCGTCCGAGCAGCGCATCGCGCACCGCGCCACCGACTACGTAGGCTCGCATGCGGGGCAGTGTAGCGAGGCATAGTTTGCGCACTTGTGTGCCCCGGCTCAGGACGGCGGAGCAGGGCACCCGGTGGCCTCGGCCCGCGCTGACCGACGAAGTGAATGTCAGTCAGTCGCGTGACGTGCGGTAAGGCTCCTCGAACGCCAGGAACTCGCGCTCGGCCAGCGCATCGGCGACCCACGCCTGCACGCCCGGCAGCGCCAGCAGCCGTCCGGCA
The DNA here is from genome assembly GCA_964371405.1 of uncultured Burkholderiaceae bacterium. Classification (GTDB taxonomy): domain Bacteria; phylum Pseudomonadota; class Gammaproteobacteria; order Burkholderiales; family Burkholderiaceae_C; genus JAMHWF01. The sequence goes on from CAYJLV010000040.1 coordinate 28,149, forward strand.
TAGGCTGCGGCTTCGGCCGGCAGCGGCAGCGCATAGGTGCGAATGCGGCTGGCGACCGGCGCGTAGTAGGCGTCGGCAATCGTGAAGGCGCCGAACAGCAGCGGGCCGCCGCTGGCCGCCAGTTGCCCGGTCCACAGTTGCGCGATGCGATCGAGGTCGGCGCGCACCGCTGCCTGCTCGGCGACGATGCGCGCGCCGACGACGGGCAGCGCGGCCTCGATGTTGAGCGGGCAGTGCGTGCGCAGCGCGCCGAAGCCGGCGTGCATCTCGGCGCACAGGCTGCGCGCGCGGGCCCGTGCGCGCGCGTCGGCCGGCCACAGCGCTTTCTCGGGGAAACGCTCGGCCAGCGTCTCGGCGATCGCCAGCGTGTCCCACACAGCGAAGCCGTCGTCGTCGACGAGCACCGGCACGCTGCCGGCCGGCGAGACGCGCGCCACCTCGCGCTTGAAGCGCGAGCCGGGCTCGAAGCTGTCGAAGCGCAGCAGCACTTCGTCGAACGCGATGCCGGCCTGGCGCATCAGCACCCATGGCCGCATCGACCACGACGAATAGTTCTTGCTGCCGATGTGCAGTCGCATCGCCGGCCTCAGCGTCCGGGCGCCGCGGCGCGCAGCGCGTCGAGCCGGGCGCGGCCGGCTCCGGCGCGCGCAAGATACGTCGGCGCGACGGCTTCGAGCGAGGCCGGCGCGATGTCGAGGTCGCCGAGGTCGGGCAGTGTGCCGCTGGCGACGTTGGGCACCTGCATAGACGCCAGGTTGTCGCGCGACATCAGCGGCGGCCCCGGCGCCCACTCCATCACGCGCGCCTGCAGGCGGCCGAGTGCGCGCGGCAGCGCCAGCACCGGCCGCGGGCGGCCCGAGCAGCGGCCGGCGAGCCGCACCAGGTCGGCCAGCGTCACGACCTGCGGACCGACGCATTCATAGGTGCGCCCGAAGGTCTCGCGGCGCTCGAGGCAGCGCACGATGGCCAGCGCCACGTCGTCGACCCAGACCGGCTGGAACTTCGCGTCGGCCGCAGCCAGCGGCACCACGGGTGCGACGGCCTGCAACTGCGCGAACAGGTTCAGCAGGCGGTCCTCCTCGCCGAACATGACGGAAGGGCGCAGCAGCGTCAGGTCCAGGCGCGCCGCGCCTTCGGCGGCGGCCTCGCGCAGCACCGTCTCGCCGGCCCACTTCGAGCGCAGGTAGAGCGAGGGCGCGTCGCGCGCCACGCCGAGCGCGCTGACGTGCAGCAGCCGGCGCACGCTGGCTCCGACGCAGGCGCGCGCAATCTTGCGCGGCAGCTCGACGTGCACGCGCGCGAAGGTGTCGGCGTCGCCGTGCAGCGTCGCGACCAGGTTGACGACGGCGTCGCGGCTGCGCACCAAGTGGGCGAGCTGCTCGGCGTCGTGCACGTCGGCCTGCACCACGTCGACCGTCGGCAGCGGCTGCAGCGCGCGCGCATGACCGAGGCGCCGCGTCGGCACTGTGATGCGGCCGCCGCCCGCGCCCCAGCGCTCGACGAGGCGCGCGACGAGGGTGCGGCCGAGGAAGCCGCTGCCGCCGAGGACGAGGATGTTGCGAACAGGACCTACCGCGGCACTCATGGCAACTCCTCGTTCGGCGGCGTCGCCGTGAGCTCGCGCGGCCCGATCGGCTGGCCCAGGCGCGCTTTCAGCGAAGGCGGCTGCGGACCCAGCAGCGCGCTGTAGTAGGTGGCGTTGGACAGCACTTTCTTCACGTAGTCACGCGTCTCGTTGAAGGGAATGTTCTCAGCCCAGGCGGCGACTTCGAGCAGCGGCCCCTGGCGCCACTTGCGCGGCCGGCTCGGCCCGGCGTTGTAGGCCGCTGCCGCCATCGCCTGCGAGCCGCCGAAGTCGTCGAGCACGAGCTTCAGGTAGCTGGTGCCCAGGCGGATGTTGACGTCGCGCTCCGTGATCATGTCGGGCCGGAACGGCAGGCCGATCTTCTTCGCGGTCCAGCGCGCGGTGGCGGGCATGATCTGCATCAGGCCGGCGGCGCCGACGCCCGAGCGCGCATCGGTGATGAAGCGCGACTCCTGGCGGATCAGGCCGTAGACGTAGGCCGGGTCGAGCCCGATCTCGCGCGCCCGCGCGACGACTTCGTTGCGGTAGGGCATCGGGAAGCGCTGTTCGAGGTCGATCTCGCCGCGCGTGCGGTCGCTGGTGTTGATGCAGCGGTCCCACACCTCGCGGTCGCAGGCGCGCTGCGCGGCGGCGAGCAACTGCCGGTCGTCCATGCCGCGCAGCGAGAAGTTCCACTCGCGCACGCCCTCGTTGCGCAGGCCGATGGCGATCAGGCGCAACGCGCGCGTCAGCCCGGCGTGCTGCGCGGCGGCCTGGGTTTCCTCGGGCGTCAGCGGCGCCGGCCGCGGCGGCAGCGTGATCGGCTCGCCGAGGTCTTCTGCGGCGAGCTTGCCGTAGAAGTGCTGCTGCTGCGCCGCCACCTGCATCAGCAGCCCGTGGCCCTCGGCACGCTGCGGTGCGCCGTCGGCGCCGTCGGCAGCCAGCGTCTTGAGGGCGCGGCCCTTCCAGTAGGCCCAGGCCGGGTCGCGCTGCTCGGCCGGGCTCATCGCGTCGATCGCCGCGAGCAACTGCCGCCACGCCGCGTCCCCCTCCCCGCCGACGCCGGCGCGCAGTGCCGCGCGCGCCTTCCAGGCCAGCGTCTCGTCGCTCCATTCGCTGCGGCCGGCGATGGCGGCAGCGTCGTTGCGCTCGCCGGTGCGCGCGTCGGCGCGCTGGAACCACGCCGTTGCCTGCGGCAGCAGCCGCAGCGCCGCCTGCCGGCCGGTGCTGGCCCAGGCCCAGGCCGCGAGGTCGGGCGGCAGCGCGCGGTCCCAGCGGTCTTCGAGCAGGCGCGCGGCGGTCTCGGGGTCGTTGCTCGCGATGCGCACCAGCGCCAGCGTGACGAGTTCGCTCGAGTTGCGCGTCAGCGCGAGGCGGTGCTTCGCCAGCCATCGCGCCGGGCTGTCGAACACTTCGCCGGCCGAGCGGCCGAGTTCGGCGCCGAGCACGTCGACGGCCTGGCGCGCCGTGCGCAGCCGGCCGGCGTCGGCCATCAGGCGCGCCTTGCGCCACAGGTCGCCGGCTGTGAACTCGCGCGCGCCGTGCAGCGCCGTCGCGAGCTGCAGGCAGCCGTCGTCGGGCTCGCGCTGCGCAGCCCAAGCGTCGCGCGCCGCGTCGCGCACGCTCTTGCCGGCGAGGTGGTCGACGAGCAGCGCGTAGCAGTTCACTTCGCGGTCGTCGTTCATGCGAAAGCGCGGGTACTCGACGGCGAAGTTCTGCCAGTCGCGGCGCCGGCCGAGCTCGAGCAGCCAGTCATTGCGCAACCGGTCTTCGACGTAGCTGCCGCTCCAGCGCGCATAGAAGGCGTCGAGGTCGTCCTGGCGCAGCTCGGCGAGGCGGTTCGAGATCTCCCAGTAGTCGGCCCACATCGCCAGCGGGTGCGCGTCGGCCGTCGCCGCGGCGCGCGCCGCGGCGAGGCGGTTGCGGTCGCGCTTGCGCAGGGCTTCGCGGGCCTCGACGATGGTCGCGTCGCCGCCTGTCGCCGCTTGCGCCTGCACCGCGCCCAGCGGCACGAGCAGCGCCAGCGCCGGCACCGCGGCGAGCAGCCAGCGGCGGCAATGTTCCAATACAGGTCCGTTCAACAACTACCTTCCAGTGCCATCGTGTCGATGCGGCCTAGTGCGTTGCCCGATCGGGCGGCATTGCGGCGCTCGCTGCTGCAGCAGCGCGAGCAGTTCGCGGCGAGCCCGCAGGCGCCCGCTGCGGACGCTGCGCTGGCCCGTCACCTGCACGCGGTGCTGCAACGACTCGAGCCGCTGTGCCTCGGTGTCTATTGGCCGATCCGATGCGAATTTAACCCACGCAGCGCGATCGAGGGCGAAGCTGGGATGTCACGTCTCGCACCGATGCCCGCCCTGGCGCTGCCGTACTGCCGCCGCGACCCGCCGCAGATGCAGTACCGGCAGTGGGACGGCCGCGCGCCGACGCTGCGCGACGAGCGCGGCATCCCGGCCGTCGACGGGCTGGCCGTGGTGCCCGATGTCGTCGTCGTGCCCTGCGTCGGCTACACCCGCGACGGACTGCGGCTGGGCTACGGCGGCGGCTATTTCGATCGCTGGCTCGCTGCGCACCCGCACGCCACTGCCGTCGGCGTGGCCTGGTCGTTCAGCGAGCTCGACGCCGCCGGCTTCGCCGCCGGGCCGCACGATCTGCCGCTGATGCTGATCGTGACGGAGCGCGGCGTCGTCAGCTAGACGTCCTCCCCGATCGCGCGGCGTGTCGCCGCGGCCTGCTCGGCGATCCAGTCGGCGAACTCGCGCACCTCGGCGCGCGCGGCGCTGTGCGGCGACAGCGCGAGCCAGTAGACATAGGGCGACGCGACGCGCGCCGCCGCGCCGAACGGTTCGAGCAGTTCGCCGTGCTCCAGATGCCGGTCGACGAGGGCGACGCGCGCCAGCGCGACGGCCTGGCCGGCCAGCGCGGCCTGCACCTGCTGCGACGTGAAGTTGAAGTACATCCAGCGCCTCGGCTGCAGGCCAGCGAGCCCATGGCGACCGAGCCAGTGGCGCCAGCTCATGTAGTCCGACGACACGAAGCGGTGGTCGTCCTCCTCGGTCAGCGTGTGCGCCGCCAGGTCGGACGGGCGCGCCAGCGGCGGTGCCTCGCTGCGCGCCGCCTGTTCGGCCAGCCATGGGCTGATGACGGGCGTCAGCGTCTCGCCGAACAGGCGCAGCGCGCCGGGGCGTGCGCGCCCGGGGAGGCAGTAGCGCAGCGCCAGGTCGACGTCGACGTCTTCGTCGAGGTCGACCATCGTGTCCTGCGCCGAGACGCGGATGTCGATGTCGGGGTGCGAGCGCTGGAACGCTTCGAGCCGCGGGATCAGCCACAGCGTCGAGAACGACGCGAACGTCGATACGCTGACCACCTTGCGGCCGCGCGCCTGGCGGATCTGGCGCACGCCGCCGTCGAGCCGCTCGATCGCCGGCAGCGCGGCGCGCAGCAGCGTCGCGCCGTCGGCCGTCAGCTCGACGTGCCGCGTGCCGCGCAGGAACAGCGGTGCGCCGAGTTCGTCCTCCAACGCGCGGATCTGGCGGCTGACGGCCGACTGCGTCAGGTGCAGTTCCTGCGCCGCCGCGCTGAAGCTCAGCCGCCGCGCTACCACCTCGAACGCACGCAGGGGTCCGATCGACAGCGGGCGCCGCTTCGAATTCATGCGCAAATGGTATCAATCTCGAACCGAGGTCTCATTGGACTCCAGTACCCCGGCTCTCCTAGAGTTGATGCGAACAGAGCGGGAGGACCCGGTGCAGATCGCCCCAGTCATGACGCTGACGCAAGAGTCCCGGGCCGCGGAGTGGATCGTCGCGCCGGGGCGCGCGCGCAAGCTGCGCATCGGGCCCGGAGCGCGCGTGCTGCATGTCTGCGAAGGCCCGCTGTGGCTCACGACGCTCGGCACGACCGGAGCGCAGCCCGCCGACCTGTGGCTCGCTGTGGGCGACGACTGCCTGCTGCCTGCCGGCGCCGATGTCGTCGTCGAAGGCTGGCCGCGCGCGAGTTTCGAGTTGCTGGTGCCACCGCAGGACTGCGGCGGCGCTCTGGCGTCGTGGCGCCGGCGCATTGCCGGCGCGTGGCGGCGCACGCGCTGACCGGCGCCGGACCAGCCGGGCAGACACGGAGGCTGCGCCGAGAGGCGAGGGTCTAGCGGCTTGCGCTCCGGGCGTCCCCCAGCGGCTGCTGGATCAGCTGCTCGACGAAGCGGCGGCGTTCCTGCTTCTGCGACGACCCGCCCTGCGTGGCCATCAGCGACTCGCCGACGACGTAGGTGTAGAGAAGGAACGCCCTCGATCGCGCTTCGAGCACCGGGAACCCGATCGACGAGAACACCTGGGCGATGTAGGCGATGCGGCTCGCATCGGCTTCGTCGACGGCGTGGCGGGCCATCTCGTCGCGGCGCGCCCAGGCGCGGATCGCGAGTTCGATGCGGGCGGCGCGCATCGCCGCGTGCCCGCGAAACGGCAGCGAGATCACGTCGCGCAATTGCTCTCGGGCATCTTCGCTCGCGCCTTCGAGTCGCTGGGTCAGGTTTTCCGTGGTGCTGTCTCGCCAGGCTCGAAGCACGCAGCGCAGCAAGTCCTCGCGGTCCTTGAAATGCCAGTAGAAGCTGCCGCGCGTCACGCCGAGCTGGTTGGCCAGCACGTCGACGCGCACATGGTCGATGCCCTCGTCGACCAGCACCGCGGTGGCGGCGTCGATCCAGGTGTCCGGCGTCAACGAAGCGCGTGTCGGCGCGGCAGCGCCATCCTTCGGGCGGCGCTGGGCAGGTCGAGCGGCAACAGGAGACGGCATCGGGGCGGGTCGGATAGAGAGCAGGCGTTCTCATCATGCCATGCATATCTGTATTGAAACTCGGGATAACACCGAACCGTATTATCAATAGATGACTCTACGATCGAGCGACTGTACATACAGATATGTATGGAGCGATCGATGACCCTGGAGTGGATTGCGGATCCCCGCTGGCTGGCCCCGCCGCGCACCGTGCGCGTGGCCTTCGACGACGGCAGCTTCGTGCTGCGCTCGCCCGAGCCCTTGAAGCCCTATGCGCGCTGCATCGGCGAATGGCTCGAACATTGGGCGCGCGAGACGCCCGAAGCGCCGGCCTTCGCCGAGCGCGCGGCCGACGGCGGCTGGCGTCGCCTCTCGTGGCGCGAGACGCGCGAGCAGGTCGGCCGCATCGCGCAGAGCCTGCTCGGCCTGAAGCTGCTGCCGCAGGCGCCGATCGTCGTGCTGTCGGACAACGCGCTCGACCATCTGCTGCTGATGCTGGCAGGCATGCACATCGGCCGCGCCGTCTGCACCGTCTCCAGCGCCTACTGCCGGCTGACAACGGACTACGCCAAGATCCACGGCATCCTCAACACGCTCGGCCCGGCGCTCGTCTATGCGTCGGACCAGCAGGTCTACGGCCCGGCGATCGCCAGCGCCGGCCTGCACGCCGTGACCGTGTTCAGCCGGGGCGCCGAGGACTTCCCCGGCGCGCTGTCGTTCGACAGCCTGCTGCGCACTGCCGAGGGCCCCGCAGTGCGCGCAGCGTTCGACGCGATCCTGCCCGACACCCACGCCAAGTACCTGCTGACCTCGGGCTCGACGGGGCACCCCAAGGTCGTCATCAACACGCACCGCATGCTGTGCGCGAACCAGCAGATGGTCGCGCAGGTGTGGCGCTTTCTCGAGCACGAGAAGCCGGTGCTCGTCGACTGGCTGCCGTGGAGCCACACCTTCGGCGGCAACCACAACCTGAACATGGTGCTGCGCAACGGCGGCCAGCTTGTCATCGACGAGGGCCGCCCGGCGCCGGGGCTGATCGAGAAGTCGGTGCGCAACCTCTGCGAGGTGCAGCCGACGATCTACTTCAACGTGCCGCGCGGCCTCGACATGGTGCTGCCCTTCCTCGAAGCCGACGATGACCAGGCGCGCCGCTTCTTCGCGCGGCTGCGCGCCGTGTTCTACGCCGGCGCGGCGCTGCCGCAGGCGAGCTGGGAGCGGCTGCAGGCTCTGGCGCGCCGCGTCTGCGGGCACGAGGTCTGGCTGACGACGTCGTGGGGCTCGACCGAGACGTCGCCCGCGATCACCAGCGCGCACTGGCGGCTCGACAAGGCCGGCGTGATCGGCCTGCCGATGCCGGGGCTCGAGCTCAAGCTGCTGCCCAACGGCGAGAAGCTCGAGATGCGGGTGCGCGGCATCAGCGTCTTCCCCGGCTACCGCGACGCTCCCGAGCTGACGGTGCAGGCCTTCGACGAAGAGGGCTACTACCGCATCGGCGACGCCGGCCGGCTCGCCGACGAGGCGCGGCCGGAACTCGGCGTCGTCTTCGATGGCCGCGTCGCCGAGGACTTCAAGCTCACCACCGGCACCTGGGTCTCGGTCGGCACGCTGCGCGTGCGCGTGGTGTCGGCGCTGGCGCCGCTGGCGCAGGACGCCGTCATCACCGGCCACGACCGCGACCAGGTCGGCGCGCTGATCTTCCCGAGCCCGCAGGCTGCGGCGCTGCCGCCTCAGGAGCTGGCCGACCGCGTCGCGGCCGCGCTCGTCGCGCTGCGCGCCGACGGCGGCGGCTCGTCGCAGGCGCCGGTGCGAGCCCTCGTGCTGGCCGAGCCGCCGAGCGCCGACGCCGGCGAGATCACCGACAAGGGCTACATCAACCAGTCGGCCGTGCTGCGCCGGCGCGCCGCCGAAGTCGAGCGGCTGTATGCCGGCGGGCCGGGGGTCGTTGTCGCGGGGGGGGGGGGGTTCGCGGGGGGGGGCCGGGCGGCGGGGGCGCGCGCCCGGTGGCGGGCGGGGGGCGG
>CAYJLV010000040.1:36507-39580 GCA_964371405.1 uncultured Burkholderiaceae bacterium
CCCCCCCCGCGCGGCGTTCGGGGGGGGGGGGGGGGGCGGGGCGCGCCCCGCCCGGCGCCCCCCCCCCCGGGTCCGGCGCGACTGGCGCGCGCGACCGTTCGCGGCCGGGCGGCGGCCGTGGCCGTGTGCTGCCGCGCGCGCAGTGCCGCGTCGATCGCGAGTCCTGCCCAGGGCTGCATCGCCGCCGGCGACTCCATCGCGTCCTCGGGCGCGCTCCAGTAGCCGAGGCGCACGCTCCTGCCCTGCGCCGTGTAGACGAACGGTTCGCAACCGGCGCGCTCGAAGCGCTCGCGCGTCTGCGCATCGACCTTCAGGTAGAGCCGCTCGGCAGTGACGATGGCGACGAACAGCTCGTCGACGTAGAGGCCGTGGCCGCCGAACATGCGGCGCGCGCGCGGCCGGCCGGTGCTGCACAGCAGTTCGAGGCAGTGGTCGACGAATGACGTACGGCCGGGCATCGGCGCAGTGTGCCGCACAATGCGCAGGTCGCACGAAGCCTCCTGCGCCCCGCCCATGCTGCCCACCGACGACCGCGCCTCGCTGCGCAAGAAGCTGATCGCCGCGCGCCAGGCCATGCCCGATCGTGCCGATCGCGCCGTGATGCTGCAGCGCGTGTTGCGCGTCTGGCTGGTCGGCCGGCGCGAGACGAGCATCGGCGCCTATTGGCCGATCAAGGGCGAGTTCGACGCGCTGCCGGCGCTCTACCGCTGGGCTGAAGCGGGCGAAGGCTCGCCGCTCTACCTCGGCGAGAACGTGCCGGCGGGCACAACACGGAGCATCGGCCTGCCCGTCGTCGACAAGGCCAGCGGCCAGCTGCGCTTTCACGTGTGGTACCCCGGCTGCCCGATGGAAGACGACGCCTACGGCATTCCCAAGCCCAAGGACACGGAGCGCTTCGAGCCGCAGATGCTGTTGGTGAGCTGCGTCGGCTTCGGTCCGGCCGGCCTGCGCCTGGGCTACGGCGGCGGCTTCGTCGACCGCACCCTGGCTGCGTTGCAGCCGCGCCCCTACACCGTCGGCATCGCCTTCGCTCAGGCCTTCGTGCCGCTGCTCAAGGCCGAGCCGCACGACATGCCGCTCGACGCCGTGCTGACGGAAGAGGGCGTGATGTGGGACCGCGAAGGGTAGGGCGAGGGGCCCCGCGCAGAGCGGGGATCCCCCCGTAGCGGGACCGCCCTGCGGCGTCAGGCCGCAGCCAGCCCCAAGCGCCGGCAGATCTCCAGCGCCAGCGCCGACTGGTTGAGCGTGTAGAAGTGGATCCCCGGCGCGCCGCCGGCGATGAGGCGCTCGCACAGTCGCGTGACGACGTCGAGGCCGAAGGCGCGGATCGCGGCGGCGTCGTCCAGGCAGCCTTCCATCTTCAGCGCGACCCAGCGCGGGATCTCGATGCCGTCGCGCGCCGCGAACTGGGCGATGCGCGCATAGTTGTGGAACGGCATGATGCCCGGCACGATCGGCACCTCGACGCCGAGCGCGCGCACTTCGTCGACGAAGTGGAAGTAGGCGTCGGCGTTGAAGAAGAACTGCGTGATCGCCGAGTCGGCGCCGGCCTTGACCTTGTCGGCAAAGTGCTGCAGGTCGCGCTTCGCGTAGCGCTGCTGCGGGTGGTATTCAGGGTAGGCGGCGACTTCGATGAACCAGTCGCTGCCTTGCGTCTCGCGGATGAAGGCGACCAGTTCGTTGGCATGGCGGAAGTCGCCCGCCGTCGCAGTGCCGCTGGGCAGGTCGCCGCGCAGCGCGACGAGGCGGCGGATCTTCTGCGCGCGATAGGTCGCGAGGATCTCGGAGATGCTCTCGCGCGTCGAGCCGACGCACGACAGATGCGGCGCTGCCTCGTGCCTCAGCGCCGAGATCGCGCTGACGGTAGCGAGCGTCTTCTCGCGCGTCGAGCCGCCGGCGCCGTAGGTGACGCTGAAGAACTCGGGCCGCGCGGCCGCGAGTTCCTGCACGACGGTCTTGAGCTTCTCGCTGCCCGCCGGCGTGTTCGGCGGGAAGAACTCGAAGCTGACGGGCACGGACGGCGACGACCCTTGCATGCCGGCCTCAGTAGCGGTAGCTGTCGGGCTTGTACGGCCCCTGCCTGGGCACGCCGATGTAGGCCGCCTGCTCGTCGCTCAGCTCGGTGAGCTGTGCGCCGAGCTTGCCGAGCTGCAGTCGCGCCACCTTCTCGTCGAGGTGCTTGGGCAGGACGTAGACCTTGCCCACCTCGTAGTAGTCGCTGTGCGTGTAGAGCTCGATCTGCGCGATCGTCTGGTTGGCGAACGAGCTGCTCATCACGTAGCTCGGGTGGCCCGTGCCGCAACCCAGGTTCACGAGGCGCCCCTTGGCCAGCATGATGATGCGCTTGCCGTCGGGGAAGATGATGTGGTCGACCTGCGGCTTGATCTCTTCCCACGGGTACTGCTCGACCGAGGCGATGTCGATCTCGTTGTCGAAGTGGCCGATGTTGCAGACGATGGCCTGGTTCTTCATGCGCGCCATGTGGTCGTGCGTGATCACGCCCTTGTTGCCGGTGGCGGTGACGAAGATGTCGGCCTTGTCGGCGGCATAGTCCATCGTCACGACGCGGTAGCCTTCCATCGCCGCCTGCAGCGCATTGATCGGGTCGATCTCCGTCACCCAGACCTGCGCCGACAGCGCGCGCAGCGCCTGCGCCGAGCCCTTGCCGACGTCGCCGTAGCCGGCGACGAGGGCCACCTTGCCGGCGATCATCACGTCGGTGGCGCGCTTGATGCCGTCGACCAGGCTCTCGCGGCAACCGTAGAGGTTGTCGAACTTGCTCTTGGTCACCGAGTCGTTGACGTTGATGGCGCGGAACATCAGCGTGCCCTTGACGCTCATCTCCTTGAGGCGGTGCACGCCGGTCGTCGTCTCTTCCGTCACGCCGATGATCTGCGCGCTCTTGCGGCTGTACCAGCTGCCGTCTTCGGCGAGCTTGGCCTTGATGGCCGCGTACAGCTCGCGCTCCTCCTCGCTGCCCGGGTTGGCGAGCAGCGACGCGTCCTTCTCGGCGCGCTTGCCCAGGTGCATCAGCAGCGTCGCGTCGCCGCCGTCGTCGAGGATCATGTTCGGG
>CAYJLV010000041.1:0-39404 GCA_964371405.1 uncultured Burkholderiaceae bacterium
CAGAACATGGGCGCGCAGATGGTCAAGGAAGTCGCTTCCAAGACCAGCGACAACGCCGGTGACGGCACGACGACCGCTACCGTGCTGGCGCAGGCCATCGTTCGCGAAGGCTTCAAGTACGTCGCCGCCGGCCTGAACCCGATGGATCTCAAGCGCGGCATCGACAAGGCGGTGTACGCCCTGGTCGAACAGCTGAAGAAGGCGAGCAAGCCCACGACGACGAGCAAGGAGATCAGCCAAGTCGGCTCGATCTCGGCCAACAGCGACGAGTCGATCGGCAAGATCATTGCCGACGCGATGGACAAGGTCGGCAAGGAAGGCGTCATCACCGTCGAAGACGGCAAGTCGCTCGACAACGAACTCGACGTCGTCGAGGGCATGCAGTTCGACCGCGGCTACCTGTCGCCGTACTTCATCAACAACGCCGAGAAGCAGGTTGCCGTCCTCGACAACCCCTACGTTCTGCTGCACGACAAGAAGGTCAGCAACATCCGCGACCTGCTGCCGACGCTCGAACAAGTCGCCAAGAGCGGTCGTCCGCTGCTGATCGTCGCCGAGGAAGTCGAGGGCGAAGCGCTGGCGACGCTGGTCGTCAACACGATCCGCGGCATCCTGAAGGTCGTCGCCGTCAAGGCGCCGGGCTTCGGCGACCGCCGCAAGGCCATGCTCGAAGACATCGCCATCCTGACCGGCGGCAAGGTCATCGCCGAAGAAGTCGGCCTGACGCTCGAGAAGGTGACCTTGGCCGACCTCGGACAAGCCAAGCGCGTCGAAGTGGGCAAGGAGAACACGACCCTGATCGACGGCAATGGTGCTGCCGCCGACATCGAAGCGCGCGTCAAGCAGATCCGCGTCCAGATCGAGGAAGCGACCAGCGACTACGACCGCGAGAAGCTGCAGGAGCGCGTGGCCAAACTGGCCGGCGGCGTTGCATTGATCAAGGTCGGTGCCGCCACCGAAGTCGAGATGAAGGAGAAGAAGGCCCGCGTCGAAGATGCGCTGCACGCCACGCGTGCCGCCGTCGAAGAGGGCATCGTCGCCGGTGGTGGCGTCGCGCTGCTGCGCGCCAAGCAGGCCGCAGGCACGATCAAGGGCGACAACGCCGACCAGGACGCCGGCATCAAGCTGATCCTGCGTGCGATCGAGGAGCCGATCCGCATCATCGTGCAGAACGCCGGCGACGAGCCGAGCGTGGTCGTCAACGCTGTGCTCGGCGGCAAGGGCAACTACGGCTACAACGCCCAGAACGGCCAGTACGGCGACATGATCGAGATGGGCATCCTCGATCCGACCAAAGTGACGCGCACCGCGCTGCAGAACGCCGCCTCGGTGGCCAGCTTGATCCTGACGACGGAGGCGATGGTCGCCGAAGCGCCCAAGGAGGAATCGCCGATGCCTGGGGGCGGCGGCATGGGTGGTATGGGCGGCATGGGCGGCATGGGCATGGACATGTAAGTCCGTCTCTGCGCTCCGTCGCCGAAGGGCCGCTCTCCGGAGCGGCCCTTTTCCTTTTCTCGGCCCACTGCACACGCACCCCCCGTTCACGGGGGTGAAGGCGAAACGTGCACTTCGCACGGCTATTCTCGACCTGTTGTCGCAACCCCTCGGAACGAATGCCGTGAGCCTGCTGCCGAAACTCGCCGTCACCCTTGCGGCGCTGATATTTGTCGGTGCCACAGTCGCAAACTCGGGCGCCTTCGCGGAGTCGACATCAGGCCGTCAGAACCAGGCGGTCGCCGTCACTCAGCCTGCACCGGCGACCGGCCCTGCCGCGCTGGGCACCGAAGCGCAGGCCGCAGCAGTGCTGCCCGCCCAGGAAGCGCCCTCGCAGGGCATAGCCTTGGTATTGGCCGGCCTCGCCTGCGTCGTCTTTCTCGCCGGGCGTCGCTCGCGCCGCTGACTCCCATCCCGTGGATCGGTGTCCCTCCCCGGGCGGCGGGGATGTCTCTGCCAGTGCCGACTCCTAGACTGCTTCATATCGGGCGATGCGGTTCGCTCCGAAGCGAAGTTGGGAGCGGGATCGATGGGACAGCTGACGCAAGTCGAAGACGGCACGGTGCAATCGGACGAAGGCTGGGCGGTCCGCTTTCTCGGCCCCGAACTGCTCGAGTACTGCACCGATCGCAGCGCCTGCCTCGTCAACGTCCGCTACTCGGCCAGCGCACGGGAACGCCAGATCTACGCCACAGAATCGTCGTCGGATCTGTTCCCGAATCTCGGCGACCACTTGCGCCGCGCCGCGCAGCTCTTTCGCGGCCAGTACGTCGTCGTCTGATCAGCCGCGCGAGACCCACTCGCGCAGCGCCGTTGCCGCGTCGTCGACACCCTGGCGCTTGAGCGCCGAGAACAGCGTCACCGCCACGTCCGATTCTTCGGTGCACAACTCCGCCAGCGCGGACTGTGCCGCAGCCAGCGCCGCCGCGGCTTCGCGCCGCGACAGCTTGTCGGCCTTGGTGAGCAGCACGAGCAATCGCACCTGGCCCGAGCCGACGCGCGGGGCGATGAACACGAGCAACTGCCGATCGAGCTCCGTCAGGCCCAGCCGCGCATCGACCATCAGAACCACGCCGTGCAGGCTGCGCCGCAGCTCGAGGTATTGCGCCATCACCTCCTGCCAGCGCTCCTTGGCCGCGCGCGCGACGGCCGCATAGCCGTAGCCCGGCAGGTCGGCGAGCAGCGCGTCGGGCGCATCGCGCGGGCCGACGGCAAACAGGTTGATGTGCTGCGTGCGCCCCGGCGTCTTCGATGCGAACGCCAGGCGCTTCTGCTGCGTCAGCGTGTTGATCGCCGTCGACTTGCCGGCATTCGAACGCCCGACAAACGCGATCTCGGGCAGTTCCGTCGCCGGCAACTGGTCGAGCCGGCTCGCCGTCGTCAGGAAGCGCGCGCCGTGCAGCCAGGCCATCGCCAACGACTCGGGCGACACGATGCCGGCACCCGCAGGAAGCTCGCCTGGATCACTCATTCGGGACCATCCAAAGCGAGCATTGTAAAATTCGCGCCTTCGTGCCGTAGAACACCATGAACCTGCGCCTTACCGAGATGTCCCCTGCACTCCTGTTCGCGGGCCTGATGCTCGCCGCCGCCCCGGCGATCGGTGCCGAAGCGGCACCCGCCGCCAAGCCCGACCCGGCCAAAGGCCAGACCATCGCGACGCAAGTCTGCACCGCCTGCCATGCCACAGACGGATCGCGCGGCATACCCGCCAACCCGATCCTGCAGGGGCAGCACCCGGACTACATCGTCAAGCAGTTGACCGAGTTCAAGTCGGGCAAGCGCGACAACGCCATCATGAAGGGCTTCGCGTCGATGCTGAGCGACGACGACATGCGCAACGTGTCCGCGTTCTACGCCGGCAAGCAGGCGCTGCCCGGCTTCGCCAAGAGCAAGGACATGGTGGCGCTGGGCGAGCGGATCTACCGCGGCGGCATCCTCGAGCGGCAGGTTCCCGCCTGCTCGGGCTGCCACAGCCCCAACGGCGCCGGCATCCCGTCTCAGTACCCGCGCCTGTCGGGCCAGCACGCCGACTACACGCAGGCGCAGCTCGTCGCGTTCCGCGACGGCCAGCGCGCCAACAGCGCGCAGATGACGGGCATCGCCGCGCGCATGAACGACCGCGAGATCAAGGCCGTCTCCGACTACATCGGCGGCCTTCGCTGACCTCGTCCGCGCGGGCCGGGGCGCCGCACGGACAACGCCCCGCCCGCGTTCCCGCGCCCCGCCTTCGATCCGACACACGCTGATGGCGGCCCCCACTTCCGGCCTCGAAGTCCGCAGCCGATCACAGCCGGTGCGCGACGTCGTCGAGCTCGTCTCGTCGATGCGCTTCGCGATCTCGCTGCTCACCGTGATCTGCATCGCTTCGGTGATCGGCACCGTCGTCAAGCAGAACGAGCCGCTCAACAACTACGTCAACCAGTTCGGCCCGTTCTGGTCCGAGGTGTTCGGCGCCGTCGGCCTGTACAGCGTCTACAGCGCCTGGTGGTTCCTGCTGATCCTCGCCTTCCTGGTCGTCTCGACCAGCCTGTGCATCGCGCGCAACGCGCCGAAGATCGTCGCCGACCTGCGTACCTACAAGGAGCACCTGCGCGAGCAGTCGCTCGTCGCCTTCCACCACAAGGCGCACGGTCGCGTTGCCGAAGCACCGGCCGAGACGCTGGCGCGCGTCGCGGCGCTGCTCGGCCAGGCCGGATGGAAGGCGAAGGTCGAGACGCGGCCTCACGGCACGATGATCGCGGCGCGCCGCGGCGGCGCCAGCAAGCTCGGCTACCTTGCCGCGCACTCGGCGATCGTCCTCGTCTGCCTCGGCGGCCTGTTCGACGGCGACCTGATCGTGCGCCTCCAGATGGCGCTGCAGGGCAAGTCGATCTACGGCGGCGGCGGCATGCTGCGCGACGTCCCCGCCGCGCATCGCCTGGGTCCCGCAACGCCGACGTTTCGCGCCAACCTGCTCGTCCCCGAAGGGCAGCGCGCGAGCACCGCCATCATCAACATGAACGACGGCGTTGTGCTGCAGGAATTGCCGTTCGACGTCGAGCTCGAGAAGTTCATCGTCGAGTACTACGACACCGGCATGCCCAAGCTGTTCGCCAGCGAGATCGTGATCCACGATCATGAAAGCGGCAAGGTCACGGCCGCCACGGTGAAGGTCAACGAACCCGTGTTCCACCGCGGTGTCGCGATCTACCAGAGCAGCTTCGACGACGGCGGCTCGGCGCTCAAGCTGCGCGCGCTGCCGCTGCAGGGCGGCAAGCCGTTCGACCTCGAAGGCGTCGTCGGCAGCAGCACCGGCCTGGCGCGCCCGGGCACGGGCACGGGCACGGCCGGCGACCAGCGCGTGACGATCGAATTCACCGGCCTGCGCGTCATCAACGTCGAGAACCTCGGCGCCGATGATGATGCCGGCGGCTCGACCGACGTGCGCAAGGTCGACCTCGTCGGCTCGTTGCGCGACCACCTCGGCTCGGGTGCCAAAGGCAAGGCCGGGAAGTCGCTGCGCAACGTCGGCCCGTCGTTCAGCTACAAGCTGCGCGACGCCAGCGGCCAGGCGCGCGAGTACCACAACTACATGCTGCCGCTCGAACTCGACGGCCGCCGCGTCTTCCTCGCCGGGGTGCGCGACACGCCGGCAGAGCAATACAGCTACCTGCGCATCCCGGCCGACGGCGACGGCCGCGTCGACGGCTGGATGCGCCTGCGCGACGCGCTCGCCGACCCGGCGCTGCGCAACGAAGCGGTGCGGCGCTACGCCGCGCAGGCCGCGCCGCCCGACAACAAGGTCGTCGCCGAGCAGATCCTGCTGACGGCGCGCCGCGGCATGGCGCTGTTCGCCGGCGCCGAAACGGCGCGGCCGACGCCACCCGGCGAGCGCCCGGTGGGCGGCCTGCAGGCGATCGTCGATTTCGTCGAGACGAGCGTGCCCGACGCCGAGCGCGCGCGCATCTCCGAAGTGCTGCTGCGCATCATCAACGGCTCGATGTTCGAGCTGCTCAATCTGTCGCGCGAGCGCGCCGGCCTCGAGCCCGCCGAGCCCGATGAGGCGATGCAGGCCTTCATGACGCAGGCGGTGCTGTCGATGTCGGACAGCTTCGTCTATCCGGCGCCGGTGCTGCTGCAGCTCACCGACTTCCGCCACGTGCAGGCCAGCGTGTTCCAGGTCGCGCGCGCGCCCGGCAAGACGCTGGTCTACCTCGGCAGCACGCTGCTGATCATCGGCGTGTTCGCGATGCTCTACATCCGGGAACGCCGGATCTGGATCTGGCTCCAACCGTCCGGCACCGGGACCGAGGTGACAACAGCCTTGTCGACCACCCGGCGTACCATCGATGCCGACGCCGAGTTCGACCGCCTGAAGCGGGCGATCCTCCAGGAGACGACGCCATGAACACCGCGACGCAGGCCGTCACGCTCGGCCGCCCCCATCCGCTCGCGCAGCGCTCGCTGTTCGACTGGGGCTTCGCGCTCCTGCTCGTCGTCGGCGCGGGCTATGCCTTCACGCGCTACGGCGCGTCGATGGACGTCTACGAGAAGGGCATCCTGATCGGCGCCGTGCCGGCGCTGGTCGGGCTGGGCTGGTTCTGGGGCCGCCTGCGCATGCTGATGATCGGCACCGGCGCCGCCGTGTTGCTCGCGATCGGGCTCTACGCGCGCACGCCCGACGCCTTCGGCGCCGATCTCGCGCAGGCCGAGAACGTCTTCCTGCTGAAGTACTTCCTGTCGAGCCAGAGCGCGATCCTGTGGATGAGCGTGCTGTTCTTCATGAGCACCGTCTTCTACTGGATCGGCCTGTTCACCCAATCGGAAGACAACGCCGCGCAGCGCATCGGCTCGCGCCTGGCATGGGCCGCCGTCACGATGGCGCTGATCGGCACGCTGGTGCGCTGGTACGAGAGCCACCAGATCGGCCCCGACATCGGCCACATCCCGGTCAGCAACCTGTACGAGGTGTTCGTGCTGTTCTGCTGGATGACGACGCTGTTCTACCTCTGGTTCGAGCAGCACTACGCGCCGCAGCGCGCCGCTGGCACCGGAGCGGCCGCCGGTGGCGGCAGCGTGCGCGCCGTCGGCGCGTTCGCGATGCTCGTCGTCAGTGCAGCGGTCGGCTTCCTGCTCTGGTACACGCTGGCGCGCGAGGCGCAGGAAATCCAGCCGCTGGTGCCGGCGCTGCAGAGCTGGTGGATGAAGCTGCACGTGCCGGCCAACTTCATCGGCTACGGCATGTTCGCGCTGGCAGCGATGGTGGCGTTCGCCTACCTCGTCAAACAGACCGCCGGCGAGGCGCGCTGGTACAAGCTCGCACCGCTCGCGCTGCTGGGCGTCGTGCTGTGTCTCGAGCCGATCGTCTTTCGCAAGAATCCGATCCAGGGGCTGGCGAGCTACTGGGCCGTCTACTTCGGCATCGCCGCGCTGATCGTCGGCGGCATCCTCTACGCGCGCCGCCACATCGCGGCGCGCCTGCCGTCGTTCGAGGTGCTCGACGACCTGATGTACAAGGCCATCGCCGTCGGGTTCTCGTTCTTCACGATCGCCACGATCCTCGGCGCCTTCTGGGCCGCCGAGGCCTGGGGCGGCTACTGGAGCTGGGATCCGAAGGAAACCTGGGCACTGATCGTCTGGCTGAACTACGCCGCCTGGCTGCACATGCGGCTCATGAAGGGCCTGCGCGGCACTGTCGCCGCCTGGTGGGCGCTCGCAGGGCTGCTGGTGACGAGCTTCGCCTTCCTCGGCGTCAACATGTTCCTCTCAGGGCTGCACTCCTACGGCGAGCTCTGACGCACGAACTCCGGAGCCCGCCATGCCCTACATCCGCCGCGACACCCAAGGCCTGATCGAAGCGCTGCAGCGGCACGCGACGGCCGACGCGCCCGAGTTCCTGCCCGACGCCCACCCCGAGGTGCAGGCCTTCGTCGGCCGCGCCGCGCCGGTCGACGACTTCGACCGCCTCGATGCCGACTTCGTGCGCGTGATCGAGGACGTGATCGACACGCTGATCGTCAAGAACGTCATCAACATCACCGACCTGCCCGCGGGCGCGCAGGCCAAGCTGTTCGCGCGCAAGAGCTTCCGCGAGCGCATCACGCGCAACTCGCTGCGCCTGTTCGGCGACTCGGGCTTTGCGCAGGTCATCGACGACACCGGCTTCGCCGACCTGTAGGGGTGTTCCGGGTCCGGCCTGCGCGGCGCCGGACAGCCGGCGTAACCTTTGGGGACGCAGCGCCGACTTGACAGCGTCGGCCGTCCGAGTGCCGACCCAGGAGCCGCCATGCACTTCCGAACCGCCAATGGCCGCGCGCATCCGTTCGCGTCCGAGATCACATCGCGGCCGATCTACGAGCAGCGCCGCACGCTGCTCAAGCTGCTGGCCGGCGGTGCTGCCGGCGCCGCGCTGGCATCGTGGGCGGCACGCGACGCGCTCGCGCAGGGCGCCGGCGCCAAGCTGGCGGGCGCGAAGAGCAGCGTCGCCGCCGCCGTCACGATGGAGAAGGCGACCTCATACCAGGACGCGACGACCTACAACAACTACTACGAGTTCGGCACCGACAAGTCCGACCCGGCGCGCTACGCGAAGACGCTGCAGCCGCGGCCGTGGACCGTCGCCGTCGAAGGCGAAGTGCGCAAGCCCAAGGTCTGGGGCCTCGATGAGTTGCTCGCGCTCGCGCCGATGGAAGAGCGCATCTACCGCCTGCGCTGCGTCGAGGGCTGGTCGATGGTGATTCCGTGGGTCGGCTGGTCGCTGGCCGAGCTGATCCGGCGCGTCGAGCCGACCGGCAACGCGAAGTTCGTCGAGTTCACGACGCTCGCCGACAAGACGCAGATGCCGGGACTGCGCTCGAGCGTGCTCGACTGGCCCTACGTCGAGGGCCTGCGCCTCGACGAGGCGATGCACCCGCTGACCCTGCTCGCCTTCGGCATGTACGGCGAAGTGCTGCCGAATCAGAACGGCGCGCCGCTGCGCCTCGTCGTGCCGTGGAAGTACGGCTTCAAGAGCGCCAAGTCGATCGTGCGCATCCGCTTCGTCGAGCGGCAGCCGACGACCGCCTGGGTCGAGGCCGCCAGCCGCGAATACGGCTTCTACTCCAACGTCAATCCGCAGGTCGACCACCCGCGCTGGAGCCAGGCGACGGAGCGGCGCATCGGCGAGGACGGTGTGTTCAGCCGCAAGCGGCCGACGCTGATGTTCAACGGCTACGAGGCGCAGGTCGGCCAGCTCTACGCCGGCCTGGACCTGAAGAAGAACTTCTGACGCCTTGCGCTCCCCGCTGCTGCACCCGGCCGCCAAGCCGCTGCTGTTCGCCGCGGCGCTGCTGCCGTTCGCGTCGCTGCTGTACGGTGCGCTCGCGAACACGCTCGGTGCGAATCCGGCCGAGGCACTGCTCCGCGGCACCGGCGACTGGGTGCTGCGCTTCCTGTGCCTCACCCTCGCCGTCACGCCGCTGCGCATCTGGACGAACCAGCCCGCCCTGGCGCGCTTTCGCCGCATGCTGGGGCTCTATGCCTCCTTCTATGGCGTGCTGCACTTCCTCGCCTACGCCTGGCTCGACATGGGCTTCGACCCCGCGGCGATCGCGCGCGACATCCCGAAGCGCCCGTTCGCCCTCGTCGGCTTCACTGCGCTGCTGCTGATGCTGCCGCTGGCGGCGACGTCGTTCAACCGCGCCATCAAGGCGCTGGGCGCCGCGCGCTGGCAGGCGCTGCACCGCCTCGTCTACGCCATCGTGCTGCTGGGCCTGCTGCACTTCTTCTGGATGCGTGCGGCGAAGAACAATTTCGCCGAGGTGGCGGTCTACGCCGTCGTCATCGCCGTGCTGCTCGGCTGGCGGCTGCACCGCGCGCTGCAACGCCGGCGCGCGTCCCCGCATCCGCGTGGCGCCGTGACGGCTCCCCCTTCTCGCAGGGAGCACATGCAACGCGGGCACCGCTAGAGTGGTCCGCAATCCTGCACCCGGAGCCGTCCGCATGCCTGCCGCGCCCACCCTGCCCGTTGCCGACGCTTCCGAAACCGACGCCTCGCCGTCGCTGCGCCATGCGCTGCGCACGCTGGAAAGCGCCGACGCCGCGGGCGACGGCGAAGCCTGGTCGCGCGCCGTGTCGCAAGTCGCGTGGTGCTACCAGGCCGCCGGCGACCCCGAGCGCGCCGAATGGCACCTGCAGCAGGGCCTGCGGCGGGCGCGCACGCTCGGCCGACCGCAAGCCTGCCTCGATGCGCTGTGCGACATGGCGAGCGCTGCGCTCGCTGCCGCCATCCGGCACGACGCGGCGGGCGAGCCCCGCCTCGCGCACCGCGCCCGCGAGCGCCTGCGCGACTACAGCTTCGAGGCCGCGCGCCTCGTCGCCGACATCGCTGCGCCGGCGCTGCAGGCCGCCGTGCTGATGCGGCTGTCCGACCTGCTCTACCTGTGCGGCGACACCGAAGACGCGCGCGCGCTGCAGCAGCGCGCGCAGCGCCTGCTGGCCGACACCGACGCCGCCGCGCCGCACGCGGCGTAGACAGCCGCGAGGTTCAGGCCGCGGCGACGGCTGCCGCTGCCGGCTCGCCGCGCGCGAGCACCGGCGCCAGCGCCTGCCCCGTGTGGCTCGCCGCCGTGTCTCGCACCGCTTCGGGCGGGCCGGCGCAGATCAGCCGCCCGCCGCCGGCGCCGCCTTCGGGGCCGAGGTCGAGTACCCAGTCGGCCTCGGCAATCACGTCGAGGTCGTGCTCGATGACGACGACGCTGTGCCCGCCGCCCACCAGCCGGTGCAGCACGCGGATCAGCTTGTCGACGTCGGCCATGTGCAGGCCGACGGTGGGCTCGTCGAGCACGTACAAGGTGTGCGGCGCCTTCTGTCCGCGCCGCGTCACGTCGTCGCGAACCTTCACCAGCTCGCTCACCAGCTTGATGCGCTGCGCCTCGCCGCCCGACAGCGTCGGCGACGGCTGGCCCAGCGTCAGGTAGCCGAGGCCCACGTCCTCGAGCAGCCGCAGCGGATGCGCGATCGCCGGCATCGCCGCGAAGAACTCGACCGCCTCGTCGACCTCCATGCGCAGCACGTCGCCGATGTTCCTGCCGCGCCAGGTGACGGCCAGCGTCTCGGCGTTGAAGCGCTGGCCGCGGCAGACGTCGCAGGTCACCTTGACGTCGGGCAGGAAGCTCATCTCGATCGTGCGCAGGCCTTGGCCCTCGCACGCAGCGCAGCGCCCGTCGCCCGTGTTGAACGAGAAGCGCGCCGGTGCATAGCCGCGCGCCTTGGCCTCCAGCGTCTCGGCGAACAGGCGGCGGATCGCGTCCCAGAAACCGATGTAGGTCGCCGGGCACGAGCGCGGCGTCTTGCCGATCGGCGTCTGATCGACTTCAAGCACGCGGTCGATGCGCTGCCAGCCGTCGATCGCGTCGCAACCTTGCCAAGCGGGTTTGCCGCCGCGCACATTGACGAACTGCAGGTTGGCGAGCAGCACATCGCGCGCCAGCGTCGACTTGCCCGAGCCGCTGACGCCGGTCACGGCGACGAGGCGGCCGAGCGGCACGTCGACGTCGAGCCGCTGCAGGTTGTGCAGCGCCGCGCCGCGCAGCGCGAGCGCCGGCGTGTCGGCATCGACGGCGCGGCGCGGCTGCAGCGGGTGCCGCATCGGCTGCGCGAGAAAGCGCCCCGTCACCGAATCGGCGTGGCGCGCCAGGTCGGCCGCGCTGCCCTGCGCGACGAGGCGTCCGCCGCGCTTGCCGGCGCCCGGGCCGATGTCGATGATGTGGTCGGCGCGGCGGATCGTGTCCTCGTCGTGCTCGACGACGACGAGCGTGTTGCCCTGCGCGCCGAGCTGCTGCAGCGCGTCGAGCAGGATGCGGTTGTCGCGCGGGTGCAGGCCGATCGTCGGCTCGTCGAGCACGTAGCACACGCCCTGCAGCCGGCTGCCGAGCTGCGCCGCGAGGCGGATGCGCTGCGCCTCGCCGCCCGAGAGCGTGGGCGCGGCGCGGTCGAGCGTCAGGTAGCCGAGGCCGACTTCCTCGAGGAACGACAGCCGGTTGCGGATCTCCGTCATCACGTCGCGCGCAATGCCCGTCTCGCGCTCGCCGAGGCGGCCGCTCGCCGCCAGCGCCTCGATCCAGCGTCGCGCGTCGGCGACGGCGTCGCGCGCCACTTCGCTGATCGCGCGGCCGTCGAAGTTGACGGAGCGCGCGATCGGATTCAGTCGCGCCCCGCCGCACTCGGAGCACGGCGCATCGACGATGCCCTCGACCTCGGCCTCCTCGGACGGAAAGCTCTGCTCGCGCCCGCGCTGGTCGTCGTCGCGCACCGAGTCGTCGTAGGCCTTGCGCTGCTCGCGCGTCAGCGCCAGCCCGGTGCCGACGCAGCCCGTGCACCAGCCATGCTTGCTGTTGTAGGAGAACAGGCGCGGGTCGAGTTCGGGGTAGCTCGTGCCGCAGGTCGGGCAGGCGCGCTTGGTCGAGAACACCTGCACCCGGCCGATGCCCGCGGTCGGTTCGCCCGAGTCCATCGCGTCGGCCAGGCCGTCGAAGTCGGTCAGCAGGTGCATCACGCCCTTGCCGTGGTCGAGCGCCTTCGCGAGCAGCGCGCGCAACTCGGCTTCGTGGCCGGCGTCGACGACGAGGTCGCCGACCGGCAGCTCGATCGTGTGTTCCTTGAAGCGGTCGATGCGCGACCACGGGTCGACACGCAGGAACTCGCCGTCGACGCGCAGATGCGTATGGCCGCGCGCCCGCGCCCACTTCGCGAGGTCGGTATAGACACCCTTGCGCGCGACGACGAGCGGCGCGAGCAGGCCGACATGCCGGCCCTTGTGCTGGCGCAGCAGCTGCGCGGCGATGCTCTCGACGCTCTGCGGCCGCACCGGCGTGCCGTCCTTGATGCAGTGCTGCACGCCCAGCTTGACGTAGAGCAGGCGCAGGAAGTGCCAGACCTCCGTCGTCGTCGCGACCGTGCTCTTGCGCCCGCCGCGCGAGAGGCGCTGCTCGATCGCCACCGTCGGCGGGATGCCATAGACGGCGTCGACCTCGGGCCGGCCGGCCGGCTGCACGATGCTGCGCGCATAGGCGTTGAGCGATTCGAGATAGCGCCGCTGCCCTTCGTTGAACAGGATGTCGAAGGCCAGCGTGCTCTTGCCCGAGCCGCTGACGCCCGTGATCACGCTGAACTTGCCGCGCGGGATGTCGACGTCCATCGACTTGAGGTTGTGCTCGCGGGCGTTGACGATGCGGATCACCTCGTCGGCCTCGCGCCGCGCCGCGCGCACCAGGCTCTGCAGCGGCACACCTTCCTCGACGCGGTGGCCGTGGATCGCCTGCTCGTAGTCGCGCAGTGCCTTGCCGGTGTGCGACGTGCGATGTGCGCGCAGATCCTCGGGCGTGCCGACGCAGACGACTTCGCCGCCGGCGTCGCCGCCCTCGGGGCCGAGGTCGACGATCCAGTCGGCGCTGCGGATCACGTCGAGGTTGTGCTCGATGACGACGATCGAGTGCCCCGCCGCGAGCAGCTTGCGCAGCGCGCGCATCAGCTTGGCGATGTCGTCGAAGTGCAGCCCCGTCGTCGGCTCGTCGAACAGAAAAAGGCGCCCCTTGCGCGCCAGCCCCTGGCGCGACGCCGTCGCCTCCTGCACCGTCTCGGCGAGAAAGCCCGCGAGCTTCAGGCGCTGCGCCTCGCCGCCCGACAGCGTCGGCACCGGCTGGCCGAGCTTCACGTACTCGAGGCCGACGTCGACGATCGGCTGCAGCACGCGCAGCACCTCGCGGTCGTCGCGGAACAGTTGCACCGCTTCGCTCACCGTCAGCTCGAGCACGTCGGCAATCGACAGCTCGCGCACCACCTCGCCGGGGCGCCGCCGGTCGATCTTCACGTCGAGGATCTCGGCGCGGTAGCGGCGGCCGTCGCAGTCGGGGCAGCGCAGATACACGTCGCTCAGGAACTGCATCTCGACGTGCTCGAAGCCCGAGCCGCCGCAGGTCGGGCAGCGCCCGTCGCCGGCGTTGAAGCTGAACATGCCGGCGCCGTAGCCGCGCTCGCGCGCCAGGGCCGAGTCGGCGAACAGCTTGCGGATCGGGTCGAACGCGCCGACGTAGCTCGCCGGGTTGGAGCGCGCCGTCTTGCCGATCGGCGACTGGTCGACGAAGACGGCGTCAGTCAGCCAGTCGGCGCCGAGCAGGCGCTCGTGCGTGCCCGGCGTCTCGGTCGGCTTGCCGAAGTGGCGCGCCAGCGCGGGGTAGAGCACGTCCTGCATCAGCGTCGACTTGCCCGAGCCCGACACGCCGGTCACGACGACGAGGCGCTGCAGCGGCAGCTCGACCGTCACGTTCTTCAGGTTGTGCTCGCGCGCGCCTTCGACGATCAGCCGCGGCGTGTGCGCATCGACGGCGCGGCGGATGCCGATGCCGACCGACTTGCGCGCGCCGAGGTACTCGCCTGTCAGCGTGTCGGCGCGGCGGGCCGCGTCGGGCGTGCCGTCGAACACGATGTTGCCGCCGCGCTCGCCGGGCCCGGGGCCCATGTCGATGAGCCGGTCGGCCGCCAGCATCACGGCCGGGTCGTGCTCGACGACGACGAGCGTGTTGCCCGCGTCGCGCAGCCGGTGCATCGCCTCGACGATGCGGTTCATGTCGCGCGGGTGCAGGCCGATCGACGGCTCGTCGAGCACGAACATCGTGTTGACGAGCGAGGTGCCGAGCGCCGTCGTCAGGTTGATGCGCTGCACCTCGCCGCCGCTGAGCGTGCGGCTCTGGCGGTCGAGCGTCAGGTAGCCGATGCCGACGTCGCACAGGTACTTCAGCCGCGTGCGGATCTCGTCGAGCAAGAGCTTCAGCGCATCGTCGAGCAGCGTCGATGGCAGCGACAGCGTCGCGAACCAGCGCTGCAGCACATCGATCGGCAGCTGCATCAGGTCGTGCATCGTCAGGCCCGGCAGCGCCTCGATCTGCGCGCGCGTCCACGCCACGCCCTGCGGCATGAATCGGCGCCCGGGCGGCAGCACCGCATCGGCGTCGGCCTTCGAGCCGAGCCGCCACAGCATCGCCTCGCGCTTGAGGCGCGCGCCGCCGCAGGCCGGGCAGGGCGTGTAGCTGCGGTACTTCGACAAGAGCACGCGGATGTGCATCTTGTAGGCCTTCGATTCGAGGTACTCGAAGAAGCGCCGCACGCCGTACCACTGCTTGTTCCAGTTGCCCTTCCACGCCGGGTCGCCGTCGATCACCCAGTCGCGCTGCGCCTGCGCGAGCTGGCTCCACGCCGTGTCGCGCGGGATGCCGGCGGCGCCGGCGTACTTCAGCAGGTCGTCCTGGCACTCCTTCCACGCCGGTGTCTGCAGCGTCTTGATCGCGCCGTTGCGCAGCGTCCTGCGCTCGTCGGGGATCACCAGACCGAAGTCGACGCCGATCACGCGGCCGAAGCCGCGGCAGGTTTCGCAGGCGCCGACAGCCGAGTTGAAGCTGAACAGCGCCGGCTGCGGGTCGGCGTAGCGGATGTCGCTGTCGGGGCAGTGCAGGCCGGTCGAGTAACGCCACAGATCCGGCTCCCCTTCGTCGCGCAGCGCATAGACGTTGACGCGCCCCGCGCCGCGCTTCAACGCCGTCTCGATCGCCTCGACGGCGCGCGCCTGCTCCGTGCCCTGGATGCGGAAGCGGTCGGCGACGACGTCGAGCAGCTTCCTTCCACCCGACACGCGCTCGGCCTGCACGCGCGTGAAGCCGCTCGCCGAGAGCCACTGCTGCAGTTCGTCGGCGCTCGTGTTCCCGGGCAGCTCGACCGGGAAAGTGACGACGAGACGCCGGTCGTCGGCCGCCGTGCGCGCCATCAGCTCGGCGTAGATCGTCTGCGGCGAGTCGTGGCGCACGCGCTGCGCCGTCTCGCGGTCGTACAGCTCGGCGGCGCGTGCGAAGAGCAGCTTCAGGTGGTCGTTGAGCTCCGTCATCGTGCCGACCGTCGAGCGCGAGCTGCGCACCGGATTGGTCTGGTCGATCGCGATCGCCGGCGGCACGCCGTCGACCCGATCGACCGCCGGCCGGTCCATGCGGTCGAGAAACTGGCGCGCATAGGCGCTGAACGTCTCGACGTAGCGGCGCTGGCCCTCGGCGTACAGCGTGTCGAACACCAGGCTCGACTTGCCCGACCCGCTCGGCCCCGTCACGACCGTCATCTCGCCGGTGCGGATGTCGAGGTCGAGGTTCTTCAGGTTGTGCTGACGGGCGCCGCGGATGCGGATGCTGCCGGACATCGGGAGGGTCCTGCTGAGAGCGAGCGGAGCATTCTAGAGACGCCCCGAAACCGGGGGGCGGCCAAGGCCATCCCGTGGAGACTTGCTGTCTTGGTGTTGACGCGCAGGCTTGCCCACCGATAAAAGGGAAAGCCCGGCACGGGGGCCGGGCTTGGATTCGGATCGTCTTTCGACGTTCCTTATTGCAGCAACGGCTCTCACCCCGGATAGCTACAACGGTAGCGAGAATAACGGGAGACGACGTGAAGCACAAGGAGCAGCCAGAGTCACTCACCTTCGGCTTCGACATCGGTGTCGCGTCTGTCGGTTGGGCCGTCCTATTGCCGGACCGCATCGTTGCCCTTGGCGTACGCGCCTTCGACAAGGCGGAAACCGCCAAGGAAGGCGACTCGCTCAACCTGATTCGACGTAACGCGCGGCTGATGCGCCGCCGCCTACGTCGACGCGCATGGCGGCTGACAAAGCTCGCGCGGCTGCTCAGACGATGGGGCGTGATCGACGATCCGCACCTGTTCCACCCGCAGCACCCCTTCACCCTTTCGCTTTGGAAGCTGCGTGTCGAAGGGTTCGACCGGCAATATAGCCGCGAGGAATGGGCCCGGGTCATCTATCACCTGTGCAAGCACCGCGGGTTTCACTGGATCAGCCGTGCCGAGGAGAAGAAGGCCGAGGCAGACAGCAAGGGCGAAGGCGGTAGGGTCAAGCAGGGGCTTGCCGCGACCGCCAAGCTCATGCAGGCGAAAGGCTATCGATCGGCTGCCGAAATGGTGCTGTCCGAGTTTCCGGATGCACAACGCAACAAGCAGGGCGACTACGGCAAGGCACTGTCGCGCACCTTGCTCGGCGACGAGTTGAAGCGGTTGTTCGAGAGGCAGCGCGA
The DNA here is from genome assembly GCA_964371405.1 of uncultured Burkholderiaceae bacterium. Taxonomy (GTDB): domain Bacteria; phylum Pseudomonadota; class Gammaproteobacteria; order Burkholderiales; family Burkholderiaceae_C; genus JAMHWF01. The sequence continues at coordinate 16,572 of CAYJLV010000041.1, forward strand.
GCTCGGCAACCCGCATGCAGGAGAGCCGTTGCAGGCCGAACTGCTCGGTGCCGGCGACGACAAGAGCGGACTGTTCTGGTTGCAGAAGCCGGCGCTCGCCGGTGCCGACCTGCTGAGGATGCTCGGCCGGTGCACCTTCGAGAGGGCCGAGTACCGAGCACCCAAAGCGAGCTACACCGCCGAGCGTCACGTCTGGCTCACACGCCTGAACAACTTGCGGGTCTTTGTCGATGGCCGCGCACGCCCGCTGAATGAAGAAGAACGACGCCTCGCACTGCCCCTGCCCTACCAACAGGCAGGCGACTTCAAGTACAAGCAGCTGCGTTCGGCTCTCGTGAAGGCGGGTTGCCTGCCCGACACGTTTCGCGTCGCCGGTCTCGCTTACCCGAGCGCAGCCCAGGTCGCCGATGGCAAGGCGAAAGACCCGGAGGACGCAGCGCTAGTCAAGCTCCCCGCATGGCAGGCGCTGGGCCTCACGCTCAAGAAGGCGGGGCTGGAAACAGAGTGGGAAGGCATGGCCGGCGCCGCGATCGACGGTCGCCCCGAACTGCTTGACCAGATTGCCTATGTGCTCAGCGTCTACAAGGACGATGGCGAAGTCCGCACGGAACTGCGCAAGTTGCGACTGCCGGCAATCGAAAGGACGATCGAAGCGCTGCTCGACCTGCGCTTCGACAAGTTCCACTCCTTGTCGCTGAAGGCACTACGCGCCATCGTTCCCCACATGGAGAGCGGATTTCGCTACGACGAGGCGTGCGAGGCGGCCGGCTATCGGCACAGCCAACCGCCAAGCGCGGCGCCCGGCGATCACAAGTACCTACCGCCGTTCTATGCCAGGCGCGACAAGGACGGGCGCATGGTCTTCAACGAAGACCTCGACGTGCCTCGCAACCCCGTCGTGTTGCGCGCACTGAACCAAGCCCGCAAGGTGCTGAATGCGCTCGTGCGCGAATACGGCTCGCCGCACGAGGTCCGCATCGAAATGGCGCGCGATCTGTCGAAGCCTCTCGACGAGCGACGCCAGATCGAGAAGGAGCAGACCGCATACCGCGAGCGCAACGAGAAGGATCGCGCGATGTTCGCCGAGCACTTCGGCCGCGAGCCGAGGGGCGTCGAGTTCGAGAAGTGGCGGCTCTATCGCGAACAACTGAGCAAATGCGCGTATTCGGTCGAACCGCTGGATATCAACCGCCTGCTCGAGGAAGGCTACGTCGAGATCGATCACGCATTGCCCTATTCGCGCAGCTTCGACGACAGCAGGAACAACAAGGTGCTTGTCCTCGCGAAGGAGAATCGCGACAAGGGAAACCGCACGCCCTACGAGCACCTAGGCGGCGCAGACGACAGCCCACGCTGGCGGCTATTTGTCGCCTTCGTCGAATCGAACAGGGCCTACCGCCAGGCAAAGCGAAGCAGATTGCTCCGAAAGAACTTCGGAGAAGACGAGGCCAGGGAGTTTCGCGAGCGGAATCTGAACGACACCCGCTACATCTGCCGCTTCTTCAAGAACTATGTCGAGCGCCATCTGCGACTCGCGGACGGCAGCGAGGCGAAGCGCTGTGTCGTCGTGAGCGGGCAGCTGACGGCGTTCCTGCGAGCGCGTTGGGGCCTGCTGAAGGTCCGCGAGGAAAGCGACCGTCACCATGCGCTCGACGCCGCCGTCGTAGCCGCGTGCACTCATGGAATGGTCAAGCGTCTTTCAGACTACGCACGCCGCAGGGAACTGGAGCACATCCGCGCAGGCTTCGTAGACACTGAGACCGGCGAGATCGTCGATCCGGCCGCGTTCGCGCGCATGGAACAACATTTCCCGGCACCGTGGCCTCACTTCCGCACGGAGTTGGAGGGGCGGCTCAAAGAAGACGATCCCGCGCGACTTCGAACGGCCATGCAGGCGCTCGGCACCTACCCTCCGAGTGCGCTCGATGCACTCCGCCCTCTGTTCGTGTCGCGCGCACCGCAACGGCGCAACGGTGGCGCCGCCCACAAAGAAACGATCTATGGACAGCCGGATCGCCTCAAAGCGCAAGGAAGCGTGACACAGAAGGTTCCTCTCGCGAGCCTGACGATCAAGGATCTCGATCAACTGATCGACCCGCACCGCAACGAGAAGCTCTATGCCGCCGTCCGCTCACGTCTGGAGGCTCACGGTGGCAAGGGGGACAAAGCATTCCCGCTCGGCGACCCGTTGCGCAAGCCGGACCGCGATGGCAATCCCACAGGCCCGATCGTACGAACGGTCACGATGGTGATCGACAAGCTCTCCGGTATTCCAGTGCGCGGCGGTGTGGCCAAGAACGACACCATGCTGCGCGTCGACGTGTTCGCCAAGGACAACAGGTTTCACTTGGTCCCGGTGTATGTTCACCACCGGGTCGCGGGTCTGCCTGATCGCGCCATCGTCGCGTTCAAGGACGAGAGCGAGTGGTCCCTGATTGACGACAGCTTCGCGTGGCGCTTCTCGATCTACCCAAACGATCTTGTGCGTGTCCGCCTGAAGACTGAATCCCATCTCGGGTACTACGCAGGCTGCAATCGCTCGACCGGCGCCATCAATCTGTGGACGCACGATCGCAACCTGCATCTTGGCAAGGACGGCCTCATTCAGAGCATCGGCGTCAAGATGGCTCTGTCGATCGACAAGCTCAACGTTGACTTGCTCGGCAACGTCTATCTTGCGCAGCCGGAGCCCCGCCGTGGTCTGGCGTAGCGTGGTCATCTCGCAGCCCGCGAAGCTCAAGCGCGAGCACTTCTCACTTGTCGTCGAGCAAGACGATTCAGCGCGTGTGCCATTCGAGGACATTGCGGTGATCGTGCTCAATCATCGCGAGATCACACTCACGCACCCCGTGCTGTCAGCCTGCGGTGAGTACGGAATTGGCTTGTTCGCCACCGGCGACAACCATCAGCCCAGCGGCGTATTCCTGCCATTCTTGGCACATAGCCGCAGCACGCGCATGCTGCGGCTGCAACTGGACATCGATCGCCCGTCCGCCAAGCGTGCGTGGGCCGTAATCGTGAAGGCAAAGATCGCGAACCAGGCGGCCTGCATGCGGCTCGCCGGCAAGGGCGATGCCGAGCGGCTGGATTCATATGCCCGGCGCGTGCGATCCGGAGACACGGGCCGCATGGAAGCACAGGCGAGCGCGTACCACTTCCCTCAGATGTTCGGCCGCAGCTTTCACCGCAGCCAGGAATGCTGGACGAACGCGGCACTGGACTACGGCTACGCAGTCATTCGCGGAGCCATCACGCGCGGACTCGTGGCGCATGGGTTGCACCCGAGCGTGGGTCTCTTTCACGACAGCGAGCAGAACGCATTCAATCTGGCCGATGACCTGATCGAACCATTTCGACCGCTGGTCGACCTTCACGTATCGAGAAACAGGGTGCCCCGCGATGCGGAAGACCGCGAACTGACGCCGTCCGACAAAGTTGGTCTCGTCTGCCTGCTCAACGTCGACATGCGCATGCCGCGCGGGGACATGACAGTCCTCGCCGCGATCGAACAGGCGACCGAAGCACTGGTGCGGGTGTTCGACGGCAGCAGCGAAGCCCTGCTCGAACTGCCCGTGCTGATCGGGCTGCGGCAGCATCGACTGGAAGCATAGGGCCTGTGGGCAAGGACACGAGGCGCTTCATGCGGTTGATGGTGTTGTTCGACTTGCCAGTCGTGACGAAGGACGAGCGGCGGGCCTATGCGCAGTTCCGGCGCTTTCTGCTTAACGACGGCTACGACATGATTCAGTTTTCCGTGTACGGCCGCATTCTGAATGGCACCGACGCGGAGGAAAAGCACATGAAGCGGTTGCTCAACAGCCTGCCACCGGAAGGCTCCATCCGCGTTCTGACGGTGACGGAGAAGCAGTACGCGAGCATGAAGATCCTTGTTGGACTGCCGCTCTTTCAGGAAAAACAGGTCAACGCAGCGCAGACCTTGCTGTTCTGAAAACCGATTCGGAAAAAAGAAACCCGCGCCAACCCAAGGGTGGCGCGGGTTGCGGCCGGACGAGAGTGTAGCGATCCGGGGGGTGAGAGGGAGCTACAACTGCTTCGGCTGCCCGCTCTGGTGTGCTCATGAGTGTAGCTATCCGGGGTGAGAGAGGGAGCTACAACCTGGCAGCGCGCCTCGAATCGCGACTCCTGGAGTGTAGCTATCCGGGGTGAGAGAGGGAGCTACAACGAGGATCGCGTCGGCCTTGCAGAGCTCGGCGAGTGTAGCTATCCGGGGTGAGAGAGGGAGCTACAACCTGATGCAAGTCCTGTTGCTTCTTCATCCAGAGTGTAGCTATCCGGGGTGAGAGAGGGAGCTACAACGCTGCCGACGGTGGCGTGGCCCGCCATCGCGAGTGTAGCTATCCGGGGTGAGAGAGGGAGCTACAACCGGAAGCGCTGTCAGCCCAGCACCAGCAGAGTGTAGCTATCCGGGGTGAGAGAGGGAGCTACAACTTTGCCGACGCTCGGGGCCTTGCAGGCGCTGAGTGTAGCTATCCGGGGTGAGAGAGGGAGCTACAACGACATGCGGAAGGCCGCCGTTGTCGGGCGTCCGCATGTCGAAGGGCTACGCCCGCGTTTAGTATTGAAGAGCCCTCACTCCGCCGCGAAGAACCGCTCCACCAGCGCAAACTGCTCCGGCACGTTGAGCGCCGGCGCGTGGCCGCAGCCGGCGATCTCGACGACGACGGCGCGCGGGCCGCGGTTGCGCATCGCCTCGGCCGTCTCGCGCAGCAGCAGGTCGGAGTGCTCGCCGCGCAGGCACAGCACGGGCAGGTCGAGCGTGTCCCAGGCGTCCCACAGCGTGTAGTCGTCGGGGAAGTTGATGAACTGCTGCACCATCGCCGGGTCGTAATGCGGCGTGACGCGGCCGTCGGGGAGCCGCCGCACCGAGGTTTCGGTCAGGCGCCGCCACTGCGCGTCGCTGAGCCGGCCGTAGGGCTGGTAGACGGTGCGGAAGTACTGCTCCAGCTCGCTGACGGTGTCGAACGCCGCCGGGTGGCCGGCATAGCTGCGGATGCGCTCGATCGCCGCCGGCGCGAGCTGCGGCCCGTTGTCGTTGAGCACGAGGCGGCGCACGCGCCCGCGCAGCGGCCCGGCGGCGACGCGCGTGCCGATCGCGCCGCCCATCGACGTGCCGAGCCAGTGAAAGCGTTCGATGCCGAGCCGGTCGACGAGCGCGACGGCGAGCTCGGCGTAGAACGCGAGGCAGTACTCGCGCGCCGGCTCCGGGCTCCATTGCGACAGGCCGCGGCCGATGGTGTCGGGGCAGATCACGCGCCAGCGTTGCGCGAGGTGGGCGGCGATGTCGTCCATGTCGCGCCCGGTGCGCGCCAGGCCGTGCCAGGCGATCACGGTCTCGGCGTGCTGCGCGCCCCACTCGGTGTAGTGGATCTCGCGGCCGGCGCAGCTGACGTAGTGCGAAGTGCAGCTCATCGTCACGACCGCCAGCGGACCGCCATCGCACGCAGCTTGCCGACGATGCCGGTCGGGAAGTGGTAGACCGACAGCACGAACAGCAGGCCGAGCCAGAGCAGCCAGCGGTCCGGGTTGACGAAGGCGCTCACGACCGGCACGCCTTCGAGCGCCGTGGCGCCGACTCGCAGCAGGTCCTGCAGATAGTTCTGCGCGACGACGAACAGCACGGCTCCGATCACGGCGCCGTAGAGCGTGCCCATGCCGCCGATCACGACGATGAGCAGGATGTCGAGCATGATCTCGAACGACAGCGTGGTGTCGGGCCCGACGTAGCGCAGCCAGAGGGCCAGCAGCGCGCCGGCCAGCGTGGCGAACAGCGCCGACAGCACGTTCGACAGCGTGCGATAGACCACCGTGCGGTAGCCGATCGCCTCGGCGCGGAAATCGTTCTCGCGGATCGCCTGCAGCACGCGGCCGAACGGCGAGTTGACGATGCGTAGCAGCAGCAGAAACAGCACCAGTACCGCGACGAACATCACCCAGTAGGTGATCGCCTTGCCGTCGATCAGCAGGCCGAACACCTCGGCCTCGAAGGGCTCGAAGCCCGGGCTCAGCCATTCGGGATTGCGGAAGGTCAGGCCGTCCTCGCCGCCGGTGAAGTCGCTCAACTGCGACGCCAGCGTCTGGAACGCCGTCGCGACGGCGAGCGTGATCATCGCGAAGAAGATGGCCTTGACGCGCAGGCTGAACAGGCCGACGACAAGCGACAGCGCGACCGAAGCGACGATCGCCAGCGCCAGCCCGAGTGCGACCGCCCCCCAGCCGGCGCCCAACCGACCGCTCGCGATCGCCACGCCGTAGGCGCCGATGCCGAAGAACATCGTGTGTGCGAAGCTGACGATGCCGGTGTAGCCGAGCAGCAGGTCGTAGCTCGCGACGAGCAGGATGAAGACGAGCGCCTTGGCCGCCACCGACATCGACTTCGCGCCCGGGAACAGGAACGGCGCGAACGCGAGCACGACGAGGATGACGAGCAGCGCAGCCGCCAGCCAGCGGCTGCGCGGGTGGTCGTGCGACAAGAGCCGGTCAATCATGACCACCCCTCGTCCGACGGGTACGTCGGCCGATCCCCCGAGAGGATCGCGGGCCGGCTTGGGGCGGCCCGGCGCTCGGCCCGCGTCGCGCTCATCGATTGGTCACCGGATAGAGCCCCTGCGGCCGCCACAGCAGGATCACGACCATCAGCGCGATGTTCGAGAACAGCGCCACCTTGGGCGCGAGGAAGCCGGTGTAGTTGGCCATCAGGCCGACGAGCAGCGCGCCGACGAAGCAGCCCAGCGTGCTGCCCAGGCCGCCGATGATGATGACGATGAAGATCAGCACGTTGACCTGCGCGCCGATCTGCGGCACCACGCTCTGCTGGTACAGCGCCCACAGCACGCCGCCCAGCCCGGCGAGCGCCGAGCCGGCGACGAAGACGCCGACGAACAACTGGCGGATGCGGTAGCCGAGCGCCTCGACCATGCTGCGGTCCTGCACGCCGGCGCGGATCAGGAGGCCGATCTTGGTGCGGTTGAGCGTGAAGACGAGCGCCGCGAAGACGACGAGCCCGATCGCGGCGGCCAGTACGCGATACTTCTCGATCGCGGCGTCGCCGAAGTACCAGGCGCCGCGCAGCGCGTCGGGCAGCGGCAGCGCGATCTGCAGCGGACCCCAGATCACCTTGATGATCTCTTCGCCGACGATCATGCCGCCCATCGTGATGAGGATCTGCTTCAAGTGAAGGCCGTAGACGGGGCGCACGATGACGCGCTCGAAGGCCCAGCCCACCGCGCCGGCGACGGCCATCGCGACGAGCATCGCGGCGAACACGCCGGCCACGCCGTCCCAGCCGGCGGCCGCGCCCCAGCCCATCACGCTGGTCGCGACGAAGGCGCCGAGCGCGATGAACACGCCGTGGCCGAAATTCAGCACGTCCATCAGGCCGAAGACGAGCGTCAGCCCCGACGCGATGACGAAGACGATCAGCCCCATCGCCAGGCCGGCGACGGTGAGCGTGATCCAGCTGCTCGTGCTGCCGATGGCCGGCACCGCCAGAAGCATCACGGCGACGAGCAATGCGATCGGTTTCCAGTCGAACGCCGCCTTGGGGATCGCCTGCGCAGGCTGCTGCGCCGCTTGTGATGCGATGACCGTGTTCATTGATGCGCCCCCAGCGACAACCCGAGCAGCCGCTGCTGCAGCGCTTCGTCTTCGGCCAGCTCGGCCATCGCGCCGCGGTGCACGACGCGGCCGTCGTCCATCACGGCCACTGTGTCGCCCAGCGCCTTGGCCATCGAAAAGTTCTGCTCGACAAGCAGGATCGTGGTGCGCTGCGCCTTCAGTTCGCGCAAGGCGCCGATCAGGTTCTGGATGATCGACGGCGCCAGGCCCTTGCTCGGCTCGTCGATCAGGATCAGCGCGCGCGGCTCGACGATGGCGCGCGCCACCGCGAGCATCTGCTTCTGGCCGCCGCTCAGCTTGCCGGCCGGATAGAGCCAGAACTTCTTCAGCGCCGGGAACAGGTCGAAGATCCAGTCGAGCCGCTGAGCGTCGAGCTCGCCGGCGTGGCGGGCGGCGCGCGCCGCGAGCACCATGTTCTCCTGCACCGTCAGGTCGGTGAAGATGCCCATCGTCTCGGGCACGTAGGCGATGCCGCGCTGCGCGATGTCGGGCGTCGGCCGGCCGTGGATCGGCTCGCCTCGAAAGGCGATCGTGCCGCGGCTCGGCGGGTAGAGACCCATGATCGTGCGCAGCGTCGTCGTCTTGCCGGCGCCGTTGCGGCCCAGCAGCATCGTCACCTGGCCCTCGGGCACGTCGAGGTCGACGCCGTGCAGGATGTGATAGGCGCCGATGTGCGTGTGCACGCCCGAAAGCTGAAGCACGTCCGTCATGCCGAAACCTCCTCGGGCACGACGCCAAGGTAGGCTTGCTGAACCACCGGCGACGCAATCACCGAGGCCGGCTCGCCGTCGGCGACGAGCTGCCCGTTGTGCAGCACGACGATGCGGTCCGACAGCTCGCGCACCACGTCCATCTTGTGCTCGACCAGCAGGATGGTGCGGTCGCGGCGCGCCTTCAGCGCGCGGATCAGGTCGAGGATGACGGGCACGTCGTCGACGCTCATGCCGGCCGTCGGCTCGTCGAACATGTAGACCTTGGGGTCGAGCGCCATCAGCAGCGCCACCTCGAGCTTGCGCTGGTCGCCGTGCGGCAGCGCCGCCGCGTGCTGGTCGAGCTTGTCGCCGAGCTGCACCTGCGCGAGCAGCTCGCGCGCCTCGTCGATCCAGGCCTTGCGGTCGAGCCAGACCTTGAGCAGATCCATCCCGCCGCCGCAGCGCGCCTGCACGGCCAGCCGCACGTTCTCCTGCACCGTGAGGTTGGGGAACAGCTGCGTCAACTGGAACGCACGGCCGAGGCCGCGCCGCGTGCGAGTCGGCGCCGGCAGACGGGTGAGGTCTTCGCCGTCGAGCAGCACGCGCCCGGCGCTGGCCGGCAACTGGCCGCTGATCAGGTTGAAGTAGGTCGTCTTGCCGGCACCGTTGGGGCCGACGATGGCCGTCAGCGTGCCGGGCTCGAAGCGGCACGACACGCCGTCGACGGCCACGTGGCCGCCGAAGCGGATGGTCAAGTCGATCGTTTCGAGCATGAAGAGGCGCCCTCTCCGGAGGGAGAGGGTTCGGCTCAGCGCGTGTTGCGAATCGGAATCTGCAGCTCGCTGGCGGGGATCGTGCGCACCAGTTCCGGCACGCCCCAGGCGAACGCCGGGTCGTTCTTGATGCGGAAGTGGAACATGTCCTGCATCGCCTGGTGATCCTCCTTGCGGAAGGTCATCGTGCCCTTGGGCGTCTCGAAGCTCATGCCTTCCATCGTGCGGATCAGCTTGTTGGTGCTGGTGTCGCCGCCCGATTTCTTCAATGCCTCGACGACCGCCATCGCCGCGCTCATGCCGCCCGCCGTGAAGAAGTCGGGCGGGCTCTTGTAGCGGCTGTAATGATTGGCGACGAGCCACTCGTTGGCCTTGTTCTTCGGGATGCCGAAGTAGTAGTACAGCGCGCCTTCCATGCCGGGGAAGTTCTTGTACGCCACCATCGCCGGCAGGATGTTGCCGCCGGTGGCGAGCTTGATGCCGTAGCGCTTGTCGAGCTCGAGGTCGGCGATCTTCGGGAACGGCGTCGGCGCGCCCGACCAGACGACCGAGAGGTACTTGTTGCCGGGCTGGTCCTTGAGCTTGTCGATGATGCGCTGCAGGCCGGCGGTGAAGTCGGTGGTGCCGACCGGCAGGTATTCCTCGTGGACGATCTTGGCCTTCCTGGTGAAGTCCTTCGACGCCTTCACCGCATCGCGGCCGAAGGCGTTGTCGTTGGCCAGCACGGCGATCACGTTGCCGTCGCGGTCCAGCGCGGCAGCGTTGGCGGCGGCGTCCTGGCTGCTGTTGCGGCCGGTGCGGAAGATGTACTTGTTCCACTTGTCGCCCGTGATGCTGTCGGCGACGGCCGGCTCGACGAGCAGGATCTTCTTGTACTCCTCGGCCACCGGCAGCATCGCCAGCGCGACGGGGCTCGCCGTCGGGCCGACGGCGATGTCGACCTTGTCGTCGGCATAGGCCGCGGCGAGCTGGGCCTTGCCGATATCGGGCTTGCCCTGGTCGTCCTTCTCGATGACGACGAGCTTCCTGCCGGCCACCTGCATGCTGCCGCCGGTCGCGTACTCCAGCCCCATCTGGAAGCCGACGATCATCTGCTTGGCATAGGCTTCGAGCGGCCCTGTCTTGCTCTGGATCACGGCGATCTTGATCTCGCCCTTGGACTGCGCCAGCGCCGCGGCGGGCAGCGTCACGGCCGCGGCGGCTGCGAGGGCCAGCAGCGTGCGACGCGCCGCCGACGGGGCCAGGGTGGAGCGGGAAACGGGCTTGCGGTTCATCTTCGGTGTCTCCTGGTGCATGACTGTGCGGTGCCAGCCGGCGCCGCCACGCAGAGCCCTAGCGCAATGGTCATGCCAGCACGCGCCTGCCTGGCGCAAACCCTGAGACGACTGGCCGGCGCAGCCTGTTGAGGGCTCCGAGCGCATGGTTTCGCGGCTCGCGACCGGGCAACGCATCGTCGTGCGTGTCCGGGAAGCGGACACCTGTCTGCATTCCGGACGACCGGTTGCCGGACACCGAAGGTCCGCAGCGCCCTGCTTTCAGCGCAGGGTGGCCAGCTTCTCGTACAGCGTCGCGCGCGAGATGCCCAGCAGCTTGGCGGCCGCGACCTTGTTGCCGCCGGTCGTCGCCAGCGCGTCGCGGATTGCACGCAGCTCGAGTTCGGCCTTGGCCTGCGGCAGCTGCCGCGGCGGCGCGCCGGCGACCGCGGGCGCGCCGCCAGCGGCCGCCAGCGCCGCGATCGCGCCGAAATGCGCCGCGCCGAGCACGGCGTCGTCCGTCATCAGCATCGCCTGCTCGAGCGCGTTGCGCAGCTCGCGGATGTTGCCCGGCCAGTCGTGGCGCGCCAGCAGGTCGCGCGCGTCCTGATCGAGCTGCTTGACCGGCAGCGCGCTGCGCCGCGCGATGTCTTCGGCAAGGGCATCGACCAGGGCGTCGAGATCGTCGATACGCTCGCGCAGCGGCGGGACGCGAATCGGCACGACATTGAGCCGGTAGTACAGGTCGGCGCGAAACCCGCCCTGCTCGACCATCGCGGCGAGGTCACGGCTCGTCGCGGCGACGATGCGCACGTCGACCGGTTGCACGCGGTTGCTGCCGAGCGGCTCGACCTCCTGCTCCTGCAGCGCGCGCAGCAGCTTGCTCTGCAGCGCCAGCGGCATGTCGCCGATCTCGTCGAGGAACAGCGTGCCGCCATCGGCGAGCGCGAACTTGCCCTCGCGCCCCTTGCGGTCGGCGCCGGTATAGGCGCCGGGCGTAACGCCGAAGAACTCGGCCTCGAGCAGCGTGTCGGGCACGGCGGCGATGTTGACGCCGACGAAGGGCCGCGCGGCGCGCGCGCTCGCCGCGTGGATCGCATGCGCCAGCAACTCCTTGCCGGTACCCGTCTCGCCCTGCAGCAGCACGGTGGAGTCGGTGGCCGCGACGCGGCGCGCCTGGCGCTTGACTTCGAGTGCCGCCGCGCTCGAGCCGATGAAGCTGGCAATCGTGTGCTTGGGCCGGCGTTGCGCCGCGAGCTGGCGGCGCGCGTCGTCGAGCTCGCGCTGCAGGCGCGAGAACTTGGCGATCAGCGGCTGCATCGTCGTCTCGGGGTGGTCGAGCAGCACCATGCCGAGCGCGCCGATCACGTCGCCCTGGGCGTCGCGCAGCGGCAGCCGGCTGACGAGGAAGGTGCCCGCCGAATTGGTCAGCAGGTCGACGAGGATCGGCTGGCCGGTCTCGATCACCTGCGCCATCAGCGTGTTGGGCACGACGTCTTCGACGCGCTGTCCGACGAAGTCGCGCTCGTCGGGGTGGCCGAGCGCCGGCAGGAAGCGCTTGTAGCCCTCGCTGATCCACACGATGCGGTGGCTGCGGTCGACGACGAGCATGCCCATCGCCGTGCTGGCGAAGGTCGCGAACATCGTCTGCGCGGCGAGCTTGAGCACGCCGTCGGCGTCGAGCGGCAGCGTGTTCTCGTCCACCTACGCCTTGGGCCCGTGCGGCGCGTGACGCAGCGCAGACTCGAGCTTGGCGTGTTCGACGGGCTTGATCCAGTAGTCGTGCGCGCCCAGGCTCATCGCCTTGATGATGTCCATCGACAGCGTGTCGGCCGTCAGCAGGATGACGCGCGGATGGCCGGTGGCGATGACTTCGTTGAGCGCGCGCACGACGTCGAGCCCGCTGATGTCGGGCAGGTGCATGTCGAGCAGCACCAGGTCGGGATGCTCGCTGCGCACCTTGGCGATGCCCTCGTGCCCCGTCGTCGCCTTGATCAGCGTGACGCCCGGAAACTGCGCCAGCATCTCCTCGACGAAAGCCATGCCCAGCGGCTGGTCCTCGATGTAGAGCACGCGGCACGGCAGCAGGCCGCCGCTGCCTGTCGATGCCGCATCGCCGCCCGGCATGGCTGCTTGCTCCCGGCCTTACCCGCAGGCGCCGACGTAGCCGCAGGCGGTGCAGAAGTCGCAGCCGTCCTTGTGGATCATCGTCGTGTTGCCGCACTCGGGGCAAGGGCGGCCGGCCATCGGCCCGGCCGCCTGGCCGGCGGCGCGCGGCGTCGGCGTCTCGAGGATGCCCATCTCGCGCAGCGGGAAACCCTGCTCGTCGAGCACGCCGAGCATGGCGTAGCGGTGAATGATCAACCGCGCCACATAGGCGACGGTCGATGGCCACACCTGCTGGCGCCGCGTGCCGCCGGCGAGATCGGGCACCGGCGCCATGAAGTGGCCGAGCGGCTCGCCGACGTTGAGCAGCTTGCGCAGCTTCATGCCGATCCAGGCCGGGTCGACGACGCGCATGTCGAGCGACAGCAGCCGCGCCAGCCCGTCGAGGGCGCGCGGGTAGGTGCCGGTGAAGCCGATCGCGCAGGGCCGCGTCGTCGCGGCGCCGTCGGGCGCGGGCAGCGTCACTTCCTTGAGCGTCAGCGTGAAGCTCTCGCCGGTCGCCGGGTTGTCGACGTCGACGGCCCAGGCCAGCGTGCCCGAGACGCCGGTGCGCGGCTCGTCGCGGCTGAACATGGCGTCGAGCACGGGCGTGGGCCCGCCCTCGCGCAGCGCGCCCAACTGCTCGCAGCGCCAGCGGATCGCGGCCGCCGTCGCCGCGACGACGCCGGGGAACAAGCGCCGCTCGCCGTGCGGCGGGAACGGCATCTCGAAGGCGCGCTCCTCGGCCACCGTGGCCAGCGCGTCGAGCTTGAGCTCGAGCCAGGCCGAGTCGTTGGCGCGCAGGTCCATCGACAGCGTCTTGGCCAGCGCCGCCATGCCGCGCGGCTGCTCGGCGCCGTTGACCCAGACCTCGAACGGCAGGTTGCGGCCGTTGTCGGCCGGCAGTTCGCCGACGAACAGCGCGAACTCGCCGTTGGGGTGCTGGATCATGTAGGTCCACGCCGGGTTGCCGGCCGTCAGCTCGGGCCGGCCCGGCCAGCGCAGCGACGACAGCACGGGCGCGGGCAGCCGGTCGAGCGCCATGCGGCGATCGGGCAGCGGGCGCGCGTCGGCGGGCGTGAGCGGCTCGGGCGCGGGCAGCGGCGTGGCGCTGAGCACCGAGCCGAGCACGGCGTTCGGCCGATAGGTCGCCAAGCCTTTCAAGCCCGACTTCCACGCCGTCAGGTACAGGCTCTGGAACTCGGCATACGGGTAGTCGGCCGGAACGTTGACCGTCTTGCTGATCGCCGTGTCGATGCAGGGCGCGACGGCGGCGACCATCGCCGCGTGGTTCTCGGCGCTCATCTCGAGCGCCGTGACGAAGGCGTCGGTCAGCGGCGCGTCGGCGCCCTTGACGTGGCGGTACAGGCGCCAGGCGCGATCCTCGACGGCGTATTCCTTGAACGTGCCGTCTTCCATGCGCTTCTTGCGCGTGTAGGTCCAGCTGAAAGGCGGCTCGATGCCGTTGCTCGCGTTGTCGGCGAAGGCCAGGCTGATCGTGCCGGTCGGCGCGATCGACAGCAGGTGCGAGTTGCGGATGCCGTGGGTGCGGATGCGCTCCTTCAGCTCGGCGGGCAGCCGCGACGCGAAACGCCCGCCCGAGAGGTAGAGGTCGGCGTTGAACAGCGGGAACGCGCCGCGCTCGATCGCCAGATCGACCGACGCGTGGTAGGCCGCGTCGCGCATCGCCTCGGAAATGCGGCGCGCCATCGCGCGCGCCGGCTCGGCGTCGTAGCGCAGGTTGAGCATCACGAGCGCATCGCCGAGCCCGGTGAAGCCGAGGCCGATGCGGCGCTTGGCGCGCGCTTCGTCGTGCTGCTGCGGCAGCGGCCACACCGTCGCCTCGAGCACGTTGTCGAGCATGCGAACCGCCGTGCGGCACAACTCGGCCATCGCCGCCTCGTCGAAGCGCGCCGTCGGCTCGAACGCGTCGACGACGAAGCGCGTCAGGTCGACCGAGCCGAGGCAGCAGCAGCCATAGGGAGGAAGCGGCTGCTCACCACAGGGATTGGTCGCCGCGATCGTCTCGCAGTAGCCGAGGTTGTTGTCGGCGTTGATGCGGTCGAGGAACAGCACGCCGGGCTCGGCGTGGTTGTAGGTCGACCGCATGACCTGGTCCCACAGGTCGCGCGCGGGCACGCGGCGGTAGACCCAGAGGCCGTCGGCGCGCTGCCAGGCGCCGTCGGCCTTCTGCTTGGCGCCAGGCTCGGCGCGGTGCACCAGCTCGACGCCGGCGTCGCTCTCGACGGCCTGCATGAACGCGTCGGTCACGCCGACCGAGATGTTGAAGTTGGTCAGGCTGCCGCTGTCCTTGGCGTGGATGAACTCCTCGATGTCGGGGTGGTCGCAGCGCAACACGCCCATCTGCGCGCCGCGCCGCGAGCCGGCGCTCTCGACCGTCTCGCACGAGCGGTCGAAGACGCGCATGTAGCTGACCGGCCCCGACGCGCTGCTCTGCGTCGAGCCGACGTGAGCGCCGCGCGGCCGGATGCGCGAGAAGTCGTAGCCGACGCCGCCGCCGCGGCGCATCGTCTCGGCGGCTTCGGTGAGCGCGGTGTAGATGCCCGGAGCGCCGTCCTCGGGCTGGGCGATCGAGTCGCCCACCGGCTGCACGAAGCAGTTGATCAGTGTCGCCGTCAGCTCCGTGCCGGCCGCCGAATTGATGCGCCCGGCCGGCACGAAGCCGCGCTGCTGTGCGTCGAGGAAGCGCGCCTCCCACTGCGCGCGCTGCTCGGGCGCCTCGACCGCTGCCAGCGCGCGCGCCACGCGGGCGCGCACCTCGTCGACCGTGCGCTCGTCGCCCTTTGCATACTTCTCGACCAGCACTTCGGCGCTGATCGGCTGCGCCGGCGGCGCGCCGGTGGCGCGCGTTGCGGTCTGGGGGGCGGCGAGGCCGGGGATCTTGGCGGTCATCGACTGGGGCTCCTGGAACACACCATCTAGGGTTCGAAAAGGCCGGCCGGCGCCCGGGCGGCGCCCCGGGTTCAGCCGATGCGCAGCGCCATCACGCCAGCCAGAACGACGAGTGTACCGAGGGCGCGCTGGATGCCGAACCTTTCCCCCAGCAGCCACGCGCCGAGCACGGCGGCGAACAGCACCGAGGTCTCGCGCAGCGCGGCGACGGAGGCGACCGGCGCTCGCGTCATCGCCCACAGCGCGATCGCATACGAAGCGAGCGACGCCAGCCCGCCGAGCGATGCCAGCCGCCAGCGCGCCCGCGCGCGCCGCAGCATCGCGACGCGCCCCGAAGCGCTGCGCCGCCAGTACAGCAGCAGCGGGAACGGCAGCGCATCGAGCGCGAACAGCAGCAGCACGTATTGCAGCGCGTTGCCGCCGGCCTGCGTCGCGACGCGCACGCCGAGCCCGTCGACGACGGTGTAGGTCGCGATGACGACGGCGTTGGCGAGCGCATAGGCCAGCGCCTTGCCGTGATGCAGCGCCTGCCCGGGGTGCGCGAGCCCGACCACGCCGACGCCGACTGCGATGCCCGCGATGCCGGCCCAGGCCCAGGGCCGCGGCGCCTCGCCGACCCAGCCGGCGCTGACCAGCGCGACGAGCAGCGGCGCGCAGCCGCGCATGATCGGGTAGGTCTGCCCCAGCTCGCCGTGGTGGTAGGCGCCGGCGAGCGCGCTGTAGTAGCCGATGTGGATCACGAGCGAGGCCGCGATGTAGGGCAGCGCCGCTGCCGGCGGCAGCCCGGAGACGGCCAGCGCCGGCAGCGCAACGAGCGCACCCGACGCCGTGACGAGCGCCGTGTCGAGCGCCTTGTCGTCGCTCGCCTTGACGAGCACGTTCCACGCCGCGTGCAGCAGCGCGCCGCCGAGCACCGCCGCGACGATCGGCCAGGTCAGCGTCACCGCGCCTCGTCGGCCGGCAGCTCGGCGAGCTGCGAATGACGGATGCGCGTCTTGGCCAGCGCACCGGCCGACTCGAGGATGGGGTAGGCGATCGAGCAGATGTGCGAGTTGATGCGCTTCAACTCGCTGATCAGGTCGAGGTGCAGCGAGCTGGTCTCGATGCTCTGCGCCGTGCTCGCCTGCAGGCGCTGGATGTGGCGCTGCGCGTACTCGTGCTCCAGGTCGCGGAAGCTCGCCTTCTCCTCGAGCAGCCTCTGCGCGTCGCGCACATGGCCGTCGAGAAACACGCTCATGCCCAGCCGCAGGTTGGCGAGCAGCCGCTCGTGCAGGTGCACGATCTCGGCCATGCCGGCTTCCGAGAAGCTGCGGTTCTTGCGGATCTTCTTGTCCTCGACGTCCTGCAGCACGCGCTCGATGGCGTCGCCGATCTGCTCCATGTTGATCGTGAACGAGACGACGTCGGTCCAGCGCCGGCTCTCGCGCTCCGACAGCGCCTCGCGCGAGATCTGCGTCAGGTAGAACTTGATCGCCGAATACAGCTCGTCGACCGTGTCGTCCATCCTGCGCAGCTGTTCGGCGAGCGCGAGGTCGTTGCTGCGGATCACGGGCAGCACGCCGCGCAGCATCGTCTCGACGATGTCGGCCTGGTGCAGCGCCTCGCGCGCGGCGCAGCTGATCGCCAGCGACGGCGTCGCCAGCGCCACCGGGTCGAGGTGGCGCGGACGCTCCGACACGCTGTGCCGCGGCGTCGACAACCAGCGGTCGAGCAGGCGGCCCATCACCTGCGTGAAGCCGATGAACAGCAGCGCGAGCGCGACGTTGAACCCGAGGTGGAACAGCACGATCTGCTGGTCCACCGCCGGCACGTACTGTTGCAGCAGCGCGTGCGCCTGCGGCAGCAACGGGATCGCGATCGCCGCGCCGAGCGCCTTGAACAGCAGGTTGCCCAGCGGCAGGCGGCGCACTTCGCGCGAGGCGCCGCCGGTGGCCAGCACCGCCAGCACGCCGCTGCCCAGGTTGGCGCCGATCACCAGGCCGAGCGCGACGGTCGTCGGCACCATGCCCGCGCTGGCCAGCGTCGCCGTCAGCAGCACGATCGCCAGGCTCGAATACGACAGCACCGTCAGCACGGCGCCGACGACGATGTCGAGCAGCACTTCATTGGGCAGCGCGACGAGCAGGGCGCGCACCGCGGGGGCCTCGATCAGCGGCTGCGTCGCCGCGACGATCAGCTGCAGCGCCAGCGTGATCAGCCCGAGGCCGATCAGCACGCGGCCGACGCGCCCGACGTTGCTCGACTGGCGCGAGACGAACAGCACGACGCCGACGAAGATCAGCAACGGCGACAGCCAAGACAGGTCGAGCGAATAGACCACCGCCATCAGCGCCGAGCCGACGTCGGCGCCCAACATCACGGCGAGCGCCGCGCCGGTCGCGACCAGCCCCTTGCCGACGAACGACGCGACGATCAGGCAGGTGGCGGTGCTCGACTGCACCAGACTCGTCACGCCGATGCCCGCGGCCAGCGCCGGGATGCGCCGGCCGAAGCTCGCGGCGAGCACGCTGCGCAGGTTCTCGCCGAACGCGCGCAGCACGCCGGTGCGCACGTTGTGCGTTCCCCAGACCAGCAACGCGATGGCGGCGAGCAGGTTCAGCAGGTGCAGCATGACGCGGTCGATGATAGCGGCGTGTCGCGCAGATGACGTGCGGGGTCGTCGCGCCAGCCGCACAATCGCGCGGCGCTGAGCGGCGCTCGACGCCTGACGCTCAGCCGCGCCCGACGTAGGGCATCTTTGTCGCCATCACCGTCATGAACAGCACGTTGGCTTCGAGCGGCAGGTTGGCCATGTGGACCACTGCATCGGCGGCGTGGCGCACGTCCATGCGCGCCTCGGAGCGCACGCTGCCGTCGGCCTGCGGCATGCCGGCGGCCATGCGCTCCGTCAGCTCGGTCACGGCATTGCCGATGTCGATCTGCCCGACTGCGATGTCGTGCGCGCGCGCGTCGAGCGACGACGCGCGCGTCAGGCCGGTGATGGCGTGCTTGGTCGAGGTGTAGGGCGCCGAGTTCGGCCGCGGCGCGTGCGCCGAGATCGAACCGTTGTTGATGATGCGCCCGCCCTTCGGCGCCTGCGCCTTCATCAGCCGGAACGCGTGCTGCGTGCACAGGAACGGACCGGTCAGGTTGGTGTCGACGGCGCTGCGCCACTGCTCGAGCGTCAGCTCGTCGAGCGGCACGCCGGGCGTGAAGACGCCCGCGTTGTTGAACAGCAGGTCGAGCCGGCCGAAGCGTGTGCGGATCGCGTCGAACAGCGCCGCCACGGCCTCGGGCCGCGTCACGTCGGTCGGCACGGCGAGCGTGCGTGCGGCGATGTCGCCCCACGGGTCGCCGGCGTCGGCGATCGACTGCGCCAGCGCGTCGGCGCGCCGGCCGGCGAACACGACGCGCCAACCGTCGGCGAGCAGCGCGTGCGCGGCGGCGCGGCCGATGCCCGAACCCGCGCCCGTCACCAGCGCGATGCGGTCGTGCGGAGGCTTCGTCATCGTCAGGTCTTCCTGTGCTGGGCGGGGTGGGTGGCGGCGGCGTCCCAGGCCGCGGCGTCGAGCGCCGGCCCGTCGCCGCGCAGCGCCTCGGCGAGCATCGGCAGCGCATCGAAGCCCCAGTAGAGGCGGCCGTCGGCTTCGATCGTCGGCACGCCGAACACGCCGCGCGCGACCGCGTCGTCGGTCGCCGCCCGCAGTTCGGCCTTCACGGCGTCGCTGCGCGGGTCGCGCTGCGGCGCGAGCGCGGCTTCGAGCGAGGCCAGCCGCGCCGCGTCGTCCGCCGCCGCGCCGCCGCGCCAGACATGGCGCAGCAGCGTCTCGCAGACGTGGCGGTTGGGTGTGCCGCCGGCCGGCGCGCAGGCCCAGGCCAGACGCAGCAGCGGCAGCGGGTTGAACGGATGCAGGGCCGGCAGCTGCAGCTCGATGCCGTGGCGACGCGCCAGCCACTGCACGTGGCGGTAGGTCCACGCGCGCTTGGGCTCGATCTCGGCCGGCCCCTTGTGCTGGTGCCGGACGAGCATCGCGGCGAACAGCACCGGACGGTACGTCACCTCGCACGACACGCCGACCAGCGCGTCGGGCAGTTGCTCGAACGCCAGATAGGCGTAGGGCGAGACGACGTCGAGCCAGAACGTCAGGTGCTTCATCGAACCTCCGGCAGCCGGCGCGCGGCGATGCGGTCCCACAAGGCCCAGCGGCCGGCGTCGTCGAGCGCCGGCCAGGCGGCGATCTCGTCGAGCGTGCGCGCGCAGCCGGGGCACAGGCCGATCGTCGCGTCGACCTGGCAGACGCCGCTGCACGGTGACGGCGCCGTCAGCCCCGGCGTCGACGCGCCCTGCGCCACATCGACGAGCGGCGCCTGCGTCATGCGCGCCAGCTCGCCCGGCCGCACGGCAAACACCCCGTTGGGATGGCCGGCCGCGGCCCACACTTCGTCGAAGCGGCACAGTTCGCGGTCGATCAGCATCACGGGCGGCTCGACATGGCCGAGCGGCGCGACGCCGCCGATCGCGAAGCCGGTGCGCTCCTTGACGAAGGCGGCATCGGCGCGCGCCAGCGGGCCGACGATTGCCGCCACCTTGGCCTCGTCGACGCGCCGATCGCCCGACGCGACGACGAGCACGGCGCGATCGCCCGGGCCGCGGAACACGATGCTCTTGGCGATCTGGCCGACGGCGACGCCGAGCGCGTCGGCCGCTTCCTGCGCCGTGCGCGCCGCAACGTCGAGCCACACCGCCTCGATCTGCCGGCCGAATTCGGCCAGCTTGTCGACGACGCGCCGGAAGCCCTCGGGGCGCAATTCGCCAGCGTCGGCCCTCAAGCGCACGCTCCAGCGTCGTCGCCGCGCTTGGCGAGCACGGCATTGGCGACGCGCGACACCGGCTTGCGGCCGAGCACGTCGGAGATGAACTTCGCCGTATCGACCAGGCGGTCGAGGTCGACGCCGGTCTCGATGCCGAGCCCCCGCAGCATGAAGACGACGTCCTCCGTCGCGACGTTGCCCGTCGCGCCCTTCGCATACGGGCAGCCGCCGAGGCCGCCGACGCTGGCGTCGAAAGTGGCGATGCCGGTTTCCATCGCGGCGTAGATGTTGGCGAGCGCCTGGCCGTAGGTGTCGTGGAAATGACCGCTGACTTCGGCCACCGGGTAGTGCTTCAGCGCGCGTTCCAGCGCCGCCTGCACGCGCCGCGGCGTGCCCACGCCGATCGTGTCGGCGACACCGCAGTGGTCGACGCCGATCTCGCGCATCAGCCGCACGACGCTCTCGACCGCGTCGGCGCTCACCTCGCCCTGGTAGGGGCAGCCGAGCGCGCACGAAATCGCGCCGCGCACCTTGATGCCGTGGTGGTGCGCCGCCCCGACGACGGGCGCGAAGCGTTCGATCGACTCGGCGATCGAGCAGTTGATGTTGCGCCGGCTGAACGCCTCGCTCGCCGCGGCGAAGACGACGATCTCGTCGGGCCGCGCCGGCAACGCGGCTTCGAAGCCCTGCAGGTTGGGCACCAGCACGCAATGGCGCACGCCGGCGGGCCGCTCGATGCCGGCCATGACGAGCGCGTTGTCGGCCATCTGCGGCACCCATTTCGGGGAGACGAAGCTCGTCACCTCGATCTCGCGCAGGCCGGCGGCCTGCAGCCGCCGCACCAGCTCGACCTTGTGCGCCGTCGCCACCGGCTGCGTCTCGTTCTGCAGCCCGTCGCGCGGGCCGACGTCGACCAGTCTCACCCGTTCAGGAAACATCGTCGCTCACCGCCTGGACCGTGAATTGCACACGGCGCGCCCTCGGAACACGGGATGGGCGCGTCGCAGCCTCGATTGCACCATGAACGCACCGACCCCGCAGGAACCGCCAATGGACCCGACCGCCCGCCTCCGCATCGCGACACGCATCCACTACGCGCTGCTGCGCGAGCTGGGCGCAGGCATCGACGTCGCCTACATGCTCAAGAGCGACGACTACGCGCGCGAAGTGCTGTGCGTCTGCGACGGCTGCGGCGACGATGAACTCGTGGCCCTGGCGCGCCGCTTCGAGCATGCCGGCGCCGAGGAGCAGATGGCGACGCGCCCGGCCCCGCTCGACACCGCTCCCGCGCCGTTCTCCGCCACCGGCTGGTCGGCCGTCTCGGGCTTCGACTTCGGCCGCAGCATTTCGCGCTGGGCCGGCTCGTCGCACTGACGCCGGCCTTTCAACCGGCGGCCGTCAGCCGCAGCAGTTCGTCGCCCTCGCCCACCGCGTCGCCGGCGCGGTACAGCAGCTCGGCCACCGTGCCGGCGCGCGGCGCGGCGATCGTGTGCTCCATCTTCATCGCCTCGATGACGGCCAGCGGCTGGCCGGCCTCGACAGCGTCGCCCGCCCGCACCAGGAACGCGACCACCTTGCCCGGCATCGGCGCGCTCAGGCGCCCGCCGTCGGCGGCGCCTTCGCCGGCGTGCGCCATCGGATCGAACTCGCGCACGACGGCCGAGCCGGCCGCGCCGAACACGCCATAGCTCTCGCCGACGGCGTGCACGGCGAGCGCCCAGCGGTGTTCGCCGACAACGACGTCGTGGCCGGCGTCGCCGCGCGTGCGCGCCTCGAACGGCCAGCGCCCGGCGCCGACGCCGAGCGTCATCGCGCCGTCGTGGCGGCGCTCCAGGCTGACGGCATGGTGCGCATCGCCGAGCTGCAGGTCGAAGTGGCGCCGCGCGCCGCCGTGCATGCGCCAGCCGTCGCGCCTCGACCACGGATCGGCCGTCTCGGCGGCCCGCTCGGCAGCCAGCTTGTGCGCGACGACGCCGGCGGCGATGCATTCGACGGGCAACGGCGTTGCGTCGAACAGGGCGTCGCGCTCGCGCTCGATCAGCGCCGTGTCGAGATCGGCGGCCGAAAAGGCGCGGCTCGCGACGACGCGGCGCAGGAACGCCGCATTCGTGTGCAGCCCGACGACGTGCGTGCCGGCGAGCGCGGCGTCGAGCCGCGCCAGCGCCTGTTCGCGGTTCGCGCCCCAGACGATCAGCTTGGCGAGCATCGGGTCGTAGTGCGGCGTGACAGCGTCGCCTTCGCGCACGCCGGCGTCGATGCGCACGCCGCCGGCGCGGTCGGTCGCGAATTCGGAGTGCACCGGCCAGCGCAGCACGTGCAGCCGCCCGGTCGCAGGCAGGAAGCCGGCGTCGGGATTCTCGGCGCACAGCCGCGCTTCGATGGCGTGGCCCTCGATGCGCAGTTCGTCCTGCGTCGCCGGCAGCGGCTCGCCGGCGGCGACGCGCAACTGCCACTCGACGAGGTCGTGCCCCGTGATCGCCTCGGTGACGGGGTGCTCGACCTGCAGCCGCGTGTTCATCTCCATGAACCAGTAGCGCAGGTCGCCGTCGGGCGCCGGCTCGGCGATGAACTCGACGGTGCCGGCGCCGACATAGCCGACGGCGCGCGCCGCCGCCACCGCGGCCGCCCCCA
>CAYJLV010000042.1:0-3887 GCA_964371405.1 uncultured Burkholderiaceae bacterium
GCCCAGGTGCATCAGCAGCGTCGCGTCGCCGCCGTCGTCGAGGATCATGTTCGGGCCTTCGTCCTTCGCGCCCTTGGCGCCGAACTCGAAGATGCGGTGCGTGTAGTCCCAGTAGTCCTTGAGCGACTCGCCCTTGTACGCGAACACCGGCGTGCCGGCGGCGGCGAGCGCGGCGGCCGCGTGGTCCTGCGTGCTGAAGATGTTGCACGACGCCCAGCGCACCTTGGCGCCCAGCGCCTGCAGCGTCTCGACGAGCACGGCGGTCTGGATCGTCATGTGCAGGCTGCCGGTGATGCGCGCGCCCTTCAGCGGCTGCGCCTTGGCGTATTCCTCGCGGATCGCCATCAGCGCCGGCATCTCGTGCTCGGCGATGCGGATTTCCTTGCGGCCCCAGTCGGCCAAGCCGATGTCGGCAATGGCGTGGTCGGCGGCGGGTTTGACAACGGCGTTCATCTCGGGCTCCATCGTTGAGGACCCGCCCGGTGCGCCGGTGAGAACGTTCGCGAACTCACCCACGGCAGAACCGTTGCGGGTGAGCGCGGTTGCAATGAGGGTTCCGAGCCTGGGGTCCTGGGCGGACCTTGCAACGCTCCTCGGAAACAGGGCCGCATTGTAGCGGCCCGGGCTGTCGCCGGTGCAAGCGGCGCTGCCGTGCTGCCCCGTATCGATGGGGTCCCGGGTCGCGTCACGCCGCGGCACCGCAGTGCGCGCCGGTTGACGTGACTCGGCCCGCGCAGGACGATCGGTGCGGGCGGCGCTGCGCAAATGGAAGCGGCAGAACCCAGGACCGTCAAGGAGGCAGCCTGCAATGGCCGCGCTGCGGCAGTCGATCCACTTCACCACCGGCTTCGACGGCACGCGCGTCGCGTGGGCGCTGGCCGGCCGCGGGCCGTTGCTGGTGCGCGCGCCGACTTGGCTGTCGCATCTCGAAGTCGACTGGGTCAGCCCGATGTCGCGCCACTGGATCGCCGAATTCAGCAGCCGCCATACCTTGCTGCGCATCGATCCGCGCGGCGTCGGCATGTCGGACTGGGACGCAGGCGACATCTCCTTCGAGGCGCTGGTGCGCGACATGGAAGCCGTTGTCGATGCCGCCGGCGCCGAAGAGTTCGCGCTGATCGGCAACTCGTTCGGCGCCGCGATCGCCATCGCCTACGCGGCGCGTCACCCGCAGCGCGTCAGTCGTCTCGTCGTCTGGGGGTCGTACTGTCGCGGCGTGCTGCAGCGCGCGCCATCGCCGGAGCAGGTCGAGCACTCGCAGATGCTGCGCAGGCTGGCCGAGATCGGCTGGGGCACCGACGACCCGGCGTTCCGCCAGGTGTTCGCCTCGCTGCTGGTGCCCGGCGCGACGAAGGAGCAGTGGGCCTGGTTCACCGAGAAGATGCGCCTGTGCTGCACCGGGCGCAATGCGGCGCTCTACCTGGCGATGATGGAGCAGGTGGACGTGCAGGACCTGGCGCGGCAGGTGCGCTGCCCGGCGCTCGTGCTGCATTCGCGCCACGAGACGCGCAATCCCTACGCCGAAGGCAAGCTCACGGCGGCTCTGCTGCCGCACGCCGAGTTCGTGACGCTGGACAGCGCCAACCACATCCTGCTGCCCGACGAGCCGGCGTGGCGGCAGATGATCGCCGAGCTGGACCGCTTCCTGCCCGGCGGGCGCGACGGCGGCGTCTTCGATGCCCTGACCGGCCGCGAGCGCGAGGTGCTCGAACTCATCGCGCGCGGCTTGGGCAACGACGAGATCGCGAACACGCTGCGCCTGTCGGCGAAAACCCTCGGCAATCACATTACGCGCATCTTCGCGAAGGCAGGGGTCGCCAGCCGCGCGCAAGCCATCGTTCGGGCGCGCGAGGCCGGCTATGGCGGTGCGCCGGCGGCACGGGCCTGACGACTGGGGGCGCGCCCCCATGCCGGCGCGGCTTGCGCGACGCGACGTAGGGGCGTGCCCTCACGACGCCGAGGCGGCGCGGGCCTGCAATGTCGGTCCGACCCTGTGGATGGAGGTACTGCGATGAAGACGATCAGGACCCTGACGCTCGTGTGCGCGGCGCTCGTATGCGCTGTCGCGTCGGCAGCCGACCCCGCCTATCCGACGAAGCCGATCCGCTTCATCGTGCCCGGCGCGGCGGGCAGCGCGCCCGACATCCGCGCGCGCTACATCGCGCCCAAGCTCGCCGAGGCGCTCGGCCAGCCGGTCGTCGTCGACAACCGCCCAGGCGCGCAGGGCAACATCGGTGCGCGCGAGGCGGCGCGCAGCGCGCAGGACGGCCACACGCTGCTGATGGGCGGCAGCTTGCTGCTGATGAGCGACCTGCTGACGCCCGATCCGTCGTTCGCCGGCATGCGCGCGTTCGTGCCGGTCACCTCGGTGTCGGCGTCGCCGCTGGTCTTCGTCTCGAGCGCGACACTCGCGGCACGCACGCTGCCTGATGTCATCGCGCTGGCCCGCAGTTCGCCGGGGCGCATCAGCTACGCCTCGGTGGGGCCCGGCAGCCTGCAGCAGCTGGTGGCCGCATCGCTGGAGCAGGCCGCCGGCATCGGCCTGCTCGAAGTGCCGTACAAGTCGCAGTCGCTCGAGATTCCCGACCTGATCTCCGGGCAGATCGCGACCTCGTTCGCCTACTACTCGGTGCTGGCTCCGCACCTGCAGTCGGGGCGCGTGCGCGCCCTGGCGGTTGCGTCGCAGCGGCGCCTGTCGGTGCTGCCTGACGTGCCCACGTTCGCCGAAGCCGGATTCCCCAACGTCGAGGGCAAGGGCTGGATGGGCATCATGGTGCCGGCGGGCACGCCCGAGCCGATCGTGCGCCGGCTGCACAAGGAGCTCGCGCGCATCCTGCAGGCACCCGAAGCCGTCGAGCAGTGGCTCGCCAGCGGCGGAGAGCCCGGCGGCAACACGCCGGAAGAGTTCGCCGCGGGCATCCGCGACGAGTTCGAGCGCTGGCGCAGGCTGATCAGCGAGCGAGGCATCACGGCGAAGTGACGCATGCGGGGGCGCCCCGCGGCCGCCTGTGCAAGACTCGCGGCCATGCCCCCGCCCCCCGAGCCGCTCGATCGCCTGCCGGCGAACGCGGCGCGCGCCGTGCGCGGCGTGCTCACCGATATCGACGACACGCTGACGACGGCCGGCGCGATCACGCCCGACGCACGGCAGGCGCTGCAGGCGCTGCGCGACGCCGGCCTGCGCGTCGTCGCCGTCACCGGGCGGCCGATGGGCTGGAGCGAGCTGCTGGCGCGTGAGGCGCCGCTCGACGCCGTGGTCGCCGAGAACGGCGGCGTCGCGCTGTTTCTCGATGGCGCTGCGTTGCGCGTCGAGTACGCGCAGGACGAGGCCACGCGCGTCGCGAACGCAGTTCGGCTGCGCACCGCCGCCGGGCGCGTGCTGCGCGAAGTGCCCGGCACGACGCTGGCCCGTGACAGCGCCGGCCGCCGTACCGACATCGCGATCGATCACGCCGAGTTCGCGGCGCTTGCGCCCGAGCGCATCGAGCAGGTCGTCGCCGTGATGCGCGCCGAGGGTTTGAACGCCAGCGTCAGCTCGATCCACGTCAACGGCTGGATCGGCGAGCACGACAAGTTGAGCGGCGCGCGCTGGATCGTGCGCCGGCTGTGGGGCGAGGATCTCGACGCCGCGCTGGCACAGTGGGTCTACGTCGGCGACTCGACGAACGACGAGACCATGTTCGCGCACTTCCCGCTGTCGGTCGGCGTCGCCAATCTGCTGCACTTCGCTGACACGCTGCGCGTCTGGCCCGCCTACCTCGCGCGAGGCGAGCGCGGCGCCGGCTTCGCCGAAGTGGCCCGTCGGCTGCTCGAGGCGCGCGCAGCATGAGCGCGCCGGGCCGCTCCCAAGCGCTCATCCCGGAGCGCGCAGTGCGGAGGGTCGTCCG
>CAYJLV010000042.1:3987-39155 GCA_964371405.1 uncultured Burkholderiaceae bacterium
CGCCGGGCCGCTCCCAAGCGCTCATCCCGGAGCGCGCAGTGCGGAGGGTCGTCCGATGAGCGCGCCGGGCCGCTCCCAAGCGCTCATCCCGGAGCGCGCAGTGCGGAGGGTCGTCCGGTGAGTGCTGCCCGGCTGCCTTCAGCCTTCGTCGTCGCGGCGTCGCTCGCGCTCGGCGCTGCCGTGTCGCTCGGCCTCGCGCGCTTCTCCTATGCGCTGCTGCTGCCGCCGATGCGTGCCGACCTGGGCTGGAGCTACTTCACGGCCGGTGCGATGAACACGCTCAACGCCGTCGGTTACCTGATCGGCGCGCTGCTCGCGCCGCGCTGGCTGGCGCGTCACGATGCGCGCCGCGTGCTGCTCGCGGGCGGCGTCGGCAGCGGGCTCATCCTCGCGGCACACGGCGCCGTGCTGGGCGAGGCGCCGCTGTTCGCTCTGCGTCTGCTTGCCGGCGTGGCGAGTGCCGCAACCTTCGTCTCGGGCGGACTGCTCGCGGCCCGGCTGGGCGCCGGCCTGCCGGCCGGCGACGGGCCGCGGCTGCATGCCGGGCTCGTGCTCGGCGTGTACTACGGCGGCACCGGCGCGGGCATCGTCGTCTCGGCGCTGTTGGTGCCGCCGGTGGCCGCACTGGCGACGGCGCACGCCTGGCAATGGGCCTGGGTCGCGCTCGGTGCGGCCGCGCTCGCCGCGACGGCCGCGATGGCGCGCGGCACGCGCGCGCTGGCCGCACCGCCGGCGCCGGCCGGCGCAACGGCTGCGGCGCGCGTGCACTGGTCGCCGCTCGCCTGGGGCCTGGCCGGCTACCTGATGTTCGGCGTCGGCTACATCGGCTACATGACTTTCGTCGTGACGCTGCTGCGCGAGCAGGGGCTGGGCGGCGGGCTCATCGTCGCGTTCTACGTGCTGCTGGGCGTGGGCGTCGTCGCGTCGTCGTGGCTGTGGGCCGGGCTGCTGCAGCGCGCGCGCGGCGGCGGCGCGCTGGCGCTGCTCAACGGCCTGCTCGCGCTGGCGACGGCGCTGCCCGTCCTCAGCAGTCACCCGGTTGCCGTGTTCGCATCGGGCGCGCTGTTCGGCAGCGTGTTCCTGTCGGTCGTCGCGTCGACGACTGCGCTGGTGCGACACAACCTGCCGGCGGCGGCGTGGCCGGGCGGTATCGCGGCGTTCACCATCGTGTTCGCCGCCGGGCAGATCATCGGCCCCAGCGTGGTGGGATGGGTCGCCGACGGCGCCGGCGGCCTGGAGCGCGGCTTCGTCTGGTCGGCCGCCGCGCTGGCGGCGGGCGCGCTGCTGGCGTGGCGGCAGCGGCCGCTCGCGACGGCGCCGCGCTGAAGCCCGACCCGGCGCGGCTCGGCACCCGCAGCGTCAACGGGTGCGACGCCGCTCCGGCGGTGGGTCGGCGGCGACGAGGAAGGCGCCGACCTCGGTGCTGAAATCGTCGGCGCGCTCGATGTTCGACAGATGCGCGCAAGGGTCGAGCGCGAGATGGCGTGCGCCGGTCGCCTGCGCCAGCTCCTCCATGTGCTCGGGCGGCGCGCCGGCGTCCTGCGCACCGCTGACGACGAGCGCCGGGCAGCGCAGCGCCGCGAGCAGCGGCCGGCCGTCGAAGTCGCGCACTGCCGCCGCCGCTGCGGCGTAGCCCTCGGCCGACGTCTCCAGGATCATCGCGCGCACCGCGGTCAACTCGGCGGGCGCGCGCTGCCGGAAGCCGGGCGTGAACCAGCGCTCCAGCGTCGCGTCGGCGATCGCGCCGACGCCCTGTGCGCTCACCGACGCGATGCGTTCGGGCCAGACCGCGCGCGTTGCCTCGGTCTGGAACCAGCGCGAGTTCGCGACCACCAGCCGCTCGACACGACCGGGCGCCAGCGCCGCGAGCTGCATCGCGACCAGACCGCCGAGCGACAGGCCGACGCAGCGGAACGCGCCGATGCCCTGCGCGTCGAGCGCGGCGAGCAACTGCCGCGCGATGCACTCGACGCTGGTCGGCGCGCCGGCGTCGGGCGTGCCGCCATGGCCGGCGTAGTCGAAGCGCACGACGCGCTGGCGCAGGCTCCACGCCGCCACCTGCGAGACCCACAAGTCGCGCGTCGAAGCCAGCGAGTTGGCGAGCACCACGACGGGCCCGAGCGACGGGCCGTCGATCGTCAGCTTCGGCAGGAGGGACATGATGCGCAGCGTACTGCACGCCGGCCCGTCGCGCGATGCGGCAAGGCGATGCCGCATCGCCCGGCGAGTCGCGAACCCCCGCAACCGTCAGGGGCTCGACTTGCCGGCCAGCTGCTCCCGTCGTCTCCGATCATCATTCGACGCTCGGCACCCCGCCGCACGAAGGAGATGCAATGTCCGGTTCGATCTGCTGGCCCCGCAGGGCCCTCGTGGCCGCGCTCCCGCTCGCCGTCGCCGCATGCGCCTGGCTGCCGGGCGGCGGCAGCGACATGAGCTTCTTCGTCACCAGTACCGGATCGGGCAAGGGCGCCGACCTCGGCGGGCTGGCCGGCGCCGACCGCATCTGCCAGGCGCTCGCCGGCACTGCGGGCGCCGGCGGCAAGACCTGGCGCGCCTACCTCAGCACGCAGGGCAAGGATGGCGCGGCGACGGTGAACGCGCGCGACCGCATCGGCAAGGGGCCCTGGCACAACGCCAAGGGCGAGCGCATCGCGCGCGACGTCGACGACCTGCACAGCGCGAACAACAAGCTCTCCAAGCTCACCGCTCTCGACGAGAAGGGCCGGCCCGTCGCTGGGCGCGCCGACACGCCGAACCGCCACGACATCCTGACGGGCAGCAGGCCCGACGGCACCGCCTTCTCGCCCGGCGACCCCGACATGACCTGCGGCAACTGGACGCGCAGCGGCCCCGAGGGCGTGGCCGTCGTCGGCCACCACGATCGCCTCGGCCCGACCAACGACCCGTGGTCCACGTCGTGGAACTCGTCGCACCAGTCGCGCGGCGGCTGCAGCGCCGAAGCGCTGCGCGGCACGGGCGGGGACGGGCTGCTCTACTGCTTCGCGGCGAACTGACGCGCCGATCCGCCGCGGCAATACCCTCGGCACGACGCTCGCTGCAGCGTCTCGGATGCGGTCAGAATGGCGGCATCACGGCGACCGGAGGAGGGTGCGATGCGTTGCGACCATGTGCGTTGGTGGGCCGCTTTAGCGGCTGCGGCGTTGGGTTCGACGGCCGGCGCGCAGAGCGCCGGCAACGTCGCGCCGCCGAAGGCGCAGGCCTGGATCGACGTCGCCACCTACAGCGGCATGGGCATGCCGATGGGCGGCATGGGGGGCATGGGCGGCGGCGGTGCCGGCGCGAGCCCGATGTCGATGCTCGGCGGGCTGTTCGGCGGTGGCGGCAAGGGCGAGAACCGCTTCGGCAACACGCAGTCGGCGGCTGCCGGTGCGTGGGTCGACGTGACGCTCATGACGCGCGCGAACCCGTCGCTCGCCGAAGCGCAGCAGGCCGTGCCGGGCTCGTTCCTCGGCACGCCGCTGCAACTGCAGACGCCCAAGGACGTGAAGGCGCCGCCGCCCGAGCGCGACGAGCCCGAGCCGCAGGAGTACGAGCGCCCGCGCGGCAAGCTGCTGCTCTACTGGGGCTGCGGCGCGACGGTGCGCCCGGGGCAGCCGAAGGTGCTCGACATGGCGACGGCGACCCCGGCCGACCTCGGCCGCTTCTTCCAGTCACGCCGCGCGACGACGCGCGGTACGCACAGCGCCCAGGGTCGCCCGGTGTGGCCGAGCCCGGCCGACACGCGCATGGTGCCGGCAGGCGCCTCGCTGGTCGGCGAGCACGCCTTCAGCGGCAGCGGCGTGCCCGAGCCGTTCCGCTTTCAGATTCCGCCGGCGCAGGACCTGATGCCGCCGCTCGACGTGCAGCAGCGCGACAACGCCGGCGCGCTCGAGCTGAGCTGGCGCGGCCTGCCGACGGCGCGCGCCTACTTCGCCTCCGGCATGGGCGCGGCCGGGCAGAACGAGATGGTGATCTGGTCCTCGAGCGAAGTGCCCGACACCGGCTTCGGCCTGATGGACTACCAGCCCAACGCCTCGCTCGACCGCTGGCTGCGCGAGAAGGTGCTGCTGCCGGCGAACACGACGCAGTGCAGCGTGCCCAAGGGCGTGTTCGCGGGCGAGGGCGCGATGCTGCGCGTCATTGCCTACGGCAGCGAGCTCAACCTCACGCACCCGCCGCGCCCGGCCGACCCGAAGCAGCGCTGGGAGCCGGTGTGGGCCGTGAAGGTGCGCGTCAAGTCGGTTGCGAGCCTGATGCTGGGCATGCCGTCGATGCCGGGGGGCGGCCAGCCCGAGCGCGGTCAACGTTCGCCGCAGCGCATGCCGGCAGCGGCCGACGCGCCGCCGGCCGACGGCCAGGCGCAAGAGCCACAGCAGCAGCCGGGCATCAATCCGCTGGACGCGCTCAAGGGGATCTTCAAGCGCTGAAAGCGCAACGGGGCGGCACGCGCCGCCCCGTCCCGCTGGACCGACTGCCTGTCCTACAGGCCGGCGGCAGCGCGCAGCGCCGCCGCTTTGTCTGTCTTTTCCCACGTGAACTCCGGCTCCTCGCGCCCGAAGTGCCCGTAGGCGGCCGTCTTCTCGTAGATCGGCCGCTGCAGATCGAGCATCTGGATGATGCCCTTGGGCCGCAGGTCGAAGTGCTCGGCGACGATCCGCGCGAGCTTGTCGTCGGAGATCACGCCGGTGCCCTTGGTCGAGACCGTGATGTTCATGGGCTTGGCCACGCCGATCGCATAGGCGACCTGGATCTGGCACTGCTTGGCCAAGCCCGCGGCGACGATGTTCTTGGCAACGTAGCGCGCCGCATAGGCAGCTGAGCGGTCGACCTTCGTCGGATCCTTGCCCGAGAACGCGCCGCCGCCGTGCGGGCAGGCGCCGCCATAGGTGTCGACGATGATCTTGCGGCCGGTCAGGCCGCAGTCGCCCTGCGGGCCGCCGACGACGAAGCGGCCGGTCGGGTTGATCAGGAAGCGCGTGTCCTTGAGCCACTCCCTGGGCAGCACGGGCTTGATGATCTCCTCGATGACCGCCTCGTTGAACGAAGCCTTCATCTTCTTGGGCGTCTCGCTCTGATCGGGGCTGTGCTGCGTCGACAGCACGACGGTGTCGATCGAGTGCGGCTTGCCATCGACATAGCGCATCGTCACCTGGCTCTTGGCGTCGGGGCGCAGGAACGGCAGGCGGCCGTCCT
This sequence comes from uncultured Burkholderiaceae bacterium, assembly GCA_964371405.1. Taxonomy (GTDB): domain Bacteria; phylum Pseudomonadota; class Gammaproteobacteria; order Burkholderiales; family Burkholderiaceae_C; genus JAMHWF01. Next base: position 9,181 of record CAYJLV010000042.1, read on the forward strand.
TGCGCAGCTGCGCCTGGCGCTCGACGAGACGGTGTGCGTAGTAGATCGGCGCGGGCATCAGCTCGGGCGTTTCGTCGCAGGCGTAGCCGAACATCAGGCCCTGGTCGCCGGCGCCGGTGTTGAGGTGGTCGTCGCTCGCCTGGTCGACGCCCTGCGCGATGTCGTTCGATTGCTTGTCGTAGGCGACGAGCACGGCGCAGCCCTTGTAGTCGATGCCGTACTCGGTGTTGTCGTAGCCGATGCGCTTGATCGTGTCGCGCGCGACCTGGATGTAGTCGACGTGCGTCTCGGGCCGTGTGCTGATCTCGCCGGCGAGGACGACGAGGCCGGTGTTGGCCAGCGTCTCAGCGGCGACGCGCGCGCGCGGGTCCTGCGCGAGGATCGCGTCGAGGATCGCGTCGGACACCTGGTCCGCAAGCTTGTCGGGATGGCCTTCCGAGACCGACTCGGAGGTGAAGAGATAGTCGTTCGCCACTTGTAGACTCCGTCTGGTTGCAGATTGCGTCGCCAGACCTTGGGAGAGTGCGCGGCGAACGCTTTAGCGGAAATTTCTGAATCGCCCCGCAAGTAGTTCGATAACTCGGCGATGCCCGCATTATAGAAAAACATGTTCGCCCGAGTGGTTCGATGGTTGTCGCGCATGCCGTTGCCTCTCCTGCATTTGTGGGGTGGCTGGCTCGGCTGGCTCACCTACGCGCTGGCGCCGACCTACCGCCGGCGCTTTGCCGCGCATGCCGCCCAGGCCGGCCTGCCGCGCGAGCGCTGGCGACCGGCCATCGCCGAGGCCGGCCGCATGCTGATGGAGTTGCCCTGGCTGTGGCTGCGCCCGGCCGACGAGCCGATTTCGCCGCGCGTGACCTGGGTCGGCGCCGAGGTCATCGACGCCGCCCTCGAACGCGCGCGCGCCCAGGGGCGCGGCATCGTGTTCCTGACGCCGCACCTCGGCGCCTTCGAAGTCACGGCGCAGGCCTATGCCGAGCGCTGGGGCCGCGACAGCCCCGTCACCGTGCTGTACCGGCCGTCGCGCCAGCCCTGGCTGCGCGAACTGGTCGACACGGCGCGCACACGGCCGGGTCTGGCCACGGCGTCGGCGTCGCTGGCCGGCGTGCGCCAGATGATGCGCGCGCTGCGCCGCGGCGAGGCGGTCGGCCTGCTGCCCGACCAGGTGCCGCCCGACGGCATGGGCGTCTGGGCGCCGTTCTTCGGCCGGCCCGCGTACACCATGACGCTGGCCGCGCGGCTGGCGCAGCAGACCGGCGCCGAGATCGTGCTGATGCGCTGTGAGCGCGCGCCGCGCGGCGCGGGCTATGTGATGCACGCCGCGCCGCTCGGCGAGTCGCTGCCTGACGGCGAAGCCGCCGATCCGGTGCACCAGACGGCCTGCGCCGCCGTCGTCAATCGCGCGATGGAGCGTCTCGTGCTGCAGTGCCCCGAGCAGTACCTGTGGGGCTACCACCGCTACAAGGCGCCGCGCCGCGGCAGCCCTTCGCCGACCGACGCGATATGAGTCGCGTTCTGCTGGCCTTGCTGTGGCTGCTGCACCCGCTGCCGCTGGCGTGGACCGCGGCGCTCGGCCGCGCGCTCGGCGCGCTGCTCTACGTCGCCGTCGGCAAGCGGCGGCGCATCGCGCTGCGCAACATCGGACTGTGCTTTCCCGACTGGCCCGAGACACGGCGCCGCGCGCTTGCGTTCGAGCACTTCCAGTGGCTGGCGCGCAGCATCGTCGAGCGCGGCGTGCTGTGGCACGCCTCGCCCGAACGGCTGCGCAGGCTGATCCGCGTCGAGGGCGACGTGCATCTCGCCGAGCGCAGCGAGCGCCCCGTGATGTGGCTGGTGCCGCACTTCGTCGCGCTCGACGTTGCCGGCGTCGCGACGCAGGTCTGCCAGAAGCAGCCGGTCGCATCCATCTACCAGGCGCAGGCCGACGCCGTGATGGACGCGGCGATCCGCCGCGGCCGCGTTCGTTTCGGCAACGGCGACATCTTTCCGCGCAGCGACTCGGCCAAGCCGCTGATCCGCGCGATCCGCAAGCGCTGGGCTTTCTTCAATCTGCCCGACATGGACTTCGGCTTGAAGGACGCCGCCTTCGTGCCCTTCTTCGGCATCCCGGCGGCGACGCTGCTCGCGCCGTCGCGCATGGCGCGCGCACTCGGCATGACGGTGCAGCCCGTCGTCGGCGAGATGCTGCCCGGCGGACGCGGCTACGTCGTGCGCTTCCTGCCGCCGTGGCCCGACTTCCCGAGCGACGACGCGCTTGCCGACACGGCGCGTATGAACCGCTGGATCGAAGACGAGATCCGTCGCAACCCGGCGCAGTACCTGTGGGTGCACAAGCGCTTCAAGACACGGCCGGCGGGCGAGCCCTCCTTCTATTGAGGCGGGATAATGAGCGCATGCGATTGCGCTTCACGAAGATGCAGGGCGCGGGCAACGACTTCGTCGTGCTCGACGCGACGCGCGCGCCGATCGCACTCGACGCCGACGCGGTGCGCCGCCTCGGCGACCGGCGCTTCGGCGTCGGTGCCGACCAGATCCTCGTCGTCGAGCCGAGCGCGACGCCCGGCGTCGACTTCCGCTACCGCATCTACAACAACAGCGGCGACGAAGTCGAGCAGTGCGGCAACGGCGCGCGCTGCTTCGTGCGCTACGTGCACGACAAGGGGCTGTCGCCGAAGTCGACGCTGCAGGTCGAGACGATGAACTCGCTGATCGAGCTGCGGCTGCAGCCCGACGGCCGCGTCGCCGTCGATATGGGCGCGCCGATTTTCGAGCTGGCGCGCGTGCCCTTCGACGCTGCCGGCCTCGTGCCGCGCGACCTGCACGGCTGGCCGCTGTGGCCGCTCGACGTGGATGGGCAGACGGTCGAAGCCGCCGTGCTGTCGATGGGCAACCCGCACGCCGTGCTCGACGTGCGCCAGTTCGGCGTCGTCGCCGTCGCCGCCGCACCGGTCGCTGCGCTCGGCCCACGCATCGAGGCGCACCCGCGTTTTGCGCGCAGGGTCAATGTGGGCTTCCTGCAGGTCGTCTCGCGCAGCCGGATCCGGCTGCGCGTGCACGAGCGCGGCGCGGGCGAGACGCTCGCCTGCGGCACCGGCGCCTGCGCCGCCGTCGTCGCCGGCATCCGCCAGGGCGCGCTCGATGCGCGCGTCGACGTCGACACGCGCGGCGGGCGCCTGACGATCGAGTGGCCGAACGACGCAGGCAACGAGGCCCATGTCGTGATGACCGGCCCCGCCGAAACCGTTTTCGAAGGAGAGATCGAACTGTGAGCACTTTCGGGCTGCAAGGCATCACCGAGCCGGACATCGCCAATTACCTGGTCCACACGCCGGGCTTCTTCGAGCGCCAGGCCGAGGTGCTGGCGACGGTGCAGCTCACCAGCCCGCACGGCCAGCGCGCCGTGTCGCTGCAGGAGCGGCAGATGGAAATGCTGCGCGACAAGATCAAGGGCCTCGAGCTCAAGATCGTCGAGATGATCCGCAATGGGCAGGAGAACGTCGCCATCGCCGACCGCCTGCACCGCTGGACGCGCGCGCTGATGCTCACCGCCAACCCGAGCGACCTGCCCGAGGTGCTGGTGCGCGAGTTGAAGCACCAGTTCCTGATCCCGCAGGCCGCGGTGCGCGTCTGGGGTGCGGCCGACGCCTTCTCGCGGCTCGCCTTCACGCAGGGCGCGAGCGACGACACGAAGAGCCTCGCGACCAGCCTCACGGCGCCGTACTGCGGCCCGAACTCGGGCTTCGAGGCGGCGGGCTGGCTCGAAGACGCGCGCAACATCACGTCGCTCGCCCTCGTACCGCTGCGCCGCGACGCCGCCGCGCCGGCCTTCGGCCTGCTCGTGCTCGGCTCGCCCGACCCGACACGCTACACGATCGACATGGGCACCGAGTTCCTCGCGCGCATCGGCGAGATCGCCGGCGCGGGGCTGGCGCGGTTGTTGCCGGTCGAGTGACGGCCTTGAACGACGACGTCGCGCGCCATCTCGAACACCTGCGCGTCGAGCGCCGCGTCGCCGAGCGCACGCTGGCCGTCTACGACCACGCGCTGCGCCGGTTGCAGTCGTTCGCGGCCGAAGCCGGCGTTGCGCTGCGCGCGGTGCAGCCGCAGCATGTGCGGCGCTGGGCCGGGGCGCTGCATTCGCAGGGGCAGGGCGCGCGCAGCGTCGCGCTGGCGCTGTCGGCGTGGCGCGGCTTCTATCGCTGGCTCGGCCGCGAAGGTGCCGTCGCGCTGAACCCGGCCGACGGCGTGCGCGCGCCGAAGGCCGCCAAGCCGCTGCCCAAGGCGCTGGCGGTCGACGACGCCGTGCGCCTGGCCGCGCACCGCGACGCAGGCGCGCGCGCCGCATCGGTGCGGGACGCGACCCTCGATGCCGCGCTCGACGCGCGCGACCACTGCATCGTCGAGCTGCTCTACGGCTGCGGCCTGCGCATCGCCGAGCTGATCGACCTCGACCTGCAGGCTGGCTCGACCGCGCGCTGCTGGATCGACGCGGCCGGCGCCGAGGCGCACCTGCTCGGCAAGGGCAGCAAACGGCGCAGCGTGCCGGTGGGCCGCGCCGCGCTGGACGCGCTGGCGACGTGGACGGCGCAGCGCGCGCTGCTCGCAAGGCCGGGCGAGGCGGCACTCTTCGTCAGCCGCCGCGGCACGCGGCTCGCGGCGTCGCAGTTGCGCACGCGCCTGCGCGAGCGCGCGATCCGCGCCGGGCTGCCGACGCACGTTCATCCGCACATGCTGCGGCACTCGTTCGCGTCGCACCTGCTGCAGTCCAGCGGCGACCTGCGCGCCGTGCAGGAACTGCTCGGCCACGCCAACATCACGACGACGCAGGTCTACACCAAGCTCGACTTCCAGCACCTCGCCAAGGTCTACGACGCAGCGCATCCGCGCGCCAAGCGCCGCCCGGCCGGCCGATGAAGGCGATCCGCCTGCACGACGGCAAGGAGCGCTCGCTGCTGAGGCGCCACCCCTGGGTGTTCGAGCGCAGCATCGAGCGCGGACGCGCCGACGCCGGAGAGACGGTGCGCGTCGAGGCGCACGACGGGCGCTTTCTCGCGTGGGCGGCGTACAGCCCGCAGTCGGCGATCCGGCTGCGCGCCTGGAGCTTCGACGAAGCCGAGCGCATCGACGCGAGTCTGTTCGAGCGCCGTATCGCCGAGGCGCAGGCGCTGCGCGCGCGGCTGCCGATCGACAGCGATGCGGTGCGCCTGCTGCACGGCGAATCGGACGGCCTGCCCGGCTTGGTGGTCGACCGCTACGGCGACACGCTCGTCGCGCAGTTCCTCGCCGCCGGCGTCGAGCGCTGGAAGGGCGCGATCGCCGACGCGCTGCTCAAGACGACCGGCCTCGCGAAGCTCTACGAGCGCTCCGACGCCGGCGTGCGCGAGCTCGAAGGGCTGCCGCCCGCGACGGGCTGGCTGCGCGGCGACGGCGCCACCGCGATCGAGATCCGCGAGCACGACTGGCGCTTCGCGCTCGACATTGCCGAGGGCCACAAGACGGGCTTCTACCTCGACCAGCGCGACAACCGCCGGCGCTTCGCCGACGCCGTGCGCCACTACGGCTGCCGCAGCGTGCTCAACTGCTACTGCTACACGGGAGGCTTCAGCGTCGCAGCGCTCGCCGGCGGCGCCGAGCGCGTGACGGCGGTCGACTCGTCGGCGCCGGCGCTGGCGCGCGCCGTGCACAACGTGGCGCTCAACGGCCACGACGCGGCGCGCCACGAGGCGCTCGACGCCGACGCCAACCGCACGCTGCGTGCCATGCTCGACGCCGGCCGCACGTTCGACGCCATCGTGCTCGACCCACCCAAGCTCGCGCCGACGGCGGCGCACGCCGAACGCGCGGCGCGCGCCTACAAGGACATCAACCGCCTCGCGCTGCGCGCGCTCGCGCCGGGCGGCGTGCTGTTCACCTTCTCGTGCTCGGGCGGCATCGACGCCGACCTGTTCCACAAGATCGTCGCCGGCGCGGCGATCGACGCCGGCGTCGACGGTGTCATCGTCGAGCGTCTCGGCGCCGCGCCCGACCACCCGCTGACGCTCTACTTTCCCGAAGGCGAGTACCTCAAGGGCCTCGTCGTACTCCGGCGCTGAGCTGCGAAGGTTCAGCGCACGGGGGCGGCCGGCAGCGCAACAGCCGGCTCGAACTTGGCGCGCTGCACGCTGAAATAGCTCTTGACGTTGCGCACGTTGGCGTCCTGCGTGAACAGGCGCTGCACCAGCGCGTGGTAGGCCGCCATGTTGGTCACCTGCAGCACGAGCACGAAGTCGGGGCCCGGCGTGACGCGGTAGCACTGCTGCACGGCAGCGTCGGCGACGGCGCGCACCTCGAACGCCGCCAGGTGCTCGGCACCCTGGCGGTCGAGCGTGATCTCGACGATCGCCGTCAGCCCGGCGCCCAGCTTCGTGGCCGACAGCAGCGCGACGCGGCGCTCGATGACGCCGTTGTCGACCAGCCACTTGACGCGGCGCAGACAGGTCGCCGGCGAGACGTGGACGCGCGCGGCGAGGGCCTGGTTCGACAGCGAGGCGTCGCGCTGCAGCTCGTCGAGGATGCGTAGGTCGGTGGTGTCGATGTCTGTAGGCATGCAAGAAAGTTTCTTGAAATCTAAGTTTGAGAAAGTTTAGGCCACATGTTCGAGGGATCACAAGAAAATTTCATTGAAATCAGAATTGTGCAAACTATGTGCGTCACTTGCTGCCTAGCATCGCGCACCTCGCGGCCCAAGAGATTAGGGAGTCAGCAAACCATGTGTGGCATCGTCGGCGCGGTCAGCACGCGCAACATCGTCCCGATCCTCGTCGAGGGGCTCAAGCGCCTCGAATACCGGGGCTACGACTCCTGCGGCGTCGCCGTGCACCAGCGCGGCGAGTTGCACCGCGCGCGCTCCACGTCGCGCGTCGCAGAGTTGGAGGCGCAGGTGCGCACCGAGGCCGTCGAGGGCGGCACCGGCATCGCGCACACGCGCTGGGCGACGCACGGCGCTCCGGCGGTACACAACGCGCACCCGCACTTCAGCCACGGGCCGAACGCCGCGTCGGCGGCAGCCGGGCGCGTCGCCGTCGTGCACAACGGCATCATCGAGAACCACGACCAGTTGCGCGCCGAGTTGCAGAAGCGCGGCTACGAGTTCGCCAGTCAGACCGACACCGAGGTCATCGCGCACCTGGTCGATTCGCTCTACGACGGCGACCTCTACGACGCCGTGCAACAGGCGACGACGCGGCTGCGCGGCGCCTACGCCGTGGCCGTGTTCTGCCGCGACGAGCCGCACCGCGTCGTCGGCGCGCGCGCCGGCTCGCCGCTGGTGCTGGGCGTCGGCACGCAGGATGGCGAGAACTTCCTCGCCTCCGACGCGATGGCGCTGGCCGGCGTCACCGACCAGATCGTCTACCTGGACGAGGGCGATGTCGTCGACCTGCAGCTCGGCAAGTACTGGATCGCGAGCCGCCAGGACGACGGGCGCTACAAGCCGGTGACGCGCGAAGTGCGCACCGTGCTCGCCCACACCGGCGCCGCCGAGCTGGGCCCGTACCGCCACTACATGCAAAAGGAGATCTTCGAGCAGCCGCGCGCTATCGGCGACACGCTCGAAGGCGTGCTCGCCGTCTCGCCCGAACTGTTCGGCGACGGCGCGTACCGCGTCTTCAAGGAGATCGACCGCGTGCTGATCCTGGCCTGCGGCACGAGCTACTACGCCGGATCGACGGCGAAGTACTGGCTCGAGAGCATCGCGAAGATCCCGACCTCGGTCGAGGTGGCGAGCGAGTACCGCTACCGCGACAGCGTGCCCGACCCGCGCACGCTTGTTGTGACGATCTCGCAAAGCGGCGAGACGGCCGACACGCTGGCCGCGCTCAAGCACGCGCGCAGCCTGGGCATGCAGCACACGCTGACGATCTGCAACGTGGCGACGAGCGCGATGGTGCGCGAGTGCAAGCTCGCCTACATCACGCGCGCCGGCGTCGAGATCGGCGTGGCTTCGACGAAGGCGTTCACGACGCAGCTCGCCGGCCTGTTCCTGCTGACGCTGACGCTGGCGCAACTGCGCGGCCACCTGAGCGAGGAGCAGGAGGCCGCGTGCCTGAAGTCGATGCGCCACCTGCCCGTCGCGCTGCAAGGCGTGCTCGCGCTCGAGCCGCAGATCATCGCCTGGGCCGAGGAGTTCGCGCGCAAGGAGAACGCCCTCTTCCTCGGCCGCGGGCTGCACTACCCGATCGCCCTCGAAGGCGCGTTGAAGCTCAAGGAGATCAGCTACATCCACGCCGAGGCCTACCCGGCCGGCGAACTCAAGCACGGCCCGCTGGCGCTGGTGACGAGCGCGATGCCCGTCGTGACCGTGGCGCCCAACGACGCGCTGCTCGAAAAGCTCAAGAGCAACCTGCAGGAAGTGCGCGCGCGCGGCGGCGAGCTCTACGTCTTTGCCGACGCCGACTCGCACATCGAGAGCGAGCCTGGCGTGCACGTCATCCGCATGCCCGAGCACTACGGCGCGCTCAGCCCCATCCTGCACGTCGTGCCGATGCAGCTGCTGGCGTATCACACGGCGTGCGCGCGAGGGACGGATGTCGACAAGCCGCGGAATCTGGCGAAGAGTGTCACGGTAGAGTAACGACGGGAGTCAGCCCGTGTCCCCGGTCGCTCCCCGTTTTCCACAGGAGGCGAGCGTGAGCCCTGCCAATGAGGCCAGGACCTCCCCCGCAAACGGCCGGCTCTGGGGCGCGCGGGCCAGAGACTGGGCCGATGTACAGGAGGGCCAGTGCAGGGCTGCCTATGAGGCTGTGCTTGACAGTCTGTCGGTTCGTCCTGGAACCAAGCACTGCGATGTCGGCTGCGGCGCCGGAATGGCCGCGCTGCTTGCTTCACTTCGAGGCGCAGAGGTCTCAGGCATCGACGCAGCTGAGAGTCTCCTCGGAATCGCACGTGAGCGAGTCCCAGTCGGAGACTTCCGCCTTGGCGACCTGGAGGAATTGCCGTTCCCGGACGGCAGCTTTGACTTCGTGACCGGCTTCAACTCGTTCCAGTTTGCCGCCGATCCGCTCGCTGCGCTCATCGAAGCCAGAAGAGTCTCGAAGCCCGCCGGCCGAATCGTGGTCTTGACCTGGGGAAACCCGCAAGGGATGGAAGCGGCGGCGGTCGTCGCGGCCATCAAGCCGTTGCTGCCGCCACCACCGCCCGGATCGCCGGGGCCGTTTGCCCTGTCCGACGAGCGTGCGTTCAAGACGTTTGCAGAAGGTGCAGGCCTCACCGTCTTGAGCATCTCGGACGTTGCCTGCGAGTGGTACTACGAAGACTTGCACACGGCGCTGCGAGGACTGGGCGCTTCAGGCGGAGCAGCCAAGGCGGCGGAGCACACAAGTGTCGAGGCCGTCAACAAGGCGCATGAAGCCGCGTTGGCGCCCTTCCGGAGTGATGACGGCAGCTATCGCCTCGTGGCGTCGTTCAGGTGGCTCCTGGCCGCACCCTCCATGGAACAGCCACTCCATGCGTAAGCAAGAAGCAGCGCCGTCGATCAGTGGTGGTGTGGTGGGTTCAGCCGACCTTCAACCACCCCCGCGGTGAAACACCCACGACCTGCGCAAACGCCCTCGAGAACGCTGCGGCGCTCGCGTAGCCCATTGCGTCGCTGACGCTCTTCACCGGCGCTCCTTCGCGCAGCATCGTCTGCGCGACGGAGACACGCCAGCGCAGCAGGTACTCGGCCGGCGTCGTTCCGAGCACGGCCTTGAACTCGGCGGCGAAGGCGCTGCGGGACATGCCGGCTTCGTGCGCCATGGCGTCGAGCGACCAGGCATGCCCGGGGCGCTCGTGCAGGCGGGTGAGGGCGCGAGCGAGCTTGGGGTGAGCCAGCCCCGACAGCAGCCCTTCGTGGATGCCGCCCTGCGCCGGGTGGTCGAGCAGCCAGCGCAGCATCTGCAGCAGCAGCACCTCGAACAAGCGGTCGGCCAACAGTCGCTGGCCGCAGCGCACGCGCTGTGTCTCGGCGAACAGCAGCGCGAGCGTCTGCCCGATGCCCTCCACATCGTCGATGCGCAGCGCCACCATCGGCGGCAGCGCCTGCACGAGCGGGTGCCTGGCGCCACCGTCGAAATCGATCGTCGCGCACACGAAGTCGCAGCCGTCGCGCGGAGCGTTGTGAAAATCGTGTTCGAGCGGACGTGGATAGAACAGCAGGGTCGGCTCGTTCAGCACGAGCTTGCGCGGAGCACCCTTGCCGCCGCTGCCGCTTCGATGTGTGACCACCATCTCGCCGTGCCGCAGCACGTGCAGGAACGCGCGACCCGGCTGCGCGTCGAATCGGGTGACGCCGCACAGCGGCCCGGCGTGGAACAGGTGCGCGTGGACGCGAAAGCGCTCGAGCAGCGCGGACAGGCGATCGACGACCGCCATCGTCGATGAGTCCGCTCGTTGCGCCGAGGACGAAGAAGAAGCTCTCCCCATGGACGATCCGCAATGTTCCTTGGACGATATGCGTCCAATGATACGGACTTGCGACCGAAACTGACCTCCTGTCCCCACACCCCAGGAGATCTCCATGCACCCCTCGATCCCCGGCTACACCTACGGCCAGAAGTCGCTCGCCAAGGCGCCCTACAGCCTGCAGGACCTCGAGTCGTTGAAGAAGTCGATGCTGTTCACCGACGACGACGTCCGAGCCCTGCGCATGAGCAAGCCGATCCTCGCCGACCAGACGGAGGCGATCCTCGACGTCTGGTACGGCTTCGTGGCGTCCACGCCCGAACTCGTCGCGTTCTTCAGGAACAACAAGACAGGTGCGCCCGACGGCGCGTACCTGGCCGCTGTGCGCAAGCGCTTCGCTCAGTGGATCCTCGATACCGCCGACGCGAACTACGACCAGGCCTGGCTCGACTACCAGTACGAGATCGGCCTTCGCCACACGGCGCCGAAGAAGAACCAGACCGACCAGGCCGACAGCGTGCCGTCGGTGAACTTCCGCTACCTGTCGGCGCTGACGATCCCGGTGACGACGACGCTCAAGCCCTTCCTCGCCGCGAAGGGCGCATCGGCTGCCGACGTCGAGATGATGCACGCGGCGTGGGTCAAGTCCGTGCTGCTGCAGACCATCCTCTGGAGCCATCCGTACGTGCGCGACGGCCTCTTCTGATGCCGACGCATTAAGATCGCCGCCGCGGCGAAGTCCGGATCGCCGCACGTGTCGATCATCCGCGAAGAGAGGGAGACAGACCATGGCGCTGCGTGTTCTCGACGAGCACGGTGCGCGCGGCGCTGCAGCGCTGTGCGAAGCGATCGTTCCCGGGTCGGCGCGCGTCGGCCCGGTGGTCTATGTCGACGCGCTGCTGGCGCAGATGCCGCCCGAGGCGCGCGCCGCGGCCCTGAGCGCGATCGACACGCTGGCGCCGGCCGCAGCCGCGGGCACGCTCGCGCAGCACGAGCGCACGCCCGGCTTCGCCTTTGTGCGCGCGCTCGCCATCGAGGCCTACTACAGCGACTTCGTCGCGCCGGGCTGCGAGGGGCCGGGTGCCTGGGCCGAGATCGACTTCCAGCCGCCGCGCGCCGCCGACCTCGAGCGCGACTGGTCGTGGCTCGGCATCCGCTGATCATCATGACGACGACCATGACGAAGAGCGACTTCGACCTCATCGTGATCGGCTCGGGTGCCGGCGGCGGCGTCGTCGCCGCCGAAATGGCGCAAAGCGGCTGCAACGTGCTGCTGCTCGAGACCGGTCGCCACTGGACGACGGAGAGCTTCAAGCGCTGGGAGGCGAAGGCCTCGCACGACCTGTTCTGGCCGATGCGCTTCGCGCCGCTGCCCGACGGCGACGTCGTGGCGTTCCTGTCGGGTCGCTGCGTCGGCGGCACGACGACGATCAACACCAAGGTCGCGCTGCGTGCCCACGAGCAGGACGTGGCGAAGTGGCACGTCGCCACCGGCCTGACCAACGACGACGGGCAACCCTTCGCGCTCGCCGACCTCGACCCGTACTACCGCCGCGTCGAGGACCTGCTCGGCGTGCGCGAGCGCAGCGACTGGGACAAGTGCATCCATACCGTGCAGGCGGGCTTTCGCGCGCTCGGCGCCGAACTCGAGCCGGTGCACTCCTACACCGGCACCGACTGCGAGAAGTACGGCTCGTGCCTGCAGGGCTGCCCCACGGGCGCCGGCAAGTCGACGATGAACACCTACATCGCGCAGGCGTTGCCCGGCGGCCGGCTCGACCTGCGCACGCAGGCCACGGTCGAGCGCATCCTCGTCGAGCAGGGGCGCGCAGGCGCGCAGGCGGCGGGCGTCGAATACACCGACGCCGCCGGCGCGCGCCATGTCGCGCGGGCGCCCCGCGTCGTCGTCGCCGCCGGCGCGCTCAACACGCCGCAGTTGCTCGTCCGCTCGGGCCTGCGCAACGCCGCGCTCGGGCGGCACGTCGGCCTGCATCCGGCGCGCCTCGTCTACGGCCTGTTCGACGAGACGCAGGACTCGCACCGTGTCTACCCGATCTCGGCGCACTGCATGAAGTTCCAGCGCGACGAGGACGGCGGCTTCGTTCTCGAAGCCTCGACCGTGATGGACCCGATCGCCTTCGCGACGACGATCCGCGACGAGCACGGCCCGCTGTGGGGCCAGCGGTTGGTCGACGCGGTTCGCGTCTACCGGCGCTATGGCGGCGTGCTCGCGATGGTCAACGACGAGAACAATGCGTCGGTGCAGGTCGACGCGAGCGGTGCCGAGCGGATCGAGGTGAGCCTGCAGCCGAGCGAGCGCGAGCGCATCGACGCCGCGCTGCGCTACAGCCGCGACGTGCTGCGGGCCGCCGGCGCGCGCGAGATCTACTGGACCGGCCTGATCTCGACGCACACGCAGGGCGGCTGCCGCATGGGCGACGACCCGGCGCGCTCCGTCGTCGACCGCCACGGCGAGTGCCATGAGGTCAAGCACCTGTTCGTCGCCGATGCCTCGCTGATCCCGCGCACGCTGTCGGTCAATCCGTCGCTGACGGTGATGGCGCTGGCGACGCGCCTCGCCGAGCACCTGCTGGCCGAGATGGCCGATTGATCGCCTGAGGGAACATCCGGCCGCATCGCTCGTTCAAGCCTTCGAGGTGGTGTGTGCAGGAGCGGCCCGACGACGACAGGAACGACGAAGACGACGAGACGCTGCGCCGCGCGTGCGCCGGCGACCGCACGGCGTATTCGGCGCTGGTGCGGCGCCACCAGCGCGCCGTTCATCGTCATCTGCAGCGAATGGTGGGCGTGCCCGACGACGCGATGGAGCTGACGCAGGAGGTGTTCGTGCGCGCCTGGCAGGCGCTGCCGCAGTGGCAGCCGACGGCGCAGTTCCGCACCTGGCTGTTGCGCATCGCGAGCAACGCCGCGCTCGATCTGCTGCGGCGGCGCAAGACGGTCGAGTTCGTGCCGCTGGACGACGACGCCTTCGAGGCAGCGCACCCGGCGGCCGGGCCCGAGCGCCAGGCGCAGGCGACCCAGGAGCTGCGCCGCCTCGAGGCGGCGCTCGCCCGGCTGACGCCCGAGCACCGCGAGATCCTGCTGCTGCGCGAGATCGAGGACCTGTCGTACGAAGAGCTGGCGAGCGCGCTGTCGCTGTCGGTCGGGACGGTGAAGTCCCGCCTGGCGCGGGCGCGCGCCGCATTGATCGAGGAATCGAGGAAGTAGCCGGAGCGATCGACCATGACGACGAAACCCGACGACGAACCCTGCCCGCGCATCGAGGCGCTGTCGGCGCTGACGGACGACGCGCTGCCGCCCCTGGCACGCGTGTCGCTCGAAGCGCACGTTGCCGGCTGCGCCGTGTGCGCGCCGGTGCTGGACGACCTGCGCCAGTTGCGCAGCCGCTTCGCCGCGCTGCCGCGCGACGCCGGGCCCGAGTTCGACGTCGCTGCCGACGTCGATCGCCGCATCGGCGCTCTCGGCGCGCTGCCGCCCTCGCCGTCGCAGGCGTCGCGGCGGCCGGCCGCGCGGCGCCGACCGTGGTGGCAGCTTGCGCTGCTGGCGCCGGGCGGCGCGGCCTCCGTCGCGCTCGGGTTGTGGCTCGGCGGCGCCGCGCCGCTGCCGGCGACGATCGTGTCGTCGGCGGCGTCGGCCGGCGCCACCACCGCCGCCCAGATGGCGGCGTTCTCGACGTTGCCGCCGGGCTCGCTGTGTCCGGCCGGATTCGCCTGCGGAGGTGCCCCGCGATGATCAAGCCGCAAGTCTGGAAGCTGCTCTTTGCCGCGTCGCTGCTCGTCAACGTCGGCCTGATCGCCGCGGCCTGGCTGCCCGGATGGCGCATGGCCGCCCCGGGCGAAGCCGAGCGCGCGCACTTCGGCATGTCGCACGAACGCGTGGCCGAGCATCTGCGCCTCGACGCCGCGCAGCGCGAGCGCTGGCACGCGCTCGAGGCCGGCTTCGTCGAATCGCTGCAGGCGTCGGGCCGCGAGATCCAGCGCCACCGCGAGCGCCTGGTCGCCGCGCTGATGTCGCCCGGCGCGCAGCCGCCCGACGCCGCGGCGATCGAGCGCGAGCGCGCGGCCATCTTCGAGCTGCAGCAGGGGCAGCAGCGCCTCGTGATCGAGCAGTTGCTCAAGGAGCGCGAGATGCTGCGCGCCGAGCAGCGGGCGGCGCTCGCCGAGCTGCTGCTGTCACAGGGCGTGCCGACCGGCGCCGCGGCGGGCGGCCGCTGATCACGCGACGCAAGGGAACAAACCGGCGGCTGCTTCGTTGATGAGGGCATGGTCCCGATGGTCGGGACTCGGGAGACCCTGATGAAGCTGCAAGAACGCCGTTCCACCCGCACCGCTGCACGGCTCGCCGTCGTTGCCTTCGCCGTTGCCGCGGCCTTCGGCGCCGTCGGCGCACGCGCCGCCGACAGCCACTCGCACGGCAAGCCCGCCGTCACGGCCCAGGCCGCGCACGACCACGGCCACGATCACGCCGGCGCGCCCGGCAAGCTCTCGCTCGACGACGGGCGCAAGTGGTCCACCGACGCCGCGCTGCGAGACGGCATGACGCGCATGCGCGCGCTCGTCGCCAAGCGCCTCGACGCGGCGCATCACGGCAAGCTGAGCGCGGCGCAGTACACCACGCTGGCCGGTCAGGTCGAACAGGAGGTCGGCGGCATCGTCGCCAACTGCAAGCTCGAACCCAAGGCCGACGCGATGCTGCATCTGGTGATCGCCGAGATCGGCGTGGGCGCGGACGCGATGGCGGGCAAGACGGCGGGCGTGAAGCGCGCGCAAGGCCTGGTCAAGGTCGCCACGGCGCTCAACGACTACGCCGGCCACTTCGACCACCCCGGCTTCAAGCCGATCGCCGAGGTGCATCACTGAGGCGCTACCAGCCGCGCGCACACGATGTCGGCGCGCGGGATCGGCTCGACGGCTCCGTAGCCCTCGGTCGACAGCGCCTCCGCAAGAGGGTCCGACGCTGCGCAACTGCCCTGCATCAAGGTGTCGTCATCCGGACGCGGCAGACTGCACGGACACCTCGTCTGAGGCTGTCGGCCGACTGTCATGGACAAACACTACCTCACGCCGCTCTTCGCCCCCGAGTCGATCATCGTCTTCTGCGGCTCGCCCGACGACGCAGCCAGTCAGACCGCGCAGGGGCGCGCCTTGCGGCAGGCACTGAGCGCGCAGCGCTTCAGCGGCAGTTTGCAATACCTCGATGTCCACGCCAGCGGCACGCTGGCCGACCTGGCGCAGGCCCGCGCCGACCTGGCCATCATCGCGCTGCCGCCGGGCGACGTGGCCGCTGCCCTCGAGATCGCCGGCCGCATCACCTGCCGCTCGGCGCTGGTGATTTCCGCCGGCATCGATGCCGAACAGGCCGCCGCGCTGAAGAAGATCGCACGCCGCGAAGGCGTGTTCCTGCTCGGCCCCAATGGTCTGGGCATGCAGCGCCCGCGGCTGCAGCTCAACGCCAGCACAACCGGACCGCTGGCCCGCGCCGGCTCGCTGGCGCTGGTGTCCCAATCGGGCGCGCTGACCACGTCGATGCTCGACTGGGCGAGCAACCACGCGGTCGGCTTCTCCTCGGTCGTCTCGCTCGGGCCGCACTCCGGGCTGGACATCGCGCAGGTACTGGACTTCCTCGCCAACGATTCGCAGACGCACGGCATCATCGTCTACCTGGAAGGCATCGCCGACGCGCGCCGCTTCATGAGCGCCTTGCGCACGGCGGCCAACGCCAAGCCGGTGGTGGTGCTCAAGGCCGGCCGCAAGCCGGCCGGCAACGCTGCCGCGCAGACGCACAGCGGCACCATCGTCGGCAGCGACGCCGTGTTCGACGCGGCGCTGCGCCGTGCCGGCGCGGTGCGCGTGCGCTCCTTCGTCGAGCTGTTCTCCGCCGCCAAGTGCCTGGCCTCGCGCTACCGGCCGGTGGGCCGGCGCCTGGCCATCGTCACCAACGGCGGCGGGCCGGGCGTGCTGGCGGCCGACTGGGTCAACGAAATCCAGCTGCAGCTCGGCCGCCTGTCGCCCGAGTCGCAGGCGGCGTTGCGCCCGCACCTGCCCGAACTTGCCTCGCTGTCGGACCTGATCGATCTGTCGGAGGGAGCCGGGCCCGCCCACTACCGTGCCGCCATCGAGGCCGCCGGCCGCGATGCGCAGGTCGACGGTGTGCTGACGATCTACTCGCCGAAGGTCGGCGCCGACGCCGTGGGCATGGCGCAGGCGCTGATCGACCTCAAGAAGACCATCGGCAAGCCGCTGCTCGCCTGCTGGATGGGCGATGCCTCGGTGGGCGAGGCGCGCAAGCTGCTCAACGAAGCGGGCATCCCGAGCTTTCGCACGCCCGAGGCGGCGGTGGGTGCCTTCGGCAACATCGCCTCGTTCTACCAGAACCAGCTGCTGCTGCAGCAGACGCCGCCGCCGCTGTCGGCGCTGGCCCAGCCCGACATCGAGGGCGCGCGGCTGGTCATCGAGAGCGTACTCGCCGAGCGCCGCAACGTGCTCACCGAGATGGAGTCGAAGACGCTGCTGTCGTGCTTCCACATTCCGGTCACCCAGACGGTGCTCGCGCGCAACGCCAACGAGGCGATGATGATCGCCTCGCAGCTGGGCTTTCCGGTGGCGCTGAAGATCGACTCGCCCGACGTCAGCCACAAGTCCGACGTGCAGGGCGTGGCGCTGAACGTCATGAACGCCGCCGGCGCGCGCGACACCTGCACCGACATGGTGGAGCGCGTGGCGCGGCTGCAGCCGCAGGCGCGCATCAATGGCGTCACCGTTCAGAAGATGGCGCGTGCGCGGCGTGGCCGCGAGGTCTGCGTCGGGCTGGTCAGCGACGATCCGTTCGGGCCGGTCATCATGTTCGGCGCCGGAGGCACCATGATCGAACTGATCGACGACCGCGCGATGGAGCTGCCGCCGCTGAACCAGTTCCTCGCGCGGCGGCTGATCGAGCGCTCGCGGGTGGCCGAGACGCTGGCCGAATGGCGCGGCGCCAGCGCGGTCGACATGGAAGCGCTCGAGCAGGTGCTGCTGCGCGTCTCGGAGATGGTCTGCGAGCTGCCGCAGCTGCGCGAGATGGACATCAACCCGATCATCGTGGACGAGTCGGGCGCGGTGGCGGTGGACGCGCGCATCGTCGTCGGGCCCGCCGTCACCCCGGTCGGCGACCGCGCGGGCCGCTACCACCACCTGGCCATCCTGCCCTACCCGGCGCGCTACGAGCGGGTTTGGCCGATGCGCGGCGGCGGCCAGTACACGGTGCGCCCGATCCACCCCGACGACGCGCAGATGCTGCAGGCGATGGTGCGCCGGCTGTCGCCGGAAAGCCGCTACTTCCGCTTCGTCTCGTCGCTGTCGGAGTTGCCGCCGGTGATGCTGGCGCGCTTCACGCTGATCGACTACGACCGCGAGATGGCGCTGGTGGCGGTGTTCAAGGAGCGCAAGGCGGATGCCGAAGGCGTGATCACCGAGACCGAACGCATCGTCGGCGTGTCGCGCTACATCACCAATCCCGACCAGTCGAGCTGCGAGTTCTCGCTGGTGGTGGCCGACGACTTCAGCGGCAAGGGGCTGGGGTCGCGCCTGATGGAAAGCATCATGGAGGTGGCGCGCGAGAAGGGTCTGAGCGAGATCGAAGGCCTGGTGCTGGCGAAGAACCCGGCCATGCTCAATCTGATGGCTTCGCTCGGCTTCCGCGAGAAGCACTTCCACGAGGATCCGGACTTCAGGCTCGTGACGCACCCGCTGTGAGGCATCAGGGCGGCCCCCCGGCGGCTTCGGCCCGCACTGTTCGTTGAAGTGCTGTGTCGACGGCGCGCGTCAACGCAACTCGACCGTCAGGCCCTCGGCAGTCAGCCGTTCCAGCACCTCGGCCCCCGGCGCCGCCTCGGTCCTCCAGCCTTCGCCCGCTGCGGCACGCCTTCGCTGCAGCACCCAGCGAGCGATACCGGCTTCGCGCAGCTGGCGTGCCATGTCGAGCAGATCGTCGGGGCGCTGCAGCTCGGCGCTGTACGTCGTACGCACTTCGCACGGCACGCCGCTGCCCGCGACGAGCTCGAGCGCGCGCTGCGCGGCCAGCGCGCTGCCGCGCGCGCCGGTCAGTTCGTCGTAGCCGGCGGCCGACGCCTTCAGATCCAGGCCGATCCAGTCGAGCCGCGGCAGCAGCTCCGCCAGCCACTTGGCGTAGATGCCCGCGGTGTGCAGCCCGATGCCGAAGCCGAGCGCGCGTGCCTCGTCGATCGCCTGCGGCAGGTAGGGGTCGAGCGTCGGCTCGCCGCCGCTGAAGACGACGCCGTCGAGCAGCCCGCGCCGGTGTTCGAGGAAACGCCGCACCTCCATCCAGTCCCACTCGGCCGCATCGTCACGCGCGCGCGGCTGCAGCGCCGGGTTGTGGCAGTAGCTGCACCGCCACGGGCAGCCCTGCACGAAGACGACGGCGGCGAGCCGCCCCGGCCAGTCGGTGGTGGAGAAAGGCTGCAAGCCGCCGACTTCAAGCACTGCAGAGGGCTGGCGCGGCGACGGCGCCAGCCGCCTGCGGCTCGACGAAATAGCGCCGCTCGTTGAACTCGCCCTGCTTGCCGATGTTGAACGACGCCATCGGGCGGTGGTAGCCCATCACACGGGTCCAGACTTCGCAGCGCTGGCGCTCGTGGTCGGCGAGCACGGGGTGGCGGGCGGGGGCTTGTGCCTGGGTCATGGCTGTTCCTTTCGTTGCGGGAGGGGTCAGGAGGAAGCGGAGGTGAGCGCGTCGGCCGCTGTCGCGGCCGCCTTGCGCGCCAGCGCCTGTTCGTCGCAGTGCGGGCAGTACGTGTGCTCGCCGGCCAGGTAGCCGTGCGTCGGGCAGACCGAGAAGGTCGGCGTCACCGTGATGTAGGGCAGGCGAAAGCGCGACAGCGCGCGCCGCACCAGTTCCTTGCACGCCGCGGCCGACGACACCTGTTCGCCCAGGTAGAGGTGCAGCACGGTGCCGCCGGTGTACTTGCGCTGCAGCACTTCCTGTCGCTCGAGCGCCTCGAACGGGTCGGTCGTGAACGCCACCGGCAGCTGCGACGAGTTGGTGTAGTACGGCTGCTCGGGCGTACCCGCCTGCAGGATGTCGGCGAAGCGCTTCCTGTCTTCCTTGGCGAAACGGTAGGTCGTGCCCTCGGCCGGCGTCGCCTCCAGGTTGTAGAGGTGGCCGGTCGCCTCCTGCAGCTCGACGATGCGCGCGCGGATGTGGTCGAGGTAGCGCAGCGCGAGCGCCTCGCCGCCGCGCGTCGTGATGTCCTCGGCGTCGCCCGTGAAGTTGCGGATCATCTCGTTGATGCCGTTGACGCCCAGCGTCGAAAAGTGGTTGCGCAGCGTGCCGAGGTAGCGCTTGGTGTAGGGGAACAGGCCGTTGTCGATGTGGCCCTGGATCACCTTGCGCTTGATCTCCAGGCTGTTGCGCGCCATGTCGATCAGCTCGTCGGTGCGCGCCAGCAGCGCGGCCTCGTCGCCGGCGTAGAGGTAGCCCAGGCGCGCGCAGTTGATCGTCACCACGCCGAGCGAGCCGGTCTGTTCGGCCGAGCCGAACAGACCGTTGCCGCGCTTGAGCAGCTCGCGCAGGTCGAGCTGCAGCCGGCAGCACATCGAGCGCACCATGTGCGGCTGCAGGTCGGAGTTGAGGAAGTTCTGGAAGTAGGGCAGGCCGTAGCGAGCCGTCATCTCGAACAGCGCGTCGGTGTTCGGGTGGTCCCAGTCGAAGTCGGGCGTGATGTTGTAGGTCGGGATCGGGAAGGTGAAGACGCGGCCCTTGCAGTCGCCGGCCATCATCACGTCGATGTAGGCACGGTTGATCAGGTCCATCTCGGCCTGCAGCTGGCCATACATGAACGGCATCTCGCGCCCGCCGATCACCGGCACCTGCTCCTTCAGGTCGTCGGGGCAGGTCCAGTCGAAGGTGAGGTTGGTGAACGGCGTCTGCGTGCCCCAGCGCGACGGCACGTTCAGGTTGTGGATCAGCTCCTGGAGGCACTGGCGCACCTGCGCATACGTCAGGCCGTCCTTGCGCACATAGGGCGCGAGATAGGTGTCGAACGAGCTGAACGCCTGCGCGCCGGCCCACTCGTTCTGCAGCGTGCCGAGGAAGTTGACGATCTGGCCGACCGCGCTCGAGAGATGCTGCGGCGGCGCCGCCTCGACCTTGCCCGGCACGCCGTTGAGCCCCTCGTGCAGCAGCGTGCGCAGCGACCAGCCGGCGCAGTAGCCCGAGAGCATGTCGAGGTCGTGGATGTGGATGTCGGCCTCGCGGTGCGCGATGCCGACCTCGGGCGGGTAGACGTGGCTGAGCCAGTAGTTGGCGACCACCTTGCCCGACACGTTGAGGATCAGCCCGCCCAGCGAATAGCCCTGGTTGGCGTTGGCGTTGACGCGCCAGTCCTCGCGCGCCAGGTACTCGTTGACGGAGCGCTCGACGTCGAGTGCCACCTGGCGGTCGCGGCGCAGCGCGCTGTGCTGCTCGCGGTAGGCGATGTAGGCGCGCGCCGTGGCGAGCAGGCCGGCGTCGAGCAGCACGCGCTCGACCTCGTCCTGGATCTGCTCGACGCCGGTGACGCGGTTGGCGAGCCGGCCCGCCACCGCGGCGGCCAGCGCGTCGGCGCGCTCGGCGCCGAACTCGCGCGTCGCCGCGCCGGCGCGGGCGACCGCGCTGGCGATCTTGGCGGAGTCGAAGGCGGCGGTGCGGCCGTCGCGCTTGATCACGGCCAGCGGCTGGGAGGTCGGCGTGGTGTCGGTCATGGTCTCCACATTTAGTGTGTCAAGCAGGTGCGAGACACTACCGGTAGTGTCGGCGCCTCGTCAACGCGCCGATCTTGATCTGCCGCAAGAGATCGTGCCGGCCGAGCGCCGCGGCGCCGGAGCGCCCAACCGTCAGCAGACTTGACCTGAAGCAAGTCCGCTGCGGCGATCGGGGCGTAATCTGGTATCCCTATACCGGATTAGGCTGCCCGATGAGTTTCACCCGCCAGGTTTCCCGGCTGCTCGACGACGAGCACCGCGCCAATCTCGAACTGCTCGGCCGCCTCGAGAAGGCGCTGGCCCGCAATGCCGACGCCGAACTGCCCGCGCTCGCCGGCCCGCTGGTGCGCCATATCGAGCATGAGGTCGGCCGCCACTTCGGCTTCGAGGAAGAGTCGCTGTTCCCGCTGATGGCGGACGCCGGCGACGACGACCTCGCGACGCTGCTGACCGAGGAGCACGAGAGCATCCGCGCCGTTTGCGAGGAGCTGCTCCCGCTGGCGCGCCGCGCCGCCGCCGGCACCCTCGCCGCGAACGAGCTGCCGATTCTGAAGCGCCTCGCGCTCGAGCTGACCGAGCGCCAGGTCGGCCACATCCAGAAGGAGACAATGGCGCTGCTGCCGATGCTCGACGACCTGCTTGACGACGACGCCGACCGCGACCTCGCCTACGCTTACGCCGTCGATTGACCCTGACCGAGGAGAAGATTCCGATGAGCACGAAGAATGTGAATGCCCAGCCTGCGGTCACGATCCGCGCCCTCGCCCCCGGCGACATCGATGCCGTCGTCGCGATCGACGCGGCGACCGAGGGTCGCACGCGCCGCGAGTACATCGAGCGGCGCCTCTCGGCCGCGCGGCGCGAGCCCGCGCTGCACGCCCAGTTCGCCGCCGTGGATGCGCAGGGCCTGGCCGGCTTCATCCTCGCGCGCGTGCTGGCCGGCGAGTTCGGCCGCGCGCAGCCGGTGCTGCGGCTGGAGCTGATCGGCGTGCGCGCCGACCGGCGCGGCGCCGGCGTCGGCAGCAGCCTGTTCGAGACGCTCTCGGGCTGGACGCGGCGCCACGGCGTCGGCGAAATGCGCACGGCGGCGACATGGCGCGCGACGGCGATGCTCGCCTGGTTCGACGCGCAGGGCTTCGAGTTGGCGCCCGACCAGTTCGTCGATTGCGCCGTCGATGCCTGCACCTGGCGCGGGCGTGACGAGCCGGTCGCGATCGAGGCGGGCAGCGGCCCCGGCCGCGAGATCGACTACGGCCGCCCCGAGGCCAACGACCAGGAACGCCTCGGCCGCGACGGCGCCGACGTGCGCTCGATGGCGCAGGCCGACCTCGACGCGATCGCGCGCATCGACCGCGGCATCACCGGCCGCGACCGCCGCGACTACATCGCCGCACGGCTCGCCGAGGCGCTCGACGACGGCGGCGTGCGCGTCTCGCTGACTGCGCGTCGCGACGACACCATCGTCGGCTATCTGATGGCGCGCGCGGACTTCGGCGACTACGGCCGCACCGAGCCGGTGGCGGAGATCGACACGCTGGGCGTGGACCCCGAATACGCCGACCAGGGCATCGGCCGCGCGCTGCTGGCCGAGCTGTTCGCGCAACTCGGCGCGCTGGGCGTCGAGCGCGTCGAGACGGTCGTGCCGCAACTCGAGCTCGGGCTGCTGGGCTTTCTCTATGCCGGCGGCTTTGCGCCGGCGCCGCGGCTGGCGTTCGTCAAGAAGCTGGAGCCGAAGGCGTGACCGTGGTCGACGACAGCGTCGTGCGCGACGCGCTGCGCCTGGTGATGGACCCCGAGGCCGGCATGAACATCGTCGACCTGGGCCTCGTCTACGGCATCGATGTCTCGGACGAGCACGGTGTGCGCGTCGACCTGACGATGACCAGCGGCGCCTGTCCGATGGCCGAGATGATCTGCGACGAGGCGCGCGTCGCCATCGTCAACTCGGTGCCGCGCGGCACGCCGGTCGAGATCGAGCTGGTGTGGGATCCGCCATGGACGCCCTCTCGCATGAGCGACCTCGCGCGCGACCAGTTCGGCTGGCTGCCGAAGTGAGCGTGACGGCGGGCGCAGCGCCGGCGACGGCGGCATCGCCCCGTCGCCCCGCGTGGGAGCGGTTGCCGCTGCTGGTGCTCGGCTTCATCGCGCTGGCTGCCGGCGTCGGCGCCGGACTGGCGCGCCTGGGATGGCAGATGCCCGACGCGGCGGCGGGCGCCGCCGCGTTGCACGGGCCGCTGATGGTGTGCGGCTTCTTCGGCGTCGTCATCGCGCTGGAGCGCGCCGTCGCCATCGGCCGGCTGTGGGCCTATGGGGCGCCTTTGCTCGCCGGCCTCGGCAGCGCGGCGGCGCTGCATGGTTACACAGGCGTCGCGCCCTGGCTTTACCTCGCCGGCAGCTGCGTGCTGCTCGCGGCTTCGCTCCTCGTACTGCACCGTCAGCGCGAGCCCTTCATGCTGACGATCGCCGCTGGCGCCGCCTGCTGGAGCGTGGGCACGGCGCTGTGGGCCGCCGGCTCGGCAGTGCACGACGTCGTCGGCTGGTGGCTCGCCTTCCTCATCCTGACGATCGCCGGCGAGCGGCTCGAACTGGCGCGCTTCATGCCGCCGTCGCGCGCGGCGCAGCGCCTGTTCGGCGCCATCGCGGCGGCGCTGCTCGTCGCCCTCTTCGCCTGGTCGCTGCCGTGGGGGCCGCATCTCTACGGCGCGGCGCTCGTCGCCCTCGCGGCCTGGCTGCTGCGCAACGACATCGCGCGGCGCACCGTGCGCCAGCGCGGGCTGACGCGCTTCATCGCCGTGTGCCTGCTGTCGGGCTACTTCTGGCTCGCCGTCGGCGGCGCCGTGATCGCCGTACATGGCCTCGCGCCGGGCTCGGCCGCCTACGACGCCGCGCTGCACGCGCTGGTGCTGGGCTTCGTGTTCGCCATGGTGTTCGGCCACGCGCCGGTCATCTTCCCGGCGGTGCTGCGCGTCGCCGTGCCCTACGACGCGACGTTCTATGCGCCGCTCGTGCTGCTGCACGGCGCGCTCGCGCTGCGGCTGGCCGGCAGCGCGCTCGCCTCGCACGAGGCGCTGCGGTGGGGTGCGCTGTTGTCGGCGCTTGCGCTGCTTGCCTTCATCGGCAACACGGCGCGCGCCGTCATCGGCGGGCGCCGGGCGGCGCGGACGCGCGGCGCCCGCTGAGCGATTCGGCGGCGGTGCGGGCCGAGGTGGCCGGGTGGCCGGCGCCGGGGGACATGAACGCAGCAGGACGCCCCGCCAGCCTGATCCGGGGCACGTCAGAAGCTTTCGCCCGAACGCGGCCCCGCAGCGGGCGGATCGCCGCTCGCGAGCAAGGTTTCGATCTGCGCATCCTTCTCGCGCCACAACTCCAGCAGCCAGCGTTGCACCTGGCGCCGGTGGTTCGGGTCGGTGGCCGCGTCGGCACTCGAAAAGCCCGCGGGGATCGGGCGGCGCACGGCGCGCACGCTGATGCGCGGCACGTCGCCGCGCAGGAACTGCCAGAACCCCGGCGTGCCGCCGGGGTAGACGATCGTCACGTCGAGCAGCGAGTCGAAGCGGTCGCCGAGCGCCGTCAGCGCCATCGCCAGCCCGCCGGCACGCGGCTTGAGCAGGTGGCGGAAGTGCGAGCGCTGCTGCGCGTGCTTGGCCGGCGTGAAGCGCGTGCCCTCGACGAAGTTCATCACACTCGTCGGCACCAGCGCGAACTTGGCGCAGGCGCGCCGCGTCGTCTCCAGATCCTCCAGGCGCTTTTCGGGGTGCTTGAGCAGCGCGGCCTCGGAGTGCCGGCGCATGAACGGGAAGTCGAGCGCCCACCAGGCCAGCCCCATCACCGGCACCCAGATCAGCTCGCGTTTGAGGAAGAACTTGAGCAGCGGGATGCGCCGGTTCAGCAGGTGCTGCAGCACGAAGATATCGACCCAGCTTCGATGGTTGCAGGTCACGAGATACCAGCCGCGGGCGTCGAGTTCGTCGATGCCGTCGACGTCCCACGCGGTGCGCTGCGTCAGCCGCATCCAGCCGCTGTTGCCGGCGATCCACGCGGTGGCGATCGTGTTGAGCACCGGGTCGACGACGCGCCGCACGGCGCGCCACGGCAGCGCCAGGCGCACCAGCGCGACGACGAACAGCGCCGAGCACCAGACCAGCGTGTTGACTACGAGCCGCGCCCGGCCGGCCGCGCCGCGCCGCGGCGCCGGCAGCGCGCCGAGCGGGGCGCGCTGCGGGGTGGCGGCAGCGGGAAGATCGAGATCGGGCGGCGGGTTATCCATCAGAAAAGGCGGTGACAGTAGCCGGTGTCGGCGCCGGCGTCCCTGACGCTCGTCAAACAGCGTCCCTGACGCTCGTCAAACAGCGGGCCGAGGGCAAGCGAGGATACTCGCGCCGTGCGCGCCCGGCCTACGATGCGCGCTCACCCGCAGCAACCACATCGAGGAGACACATGAACGCCACCACCAAGTTCCTGCTCGACGAGAGCCAGATGCCCAAGCACTGGTACAACATCGCCGCCGACCTGCCCAAGCCGGCGCCGGCCGTGCTGCATCCGGGCACGCTGCAGCCCGTCGGCCCCGACGACCTGGCGCCGCTGTTCCCGATGGAGCTGATCATGCAGGAGGTCAGCACCGAGCGCGAGGTGCCGATCCCCGAGCCGGTGCGCGAGGTGTTCCGCCTCTGGCGCCCCGCGCCGCTGGTGCGCGCGCATCGGCTGGAGAAAGTCCTCGGCACGCCGGCGAAGATCTACTACAAGTACGAAGGCGTCTCGCCGGCGGGCTCGCACAAGCCGAACACGGCGGTGCCGCAGGCCTGGTACAACGCGCAGGCCGGCATCCGCAAGATCGCCACCGAAACCGGCGCCGGCCAGTGGGGCTCGTCGCTCGCGTTCGCCGGCGCGCTGTTCGGCATCGACGTCACGGTGTTCCAGGTGCGCGTGTCGTACGACCAGAAGCCGTACCGCCGCGCGCTGATGGAGACCTACGGCGCGCGCTGCATTGCCAGCCCGTCCAACGAGACCAACTCGGGCCGCGCCATCCTCGCCAAGGACCCGAACCACCCGGGGTCGCTGGGCATCGCGATCTCGGAGGCGGTCGAGGTCGCGGCGACGAACGACGACACCAAGTACGCGCTCGGCTCGGTGCTCAACCACGTGTTGACGCACCAGACGATCATCGGCCAGGAGGCCATGCTGCAGATGGAGATGGCGGGCGACGACCCCGACATCATCCTCGGCTGCACCGGCGGCGGCTCCAACTTCGCCGGCATTGCCTTCCCGTTCCTCGGCCAGCAGCTGCGCGGCGGCAAGAAGCGCCGCTTCGTCGCCGTCGAGCCGGCGGCCTGCCCGTCGCTGACGCGCGGCCGATACGCCTACGACTTCGGCGACACGGCGCACCTGACGCCGCTGACCAAGATGCACACGCTCGGCTCGACCTTCACGCCGCCGGGCTTCCACGCCGGCGGCCTGCGCTACCACGGCATGGCGCCGATGGTCTCGCACTTGAAGGAGCTGGGCCTGATCGAGGCGACCGCCTACCACCAGACGGCGTGCTTCGAGGCCGGCGTCATGTTCGCGCGAGCCGAAGGCATCGTGCCCGCGCCCGAGGCCAACCACGCGGTGCGCGCCGCCATCGACGAGGCCCTGCGCTGCAAGCGCGAAGGCAAGTCGCAAGTGATCCTGTTCAACCTGTCGGGCCACGGTCACTTCGACATGTCGTCGTACAGCAACTACATGGCGGGCAAGCTCGTCGATCAACCCTACGACGAGAGCGAGCTGGCGATGGCGCTGGCGGGGCTGCCGGCTGTGGCGGCGTGACGAGGGAGGCCGGCGCGCAAGGCTGCGCGCTCAGCCCGCCGGCCTGACCACCGGCCGCGCATAGCGCCCGCCGATCAGGGCGCGGGCGCAGAGGTAGCGGTGGCGCGTCTGCTCGCCCAGCGCGTCGAGATCGACGCGACCGTCGGCATCGCACGGCACGGTGCAGCTGCACGCCCCGTCCTCCAGAGGACGGAAGTGCAGCTCCCAACCCGCCGCGCCGTCGCACGCTGCGGCGCCCATGCGCTGCCTCAGGCGTGCAGCGACTCGTACTTCGCCTGCAGTTCCTCGGGCGACTCGACGAAGTCGGGGTGCTGCTCGATGCAGTCGGCCGGGCAGACGAGCTTGCATTGCGGCTCGTCCTCGGCGCCGACGCACTCGGTGCAGCGCAGCGGATCGATGACATAGATCGGATCGCCGACGGCGATCGCTTCGTTCGGGCACACCGGCTTGCAGGCGTCGCAGGCGGTGCAGTTTTCAGTGATGATCAGGGCCATGGTGTTTGTCCTCTTCGGCAGTCTTCAGGCGGCAGCCGCCTCCAGTTCGTTCAGGCGCGAGTGGCGGAAGGCTCCCCACAGCGCGGCACCGATGGCGCCAGCATAGATCGAATCGGGGTGCGATCGCGCCTCGACCTTGACCTTCTCGGCGACCATGTCCTCGCGGATCGCGGCGAGCAGGCCGGCGTCGAGCGCGAGGCCGCCGGTCAGCAGCGCCGTGCCTTCCTTGACGCCCGTCACCTTGAGCAGCTTGACGATGCGCGAGGCCATCGACATGTGGATGCCCTTGAGGATGTCGGGCGTCGAGATGCCGCGGCTGACCATGTTGATCACGTCCGTCTCGGCGAGCACGGCGCAGATCGAGCTGACCTTCTCGGGATCCTTCGAGGTGCACGACAGCGGCCCGATCTCCTCGACGGCGACGCCGAGGTAGCGCGCGATGTTCTCGAGGAACTGGCCCGAGCCCGACGCGCACTGGCTCGTCATCTTGTAGCTCAGCACCTTGCCGCGTCCGTCGACCGAGATCGCGCGGCCGTTGAGCGCGCCGATGTCGACGACGGCGCGCGCCGTCGGGTCGAGGAACACGCCGCCGCGCGCGTGCGTCGTCATCGAGTAGAAGTGGCCGGTCGCGAACTTGACGTTCTCGCCTTCGCCCGTCGTTGCGATGTAGTCGACGTCGTCCTTGGAGAGGCCCGCGTCGGCGAGCACGCCGTCGTAGCCTTCCTGTGCCAGCGCCATGGGTTCGCGGCGCCGGATGCGCTCGCAGCGCTTGGCCAGCCACTCGTGCTTGTCGCCGTCGTTGCGGAACAGCACAGACTTGACGGCGCCGGAGCCGATGTCGATGCCGATGGTGTAGGTCGTCATGTTCGTGTCTCCTTCAGGCGCGCGCTTCGGCGGTCTTGCCTTCTTCGACCACGGCGCGCCAGGCGAACGTCGCGCCGCCGAGCGCCCCGGTGTAGATCGAGTCGGGATCGATGTTGAGGGTCAGCTTGCCGTAGTTCTCTTCGACCAGCTCGTTGAGCGCCTTCACGGCGGCTTCGTTCTTGGCCACGCCGCCGGTGAAGGTGAACTCGTCGCGGATGCCGCCCGAGCGCGCCAGGATCGACATCGCGCGCAGGATGATGGCGCGGTGCAGGCCGGCCATGATGTCCTCACGCTTGTCGCCGAGCGCGAGGCGGTCGCGCAACTCGGCACCGGCGAACACGGTGCAGGTCGAGTTGATGCGGACCTGCTTGGTCGATTGCATCGCCATCGGCCCCAGCTCGTGCAGGCCCATGTTCATCTCGTCGGCGATGTAGCCGAGGTAGCGACCGCAGCCGGCCGCGCAGCGGTCGTTCATCTGGAAGCTCTCGACGATGCCGGCCGGATCGACCTGGATCGCCTTCGTGTCCTGGCCGCCGATGTCGAGCACCGTCGCCGTGCCCGGGTACATCACGTGGGCGCCCAGGCCGTGGCACAGGATCTCGCTGCGGACGTGTTCCTTGCTGAACGGCAGCCGGGCGCGGCCGTAGCCGGTGCCGACGACATAGGTCTCCACCATCTCGGTGTCGAGAATGCCCTTGATCGGCGCCTCGATCGCGGCGCGCTTGGTCTGCGTCTCGGGCAGCGCGATGAAGCTGCGCTCCAGCGCGGACAGCAGGTGGCGCCGCACCGAGTCGTCGTAGACGCGGTTCTCGACTTCGATGATCGAGCGGTCGAACAGGTTGAGCAGGTTGTCGTAGCGCGTGCCGAGCGCCTTGGAGACTTCCTCGCCGACCGCCAGGTACTGGCTGCCCGCGATGTCGCGGAAGAAGTCGCTCTTGCGCTTGGCGCCGGGTGCGAACAGATCCGGCGCCTCCGTCGTCAGACGCTTGAACACCTGGTCCAGCGTGTTGCGCACCGCGCTGTCGAAGTTCGACTTCTCGAGGTTGCGCTGGCAGGTCGCCTCCAGGTCGACGAGCTGTTCGAGGTACTGCTCGGCGCGGAAGTCGCGTTCGAGCTGGCCGATGAAGGCGTCGAGCGAGCCGTTGAGCGCGCCGCTTTGCTGCAGCGCCTGGCGGAACAGGTGGAACCGCCCGTTGATCAGGGCCTCGGTCTTCGCCACCGCGGCGGCGGTGTCGTAGTTCGAGCGTGAATTGGTGATGCCCCGGCCGAGAACGTTCTGGTTCTCGTCGATGACGACCGCCTTGGTGGTCGTCGATCCGAGGTCGATGCCGATGAAGCAGCGCATGTTGTTTCCTTCGCCTTTACACAGCCGAGATGACCGTCGGAGCAGCGCCGGACGTGCGCTTTTGCTTGACCATCTGGAAGTAGCTTTCGAGCCGGTTCTTGACGTTCGCGGCCGAGAAATAGCGCGGGTCGACGAGATCGGTCTCGACGAACGCTGCGGGCTTGCCGGTGCGCTTTTCGACTTCGCGCAGGATCAGCAGCTGGCCGGCCGAGAAGCTGTTGCAGCTCTTGATCGAGTTGATCA
Source organism: uncultured Burkholderiaceae bacterium (assembly GCA_964371405.1). Classification (GTDB taxonomy): domain Bacteria; phylum Pseudomonadota; class Gammaproteobacteria; order Burkholderiales; family Burkholderiaceae_C; genus JAMHWF01. The sequence goes on from CAYJLV010000042.1 coordinate 39,108, forward strand.
GCAGGCCGTCGGCCTGGTACTCGTCGATGTACTTGCAGATCATGTCGA
>CAYJLV010000043.1:0-29947 GCA_964371405.1 uncultured Burkholderiaceae bacterium
CCACTACTGGGCACGTTCCGATGCATTACTCACCCGTTCGCCACTCGCCACCAGGATTGCTCCCGTGCTGCCGTTCGACTTGCATGTGTAAGGCATACCGCCAGCGTTCAATCTGAGCCAGGATCAAACTCTACAGTTCGATCTTGAATGTTTGCTCAAAGAATTGAAGTGAACTTCACTTCGATGAGCGTTTGGTCCGAAGACCAGAGCCTTGCGACTCCGGACATTCGCTTTCAAACGCCCACACTTATCGGCTGTGTTTTGTTAAAGAACTGAGCGCTGTTCGCGCCACCGGTCGGTGCCGGCAAAGAGGTGAGATTCTCGCAGTTTTGATAAGCAGCTGTCAACAGCCCTCTCAAATCCATTCATTTCTCACTTCCTTCTACGCCGCCTTCCGACGACTCGACGAGCTGTTGCGCGCCGAGCCTATGACTATAGCATAGTCGAATGCTCGCGCAAGCTAGTGCGCAGAAGCCCGCTCGGGCGACCGCCTCCACGCCTCGAGGCTGGTGGCTTGCGGATCATCACTTTCGAGCACTTCGTGGAGCCGGCTCGCCAGATATGCAGTGTCCGCTCGTAGCACGCGCTGCTTGATCGACGGGATCTGCGTCGGATGCATCGAGAACTCCCGCAAACCCATCGCAAGCAGCAGTTCCGTGAACGTCGGATCGCCAGCCATCTCGCCGCACACGCTGACACTCCTGCCCGCGCGGGCGGCGGCGGCGATCGTCTGCGCGACCATCTGCAACACCGCTGGGTGCCATGGGTCGTACAGGTGTGCGACGGCATCGTCGGCGCGGTCGATCGCGAGCGAGTACTGGATCAGGTCGTTGGTGCCGATCGAGACGAAATCGAAGCGTCGCAAGATAGCCGGCAGGATCATCACGGCCGCGGGCACCTCGATCATCGCCCCCACCTCCACGTCGGTGAAGGCGCGCCCCGCCTCGCCGAGCTGCTGTTTCGCGCGCGCGATCGCCTCGAATGTCTGCTTGATTTCGCCCAGTTGAGCGACCATCGGTATCAGCAGACGCACCTTTCCGTACGCGCTTGCGCGCAGGATGGCGCGCAACTGTTGGCGAAACATGCTGGGCTCCGAGAGACTCCAGCGTATCGCCCGAAGCCCCAACGCCGGATTCAGCGTGTGCTCGTGCCGCAACTCGCTCGCCGACATCCGCTCGAGCGGCTTGTCGGCACCGACGTCGACGGTGCGAATCGTTACCGGGAGCCCGCGCATCGCTTGCACCGCGCTTCGATAGGTTTCGAACTGCTCGTCCTCGTCGGGCAGCGCGCCGCCGCGGTTGAGAAAAAGGAACTCGGTGCGAAACAGGCCGACGCCGATGGCTCCGGCCTCGAGCGCGGACAGCGCATCTCCGGGCATCTCGATATTGGCCAGCAAGGAGACGTGTTCGCCGTCAAGTGTGACGGCCGGCGTGTGGCGTAGCCGCGCGAGGCGCGCACGCTCCAACTCGCATTGCCGCTGCTTGAAGCGATACTCTTCCAGCACGATGGTCGGTGGGTTGACGATGACGATACCGGCGTCTCCGTCGATGACAACCCAGTCGTCTTGGCGGATGATGCGACTTGCCTCGCGCGCCCCGACCACGGCGGGGATGTCCATGCTGCGCGCCACGATGGCAGTGTGCGAGTTGCGCCCCCCGACGTCGGTGATGAAGCCGATGAACACGCTGCGCTTGAACTGCAGCATGTCGGCCGGCGACAGATCGTTCGCCACCATCACCAGAGGATCCTCTCCGGCGAAATCGCGAGCCTCTACGTTTGTTGCAGGCGCGAACGTTCCCGAGGCCCCTCTCGTCAGAGCCCGCAGCAATCTCTCGACCACCTGCTCCAGATCCGCCTTGCGTTCCCGCAGGTACTCGTCTTCCATCTCGTCGAACTGGCGCGCCAGCACGTCGAGTTGCGCCGACAGCGCCCATTCAGCGTTGTAGTGACGGTCTCGCACCCATTGCTTCGTCGCCGTGGTCAGCGTTTCGTCGCGAAGCAAGGCCAGATGCACGTCGATCAGCGCCGACAACTCGTGCGGCGCATCAGCGGGCAGTTCGCGCTGCAGCACTAAGAGTTCGCTTACCACCACGTCGCGTGCAACGCGCAGGCGTTCGATCTCGGCCTCAGCCTGACCCGGATCGACGAAATAGTGGGCCACGTCGACGCGGCTCGACGTGACGAGCACGACGCGCCCGATCGCCACCCCGTGCGACACCGGCAGCCCGAAAACCTGAAAGCTCATCGGGCCACTGTAGCAGCGCGGCGGACCGAATCTGCCCTCCACGGAATCACTGCGGCTCGCCGAACCTGCCCTCGATCAGATGCACGAGCGCGTCCATCGCCGCCTGCTCGTCCGGGCCCGAAACCTCCAGCTCGATCTGCGTGCCCTGCCCGGCAGCGAGCATCATCACGCCCATGATGCTCTTGGCGTTGACGCGCCGCTCGTTGCGCATGGCGAAAATGTCGCTCTGAAACGAGCCCGCCAGCTTGGTGAACTTGGCCGATGCGCGCGCATGCAGGCCGAGCTTATTGCTGATGCTGACGCTGCGCTTGATCATTGCCGGAAGGCTCGAGAGCCTGATTCTGAGGTCGCGACGAAGCCACCTGCATCACGCCCTGGGTCGCCCCGGCGACCGCACGCGCCACGAGGTCGTCGAGCGGTTCGTCCGCATAGCACAGTGATCGCCACAGCATCGGCACGTTCACGCCGGCGACCACCTTCACCTCGACACCATCGGCCAGCCGCTGCGCCACGTTGCATGGCGTCGCGCCGAACACGTCGGTGAAGATGAGAGCTTGCGGAGATCTGACGGTCTCCAGCAAGGCCCGGGCTTGCCGCTCCACCTCCTCCGGCGCAACGTCGGTCGGCACGTCCAGCACCTGCAGCGTCGCTGCGCAATCCGGATACGTGTGCATCGCCACTGCCTTCAACGACGAGGCGAGCGGGGCATGGGCGATGATCAACAAGCCGGGCATCGAACGGCATTATCTGTCCTCGGGCGGGCAGAGCCCCAGCGGCAACCTCGATTGCCATCCCGCGCCGCTCCCATCGAGCGGATTGTCCGGATCGCGCCGCCGAGCCCCCTCGGCCGCGACTTTTTCACGCCCCTGCCCCCGGGGTACCGCGCGGCGCCAAGGTCGTTCCCGCGCACACTGCAGACCTGCACGTAACGAAGTGCAACACGAACCATGACAGACAGCGACGACAAAGAGCCTTCTCCCGACGCCGACGCGCACCATTGGCGCGGCCTCGTCTCCCGCCTGGGTGCCGATATCGCCGCGCCGCTCACCTCCGCCCTCGATCGCGTCCACGCACTCTCGACGACCGGTCGCATCGACCGCCAGAACCTGCGGGCCCTGCGCGAAGAACTGGAACAGGCACGCCAGCTCGGCATGCTGGGGCAGCAGTTGGCACGCTTCGGCTCGGGCCGCCTGCGCCAGTCCCATGAGCGCATGCACCTGACGCAGACGCTGCGCAGCGTGCTCAAGCACCGCGCCCGCGAGATCCAGAGCCGCGGCCTCGCCGTCACCGAGCTGATGCGCCCGGTTGAGGTCATCGCCGACGCGTCGCTGCTCTTCGGCCTGCTGACGGGCCTGCTCGACTGGACGATGGCCCATGCTCGCGACCAGGTCGAGTTCCGGGTCGAGATACTGCCCGGGCCATCGACGGCGCAGCTGACGACACGCTTCGCGCGCAAGGCGACCTCCGCAACGCCCGGGTCCGACGAGTCGGAATCGGATCTGGACACGCTGGATTGGGAGCTGGTGCAGCAAACCGCTCGCACGATGGGCCTGAACATCGAACGTTTCGACGATACGGCGTCCACCACACTCGTGCTCGGCTTCTCGCGCACCGTCAATGAAGAGTTGGCCGGCGTGACCGCCACCGAGCTGCAGCACGAGCTGGCGCCTGCGGCCACGACCAAGCCGCTCGCGGGTCACCAGGTGCTGGTGGTCGCATCGCGCCGCGAAGTGCGAACGCAAGTGCTCGAGGCACTGCGCAACACGGGGTTGATCATCGATTTCGTCCCGTCCATCGTCGAGGCGACGCAGTTCTGCCGCGAGGGTCTCCCGCATGCGATCGTCTATGAGGCGGTACTCGGCGGCGAGCAACTGGCAGAGTTGCGCGCCGAGCTGGAGCGCGAGACCCCCGAACTGGCGTTCATCGAGTTGACCGAGGAAGGCACGGCGTTCGAGATTTCGAGCTTCAGCGAAACGCAGACCACGCGCGTCGGGCGCGACGCGATTGCCGCGTCGCTGCCGTCGGCCCTGATGTTCGAGCTGTCGAAGGCCCTTTGACGCCGCGGCCGACGAGGCCGGCCTAGAATCGCAGCCCAATGAATCCGCTGCATGCCGTCGCCGCCATCCTCGCCGCCGTCGCGATCGGTTCGGTCGCCTATGTCGCCTTGCGCGGCGGCGCCCACGAGAGTGCGCCCAACGTCGCGTACACGCTGCTCGACGGCCGACAAGGCAGCCTCGAGCAGTTGCGCGGCAAGGTCGTGCTGGTCAATTTCTGGGCCACAAGTTGCGTCACCTGCGTCAAGGAGATGCCGCAGATCGTCGCGACCCACAACAAGTTCAGCCCGCGCGGCTACGATACGCTGGCTGTCGCAATGAGCTACGACCCGCCGGCCTACGTCGCCAGCTTCACCGCGTCGCGCCAGCTGCCGTTCCGCGTCGCGCTCGACGGCACCGGCGAGATCGCGAAACGCTTCGGCGACGTGCGGCTGACCCCCACCACCTACCTGATCAACAAGCGCGGCGAGATCGTCAAACGCTACGTCGGCAAGCCCGATTTCGCGGCGCTGCACCGCCTCGTCGAGGAACTGCTCGCCGAAGCCTGACGGGCCGCCGCGCCAGGCCGCTCCCAAGCAAGGCACACCCTCTCGAAGGGTCGCTCGCCGTACCCGGCGAGCGGCGTGTCGTCAGCAAGCGATCAGCGCCGGCTGCCGAGCCAGTCGGCGATACGCTGCAGGGCCTCCAGCAGGTCAACCGGCTCGCCCGACACCGGATCGTCGGTCGCGGTGCCGCGCGCACCGCCTTCGGCCGACGCCTCCATCTCGCGCACCCATTCGCGGCGCCGCGGCAGATCGGCACGCAGTCGGTCGAGCCGGCCGGCGACCACGTGGGGCGCCGGTTTGCGCTGGTGCTCGACGAGAGCCGTCCGTATCGGCATCAGGGCGGCGAGTGCTTCGCGCAGGCCGCGCGCAGCCTGCGTCGCGCCGCAATGCGAGCACACGCGCGCGGCCGCCGTCGTCGGTGCGCCACAGGCGAAGCACAGCAGCACGGCGCGTTGCGGTGCCGCGCGGTGCACGGCGTGCGCCCGCGTCGCGCCCTCGGGGTCGAGCGCATGCGCGAGGCGAGCCACGTCGAACAGCGCAGACTGCGTGCCGCAATGGCTGCAGGTCGCGGCGCCCGTGCCAAGCCCGGCGCCGCAGTTGAGACACGTGGGCACCGCACCGCCCTCGGCGGCGCGATCGATGCCGGCCATCGGCCTGACCAGCCCCTTTTCGGCCAGCAGCTGGGCAAAGCTCTGCAGCGTGCCGTGGCGCTGCGGACATTCGAGCTGCGTCGTGCGCCCCCAGCGCGTGCGGTTGTGCACCGGCCGCAACGCCGCCCGGCAGCGCGGACACTCGACCGCGACCTCCAGCGCGTGGTGCGGCTCGACTTGCGCTGCCGCCATCGCCGCCAGCAGGTCGAGCAATGCCGGCCCGCTGAGTCGCGCCGATTCGATCGCGTCGAACCAGATCTGGTGGCAGGACGCGCAGATGTCGAGCTCGACGCGCTGCCCGTAGTGGCCGGCCAGCGTCAGCCGCTGCATCGGCCGCCGGCAGCTGCCGCAGCGCAGCGCGTCGGCGTTCACCGCATCGACACGGCGTCGGCGACGCCTGCGGCCTGCGCCTGCCGGTCGGCGTGGTAGCTCGATCGCACCAGCGGCCCGACGGCGGCATGCACGAAGCCCATCGCGGTGGCCTCGCGCTCGTACATCGCGAACGTCTGCGGCTCGACATAGCGCAGCACCGGCAGATGGTGCGTGCTCGGCGCGAGGTACTGGCCGATCGTCAGCATCTCGACGCCGTGCTCGCGCATGTCGCGCATCACCTGCAGGATCTCGTCGTCGGTCTCGCCCAGCCCCACCATCAGGCCGCTCTTGGTCGGCACGCCAGGCACCGCCTCCTTGAACCGCCGCAACAGATCCAGCGAGAAAGCGTAGTCGGACCCCGGCCGCGCCTGCTTGTACAGGCGCGGCGCCGTCTCCAGGTTGTGGTTCATCACATCGGGCGGCGCCGCCTTCAGGATCTCAAGCGCGCGGTCCATGCGGCCGCGGAAGTCGGGGGTCAGGATCTCGATGCGCGTTGCGGGCGACAGCTCGCGCGTGGCGCGAATGCAGTCGACGAAGTGCGCCGCGCCGCCGTCGCGCAGATCGTCGCGATCGACGCTCGTGATCACGACGTACTTCAGCCGCAGCGCGGCGATCGTGCGCGCCAGGTTCAGCGGCTCGTCGGCGTCGAGCGGGTCGGGGCGGCCGTGGCCCACGTCGCAGAACGGGCAGCGCCGCGTGCACTTGTCGCCCATGATCATGAACGTCGCCGTGCCGTGGCCGAAGCACTCGCCGATGTTCGGGCACGACGCCTCTTCGCATACCGTGTGCAGCTTGTGCTCGCGCAGGATCTGCTTGATCTCGTAGAAGCGCGTCGTCGGCGACCCGGCCTTGACGCGGATCCAGTCGGGCTTCTTCAGCGTCTCGGCAGCGACGACCTTGATCGGGATGCGCGCCGTCTTGGCTTGCGCCTTCTGCTTGGAGGTGGCGTCGTAGGGAGCGGGATCGGTCGGCATCGCGTGCTTCGGGGCGGACGCGGCTTCAGCTCAGATGCGCGGCCAGCCGTTCACCCAGCCGCGCCGCCGCCGTGTCCCAGTCGGTGAGGATGCCCAGTGTAGCCAAGTCGATGCTGCGCAGCCCCGGGTAGCCGCAGGCATCGATGCGCTCGAAGGGCGCCAGATCCATCGCGACGTTCAGCGAGACGCCGTGATAGGCGCAGTGGCGCGACACCTTGATGCCCAGCGCCGCCACCTTGCCGAGACCGGCGAAGCGATCGCGGCGCGGCCCGGTCAGCGCGGCGTGACCGGCCGGATCGGCCAAGTCGACGAAGATGCCCGGCGCGCCGGCGACCCGATGTCCCGTCAGCGCATACGCTTCCAGCGTCTTGAGCACGCAGTGTTCGAGCCGGTAGACGTATTCCTTGACGTAGATACCCAGCCGCCGCAGGTCGACGAGCGGATAGGCGACGACCTGCCCCGGCCCGTGGTAGGTCACCTGCCCGCCGCGGTCGGTCTGCACGACGTCGATGCCGCGCGCGTCGTGCACGTGTTCGGCGCGGCCGGCCTGCCCCTGCGTGTAGACCGGCGGATGCTCGCAGAGCCAGATCTCGTCGACCGTGTCGGGCGTGCGCGCCTGCGTGAAAGCGCGCATCGCGTCGAACGTCGGCCGGTAGTCGACGCGCCCGAGCCGGCGCACGACGGCTTCGCTCAATGGACTCTCCTGCGCGCTGCGCGCTCCGGAACGAGCGCTTCGGAGCGGCCGTGCGCGCTCATCGAGCCGTCACAGCACGACCTTGACCATCGGGTGCGTCGACAGCGTCCGGTACAGCTCGTCGAGCTGCTCGCGGCTCGTTGCCGTGATCGTGACCGTCAGGCCCAGATAGTTGCCGGCGCGGCTCGGCCGCGTCTCGACGCTCGCGGCATCGAAGCCCGGATCGAAACTCCGGACCATGGCCACCACCGCTTCGGAGAAGCCCTCGACGTTGGCGCCCATCACCTTGATCGGGAACCGCGACGGGTACTCGATCAGCGACTGCTCGGGCGGGATCGGCTGCATCAGATCGCCTGCAACTGCTTGGCGCGCTGGTAAGCCTCGTAGAGCCGCGCATAGACCGGCCCCGGCTTGCCGCGCAGCGCACCATGGCCGACCGGCCCGCCGTCGATCGCCGTCACCGGCAGCACTTCCTTGGCGGCCGAGCTGAGCAGCACTTCGTCGGCGGCGAACACGTCGGCCTCGGCGATCGGCCGCAGGTTGCAGGCGATGCCCTCTTCCTCGCACAGCTCGCGCAGCAGTTCGATGCGGATGCCTTCGAGCACGCGCTCACCGGGCGGCGGACCGAGCAGCGCGCCTTCGTGCACGATCCACACGTTGCTCGACGAGGCCTCGGTCAGAAAGCCGTCGCGAAACAGGATCGTCTCGACGGCGCCGCGATCGGCCGAGATCTGGCGCGCCAGCACGTTGCCCAGCAGCGACGTGCACTTGATGTCGGCGCGCTCCCAGCGGAAATCGCGCGCGCTGACGCAGGCCACGCCGTGATGACGCTGCTCCGCGGTCGGCTGGCGCAGCGGGTTGGACATCACGAACACGGTCGGCTCGATGTCGGCCGGCATCACGTGGTCGCGCAGCGCGACGCCGCGCGTCACCTGAATGTAGGCGAGCTGGTCCTCGACCGGCTGGGCCTGCACCACGCGCCGGCAGCGCTCGAGCCAGTCGGCGTGCGACAACGGATTGGCGATGCGCATCTTGGCCAGGCTGCGATCGAGGCGCGCCATGTGCTCGTCGAAGCGGAACAGCCGCCGCCCGTAGACCGGCAGGACTTCGTAGACGCCGTCGCCGAAGATGAAGCCGCGGTCGAGCACGCTGACCTTGGCGCTCGCCAGCGACGTGTATTCGCCGTTCAGGTAGCACAGGGTATCGGGCAGACTGCTCATGACCCCACCTTCGTGCCCAAGATGCGCCTAGTGTGCGCCGCGCCGCTCGCGCGCGCCAGTCACCGCACCCACAGCCGCAGCGAATCCCAGGCTCGGCCGAAGAGGCCGGCCTGATCGACCGCCTCGAGCACGACGAGCGGTACCTCCGCGATCGGCGCACCCGACGGGGTGCTGACCTTCACCGTGCCGACCCGCTGCCCCTGGGCCAGCGGCGCGACCAGCGGGTCGGTGCGCTCGATGCGCGTCTGCAGCCGGCCGCCCTCGCCGCGCGGCACGCTGACGTAGAGACCGCCGGCGACGCCGAGCCTGACCTCCTTGGACGAACCCTTCCAGACCTCGGGCGTCGCCACCGGCTTGCCGTCGGCGAACAATCGCATCGTGTCGAAGGCCTGGAAACCCCAGTTCAGCAGTTTCTGGCTTTCATTGGCTCGGGCCTCCATCGAAGTGGTGTTCAACACCACGCTGAGCAGGCGCCGCTTGCCGATCGCTGCGCCGGAGGCCAGGTTCGGCAGGTCGCGCTGGGCGCTGGCGATCAGGCAGTAGCCGGCCGCCTCGGTGTAGCCCGTCTTCATGCCGTCGACCGTCGGGTCGCGGCGCAGCAGCAGGTTGCGGTTGGGCTGCGCGATGTTGTTGTAGCGGTATTCGCGGATCGAGTAGTAGCGATAGAACGACGGGTGGTCGCGGATGATGTGCGACGCGATCACCGCCATGTCGCGCGCCGTGCTGCGGTGCCCAGCCTCGGTCAGCCCGGTGACGTTGGTGAAGGACGTGTTCTTCAGCCCCCAAGCCTGCGCCTGGCGGTTCATCATCGCGACGAACTGCTCCAGCGTGCCGCCGACCGCCTCGGCCAGCGCCACCGAGGAGTCGTTGCCCGACTGCACGATCGTGCCATGCAACAACTCGTCGACGCTGGGCGTCATCGTCGTGTCGATGAACATCAGCGAGCCGCCGCCCTTGCGCTCCTGCCAGGCTCGGCGCGACACCGGCAACCTCTGCTCGAGCGCGAGCTTCTTGTCGCGGATCGCGTCGAACACGAGATAGGCCGTCATCAGCTTGGTCAGCGAGGCCGGATCCGAGGCCGCGTCGGCGTCGCGCTCGGCCAGCGTCTGGTTGGTCGTCAGATCGACCAGCAGGTAGCTCTTGGCCGCGACTTCCGGCGGCTGCAGCGGCTGGGCCTGCGCCATGCCCAGGCCGGTTGCGATCAGCAGCAGTGCAAGCAGTTTCTTCATCGAGGTGTCGTCGTGGTGAGGCCGCGCTGCGCCCCGGCGCGCAGCACGATGTCCTTGAGCAGCGGCAACTGCCCATGAAAGAAGTGGCCGCCGCCGGGAACGACAACGACCGGCAGCGACTGCGGGCGCGCCCAGTCGAGCGTGGCCTGCAGCGGCACCACGTCGTCGAGCTCGCCGTGCACGACCAGCGTGTCGGGCGGCACGCCGGGCGTCTGGAAATTCTGCGTCGCCGGCGCGATGAGTACCAGCCGCGCCGCTTTGGCGCCGTCGGCCAAACGCGCCGCGGCGCTCGCCGCGACGTAGCCGCCGAACGAGAAGCCGGCCAGCACCAGCGGCAGCGCGCCGTCGCGGTGCGCAGCGACGACGGCCAATGCGTCGTCGACCTCGCCGCGCCCCTCGTCCCACTGCCCCTGCGATCGGCCGATGCCGCGGAAGTTGAAGCGCACGCAGCGCAGGCCCTGCTGCACGAAGGCGCGCGCCAGCGTCTGCACGACCTTGTTGTCGAGCGTGCCGCCGAACAGCGGATGCGGATGGCAGACCACGGCGACGCCGACCGGCGCCGCGGCCGGCTCGTCGATCGCGCACTCGACTTCGCCGGCCGGGCCGGCGATCTGCACGCGCCGCGTCTGCGCATTCATGCGGCGAACCCCGCGTTCAACGACCCACGTCGGGCGCGAGCAGCAGGCGTTCGACGACGCGACCGCCCTTCAGGTGCTCGTCGACGATCTCGTCGATGTCGTGCTGGTCGACATAGGTGTACCAGACGGCCTCGGGATAGACGACGGCGACCGGCGCGCCCTGGCAGCGGTCGAGGCAGCCGGCCTTGTTGACGCGCACGCCGCCGGGCCCGGCGAGGCCCGCCTCCTTGACGCGCGCCTTGCAGCGGTCGAAAGCGGCCTGTGCGCCATGGACGGCACAGCAGGCCTCGCCGTTGTCGCGCTGGTTCAGGCAGAAGAAGATGTGTCGTTCGTAGTAGCTCGTCGTCATCGCGCGATTGTAGGAGGCGCGTCGATGCCGACACGGCGTAAGGTCACGTCGTCGCGTCGCGGTCGCGCGCCCCCAGCCGCACCAGCAGATAAAGCATCGCCGCGTAGGGCCAGAACCAGCCCACCCACTGCGCGACGCCGTGAAAGCGGATGAACCGCCCCTGCGCCCATTCGTGCAGGCTGTGCGCGTAGTACGGGTCGGCCGGTGCGCGCGCGACCAACGCGACGAGCGCGGTCAGCGCAACCAGCCCGACGCCCGCCGCCGCGCGCCGCGGCAGCAGCGCCAGCAGCGCGGCCAGCGTGATGCCGAGCACGAACGCGGGCCAGACGGCTGCGGTGCGCCAGCTGAACGCATGCTCGGGCCCGAAGTTCAGCGCCGTCGCGAGCGTCGTGGCGCCGAAGCCCAGCGCGATCGCGCCGCCGGCGAGCACGCCGCGGCGCCAGCCGCGCCGCGCCACCGAGTAGGCGACGAGGCAGGGCGCCAGCAGGCCGAGCGCGATGGCCAGCACCTCCTCGCCCCCCGACAGCGGCGCCACCGGCGCTGCGGCCGCCGTCCGATCGTCCAGCCACGCGGCCCAGCTCGTGTCGGCCAGCACGGCTGCCGCCATACGCGGCAGTTCGGCGATGACATGCCCCATCCCCAGCGGCAGCGGCGGAGGGTAAAGCAACCCGACCGGCCACAGCAGCAGCAGCGTGACCGCGCCGCCGCTGCGCTCGACGAACCAGCGGTCGCGGACCGCATGCCAGCGCGCCGCCGCGCCGGTGGCCAGCAGCGCCGCGGCGACGAGCGCGCCGAGCGCCGTACCCGCGATGTTGAGCGCCCAGTCCATGCGCGACGGCACGCGCTGCGGCAGGAAGTTCTGCAACTCTTCCATCGCCAGCGACAGCAGCGCGCCGCCGGTCACGGCCGCCGCCATCGACCAGGCGAATGCGCGCCCGTGCTGCCGGCCGACGATGAATCCGAGGGCGCCGAGCGGCAGGTAGCCCAGGAGGTTCGACACCGCGTCGAACGCCGTCCAGCGTCGCGGCCACGGCAGCACCAGCCATTCGGCCGCCGGCGCCGACACCGGGACGCGCCAGCCGGCGAACGGGTAGAGGCTCGCATAGACGACGAGCGCAACCCAGACCCACAGCAGCGGCACGACGGATCGGTCGGCTCGCGAATCGGCCACTGGCTCACCGCGCATCGCGCGACCCACGGTGGGCCATCTCAAAACGGCTTGACGACCGCCAGCACGACGATGGCGGCGAACAGCAGCACCGACACCTCGTTGAAGACGCGGTACCAGCGCTCGCTGCGCCGGTTCAGCGAACGCTCGAAGCCCCGCAGCAACGCAAGACAGACGTGGTGGTAGCCGATCACGACGACGACGAGCGCCAGCTTGGCGTGCATCCAGACGTTGCCCGGGCCGCGGCCGATGCCGTAGACCAGCCACAGCACGAGGCCGAAGCCGAGCGCCGGCACCATCAGCAGGCTCGCGAATCGATACAAGCGCCGCGCCATCAGCAGCAGGCGCTCGCGTTCGGCATGGCTGTCGGCGGGGACGGCGGCAAGGTTGACGAGCAATCGCGGCAGGTAGAACAGCCCCGCGAACCAGCTCGCGATGAAGATGATGTGCAGCGCCTTGACCCAGAGCATCGCGGGATTATCGGTGCGGCCACCCAAAGAAAAGCCCCGGCTTGGGACCGGGGCCGCAAAGCCCCTTCGCGATCGACGCTGGGGAGCTCCTGCTCAGGGAGGAAAAGCAGGGAACGACAGCCTTGCGGCTATCATTCATCGGCTACTTTAGCAGAGCAAATCAGGAATGCGAGCGCCGCGCGCGAGGCCGGCCCCGCCCGCCAGGAGCCGCCGTTGCATCCACCCGCGCCCTACCCCACCAACCGCCCGCGCCGGCTGCGCCGCGACGAGTTCACGCGCACACTGGTGCGCGAGAACCACCTGCATGCCGGCAACCTCATCCTGCCGGTGTTCGTGCTCGACGGTCACGGCCGGGAGCAGGACGTTGCATCGATGCCGGGCGTGCGGCGGCGCAGCGTCGATCGCCTCTACGCCGTCGCCGAAGAATGCGTCGCGCTCGGCATCCCGGTGATGGCGCTGTTCCCCGTGATCGACGTGAAGCTCAAGACCGAGGACGGACGCGAGGCCACCAACCCCGACGGCCTCGTGCCGCGTGCCGTGCGCGAGCTGAAGGCGCGCTTTCCCGATCTCGGCCTGCTGACCGACGTGGCGCTCGACCCGTTCACCACGCACGGCCAGGACGGCCTGCTCGACGCGAGCGGCTACATCCTCAACGACGAGACCGTCGCCGTGCTGCGCGAGCAGGCGCTGCTGCAGGCGCGCTCGGGCGTCGACATCGTCGCGCCGAGCGACATGATGGACGGGCGCATCGGCGCTATCCGCGAGTCGCTCGAAGGCGCCGGCCTGATCCACACGAAGATCATGGCCTACAGCGCCAAGTATGCGAGCGCCTTCTATGGCCCGTTCCGCGACGCCGTCGGCAGCAAGGGCAACCTCGGCCGCGGCAACAAGAAGGTCTACCAGATGGACCCGGCCAACAGCGACGAGGCGCTGCGCGAAGTCGCGCTCGACCTCGCCGAGGGCGCCGACATGGTGATGGTCAAGCCCGGCATGCCCTACCTCGACATCGTGCGCCGCGTGAAGGACGAGTTCCGCGTTCCGACCTTCGCCTACCAGGTCAGCGGCGAGTACGCGATGCTCAAGGCCGCCGCCGCCAACGGCTGGCTCGACCACGACGCCGCGATGATGGAATCACTGCTCGCGTTCCGGCGCGCCGGCGCCGACGGCGTGCTGAGCTACTTCGCGCTCGACGCGGCCCGGCTGCTGAGCAACGCCTGAGCGGGGCGGGCCGGGCGATGCGCATCTTCCCGGTCGCGCCCGCCCCATTCACCGGACTCGCCGATCTGCCGCCTGCGCCGCCCGCGCAACCGGAATCCCAGGCATGACGATCGCGCCGCGCCACTTGGCGCTGCTCGCGTTGCTCACGCTGATCTGGGGCGTCAACTGGCCGATCATGAAGATCGGCGTCAGCGAGTTCGCGCCGTTGTCGTTCCGCGCGCTGTCGATGTGGCTCGGCCTGCCGGTGCTGCTGCTGGCGATGCGCCTGCTGAAAGCGCCGCTGGCGGTGCCGCGCGCGCAGTGGCGCGAGCTGTTCGCGCTCACGTTCAGCAACATGATCGTCTGGCACGTCGTCGTGATCCTCTCGGTGCAGGCGCTGTCGTCCGGCCGCGCCGCGATCCTCGCCTATTCGATGCCCGTGTTCTCGGCGCTGTGGGGCCGGGCGCTGTACCGCGAGCGCCTCGCGCGGCGCCAGCTCGCCGGCGTCGTGGCGGCCTGTCTCGGCGTCGCGCTGCTGTTGTGGCACGAGTTCGCGCACCTCGCCGGCGCGCCCTGGGCCGCCCTCGGCATGCTCGTCGCGGCGGCAGTGTGGGGTCTCGGCACGCAGCAGATACGCCGCACGCGTGTGACGGTGCCGACGGTCGCCATCGCGTTCTGGATGACGGCGGTCACGACGCTGCTGGTGACGCTGCTCGCCTTCGCGTTCGAGCGGGAACGCTGGAGCGCACCGAACACCGCTGCTTGGAGCGCTGTGCTGTTCAACGCCGCCGCCGTGTTCGGCTTCGCGCAGTCGGCGTGGCTCGTCATCGCTCGCGCGCTGCCGCCGGTGGCGTCGACGCTGTCGGTGATGCTGATCCCCGTAGTCGGCGTCGTGTCGGGCGCGCTGTGGCTCGGCGAGACGCTGTATTGGCAGGACGGCGCAGCGATGGCGCTGATGGTCGCGGCGATCGCGTCGGTGTTGTGGCCGGCGCGGGCGGCGGCACGCTCGCGTTGAAGGACACTGCGAGAACGAGTACCGGCTGGACACCGCAGTCTGGACGTATCTGCTCAATGGGCATCCTTCGAGAACGCAGCGGCCGCCTCCTGAATAGAGCGAAATAGCTTCTGTCCGGCATGCAGAGCGTCTCTCGCGTTGAGTTCATGACCCAGCCACACGAGTACTGGAGGATCAGTGCTCATTTGAGATACCTCCAGCTCTTGCCGCTTCACCGAACGCTGTCTGCCGCGACCGACAGCGTACTCATCTATGTGTTCTGCGATGTCACGAAGCTTCTTGAGACCGGGCAGCGCGGCATCGAATTCCTGCAAGTCGACAGAGACTGCTTCTTGAACCTGCGGGACCCTGACCGCAAGCACAGCAGCACGACGAAGCCTCGTGAGCGCGACAATGAGAAAGTCGAAGTCGGTCCACTTGCGGAAGATGAAGGTGGCATCCTCTGGCTCCGACAACTCCAGACGGCGACACTGAAGCTCAATCGCCCAGATGGAAACGTTGGCCAGGCGGCGTGCTCGCTCGTAAGTCGCTGCGGAGGTCGGTGGAGGCATTCAGGCGGTCAATCCAACTGCGTAGCTGTCTCTATCTGCCGTACGGATCATCGAAGCCCAGTTCCGCCAGCACCCCGCTCTCGCGCGCCTCCATTCGCTGCGCATCAGCCGCACGCTCGTGCTCGTGCCCCTGCGCGTGCAGCGCACCGTGCACCAGCAGATGCGCATAGTGCGCGGCAACGTCGATGCCGCGCTCGCGCGCCTCGCGCTCGACGACCGGCGCGCACAGCACGATGTCGGCGACGACGACAGGCTCTCGCTGGTAGTCGAAGGTCAGCACGTTGGTCGCATAGTCCTTGCCGCGAAATTCGCGGTTCAGGCGCCGGCCTTCCTCTTCGCCGACGATGCGCACCGCGATCTCGGCCGGCGCGTCGAGCGCGGCGCGGATCCAGCGCGCGACGCGGTGGCGCGGCAGTTGCGCGCGGTGCGTCGCGTCGGCGAACTGGAGCGACAGCGCGAGCGGCGGGCGCGCCGTCGCCATCAGACTTCCTTGGGCCGCGCCGCCTCGTAGGCTTCGACGATGCGCGCCACCAGCGGATGGCGCACGACGTCGGCGGCGCCGAAGTGCGTCATCGCGATGCCGCGCACGCGGCGCAGGATGCGCTCGGCCTCGACGAGGCCGCTCTTCGCGCCCTTGGGCAGGTCGATCTGGCTCACGTCGCCCGTCACGACGCACTTGCTGCCGAAGCCGATGCGCGTGAGGAACATTTTCATCTGCTCGGGCGTCGTGTTCTGCGCCTCGTCGAGGATCACGAACGCGTGGTTGAGCGTGCGCCCGCGCATGAAGGCGAGCGGCGCGATCTCGAGCTGCCCCTTCTCGAACGCCTTGGTCACGCGGTCGAAGCCCATCAGGTCGTAGAGCGCGTCGTAGAGCGGGCGCAGGTAGGGATCGACCTTCTGGGCCAGGTCGCCGGGCAGGAAGCCGAGCCGCTCGCCGGCCTCGACCGCGGGGCGTGTCAGGATGATGCGCTGCACCGCGCTGCGCTCGATCGCATCGACCGCGCAGGCGACGGCGAGGAAGGTCTTGCCCGTGCCCGCGGGGCCGATGCCGAAGGTGACGTCGTGCGCCAGGATGTTGCGCAGGTAGAGCGTCTGGTTGGGCGTGCGCCCGGCGAGGTCGGTATGGCGCGTGCGCAGCACGATCGCTTCGTCGCCCGCCGCGTCGGGCGCCGCCCTGGCGCGGCGCAGCCGCGGCCCCGACTGCGCGCTCGTCGCCTCGACGAGCGCGAGCTGCAGGTGCTCGGGATCGACCGGCTCGGCCGCGCGCTCGTACAGCGACTGCAGGAAGGCGACCGCGCCTTCGGCGGCGCGGCGCGCGCCCTCGACGCGGAACGAATCGTTGCGCCGCTTGATGCTCACGTCGAACGCCGCCTCGATGCCGCGCAGGTGCTCGTCGAGCGTGCCGCACAGGTGGGCCAGCCGCTGGTTGTCGAGCGGGATGAAGGCGTGGCGCAGGGTGACGGTGGGGGTTGCGGCCATGGCGTGGGCGGCGAAAGCCGCATTGTGGCCCGGCCCGTCACGCCGGCGCCGGCGTCGTGCAGGATGCCCGCCGCAAGACCTTCGGCCGCGCAGGTGCTTCCTGCACAATGCGCGGCCATGCCGCATGCACTTCGACTCGAGCGGGCCGGGCGCCGGCCGACGCAGGCGCTGCTCGCCCTGTTCGTGCTGCTCGCGGGTCTGCTCGCTGCATCCGCTGCATCCGCTGCCGTCGTGCAGCTGGAACGGGCGCTCGTCGCCCACGGCGATGCGCCGCGTTTCCCCGAGGCGGCGCGCACGTCGATCATCGAGCTGCCCGACGAATGGAGCGAGCGCGGCGAAGCCGGCGAGGGGCCGCTGTGGTACCGGCTGCAGTTCGACGCGCCGCGCGCGACGGGTGACGACGCACTGCGCGCGCTCTACATCGAACGCGTATGCAGCGCGTTCGAGGCGCACCTCAACGGCCAGCCGATCCATGGCGACGGCCGGCTCGTCGAGCCGCTGATGCGCGACTGCTACTACCCGCAGCTCGTGCCGGTGCCCGTGGCGCTGCTGCGCGCAACCGGCAACGTGCTCGACATCAAGGTGGCCGGGCTGCCGCTGCAGCGCGTCGCGGCGCGGCAGCGAGCCGGCGGCCTGTCGGCGATCGCGTTCGGGCCGCAGGCCGAGCTGGCCGGCGTGCACGCCACGCAGCAGTTCTGGAGCATCCGGCTGCCGATGTTCGTCGGCGCGGCGATGCTCGTGCTGGGCCTGCTGATGCTGGCCATGGGCTGGCTCGACACCCGGCTGACGCACCTCGGCTTCTTCGGCCTGCTCGCTGTCGGCTGGGCACTGCTGTCGGCGCGCCTGTGGCTGCGCGACGTGCCGCTGCCTGGCGCCGTCGTCGAATGGCTGGTCTGCGCCACCGTGCCGCTGGTCGCGGCCTGCGCCGTGCTGTTCCTGCTGCGCTACGCCGGGCGGGTGTACCGCGCGATCGAGGTCGCGCTGCTCGCGCAGTGCGCCATGGTGCCGGCGAGCCTGGCGATCGCCGGGCCCGAGCGCCTGTTCGTGCTCGCCAACGCCTGGTACGTGCTGCTGTCGATCGAGGTGCTGATCGCGTCGTGGGTCTACCTGTGGTTCGCGTGGCGCGCGCACCGCAAGGAGTTCTGGGTCATGGTCGTGCTGCTCGCGGCCGTCGCGCTGACGGTCGTGCTCGAGCTGGCCGTGCAGCACCGCTGGTTTGCCGTTCCGGGCCTGCCGGTGCTGCATTTCGTGCTGCCGGCCGCCTTCATCGCGATCGGGCTGCGCATGATGCAGGTGCACGCCCGGGCGCTCGGCGCCGCCGAGGCCGGGCGCAGCATGCTCGAGAGCCGCATCGCGGAGATCACCGCCGACGTCGAACGCCACTACAACCAGCTCGCCGACATGCGCGTCGAGCAGGTCACCGAGCGCGAGCGCAAGCGCATCGCCGCCGACCTGCACGACGACCTCGGCGCCAAGCTGCTGACGATCGTGCACACCAGCGACAACGACCGGATCTCGACTCTGGCGCGCGAGGCGCTCGAGGAGATGCGGCTGTCGGTGCGCGGCCTGACCGGCAAGCCGGTGCGGCTGGCCGACGCGCTCGGCGACTGGCGCGCCGAAGTGATGGCTCGGCTCGGGCAGGCCGGCTTGGCGGCAGAATGGACCAACCCGGTCGAGGAGCCGCAGCAGACGCTGACCGCGCGCGCCTACGTGCAGACGACGCGCATCCTGCGCGAGGCGACGAGCAACATCATCAAGCACAGCGGCGCGTCGCGCTGCACCTTCCACGGCGCCGTCAAGCGCGGCGACTTCGTGCTGACGATCCAGGACAACGGCAACGGCATCCCGATGGAGCTCGACGGCAAGCTCGACCGCGGCCACGGCATGGCGAGCATGAAGCATCGCGCCAAGCAGCTGCAGGGCCAGTGCCTCGTCGAGTCGGGCCCCGGCTACGGAACCGTGATCCGCCTCACGCTTCCGCTGTGATCGCGGCGCGCAGCGCTGCTACCATCGTTGCGCCCCTGCCTGTACCGAAAGCGACCCCCATGAACACCATCCTGCTGCTCGAAGACCTGCCCGAGATCCGCGCCTGGATGAAGGCGCTCGTGCTGCAGGTGTTCCCGCAGGCGCACGTGTCGGAAGCGGCGCGCGTGCACGACGCGCTCGAGCTGGTGTCGGCCGTGCGCTTCGACCTCGCGCTGATCGACCTCGGCCTCCCCGACGGCTCGGGCGTGGACGTCGTCGCGCGGCTGCGCGAGACGCAGCCCGAAGCTCAGTCGGTCGTCGTCACGATCCACGACGGCGACGAGCACCTGTTCCCCGCGCTGCAGGCCGGCGCCTTCGGCTACATCCTCAAGGAGCAGCCGCGCGAGTTGATCTCCGAGCAGCTGCAGCGCATCAGCCAGGGCGAGCCGCCGCTGTCGCCGTCGATCGCGCGGCGCGTCATCGCCCACTTCGCGGCGCAGGCCAAGACACTGGCCGAGCAGCACCCGATCCCGCACGTGCAGCTCACCGAGCGCGAGAGCGAAGTGCTGCTGCGCGTCGCCAAGGGCTTTACGCTGCCCGAGATCGGCGTGCAGCTGAGCCTGTCGCGCCACACGATCGCCGACTACGTCAAGCAGATCTACCGCAAGCTCAACGTGAGCTCGCGCGCCGAAGCGGCGCTCGAAGCGCAGCGCCTCGGGCTGTTCCGCCGCTGAACGCGGCCGCCCCGCCGCGGCGCAGGGAATAATCGCGTCCATGATCGGACGCCTGAGCGGCCTGCTGGCCGGCAAGAGCCCCCCCCAGTTGCTCGTCGACGTGCACGGCGTCGGCTACGAGGTCGACGTGCCGATGAGCACGTTCTACAACCTGCCCGCGCTCGGCGAACCCGTCGTGCTGCTGACGCATTTCATCGTGCGCGAGGACGCGCAGGTGCTGTTCGGCTTCCTGACGCCCGAGGAACGCGCGACGTTCCGCCAGCTGGTGAAGATCTCGGGCGTCGGCCCGCGCACCGCGCTGGCGATCCTGTCGGGGCTGAGCGTCGGCGAGCTGGCGCAGGCGGTTTCGCTGCAGGAGAGCGGCCGCCTGGTCAAGGTGCCGGGTATCGGCAAGAAGACGGCCGAGCGCCTGCTGCTCGAACTCAAGGGCAAGCTCGGCGCCGAGCTGGCGCTGCCGGCGCACGCCGCCAGCGACGCGCAGGCCGACATCCTGCAGGCGCTGGTCGCGCTCGGCTACAGCGAGCGCGAGGCGGCGGCGGCGCTCAAGGCGCTGCCGCCCGAGGTCGGCGTCGCCGACGGCATCAAGCTCGCGCTGAAGGCGCTGGCGCGCTGACGCCCATCGATCAGTGCTTGTGGCCGTGGCCGGCCGCGGCAGCGGCCGCCTCGACCTTGACTTCGACGACGACCTCGCCCGCCTTCTCGAAGCGCAGCTTCACCGGGAAGCTGTCGCCCGCCTTCAGCGGCGTCTTCAGGCCGATGAACATCAGGTGCATGCCGCCGGGCTTGAGCTCGACCGACTGGCCCGCAGGCACGTCGATCGCGTCGATCTGGCGCATGCGCATCACGTTGTTCTCGAGCTTCATCGTGTGCAGCTCGACCGTCTTCGAGACATCGGCGCTCACGGCGACCAGCCGGTCGGCGGCGCCCGCGGCGTTGTCGATCTTCAGGTAGCCCCCGCCGTTGGGCTGGCCGGGCATCGTGGCGCGCGCATAGGGATGCTCGATCTTCGGCGCGCCGGCCTGGGCGTGCACGGGAGCGCAAAGGGTGGAGGCGGCGGCGAGCGTCAGGCCGGCGATCAGGGACTGCAATTTCATGGGTGTGTCTTTCGGCAATGCATGCTCCAGCGTGGTGCTGGAGCGAGGTGGGTGGCGACAGGCGGGTGCGAAGCGTCAGGCCGCCGGCGGCGCGTGCTGCAGCCGGGCCACCCAGCGCGCGCAGGCGTCGTGCAGCGGTGCGGCGACAAGCCGGCGCAACGGCGCATCGACGACTGACGCAACCTTCGGCGAGGTCGACGCGGCGGCCGGCGGCAGCGGAGCGGCCAGCGTCGACAGCGCGCATGCGTCGCCCGCATGTGCGGCGACACCGCGCGCTGGCGCCTCGTCGTGCGAGCTCGCAGCGCGTCGCTCGACGGCAGCGACGCCGTAGACGCTGCACACCTCGGCCACGCTGCGCTGTTGCAGCGCGGCCGCCGCGCTGGCGAGCATGGGAACGGCAGACTTCAACGCGAAGCCGAACACCAGCAGCCAGGCGGCGATGCGCGCGATCGGCGGAGCGACGAGACGGTACGACACGGCTCCGCGATTGTGCAGCACCTGCTCTCATAATGGCGCATGAGCATCCGCACCGACGACTTCGCCCCTGCGCAGCAGCGCGTGGTCAGCGGTGCGCCCGCATCGCCGAACGAGGAAGCCGTCGAGCGTGCGCTGCGCCCCAAGGGGCTCGACGAATACGTCGGCCAGGTCAAGGCGCGCGAACAGCTCGAGATCTTCATCGGCGCGGCGCGCCAGCGCGGCGAAGCGCTCGACCACATGCTGCTGTTCGGCCCGCCGGGGCTGGGCAAGACGACGCTCAGCCACATCGTCGCCAACGAGTTGGGCGTCAAGCTGCGCCAGACCTCGGGCCCGGTGCTCGAGAAGCCGAAGGACCTGGCGGCGATCCTGACCAACCTCGAGAAAAACGACGTCCTCTTCATCGACGAGATCCACCGCCTCTCGCCCGTCGTCGAGGAGATCCTCTACCCCGCACTGGAGGACTACCAGATCGACATCATGATCGGCGAGGGCCCGGCCGCACGCTCGATCAAGCTCGACCTGCAGCCCTTCACGCTGATCGGCGCGACGACGCGCGCCGGCATGCTGACCAACCCGCTGCGCGACCGCTTCGGCATCGTGGCGCGGCTCGAGTTCTACACGCCCGAAGAGCTGGCGCGCATCGTCGCGCGCTCGGCCCGCCTGCTCGACGTGCCGGTCGACGCCGAGGGCGCGCACGAGATCGCGCGCCGCTCGCGCGGCACGCCGCGCATCGCCAACCGGCTGCTGCGCCGCGTGCGCGACTATGCGCAGGTCAAGGGCGACGGCAGCGTCACGCGCACGGTCGCCGACCGCGCGCTGGCGATGCTCGACGTCGACCCGCAGGGCTTCGACGTGATGGACCGCAAGCTGCTCGAGGCCGTGATCCTTCGCTTCGACGGCGGCCCGGTCGGCCTCGACAACGTGGCCGCCGCGATCGGCGAGGAAGCCGGAACGATCGAGGACGTGATCGAGCCCTACCTGATCCAGCAGGGCTACCTGCAGCGCACGCCGCGCGGCCGCATCGCGACGCCGGCGGCATGGCGCCACCTCGGCATCGCGCCGCCGGCGCGCGCCAACGATCTGTTCGGCAACTAGCACTACGAAGATCCGATGCGTAGTGTGAACAGGCCCTAGCCCTTCGGCATGGCAGTCGATCCCGTCGCGCAGCGCCGAGCCCGCGCGCGCCGCCGTGGCATCGCGCTCGCGGCCGTGCTGCTGGCGGCGCTCGCCCTCGGCGCCTGGGTCACAACACGCCCGCTGTCGGTCGACGCCATCGCGCCGCAGCGCGGGCCGCTCGTGCGCACGCTGCAGTTCACCGCACGTGTCGAGACGCCGGCGCGCGTCGAAGCCGGGGCCACCCTGACCGGCCGCGTCGCCAGCGTCGCGGTGCGCGAGGGCGACCGCTTCGAAGCCGGCGCCGCGCTGCTGCACCTCGAGGACGACGAACTGCGCGCCGCCGTGACGCAGGCCGAGGCGTCGCTGCGCCAGGCTCGCGCGCGCCAGGCCGCGCAGCGCGGCGTCGCGCGGCCGGCCGCCGATGCCGCGCTCGCGCAGGCCGAGGCCACGCTGCACGCCGCTGCGCGCGAGTTCGAACGTTCGCGCGAGCTGGTCGCGCAGGGCTACGTCAGCCAGTCGCGCGCCGACGACGCCGAGCGCGCGCTGCAGATCGCGCGCAGCCAGCGCGATGCCGCGCGCGTGCAGGCCGAGGCGAATCGCGAGCGCGGCGCCGAGACGGCGGCGACGCAGGCCCAGCTCGACGCCACCGTCGCGACGGCGCAGGTGGCGCGCGCGCGGCTCGCCCAGGCCACGCTGCGCGCGCCGGCGGCCGGCCGCGTGATCGAGCGCGATGTCGAGCCGGGCCAGATCGTGCAACCCGGCCGCGCGCTGCTGCGCCTGGCGATCGACGGGCCGACGGAGCTCGTCGCGCCGGTCGACGAGCGCTTCCTCGCCACGCTCGCGCCGGGCCAGCGCGCGCGCGTCGTCGCCGACGCCTATCCGGCGCGGCCGTTCGCGGCGCGCGTCGTGCGGCTCGCGCCGGCGGTCGACGCGCAGCGCGGCGCCGTCGAGGTGCGCTTGCGCCCTGTCGATGCCGCACCCGACTTTCTGCGCGAAGACATGACGCTGTCGGTCGAAGTCGTCACCGGCGAGCGCGCCGAGGCTCGCCTGCTGCCATTGCGCGCGCTGCTGCCCGGCGGCGATGAGGCGCACGGGCGCGTGCTGGTCGTCGACGAAGGCCGCGCCGCGGCGCGCGAGCTGCAGCTCGGCCTGCGCACGCTCGACCAGGTCGAGGTGCGCGCCGGCCTCGGCGACGGCGCCGTCGTGCTGCTCGACACCGGCATCGAGCCGGGCCGGCGCGTGCGCGCGCGCCTCGTCGATGCAGCGCGCGCCATCGCCGCGCCGGGCATGCGCGACGACGAGCAGAGCGGCGGCCCGATGGGCGCAATGGCGCGCTGAGGACGCGGCGATGTCAGGCTGGCGCTGGCCTCTCGGCTTCGAAGTCCGCGTCGCGCTGCGCTTCCTGCGCGAAGGCCGCTTTCAGAGCATCCTGATCATCGTCGGCGTGGCTGCCGGGGTGGCTGTCGTTGCCTACATCTCGGCGCTCGTCGACGGGCTGCAGCGCAACACGTTGACGAAGACGCTCGGCGCCCAGGCGCACATCAGCGTGCAGCCGCGCCAGGAGCGCGTGCTGCGCGCGCTCGCGCCGACCCCGGGGACGCAGGTCGCCAGCGACACGCAGCCGCGCGCGCAGCGCCTGCGCTCGATCGACAACTGGTCGGCCGTCGCCGAGGTGCTGGCACGCACGCCGGGCGTGGTCGCCGTCTCGCCGATGGCCGCCGGCGCCGCCCTCGCGCAGCGCGCCGAGGCGACCCGCTCCGTCGCCGTGACGGGCGTCGACGTCGATCTCTACGATCGCATCGTGTCGCTGCGCGACAAGCTCGTCGCCGGTCCGCTGCGGCTGCAGCCGGGCGAGGCGATCGTCGGCACGACGCTGGCCGACGACCTCGGCCTGCGCCTGGGCGACCGGCTGATGCTGACGACGGGCACGCGGCGCAGCACGCTGCGCGTGTCGGCGCTGGTCGACCTCGGCGTGCGCGACCTGAACCGCCGCAGCGTCATCGTGCCGCTGCGCGAGGCGCAGAGCCTGCTCGACCTGGCCGGCGGCGCGACGCAGATCGACCTGCGGCTGGCCGACGTCTGGGCCGCGCAGGCCATCGCCGACGGGCTGGCGCGCCAGCTGCCGCATGATGTCGAAAGCTGGCAGCAGAGCAACGCGCAGCTCGTCTCGGCACTCAACGCGCAGAACGTCAGCACCGGGCTGATCCGCATCGTCGTGCTCGTCGTCGTGGTCCTGGGCATCGCCAGCGTGCTCGTCGTCTCCGTCGTGCAGAAGCAGCGCGAGATCGGCATCCTGCGCGCGATGGGGGCGACGCGCGCGCAGGTGCTGCGCATCTTCCTCGTGCAGGGCGCGCTGGTCGGCGCCGTCGGCGCGGTCGCCGGCGTGCTGCTCGCGGCGGCGATGGTCGCCGTCTTCACGCACTTCGTGCGCGGCGCCGACGGCCAGCCGTTGTTCCCCATCACGATGCCGCCGTCGCTCGCGCTGCAGGTCGCGGCGATCGCGCTCGCTTCGGGCGTGCTCGCCGCCGTGATGCCGGCGCGCCGCGCCGCGCGCATGGATCCGGCGCAGGCGATCCGGCTGTGACGATGGCCGCGACGACCGCGACGCCCCTGCTCGCGCTGGCCCAGGTGCGCAAGAGCTACAACGTCGGACAGCCCAATGAAGCCCAGGTGCTGCACGGCATCGACCTGCGCATCGGGCGCGGCGAGTTCGCCGCGCTGATCGGCCCGTCGGGCTCGGGCAAGAGCACGCTGCTCAACATCGTCGGCCTGCTCGAGCGCATGACCAGCGGCCGCTACGAGATCGACGGCACGCCGGTGCAGGACCACGACGACGACGGGCTGACCGCGCTGCGCCGCTCGACGTTCGGCTTCGTGTTCCAGTTCCACCACCTGCTGCCGGCGTTCAGCGCGCTCGAAAACGTGACGCTGCCGGCGCTCGCGCGCGACGGCCACGTGCGCGCCGATGTGCTCGAGCGCGGCCGCATGCTGCTGGCCGCGGTCGGCCTCGAGCAGGCGATGGACAAGCGGCCTTCGCAGCTGTCGGGCGGCATGCAGCAGCGCGTCGCCATCGCGCGCGCGCTGGTGCTGGAGCCGGCACTGGTGCTCGCCGACGAGCCGACCGGCAACCTCGACACGGCATCGGCCGACGGCGTGTTCGCACTGCTGCGCGGGATGCACGCGCAGGCGGGAACGTCGTTCCTGGTCGTCACGCACGATCCGCGGATGGCCGCGCGCTGCGACCGCATCGTCGAACTGGTGGACGGCCGCATCGCGAGCGACGCCCCGTCGCAGCCGCCGGGCGCGGGCTGAGGAGCGCGCTTCAGGCGCCCTTGCGGCGCAGCGCCTGCCAGGCGAGCAGCTCGCCGACGAAGCCGCGGCGGAAGGCGATCACGCAGACGACGAAGATCGCGCCGATGATCACGGTGACCCAGGATCCGACGCGGTCGGCCAGGAAGTTCTGCAGCCCGATGATGGTGAAGGCGCCGATCACCGGCCCGGCGAAGGTGCCCATGCCGCCGAGCAGCGTCATCAGCACGACTTCGCCCGACAGCGACCAGTGCACGTCCGACAGCGTGGCGAAGCCGAGGACCACCGTCTTCAACGATCCGGCCAGGCCGGCCAGCGCGGTCGACAGCACGAAGGCGAGCAGCTTGTAGCGGTCGACGGCGTAGCCCAGCGAGATGGCGCGCGGCTCGTTCTCGCGGATCGCCTTGAGCACCTGGCCGAACGGCGAGCGCACGACGCGGATGATGAAGAGGAACACGGCGACGAACACGGCGAGCACGACGAAGTACATCACCACGTCGTCCTTCAGCGACAGCAGGCCGAACAGCGCGCCGCGCGGCACGCCCTGCAGGCCGTCCTCGCCGCCGGTGAACGGCATCTGCAGACAGAGAAAGTAGACCATCTGCGCCATCGCCAGCGTGATCATGGCGAAGTAGATGCCCTGACGCCGGATGCCGATCAGGCCGACCACCAGGCCGAGCAGCGCGGCGCATGCGGTGCCGGCGAGCACGCCGAGCTCGGGCGTGAGGCCGGCGCTGCGCACCAGCCAGCCGGTGGCATAGGCGGCCGAGCCCATGAACGCCGCATGGCCGAACGACAGCAGGCCCGTGTAGCCGAGCAGCAGGTTGAAGGCGCACGCGAAGATGGCGTAGCACAACGCCCCCATCATGAAGATGGGGTACAGGCCGATGAACGGCGCCGCCAGCAGGATGGCCAGCCCGACGAGCCAGACGACGCGCCCCCAACGTTCGCCCGTCATCACTTTTCCCTTCCGAACAGACCGGCGGGCCGGATCACCAGCACGATCGCCATGATCACGAAGACGACGATGTTCGACGCCTCGGGGTAGAACACCTTGGTCAGGCCCTCGACCAGCCCCAGCACGAGGCCGGTGAGGATGGAGCCGAGGATCGAGCCCATGCCGCCGATCACGACGACGGCGAACACGACGATGATCAGGTTGCTGCCCATCAGCGGCGTGACCTGGATCACCGGCGCGGCGAGCACGCCGGCAATCGCCGCCAGCCCCGCGCCCGCGGCGTAGGTGAGCATCACCATCAGCGGCACGTTGATGCCGAAAGCCTGCACCAGCGCCGGATTCTCGGTGCCGGCGCGCAGGTTGGCGCCCAGCCGCGTGCGCTCGATCAGGAACCAGGTGCCGAAGCACACGAAGAGCGACGCGAACACGACCCAGGCGCGATAGTTGGGCAGCACCATGAAGCCGAGGTTGGTCGCACCCTGCAGCAGCTCGGGCACCGGATACTGCTGGCCCGAGACGCCGAAGCGCTCGCGAAACACGCCTTCGGCGATCAGCGCCAGGCCGAAGGTCAGCAGCAGGCCGTAGATCGGGTCGATCCTGTAGAGCTGCCTGAGCAGCGTGCGCTCGATCACCACGCCGAGCGCACCGACGACGAGCGGCGCGAGCAGCAGCGCGAACCAGTAGTTCAGCCCCAGGTACTCGAGGCTGGCCCAGGCGACATAGGCGCCGATCATGTAGAGCGCGCCGTGCGCGAAGTTGACGATGCCCAGCAGCCCGAAGATCACCGCCAGCCCCAGGCTGAGCATGGCGTAGAAGGATCCGTTGACCAGCCCCAACAGGAGCTGGCCGAGGAAGGCCTGGATCGGGATGCCGAAGATGTCCATCGTCACTCGCGCGCGGCGGCCTCGCTCAGGCTACTTCCAGAGTGGGCACTTGGTGTCGGCCTTCGACGTCCAGGCCTCCTCGCCCTTGATCGTCTGCGCCACGTTGTAGTAGTCCCAGGGCTCGGTCGACTTGTCGGGCGACTTCACCTGCATCAGGTACATGTCGTGCACCATGCGGCCGTCCGCGCGGATGAAGCCGCCCTTAGCGAAGATGTCGTTGACCTTGGTCTTGCGCATGTGCGCGAGCACCTTGTCTCCGTCGTCGCTGCCGGTCGCCTTGACGGCCGCCAGGTACTGCGTCGCCGCCGAGTAGTCGCCCGCCTGAAGCGAAGAGGGCATGCGCTTCATCTTGTCGAAGAAGCGGCGGCTCCAGGCGCGAGCATCGGCGTCCTTGTTCCAGTACCAGCTGTCGGTCAGGTACATGCCCTGCGTCGTCTTGAGGCCCAGCGAGTGGATGTCGTTGATGAAGACGAGCAGGCCGGCGAGCTTCATCGACTTGGTGATGCCGAACTCGTTGGCCGCCTTGATCGTGTTGATCGTGTCGCCGCCGGCGTTGGCCATGCCCAGGATCTGCGCCTTGCTCGACTGCGCCTGCAGCAGGAACGACGAGAAGTCGCTCGCCGACAGCGGGTGCTTGACCGAGCCGACGATCGTGCCGCCCGCCGCCTTGACGACGGCTGCGGTGTCGTTCTGCAGCGCCGCGCCGAAGGCGTAGTCGGCAGTCAGGAAGTACCAGCTCTTGCCGCCCGACTTGACGACGGCGCCGCCCGTGCCCTTGGCCAGCGCGACGGTGTCGTAGGCCCAGTGCACCGTGTACGGGTTGCACTGGTCGTTGGTCAGCGCCGACGACGCCGCGCCGACGACGAGGAAGGGCTTCTTCTTGTCGGCCGCGATCTTGGCCATGGCCAGCGCCGTGCCCGAGTTGGTGCCGCCGATCAGCATGTCCACGCCCTGCGTGTCGAACCATTCGCGCGCCTTGGCGGCGGCGATGTCGGCCTTGTTCTGGTGGTCGGCGAACATCACCTCGATCTTCTTGCCGCCGATGGCGCCGCCCGCGTCGGCGATGGCCATGCGGATCGCCTCGACGCCGCCCGGGCCGTCGATGTCGGCGTACAGGCTCGACATGTCGGTGATGAAGCCGATCCTGATCGTGTCGCCCGAGATCTGTGCGTGCGCCGGCGCGGCGGTGCCGAACATCGCGGCCAGTGCGAGGGTGCAGGCGGCAGACAGTTTCTTCAGTTGCATCAGAACCTCCAGTCGTGTGGGAAAAGGAATCGGCGCTAGACGCCGAGGTACTCGTGCAGCTGCGAGCTGCGCGCAGGCAGCTCGGCCTGCGTGAACTGCTGGATGACGCGGCCGTGCTCCATCACGAGGAAGCGGTCGGCCAGCTTCGCTGCGAAGCGGAAGTTCTGCTCCACCATCATGATCGTGTAGCCCTGGCGGCGCAGCGCCACGACCATCTCGGCGAGCTTTTGCACGATGACGGGCGCCAGGCCCTCCGACATCTCGTCGAGCAGCAGCAGCTTGGCGCCGGTGCGCAGCACGCGCGCGACCGCCAGCATCTGCTGCTCGCCGCCCGACAGCCGCGTGCCCTGGCTCGACGCGCGCTCGCGCAGGTTGGGGAACATCTCGTAGATCTGCGCCACGCTCATGCCGCCGGCCGCGAGCTGCGGCGGCAGCATCAGGTTCTCCTCGGCCGAGAGGCTGGAGAAGATGCCGCGCTCCTCGGGGCAGTAACCCAGCCCCAGGCGCGCGATGCGGTGCGTCGCGAGTCCGATCGTCTGCTGGCCGCGCACCTTGACCGAGCCCTTGCGGCTGCCGGTCAGGCCGAGGATGGCGCGCAGCGTGCTGGTGCGGCCGGCGCCGTTGCGCCCGAGCAGCGTGACGACCTCGCCCTCGTCGACGTGCAAGTCGACGCCGTGCAGCACGTGCGACTCGCCGTACCAGGCGTGCAGGTCGCGCACCTCCAGAAGGCGGGCCATTTCAATGGGCTCCCTGGAGTTCGACGTTCGCGCTGCCCATGTAGGCCTCGATCACCGCCGGGTTCTTCGACACCTCGGCATACGGCCCTTCGGCCAGCGTCGCGCCGCGCTGCAGCACGGTGATCGTGTCGGCGATGCTCGCGACGACGCTCATGTTGTGCTCGACCATCAGCACGGTGCGGTCGGCGGCGACGCGCTTGATCAGCTGGCGCACGCGGTCCACGTCCTCGAGCCCCATGCCCTGGGTGGGCTCGTCGAGCAGCATCAGCTTCGGGTCCATCGCCAGCGTGGTCGCGATCTCGAGCGCGCGCTTGCGGCCGTAGGCCAGCTCGACGGCGAGCTTGTCGGCATACAGCTCGAGATCGACGGCGCCGAGCAGTTCGAGCGCGCGCGCGTTCAGCCCGTGCAGCGAACTCTCGGCGCGCCAGAAATGAAACGAGGTGCCGAGCTTGCGCTGCAGCGCGACGCGCACGTTCTCGAGCACCGTCAGGTGCGGGAACACGGCCGAGATCTGGAACGAGCGGATCACGCCGCGGCGCGGGCGGGGCCCCCGCGCCGCCGACCGGGAGTGGGCCCCC
>CAYJLV010000043.1:29957-39144 GCA_964371405.1 uncultured Burkholderiaceae bacterium
AACCCCCGCGTACAGCCGCCCCGCGCCCCCCCCCGGGGGGGGCGGGCGCCCCCCCCGCGACTCCGACGTGATGTCGACGCCGTCGAACACGATCGTGCCCGAGGTCGGCGTCAGGAACTTCGTCAGCAGGTTGAAGCACGTCGTCTTGCCCGCGCCGTTGGGCCCGATCAGCGCGTGGATCGTGCCGCGGCGCACGCGCAGATCGACGCGATTGACGGCGACGAAGCCCTTGAACTCCTTGGTCAGCTGGCGCGTTTCCAGGATCACGTCATTCATGCGCGCACCCTCTTGGCCGGCGCCCGGCGCGCGGGCGGCGCGACGGCGGGCGACGGCGACGGCGCGCCGATGCGCTGCGACAGCAGCCGCGCGACTTCGCGCACGGCGTCGCGGTGGTCGCCGCCGCGTCCGCGCCCGGCGGCGCCGCGCGCCGTCTTGTGGCTGCACACACCGACGCCGGCGACAGCCTGGCCGGCCGCGTCGAACACCGGCGCAGCAACGCAATAGACGCCTTGGCGGATCGATGCGTCGTCGACGCTGTAGCCGCGCTCGCGCACCTGCGCCAGCTCCTTGGCCAGTTCGCCCAGCGTCGCCGCGCCGCCGCCCGCCATGCGCTGCAGCGTGCGGCCGGCGTACAGGCGGCGCACGACTTCGGGCGACTGGTGGGCGAGCATCGCCTTGCCGGTCGCCGCCAGGTGCGCCGGCAGCCGCATGCCGACGTTGAACGCCAGGCTCAGCGGCCGCGCGCCGTTGCGCACGCCGACGTAGACCACGTCGGTGCCGCTGAGCACCGACAGCACGAAGGTCTCGTCGGGCGCCGCGCCGACGTCCTTCCACAGCGCGTTGAACTCCTGCGCCACGTCGGTGCCGGCGACGAAGGCCTCGGCCAGCCCCATCACGCGCGGGCCGATCAGGAACGAGCCGTCGCCCTGGCGCTGCAGGTAGCCGAAGGTGACGAGCGTGCTGCACAGCCCGTGCACGCTGCTCTTGGGCAGCGCCAGTTCCGCCGCCAGCCGCGCCAGCGTCATCGGCTCGCGCTGCTGCGCGAGCCGGTCGAGCAGCGTCAGCGCGCGCGTCACCGCCGGCACCAGCACCGGCGCGGCGCGCGCCGGTGCCGGCG
This sequence comes from uncultured Burkholderiaceae bacterium, assembly GCA_964371405.1. Lineage (GTDB taxonomy): Bacteria > Pseudomonadota > Gammaproteobacteria > Burkholderiales > Burkholderiaceae_C > JAMHWF01. The sequence continues at coordinate 31,075 of CAYJLV010000043.1, forward strand.
CGGGTCGCACGCGGGCGGACACGCGGGCAAGCGTCGATCGGGCCTGGAGCATCGGGGCGGAGGCAGTGAGGGCGGTGGAGCGGAGACGATGTTCAGCAGGCTGAACCCGGTTCGGTTTGCTGAAGCGAGGTGCAGTCTAGGCACGGCGCTCGCCGGTGTCGAGACCGCGCAGCGCGCGTCGCGGGTAAGCCCTAGACGGGTTGACCCTAGGCGCCGGGCTAATCCGCGCAGCCGCGCGCGTCGACCGGCCACACGGCCTCGACGACGCCGTGCTCGAGCCCGCCGCGCACGGCGACCATGCGGTCGTGCAGGTTGACCGTCGGGTCGCAGTGGCCGGGCACCAGCCACAGCACCTCGCCGAGCGCCGGCAGTGCGCCGCTGCGCGCGCGCACGATGCCGTGCTCGTCGCCGCCGTTGGCGAAGGCCAGGTCGCGCTGCCACACCCGCGGCGGCCCGCTGTCGACGGCGTGCGACTTGTGGCCGGCGTCGACGACAGCATGCGAGGCGCCGCGGCTCATGACCTGGCACTTGACGAAGAGGGCGTGTTCGAACGCGGGGGCTTGCGGCGTCGGCTCGTTGTCGGCGTAGTCGCGATCCATGAAGACATAGGAGCCCGGTTGCAGCTCGCCGTAGAGCCCGCTGGCCGCCTCGTGCGCGAAGCTGCCGGTGCCCGCGCCCGTCACCAGCGGGCAGGCCAGTCCCGCCGACGTGACGGCAGCCTGCGCCGCGCGCGCCAGCGCCACGGCATGCGCGACCGCGCGCTCGCGCTCGGCCGCACTGCGCAGGTGCTGCGCGCCGCCGTGATACGCCTGCAGCCCGGCAAAGCGCAGGCCGTGCGCGACGACCTGATGCGCCAGCGCACCGGCCTGCGTCGGCGGTACGCCGCAGCGGCCCTGGCCGACGTCGATCTCCACAAACACATCGGCCGACGTGCCGGCAGCACGCAACGCATGCGTCAGCCGCTCGACACCGAGCGCGCTGTCGACGGCGATCGCCAGCCGCACGCGGCCGGCCAGCGCGGCGACGCGCGCGAGCTTGACCGCGTCGACGATTTCGTTCGTGATGCAGAGATCATCGATGCCCTGCGCCGCCAGCGCCTCGGCCTCGCCCGTCTTCTGCACGCACACGCCGACTGCACCGGCCGCGATCTGCAGCCGGGCGATCGCGGCGCACTTGTGCGTCTTGGCGTGCGGGCGCAGGCGCAGGCCGCGCTCACGCGCGAAGGCCGCCATGCGCGCGATGTTGCGCTCCAGCGCGTCGAGATCGACGACAAGCGCTGGCGTGTCGACGCTGCGCGCGTCCTCTCCGACATCGACAGCCCGCACCGTCACGCCGCGCGCTCCAGCGGCGAGCGCGCGCCGTCGCTCGCCTCGTCGAGCCCGTCGCGTTCGAGGTGCAGCGTGTCACTCCAGCCGACGAGCGTGAAGCCCGTGGGCGTGTAGAGCAGCCGGTTGATGCTCGCGTTGCCGATCTGCCAGGTGCGCGGCGCATGCAGCGCGAGGCGCGTCGCGGCGCGGTACCAGCAGTCGAGCACGCCGCCGTGCGTCACCAGCGCGATCGTCTGGCCCGGATGCGCCGCCGCCAGCCGCGCCGCCGCGGCGACGCAGCGCTGGTAGAAATCGGCTAGGCGCTCGCCGCCGTCGGGCGGTCCGTACTCGGCATCGCGGCGGCGCCAGCGCTGCGCATCGTCGGGCCATTGCGCCTCGATCTCGGCGAACGTTTGACCCTCGAACGACCCGAACGCGCGCTCGCGCAGCTCGGCGTCGGCGACGACGGACAGCCCGCGCGACTGCGCCAGCGCGCGCGCCGTCGCATGCGCGCGCTCGAGGTCGCTGGCGTAAACGGCGGCCAGCGGCTCGTGCGCCACGGCGGCGGCGAGCTGCGCCGCCTGCCAGCGCCCGGTGTCGTTGAGCGGGATGTCGATCTGGCCCTGGATGCGCGTCTCGACGTTCCAGGCTGTTTCGCCGTGGCGCACGGCGATGACGCGCGTCGGCTCGGCGGTGCCCACGTCCGCGGCGCCGGCGTCAGGCATCGCGCAGCCGGCGATTGAGCGTGTAGGTGCCCGAGTACGTCGCCTCGGCGAGCACCGCGGCCGCGATCGCGGTGCGCACCTGCGGCCCGCTGAAGGCGCCTTCGACGGCGACGCGCTCGACCGCCAGTGCATACAGCGTGAACACGTAGTGGTGCACCAGCGAATCGTTGAACGGCGGGAACGGCCCGTCGTAGCCGAAGTAGAGGCCGCCCATCTGCGCATCGCCGGCGAACCAGCCGGTGTAGTCGTTGAGCCCCTGGCGCGCGCCGTGCGGCGCCGCGGGCCCGGGCTTGCCGCGCGCCGTGAAGCCGCGGCAGTACTCGCCCTCGGCGATCTCGCGCACGCCGGTCGGCAGGTCGACCAGCACCCAATGGAAGAAGTCGACGCGCGGCAACTCGGGCGGGACTTCGCGGTCGGCCTTGTTCACGTCGTCGCCGCGGCTGGGCACGTCGAAGTCGTGGCAGATCAGCGCGAAGCTCTTCGTGCCCGCCGGAACGTCGCTCCAGCCGAACTGCGGATTGACGTTGTCGGAGAACGTCGGGGCGCCGTCGGCGCCCAGCGTGCCCGCCGCGTAACGCGCCGGGATCGGCGCGCCGTTGGTCCAGCTCGTGCTCGTGAGTTTCATGCGGTCCTTTCAGACGCCCCAGACGATCGGCTCGTTGGCCTTGTGCGCACGCCGCATCATCTCGACCAGCGGCCAGGCGCGCTGGCGCAGCGACACCTCGCGCCGCGGCGGCAGCGTGCGACCCTCGGTCGCGGCTTGGGCCTCGGCGTCGGCGCGCGCCGCCTCGTCGGCGGCGATGGCCTGCTCGATCGCCGTGATCAGCGCCGGCATGTTGGCCGGCTCGAAGATGCCCTTGGGCGCCGGCGTGCGGCCGAGCGCGCGCAGCAGCTCGTCGCCGGCAGGCCCCGTCATGATGACATCGCCCGCCGCCTTGGACTTGAACTTGTAGATCACGGGTAGATGTAGCCGCGGTTGAACGGGAAGTCCGATTGTGCGCCGCGCATCGGCCCGTCGGCAGCGTCGCCGCTCGGCCGCGTCGCGAGCATCTGGTGCAGCGAGATCCAGCCCTGCTCGAAGCACATCGCGCTGCCTGCGAGATAGAGCCGGTAGGCGCGCACCACGCTGTCGCGCGTGACCTGGTGCGCGCGGTCGAGCTGCGCCTCCAGCGCGTCGGACCAGGCCCACAGCGTGCGCGCATAGTGCGGACGCAGGTTCTCGACGTCGACGGTTTCGAGCGATGCCTCGGCCATCACCTTGAGAACGTGCGAGACGTGCAGCAGCTCGCCGCCGGGGAAGATGTAGCGCTCCATGAAGTCGCCCATGCCCGCGCCGAGCTGGTCGTTGCGCGTGCCGCCGGCCGTGATGCCGTGGTTCATCAGCAGGCCGCCGGGGCGCAGCAGGCGGCGGATCTTGGCGAAGTAGGCCGGCAGCTGCGCCAGCCCGACGTGCTCGAACATGCCGATCGACGCGATCTTGTCGTAGGGCTGGTCTTCCGGCAGGTCGCGGTAGTCGCGCAGCTCCATCGTGACGCGCCCGCGCAACCTGCGCTCGCCGATCAGCCGGTCGACGTGCGCGTGCTGGTTCTTCGACAGCGTGATGCCGTGGCCGCGCACGCCGTAGTGCTCGGCGGCCCACAGCAGCAGCCCGCCCCAGCCGGCGCCGATATCGAGGAAGCGCTCGCCCTCGCGCAGCATCAGCTTGCGGCACACGTGGTCGAGCTTGGCCTCCTGCGCCTGCGCCAGCGTCATGTCGGGCTCGCGCCAGTAGGCGCAGGAATAGACGCGGCGCGGGTCGAGCCACAGCGCGTAGAAGTCGTCCGAGACGTCGTAGTGGAACTCGATCTGCTTCGCGTCGGCGTCGGGCCGATGGCGCGCCAGCGAGCGGCTGCGCCGCACGATGTCGCGCCACCACGCCAGCGGCGCGGCGCCGGCGCCGGTGTGCGTCGGGTCGCGGCCGATCATCTGCGAGGCGGCGGCCATCACGTCGCGCATCGCGCCTTCGATCTCGACGCGGCCCTCGACGCAGTCCTGCGCGACGCGGCCCACTTCGCCGGCGGCGAGGCGGACCAGCGAGGCCAGGTCGGCGAGCTTGAGCGTGACGCGCGCGGTGGCGGCGCCGATGCGCTCGCCGCCGGGCAGCACGACGGCCATCGGGGTCTGCAAGCCCGCGAGCTTGCGTTCGAGCAGGGCGGTGACGGGACTCACGTTCGATCGGTCTCTCGATGTCGACGCCGAAGGGCGGCGCCAGCCGGACTGCGAACGAAAATTTACCGGAAAACGCGGGGGTTGCGCCGCGTGGGGTCGCGTGGGGCCGCTTCAGCGCCGGCGAACACGTTCGGCGAAGCGCGCCGCATCGAGCGCCGGCGCGAAGAGCCAGCCCTGGTAGTGGTCGCAGCCCGCGTCGTGCAGGAAACGGCGTTGCGCCTCGGTCTCGACGCCTTCGGCGACGACGCGCAGCTTGAGCGCGCGCCCGAGGTTGACGATCGCCTGCGCGATGCCGACGTCGGCCTCTTCGCCGGGCAGGCCGCGCACGAAGCTGCGGTCGATCTTCAGGCGCCGGATCGGGAAGCGCTTGAGGTAGCCCAGGCTCGAGTAGCCCGTGCCGAAGTCGTCGATCGCGAGCTGCACGCCCAGCGCATCGAGCGCGCGCAGCCGCCCGAGCGCGGCATCGGCGTCGTGCAGCAGGATCGACTCGGTGAGTTCGAGCTCGAGCAGCGCCGCCGGCAGCCCGGCGGCACGCAGCGCCTGCGCAACGCGCTCGACGAAATCGGCGCGCTGGAACTGCAGCGCCGACACGTTGACGGCGACCGGCATCACCCAGCCCTCGGCGCGCCACGCCGCCGCCTGACGCACCGCCTCGCCGAGCACCCAGTCGCCGAGCGCGACGATGAAGCCGCTCTCCTCGGCCACCGGGATGAAGTCGGCCGGCGGAACGTCGCCCAGCTCCGGGTCGCGCCAGCGCAGCAGCGCCTCGCAGCCGACGACCTCGCCGCTGGCAAGGCCGACCTGCGGCTGGTAGTGCAGGTGGAAGTCGCCGCGCGCCAGCGCCTGGCGCATCGCGTGGTCGAGGCGGATGCGGGCGAGGCGGTCGACGTCGTCGCGCGGCTCGTGCAGCCGCCAGCCGGCGCCGCCGGCGTCCTTCATCGCGTGCACCGCCGCGTCGGCGCCGCGCAGCAGCGCGTCCATGTCGTCGCCGTCTTGCGGGTGCAGCGCGATGCCGATGCTGCAGGTGACGGTGAAGCCGACGCCGTCGAGCGCGAACGGGCGCTGCATCGCTTCGAGCAGGCGCCGCGCCGCGCCCTGCGCACCGTCGCGCCCGGCGCCGGCGACGAGCAACGCGTACTGGTCGCCGGCCAGCCGCGCCAGCGTATCGGCCTCGCGCTTGCAGCGCGCCAGTCGCTCGGCCACTTCGACGAGCACGCGGTCGCCGAACGGCTGGCCGAAGGTGTCGTTGAGGTGCTTGAAGCGGTCGATGTCGACCAGCAGCGTCGCGAACGGCGAGCCCGCCGCCAGCGCCGCCGCATAGCGCTCGGCGAGCGCGCTGCGGTTCGGCAGCCCGGTCAGCGCATCGGTGTGGGCGAGCTGCTCGATGCGGCGGCGCGCGGCGAGGCGGTCGCTGATGTCGCGGAACGACCAGACGCGGCCGACCGGCCCGCCGCCGCTGCACTGCGGCAGCGTGACGCGCTCGAGCACGCGGCCGCCGTGCAGCGCCACCTCCTCGCTGGCCTGCAGCATCGTGGCCTCGCCGATCGCGGCGAGGCGGCGCTCGTAGGCGTCGGGATCCCTGACGCTGCGCCTCATCCAGGCGCGCACCGCGGCGTCGTCGCGCCGCGCGAGCAGCTCGCGCGGCATGTTCCAGAGGATGGCGAAGCGCTCGTTGAAGGCGCGGATCGCGCCGCCGAGATCGGTGACGAGGATGCCGTCGGCCGTCGATTCGAGCGTGGCGCGCAGGTCGGCGATGACGGCCTCGCGCTCGCGCTCGGCGGCGCGCTGCGCGCTGCAGTCGTGCAGCGCGACGAGAAAGAAGTCGCTGCCGGGTCCGCCGGCGACGCGCGAGACGCGCCGCGTCACCGGCACGAGGTGACCGTCGGCATGCCGCACCCAGGTGTCGGACAACAGGGCGGCGTCGGCGCCGCCGCAGCGCACGCCCGCCCAGAACGCCAGGTCCTCCGGCGTCGCGGCCAGCGTCTCGACGCTGCGCCCGCGCAGCGCCTCGCAGGGCACGCCGAGCAACGCAGCGGCCGCCGCGTTGGCATGCGCGATCTGCAGCAGCGCGGCGTCGACGAGCCACACGGCGTCGAGCAGCGCGTCGGCCAGCGCCGGCCAGACGCCGAGGCGCACCGCCTCGATCGCCGCCAGCTCGGCCGCGCTGGGCCGTGGGGTCAAGCTGCCCTCACGCAGCCGCCTCGCAGCGCTCTGGCTGCTGCACGGGCTCGAAGAAGTAGACGACGCGCGGTCGCGGCGCCAGGTAGTCGTGCACCTCGCGCGGCAGCGCGAGCGGCCGCAGGCTGCGCCGGATGCCGAGCGCGGGCTGCGTCTCCAGGTCGAGCAGCAGCGCTTCGTCGCGCGGCACGGCGGCGTCGTACACCAGCACGCGCGGCTTGAGCGGCCGGCTCGAGTTCACGGCGACGACGAGGGCGTGGCGGTCGTCGGTCAACTGCACGACGGAGCCGGGCGGATAGATGCCCATCATCTTGATGAAGACGCCCATCACCGCAGTGTCGAAGCTGTTGCGGCCCTGCGCGAACATCAACGACAAGGCCTCGTGCGGCGTCAGCGCCTTCCAGGCCAGGTTCGGGTTGCACAGGTTGTCGTAGCGGTTGACGAGCGCCACGATGCGTGCGCCGATCGACATGCGGTCCGCGTTCAGGCGCTGCGGGAAGCCGCTGCCGTCGGCGTGTTCGTGGTGCTGGCCGATCACCAGCAGCGCACCCGGCTCGAGGCCCATCTTCCGCGCCGCGATGACGCTGTGGGCGACGTGCTGCCGGTAGCCCTCGAGCTGCGTCGGCGTCAGCCCTTCGTCGGTGTGGCGCACCGCGGCGGGCAGCGCCGCCTTGCCGATGTCGTGCATCAGCGCACCGACGCCGATGTCCTGCAGATCCTCCCGCGCAAGGCCGAGGGCGCGCCCCGTCAGCAGCGAGATCACGGTCACGTTCAGCGCGTGCTGCGCCGCCTTGTCGCCCGCGGCCTCGGCCAGCGTGCGGATCATCATGTCGGTCTCGGTCAGCTGGTCGACGAAGCCGCGTACCAGCGCCTCGGTGTGCTCGCGCGCGCGCTGCGGCTCGCTCGCCGCCGCCTCGAAGCTGCGGCTGCAGGCGTGCGCCGCCTCGGCGAAGCGCTGCTCGCACAGGCGCAGTGTCTCGCGCTCGGCGGCCGACGCGGCGCGGCGGCGCTGGCGCGCCGCTTCGGCTTGCGCCTCGGCCTGCTGTGCGGCCAGCCTGGCGGCGACGGCTTCGGCGCTCTCGGGCTCCGATGCGGCGTCGGAGCCCGGCCGGACGCCCTCGGCGCGGTGCTTGTCGGGCTCCCAGCGCACGCGCGCGAGGCCCAGGCCGCGAATCGTGTCGATCTGCTCCTCGGTCGTCACGCGGAAGCTGCTGCGCGGGAACGGGTGCGACAGCCAGCCGAGGTCGAGATGGACGAACATCCCGATTTCGAGCTCGGCGACATCGACGTACAGGGCAGGTGTTTTGTCTTTCATGGCTCGACGGTGCGCACGGGATGCTGCGCGGACACGACCTATTTCGGCGCGCGCGGCCGACAACTTGAACCCGGGTTGCCGCCTATGATGTCGGCGCGCCGGGTGCCTACGAATGCACGATCCACGACCCCTGCGCCCCGAACCCGAGCCCTGAACGGAAGTACCGCCATGACGCAACCGCAAGCCGCCTACATCTGCGACGCCATCCGCACCCCGATCGGCCGCTACGGCGGCGCGCTGTCGTCGGTGCGCGCCGACGCCCTCGGCGCCGTGCCGCTGCGCGCGCTGATGGCGCGCCACCCGAAGGTCGCCTGGGCGGCGGTCGCCGACGTGCTCT
>CAYJLV010000044.1:0-14958 GCA_964371405.1 uncultured Burkholderiaceae bacterium
GCGCCGCGCAGCGCCGCCGCCGTGTCGGTGGTGAAGAACGGGTTGCCGGTGCCGGCGGCGAAGATGACGACCTTGCCTTCCTCGAGGTACTGCAGCGCCTTGGGGCGCACGTAGGGCTCGACCACCTGCTCGATCGCGATCGCCGACATCACGCGCGCCGTCATGCCCTCCTGGCGCATCGTGTCGGCCAGCGCGAGCGAGTTCATCACGGTCGCCAGCATGCCCATGTAGTCGGCCGTCGCGCGGTCCATGCCGACTGCGCCGCCGGCAACGCCGCGGAACAGGTTGCCGCCGCCGATCACGACGGCGACCTCGCAGCCGAGTTCGGTGACCTCGCGGATCTCCTGCACCATGCGAACGATTGTCGCGCGGTTGATGCCGTAGGCGTCGTCGCCCATCAGGGCTTCGCCCGACAGCTTCAGCAGGATGCGTTTGTAGGCGGGCATGCAGTCCTCTCGTTGGCCGGGGCGTCGGCTGGCGCGCAGTTTAGGCGATGGCGGGCACCCGCCGCATCGCGCGGGATCAGGCGCCCTTGGCCGCAGCCACCTGCGCCGCCACTTCGGCAGCGAAGTCGTCGGCGCGCTTCTCGATGCCCTCGCCAACCACGTACAGCGTGAAGCCCGTGACCGTGGTGCCTACGGCCTTGAGCATCTGCTCGACGGTCTGCTTGTCGTTCTTGACGAACGGCTGGTTGAACAGCGACACCTCCTTGAGGTACTTCTGCACCGAGCCTTCGACGCGCTTGGCGACGATCTCGGCCGACTGCACGGCCTTGCCTTCGGCCCTGGCCTTCTCGGCATCCTCGGACGCCTTTTCGGCGGCGATCCTGCGCTCGAGTTCGACCTTCTCCGCCGGAACCTCGGCCGTCGACAGCGCCAGCGGCTTCATTGCCGCGACGTGCATGGCGACGTCCTTGGCCGCCACATCGTCGCCCATGTACTCGACGAGCACGCCGATGCGCGTGCCGTGCAGATAGCTGGCGAGCTTCTTGTCGCCGGCATAGCGCCTGAAGCGGCGGATCGACAGGTTCTCGCCGATCTTGCCCACCAGGCCCTTGCGCACGTCTTCGACCGTCGGCCCGAAGCCGTCCTGCGCCAGCGCAAGCGCCGACAGGGCAGCGACGTCGGCCGGGTTCTTCTCGGCCACCAGACCTGCGACCGACTTGACGAACGCGAGGAAGGAGTCGTTCTTCGAGACGAAGTCGGTCTCGCAGTTGACCTCGACGATCGCGCCCGTCGTCCCCGCGACCGACGCGACGACGACACCTTCGGCCGTCACGCGCGAAGCCGCCTTGCTCGCCTTGTTGCCGAGCTTGACGCGCAGCAGTTCCTCGGCGCGCGTCATGTCGCCGTCGGCCTCGGTCAGCGCCTTCTTGCATTCCATCATCGGCGCGTCGGTGCGCGCACGCAGTTCACCCACCATGCTTGCAGTGATTGCAGCCATCATCGGTCTCCATCTGGGACATGACCGCCGCGGCTGAAACGCCGGAGCGGCCTTGCGCGTGATCCATTGAGAAAAAAGGGGCTGCGCCAGCCCCTCGGTCGCGGGCAGCGCGGGGCTCAGGCGCCTTCGCTGACCTCCACGAACTCGTCGCCCTCGGCGCCCGCGGCCTGCACGACATCGCTCGTCGCGCGGGCCTTGCCTTCGAGCACGGCGTCGGCGATCGCGCGCGCGTACAGCGCGACGGCCTTCGACGAGTCGTCGTTGCCCGGGATCACGTAGTCGATGCCGACAGGCGAGTGGTTCGAGTCGACGATGCCGACGATAGGAATGCCGAGCTTCCTGGCCTCGGCGACGGCGATCTTGTGGTATCCGACGTCGATGACGAACATGGCGTCGGGCAGCGCGCTCATGTCCTGGATGCCACCGATGTCCTTCTCGAGCTTGGAGAGGTCACGCTGGAACATCAGCGCTTCCTTCTTGATCATCGATTCGGTGCCGGCCTCGACCTGCGCCTGCATCTCCTTCAACTTCTTGAGCGAACCCTTGACGGTCTTGAAGTTGGTCAGCATGCCGCCGAGCCAGCGCTGGTCGACGAAGGGCATGCCGGAGCGCCGCGCCTCCTGCGCGATCACGTCGCGCGCCTGGCGCTTCGTGCCGACCATCAGGATCGTGCCGCGGCGGCTCGCGAGCTGGCGCACGAACTTCAACGCCTCGTCGAACAGCGGCTGCGTCGCCTCGAGGTTGATGATGTGGATCTTGTTGCGATGGCCGTAGATGTACGGCGCCATCTTGGGATTCCAGAAGCGGGTCTGGTGTCCGAAATGGACGCCGGCTTCCAGCATCTCGCGCATCGTGATGGGCATGTGAACTCCGAAGGTTGGTTCTAGAATCCGGCTTGAATTGCAACGAGACGTGTCTTTCGAAACGCCGTTCGCAACACCTTTGAAGCAGCCGGGTCCGCGATTTATTCCTCTGGTGCAGACGACAGGCGCCCGCGACCGGAAAAACCCTGAAATTCTAGCACTCCGATGCCTTCGCCCTGCGCTGCCCCGCCCCGCCCCGCCGCCATCGCCGCTGCCCCCATGCACTGCGACCGCGCCTGAGCATGCGCGTCGCAGTCATCGGAGCCGGCATCGTCGGCGTGACGACGGCCTGGGAGCTGGTCGCCGACGGCCATGAGGTCACGGTCTACGAACGCTGCGGCAGCGTCGCGGCCGAGGGCAGCTTCGCCAACGCCGGCATCGTCGCGCCCGGCTACGGCGGCGCGTGGGGTCCGCTCGTCTCAGCCCATGGCGCGGCGACGCAGCTGTTCGGCGCGAACGGTTCGGCCCGCCTCGCGCCGCGCCTCGACGTCGCTGCGTGGCGCTGGCTGTGGCGGCAGCGGCGCGCGCGGCGTGCGCACGGCCACGCGGCGCGCGCGCTGCAGCTGCAGCGCCTCGCCCACTACAGCCGCGAGCGACTGCGCAGCCTGACCGGCGAGCTGGGCCTGTCCTACGAGCGCGCCGACGGCTGCCTCGTGCTGCTGCGCCACGCGCGCGACCTCGCCGAGGCGCAGCCGCTGTTGCAGGCGCTGGCCGACTCGGGCACACGCCACGAAGTCGTCGACCCGCTGCAGTGCCGGCGTATCGAGCCGGGGCTGAATCCCGACGCGCCGCTGCACGCCGGCATCCACCTGCCCGACGGCGAGTCGGGCAACTGCCGTCAGTTCGCGCACCTGCTGCGGGTGCAGGCGCAGCAGCGCGGCGCGCAGTTCCGCTTTCACAGCCGCGTCGCGAGTCTGGGCGCCGGAGCGCCGCCGTCGCTGGTGCACGTGCATGCGCCGCCCGAGGAATCGACCGTCGTCACGCCGGCCGAGGGCTCGCCCGGCGACGGACCGTTGACGCAGCCCTTGCCGTTCGAGCCCATCACCGAGCACCACGATGCGATCGTCGTGTGCGCCGCGCTCGATGCGCGAGCGCTGCTGCGGCCGCTCGGCGTGCGCGTGCCGCTCGCGCCGGTCTATGGCCACTCGGTCACGGCGCCCCTGCGCCACTACGAGTCGCACCCGGACATCGGCCCGCGCTCGGCCGTCATCGACGAACGCTTGCGCGTCGCGGTCAGCCGCATCGGCCAGCGCGTGCGCGTCGCCGGCGGCGCCCAGCTCGGCGGCGACGCGTCGGCGCTCGACGCACGCACCGTCGAGCGGCTGTACCAGGTGCTCGACGACTGGTTCCCCGGCGTCGCGCATCGCGGCCATGCACAGCGCTGGAAGGGTGCACGGCCGATGCTGCCCGACGGCCTGCCGGTGGTCGGCGCCAGCGGCGCGCCCGGCGTGTGGCTCAACCTCGGCCACGGTGCGAGCGGCTGGACGCTGGCCTGCGGATCGGCGCGCCTGCTCGCCGACGTGCTGGCCGGCCGCGCCCCCGCGTTCGACGGCGCCGCGGCGCTGGGCATCGAACGGCTGCGCTGACCTGACCACCCCTTGCCCGACGAGTACGTCGGCCGGCCTTGCAGGCCGCGCCAGGCCTTGCAGCCCGGCCCTTCGCCAGGCGAGAACAGTCCGCTGGACTGTTCTCGTCCGGGCTCAGCCCCCGAGGGGATCGCGGGCCGGCTTGGGGCGGCCCGCCGCTCGGCCCGCTACTGACCGCGCGCCGTGCTCTGGACGACAATCGCAGCGCCGCGCCTTCTGCGGCGCCACGCGGGCCTGCCCATGCAGCGCATCGACGCCCTGCGCCAACCCTGGCCGATCCACGACCGCGCCGCGACGCGCCGCATTGAGCAGCGCGCGCAGTCGACGCTGCCGCCGCACGCGCTGATGCAGCGTGCCGGCGACGCCGTCGCGCGCCTCGCGCTCGCCGTGGCGCCGCACGCGGCGCAGATCTGGGTTGCTGCCGGCGCCGGCAACAACGGGGGCGACGGCATCGCGGCCGCCATGCGCTTGCGCGAGGCCGGCAAAGCCGTCGCCGTCACGCTGCTGGGCGAGCCGGCGGCGCTGCCGGCCGATGCGGCAGCGATGCACGCGCGCGCGCTGACTGCCGGCATCGCCTTCGTCGCCGCGCCGCCGCCGTTGGGCCCCGACGATCTGGCGATCGACGCACTGCTGGGCATCGGCGCGACGCGCGCACCGGCCGGGTGCTTCGCCGCCTGCATCGACCAGATCAATGCACTGCCGTGCGGCGTGGTCGCGATCGACCTGCCGTCGGGGCTGAACGCCGACACCGGCCAGCCCTGGGGCGAGCGCGTCGTGCGTGCGGCGCATACCTTGTCGCTGTTGACGCTCAAGCCGGGGCTCGTCACCGGCCAGGGTCGAGACTGTGCCGGTAGCCTGTGGATCGACCCGCTCGGTGTCGCGAGCGACGAGCCGCCGCAGGCGCTGCTCGCCGGCGGACAGACGCTCGCCGGCCCGGCGCAGACGCGGCGCCACGCGCAGCACAAGGGCAGCTTCGGCGACGTGCACGTCGTCGGCGGCGCGCCGACGATGCGCGGTGCGGCGCTGCTCGCGGCGCGCGCAGCGCATGCCGCCGGCGCCGGCCGCGTCTACGTTGCGCTGCTCGACGAGGTCGCCCCGGGCCACGACGCCCAACGGCCCGAGCTGATGTTCCGGCCCGGCTGGTGGTCGCGCCCGGCGCCCGAGATCGCCGCGGGCACTGTGGTCTGCGGCTGCGGCGGCGGCTCGGCGGTGCGCGATGCGCTGCCGGCGCTGCTCGCGCATGCGAGCCGCCTGGTGCTCGACGCCGATGCGCTCAATGCCATCGCCGCCGACATCGGCCTGCAGTCGCAGCTGCGCTCACGCGCCGCGCGCGAGCGCGCCACCGTGATCACGCCGCACCCGCTCGAAGCGGCGCGCCTGCTCGGCTTCGGTGACAGCCGGCAAGTGCAGGCGGACCGGCTCGCCGCAGTCGCGGCGCTGGTCGAGCGCTATGCCTGCGTGACGGTGCTCAAGGGTTCTGGCACCGTGATCGGCGCCCCCCAGACGCTGCCGCGCATCAACCCGACCGGCAGCGCGGCGCTCGCGACGGCGGGCACCGGCGACGTGCTTGCCGGCTGGATCGGCGGCGTGTGGGCGCAGGATGCGACGGCGTCGAACGAGTCGGCGCTGCTCGTGGCGACGGCGAGCGTGTTCTGCCACGGTCTCGCCGCAGACCAGTCGCGCCGGATGCCGCTGCGCGCCGCCGACCTGATCGACGCGATGGTGCGAACGCGCGACGCCTCAGCGCCGCTTGCGCGCTGAGCCCTCGGACTTGGCGGTCGCGGCCTTGTGCGCCGAACTTTTGCGCGTGGCGCGCGCGCGGCTCTTGACCTCGCGGTCGGCCTGCTCGACGGCGACCAGCTCCTCGCTCGCCCGCGCGACACTGGGCGCCGCGGTCTCGCCGAACTTGTCGCGGTGCGCGCGCGCCTGCGTGCGCAGCTCGTCGCCGTCACGCACCAGGCGGAAGTCGATCTTGCGGCCGTCGAGGTCGACGCGGCTGACCTGCACGCGCACGCGCGTGCCGATGCCGTAGCGCACGCCGGTGCGCTCGCCGCGCAGTTCCTGGCGCGCCTCGTCGAAGCGGTAGTACTCGCCGCCGAGCTCCGAGATGTGCACCAGGCCGTCGACGTACAAGCCGTCGAGCTGCACGAACAGGCCGAAGGTGGTGACGGCGCTGACGGTGCCGCCGAACTCCTCGCCGAGGTGCTCGCGCATGTAGCGGCACTTGAGCCAGGCCTCGACGTCGCGCGATGCCTCATCGGCGCGCCGCTCGTTGGCGCTGCAGTGCGCGCCGGCGGCCTCCCACAGCTCGATTTCGGGCGACGCCGCCTTGGTCGCCTTGCCCGCCTTCGTGAACCGGCGCGCGGGCTGCTCGGGCTGCGCGTGGGGCCCGAGGTGGTAACGCTTGCCCTGCAGCATCGCCTTGATGACGCGGTGCACGAGCAGGTCGGGGTAGCGGCGGATCGGGCTGGTGAAGTGCGTGTAGGCCGGGTAGGCGAGGCCGAAATGGCCACTGTTGATCGCCGTGTAGATCGCCTGCTGCATCGAGCGCAGCAGCATGGTGTGGATCTGCGTTGCGTCGGGGCGCTCCTTGGTCGCCTCGGCGATGCGCTGGTACTCGCCGGGCAGCGGATCGTCGCCGATCGTCAGGCCCAGGCCGAGCGCCTTGAGGTAGTTCTGCAGCAGCGTCTTCTTCTCTGGTGTCGGCCCTTCGTGCACGCGGTAGAGCGACGGATGCTTGGCGCCTGCGATGAAGTCGGCCGAGCAGACGTTGGCAGCGAGCATCGCTTCCTCGATCAGCCGGTGCGCGTCGTTGCGCACGCGCGGCACGATCTTCTCGATGCGGCCGTTCTCGTCGCAGACGATCTTCGTCTCGGTGGTCTCGAAGTCGACCGCGCCGCGCTGGGCGCGCGCCTTGAGCAGCGCGCGAAACACCTCGTGCAGGTGCAGCAGGTGCGGCACGAGTTCGGCGCGCCGCGCCGCCTCGGGGCCGCGCGTGTTGGCGAGGACCGCTGCCACCTCGTCGTAGGTCAGCCGGGCTTGCGAGCAGATCACGGCCGGGAAGAACTGGTAGGCGTGGACATCGCCCGCCGGCGTCACGAGCATGTCGCACACCATCGCGAGGCGGTCCTCGTTCGGGTTCAACGAGCACAGGCCGTTCGACAGCTTCTCGGGCAGCATCGGGATCACGCGCCGCGGGAAGTAGACCGAGGTCGCGCGCTCGTAGGCGTCGTCGTCGAGCGGCTCGCCCGGGCGCACGTAGTGGCTCACGTCGGCGATCGCGACGATGAGGCGCCAGCCCTTGGCGCGACCGACGCGCGCCGGCTCGCAGTAGACGGCGTCGTCGAAGTCGCGCGCGTCCTCGCCGTCGATCGTGACGAGAGGTACGTCGGTCAGGTCCATGCGATGCCGCCGATCCGCCGGGCGGATGCGCTCGGGCAGCGTCGCCGCCTGCGCCGCCGTCTCGGCCGAGAAGCGATGCGGCACTTCGTATTTGCGCACCGCGATCTCGATCTCCATGCCGGGATCGTCGATCTCGCCCAGCACTTCGGTGACGCGGCCGACGGGCTGCGAGTACATCGACGGCGGCTCGGTCAGCTCGACGGCGACGACCTGCCCGCTCGCCGCATTGGCCGTCGCATTCTTCGGGATCAGCACGTCCTGGCCGTAGCGCTTGTCTTCCGGCGCGACGATCCAGACGCCGCCTTCGTGCAGCAGCCGGCCGATGATCGGCCGGTTTCGCCGCTCGAGGATTTCGAGCACGCGGCCCTCGGGCCGGCCCTTGCGGTCGTAGCGGATGACGCGCACGCGCACGCGGTCGCGATGCAGCACGGCGCGCATTTCCTGCGGCGCCAGATAGATGTCGGATTCGCCGTCGTCGCGCACGAGAAAGCCGTGTCCGTCGCGATGGCCTTGCACCACGCCTTCGACTTCGCTCAGCAGAGCGGCGCCGAGGACGGGCGGATTGGAGATGGTTGTTTTCCTGATGATATGATTCCAGAGTTCGTACACCGGCCCAGGTGGCGGAATTGGTAGACGCACTAGTTTCAGGTACTAGCGCTTAGCGGCGTGGAGGTTCGAGTCCTCTCCTGGGCACCACGAATGGATGATAAGGCCGGCTCTGAATGCCGGCCTTTTTCTTTGGCGCGCGTTCTCGCGCGCGAGCCGCTCAGACGGCGAACTTGCGCGCCAGGCCTTCGGGCCGCAGGGCGTCGTATTCCTCGAACGGCTGGTGGATCCAGGGGCTCGTCGGCAGCATCTCGACATAGTAGTCGGGCACATAAGCCGACACGCCCTTGGTCCAGATCACGGCCGAGCGCAGGTCGCTGACCGAGGGCATGCCCCGCAGCCGATCAACAACGGCGCGCAGCGTGACGCCAGAGTCGGCGAGATCGTCGACGAGCAGCAGACGTCCCGACAGCTCGCCGCGCGGCAGCGTGATGTACTTGGCCAGATCGAGCCGGCCCTGGATCGTGCCGGCCTCGGCGTGGTAGGAACTGGTCGCCATGATCGCCAGCGGTTTGTCGAACACTCGCGACAGGATGTCGCCCGGCCGCATGCCGCCGCGCGCCAGGCACAGGATCTGGTCGAACTGCCAGTCCGAGTTGTGCACCTTGAGCGCCAGGCGCTCGATCAACATGTGGTACTCGTCCCAGGAGACGTACAGGTGTTTTCCGTCGTCGGTCAGCATGCGGGTCTCGTCGGGTCTCGGTGTACGGCGGGCGAGCGGCCCGGTTCAGCCCTGGAACGGGTGGCGCAGCACGATCGTGTGCTCGCGGTCCGGGCCCGTCGAGACCATGTCGATCGGCGCGCCGATGTGCTGCTGCACGCGCTCGAGGTAGCGCCTCGCATTCAGCGGCAGGCGCTCCCAGGATGTCAGCCCCGCCGTGCTCTCGGTCCAGCCGGCGAAACGTTCGTAGACCGGCACGCAGGCGATGATGTCGTCGGCGTCGAGCGGCAGGATGTCGATGCGTCGGCCGTGCAGCTCATAGCCCACGCAGACCTGGATCTCGGGCAGGCCGTCGAGCACGTCGAGCTTGGTGATGCACAGGCCCGACACCCCGTTGATGATGATGGCGCGCTTGAGCGCCGCCGCATCGAGCCAGCCGCAGCGCCGCGGCCGCCCCGTCACCGTACCGCGCTCCTGGCCGACGCTCGAGAGATGGTGGCCCACCGTGCCCGGCGCGTCGATCGGCAGCTCGGTCGGAAACGGCCCGCCGCCGACGCGCGTCGTGTAGGCCTTGGTGATGCCCAGCACGTAGTCGAGCAGGTCGGGGCCGACGCCTGCGCCGGCCGCCGCATTGCCGGCGACGCAGTTGCTCGACGTGACGTACGGATAGGTACCGTGGTCGATATCGAGCAGCGTGCCCTGCGCGCCTTCGAACAGCAGTCGCGCGCCGTCGCGGTTGACGCAGTGGATCATGTAGCCGACGTCGGCGATCATCGGCGCGAGCTGCGCCGCCGCCTTCATCGCCAGGTCGTAGATCGGCTGGAACTCGAGCGGCGTGGACTTGAGGTAGCCGCCCAGCGCGTCGTTGTGCAGCTCGAGCAGCTCGCGCAGCTTGGTGGCGAATCGCTCGGGATGCTTCAGGTCCTGCATGCGCAGCGCCCGGCGCGCGACCTTGTCCTCGTAGGCCGGACCGATCCCCTTGCCGGTGGTGCCGATCTTGCCGACCCCGCTCGTCTCGCGCAGCGCTTCGCGAGCGCGGTCGAGCTCGACGTGCACCGGCAGGATCAGCGGACACGACTCGCTGACGTACAGCCGCGAGCGCACGTCCAGCCCGATCTTCTCGAGGCGCTCGATCTCGCCCAGCAGATGCACCGGATCGACCACGACGCCGTTGCCGATGTAGCAGGCGACGCCTTCGCGCATGACGCCGGACGGAATCAGCTGCAGCGCCGTCTTCACGCCCTTGATCACCAGCGTGTGACCCGCGTTGTGGCCGCCCTGGAAGCGCACCACGCCTTGCGCATGATCGGTCAGCCAGTCGACGACCTTGCCCTTGCCTTCGTCGCCCCACTGGGTTCCGACCACGACGACGTTGCGTCCGCGGGACGTGTTGACTGCCTGCTGCATGTGAGGAGAACCGATAGTCGTTGATCGTTGGTTGGGGCGGCCGGCGTCAGAGCGCGCGCACCACCCACTGCCCGTCCTGCGCCACGAGCTCGCGGTCGCAGTCGTACTCGGCGGCCTCGTGCTCGTGGCCCGGCAGCGCGCAGACGACGGTTTCGCCCTGCGCGCGCAGCCGCCTGACGGCAGCGCGCAGCGCGGCGTCCTCGTCCCAGGCGCAGCGGATCGCGGCGCGTCGCGGTTGCCCGGCGGCGGAGGCGGCGGCAACCGCCTTCAGGTCCATGCTGAAGCCGACCGCGGGCCGGTTGCGGCCGAACACGGCGCCGACTTCGTCATAGCGCCCGCCGCGGGCAACGGCGTCGCTCGCGCCGGCGCCAAAGACGGCGAAGCGCGCGCCGCTGTAGTAGGCGTAGCCGCTCAGGTCCGCCAGGTCGAAGCCGACCGTCACGTCGGGGTGGGCGCTGCGCACGTGCCTGACCAGCCAGGAGAGATCGTCGAGAGCAGCGCGGATCGGCGCCAGCGGCGGCAGCACGCGGCGCGCCGCGTCGAGCACGTCGACGCCGCCGTACAGCGTCGTCAGCGCAAGCAGCCCCTCGCGCACCGCCGGCGACTGCGCTGATGCGAGCGAGCGCACGCCGGCGACGTCCTTGGCGGCAAGTGCCTCGACCAGCGCGTCGAGTTGGCGGCGCTCGGGTGGCGCATCGGCAAGCAGCGAGCGCACGATGCGCGCGTCGGCCATGTCGAGCGTCAGCGACGACAGACCGGCGTGGCGCAGCGCATCGAGCGCGAGCTCGATGATCTCGAGATCGGCCTCCAGGCCGGCGTGGCCGTAGGTCTCGGCGCCGAACTGCAGCGGCTCGCGCGTCGCGTGCGGAGCGGCCGGCCGCGTGTGCAGCACCGGACCGCAGTAGCACAGCCGCGTCACGCCGTTGCGGTTGAGCAGGTGCGCGTCGATGCGCGCGACCTGCGGCGTGGTGTCGGCGCGAACGCCGAGCGTGCGCCCGCTGGCCTGATCGACGAGCTTGAAGGTGCGCAGGTCGAGTTCGTGCCCGGTGCCCGACAGCAGCGACTCGAGGTGCTCGAGCAGCGGCGGCATCACGAGCTCGCAACCATAGCTGCGCGCGATGTCGAGCACGCCGCGGCGCAACTCCTCGATGCGCCGTGCCTCGGCGGGCAAAACATCGGCAATGTGCTCGGGCAACAGCCAAGCAGACGACATCGCGAAAGAGGGGAGGATCGAAAAAGAGATTGTACCGGCGCGTCTGGGCGGGCCCAGACGCCGGCTCAACGCCAGAACACAAGCAGCAGCACGACGCCCACCAGCATGCTCGCCAGCCCGATGAAGCGGATCTGCCCGTCGCTCATGCGCGTCGCCATCTCGAACATGCGGCGCCAGCCGCCCGGGTTGAGGAACGGCAGCAGGCCCTCGACGACGAGCATCAGGGCTATCGCGCCGAGCAGCTGATCCAGCACGGGCAAGCGCAGCGGGCCGCTACTTGCGCGGCGCTGCGGGCGCCGTCGCGCCGCCGCCGCTGCGCATCGCGCGGAAGAAGTCGCTGCTCGGCTCGACGACGAGCAGGTCCGACTTGCTGCGAAAGCTCGCGCGGTAGGCCTCGAGGCTGCGATAGAACTGCGCGAACTGCGGGTCGCGGCCGAAAGCGTCGGCGAAGATGGCGCTGGCCTTGGCGTCGCCCTCGCCCTTGACCTTCTGCGCATCGCGGTAGGCCTCGGCGACGATCACCTCGCGCTGGCGGTCGGCGTCGGCTCGGATCTTCTCGCCGTCGGCCGAACCGGTCGAGCGCAGCTCGTTGGCGACGCGCTTGCGCTCCGACTCCATGCGCCGGTAGATCGAGTCCGTGATGTTGGCCGAGAAATCAACGCGCTTGATGCGCACATCGGCGATCTCGATGCCGAACGCCTTCGCCTCGTCGCCCAGCCGCGCGCGCACGCCCTGCATCACGCGCTCGCGGTCGGTCGCCAGCATCGCCTGCACGGTGCGCTTGGTCACTTCTTCGTTGAACGCGGCCTGCACGATCGGGCTCAGCCGGCTCTCGGCGTTGCGCATGTCGACGCCGTTGTTGCGGATGAACTGGCGCGGGTCGGTGATGCGCCACTTGACCAGCCAGTCGATGACCAGGCTCTTCTTCTCGGCGGTGAAGATGGGGCGCGTCTCGGGGCTGTCGAGCGTCTGGATGCGGCGGTCGAGAAAGACGACGTTCTGGAACGGCGGCGGCAGCTTGACCTTGAGCCCCGGCTCGGCGATCACTTCCTTGATCTCGCCGAGCGCATAGACGACGGCGAACTGGCGCTGGTCGACGATGAAAAGCGTCGAAGAGGCGAGCATCAGCACCAGCAGCAGGCTCGCGACGATCAGGCCGATACGATTCATGGTGCGGCCCTCCTCAGCGGCTCTCGCGGTCGCGGCCGCGCTGGTTGTCGCGCGAGCGCGCGTCGACAGGCAGCGGCGGCGTCGGCGCCGCGCTCTCGGTCGAGGGCGAAGCGGCCGACGCGGCCGGCGCGCCGGCCTGCTGCAGCAGCTTGTCGAACGGCAGGTACAGCAGGTTCGAGTTGCTGCGGCTGTCGATCAGCACCTTGCTGACGTTGCTGTAGATCTGCTGCATCGTCTCGATGTAGAGGCGGTCGCGCGTCACCGACGGCGCCTTCTGGTATTCGGTGAGCACGCTGCGGAAGCGCTGCGCGTCGCCTTCGGCCTGCGCGATGACGCGCGAGCGGTAGCCCTCGGACTCCTCCTTGAGTCGCGCCGCAGCGCCCTGCGCCTTCGGGATCACGTCGTTGGCGTAGGCCTGGCCCTCGTTCTTGAGCCGTTCGCGGTCGGCGCCGGCCTTGAACGCGTCGTCGAACGCAGCCTGCACCTGCTCGGGCGCCTGCACGTTCTGCACGTTGATGTTGGACACCAGGATGCCGGTGTTGAGCCGATCGAGCTGCGCCTGCACCGACTTCACCAGCTCCGTCGCAATCGCGTCGCGCTGTTCGTAGAGCACCGAGTCCATCAGGCTCGTGCCGACGATCTCGCGCACCGCCGATTCTGCGGCCTGCACGACGGCCTCGTCGGGGTTGCGGTTCTCGAACAGGTAGGCGCGCGAGTCCTTCAACCGGTACTGCACCGTGAAGCGGATGTCGACGATGTTCTCGTCCTGCGTCAGCATCGACGAGTCGCGCAGCCCGGTGGCCTGCACGACGGAATTGCGGCCGATCTCGACCGAGCGCAACTGCGTCACCGGCACCGTCTCGTGCGCCTGGAACGGATACGGCATGCGCCACTGGAAGCCGGCGTCGGACGTGTGGCTGTACTTGCCGAACGACGTGACGACCGCCTGCTGCCCTTCCTGCACGATGAAGAAGCCGCTGCCTAGCCAGATCAACGCGACCACGCCGACGATCAGGCCGACGCCGATGCCGGCGCTCTTCATGTCGGGCGGGAAGTTCTGCCCGCCGCCGTCGCCTGAGCCGTTTCCGCGCGGAGTGCCGCCGCCCTTGCCACCGAACAGGCCACCGAGCTTGCGGTTGAAGTCGCGCCACAGTTCGTCGAGGTCGGGCGGCCCCTCGTTGCGCCCGCCGCCTGCCATCAGCAGGCCGCGCAGGCGGAAAATCTTGGAATCTCTGAAGCTCATGGTCTGACCTGGCTGGAAATGCTGGGTTCGCACTCGGCCACGGAGTCGAGGGCGTCGTCGCGCCCGTCATTGTCGACGCCGTCGAGCCCGTGCGGGCGGTTCAATTCAGGATCGCCGGCCACGGCGCGCGCCAGCAGGGTGCGCAGCCGATCAAGCCCGGTACCGTCGCGCGCGCTGACGAAGACGCGCGGCGTGACGCCGCCGTTCGGGTCGACGATCGCGTCGACCGGCTCGCGCGGGCGCTGCGCCGCATCGAGCCGGTCGAGCTTGTTGTAGACGAGGATCTGCGGGACGCGGTCGGCGCCGATCTCGTGCAGCACGCGCTCGACCTCGGCAAGCTGCTCTTCGAGCACCGGGCTCGACGCGTCGACCACGTGCAGCAGCAGGTCGGCCTGCGCCGTCTCCTGCAGCGTGGCCTTGAAGGCCTCGATCAGCTTGTGCGGCAGGTCGCGGATGAAGCCCACGGTATCCGACAGCGAGACTGAGTGCCCCCAGGGCCGGGCTGCGCCCAGCCCGCCCCCCGCGGGGGTCAAGGAAACTTGGGACGACCCGGCGTTTCCTCGCGAGCTCCCCACGTCCTCAAGATAGAGCTGGCGCGTCGTGGTGTCGAGCGTGGCGAACAACTGGTCGGCGGCATAGGCCCGCGCCTTGACCAGCGCATTGAACAGCGTCGACTTGCCGGCGTTGGTGTAGCCGACGAGCGAGACGCGAAACGAGCCGCTCTTTTCACGCGCGCGGCGCTGCGTGTTGCGCTGGCGCTTGACGCGCTCGAGCCGAGCTTTCACCGACTTGATGCGCTCGCCGATCATGCGCCGGTCGAGCTCGATCTGCGTCTCGCCGGGGCCGCCGCGCGTGCCGATGCCGCCGCGCTGGCGCTCGAGGTGGCTCCAGCGCCGCACCAGCCGGGTCGACAGGTACTGCAGCCGCGCCAGCTCGACCTGCAGCTTGCCCTCGTGGCTCTGCGCACGTGCCGCGAAGATCTCGAGGATCAGCGCCGTGCGGTCGGCGACCGGCACGCCGAGATGGCGCTCGAGGTTGCGCTGCTGCACCGGCGACAGCGCCTGGTCGAACAGCACCGCCTCGGCGCCGTGCGCCGCCACCAGCGACTTGATTTCGTCGGCCTTGCCCGAGCCGACGTAGAGCGCGGCGTCGATCGCCTTGCGGCGCGCGACGAGGCGCGCCACCGGCGCGTCGCCCGCCGATTCGGCGAGCAGCGCCAGCTCGTCGAGCGTCGCGTCGAACGACGCCGCGCCGCCCACGTCGACGCCGATCCCGCCGGCGGGGGGTGCGGCGGGGGCGGGGGCGGCGGGCGGGGGGGGTGCGGGGGGCGAGGCCCACCCGGGCGGGGCGGGCGGACCGGGCGG
>CAYJLV010000044.1:14968-34590 GCA_964371405.1 uncultured Burkholderiaceae bacterium
GGGCCCCCCCCTTGTGGCCCCCCGCGCCCCGCGGGGGGCGGGGGGCGCCCCCCCCCCCCCCGCCGCCCACGTCGACGCCGACGAGCACGACGGGTGCTGCGTCGGCGGCGGGCGCGACGGACGGGGTGGATGCGGGGCTCGAGGCCAACGCGGCCTGGGCGCGCGAACCGGTCGGCGGGCTCAGGCTTGCTCGCTCGGCTCGTTGGCGTGGAAGTTCACCGCGCGCCCGGGAACGACGGTCGAGATGGCATGCTTGTAGACCATCTGCGTGACCGTGTTGCGCAACAGCACGACGTACTGGTCGAACGATTCGATGTGGCCCTGCAGTTTGATGCCGTTGACCAAGTAGATCGAGACCGGCACGTGTTCTTTGCGCAGGAGGTTCAGGAACGGGTCTTGTAGAAGCTGCCCTTTGTTGCTCACGATATGCTCCGTGTTGAAGTTCGAACGGTTCCCACGTTAACACAGGGTTTGCCCGGGTCGCGGGTAGCTCTAGGAGTCCTGATTCCGGTAGGGGTTCCGCGACGAGCGCATTTCGATGCGCAACGGCGTGCCGACGAGCTTGAAATGCTCGCGAAAGCGCCCTTCCAGATAGCGCTTGTAGACGTCGGTCACGTGTTCGAGCGAGTTGCCGTGCACGACGATCAGCGGCGGATTCGAGCCGCCCTGGTGCGCATAGCGCAGTTTGGGGCGGAACATGCCGGCGCGCCGCGGCGCCTGGTGCTCGACGGCCTCCTGCAGCAGCCGCGTCAGCACCGGCGTCGGCATCTTGCGCTGCGCCGACGCGTGCGCGTCGGCGATCGCCTTCCACAGCGGGCCCAGCCCCTGGCGTTCGCGCGCCGAGATGCGCAGCACCGGAGCGAACTTCAGGAACGCCAGCCGCAACTGGATCGAGCGCTCGAGCAGCTCGCGCTGGTAGGCGTCGACGGCGTCCCACTTGTTGACGGCAAGGACGACGGCACGCCCGCTTTCGAGGATGTAGCCGGCGATGTGCGCGTCCTGGTCGGTGACGCCCTGCGTCGCATCGAGCAGCAGCAGCACGACGTTGGCATCGGCGATCGCCTGCAGCGTCTTGACGACGGAGAATTTCTCGACCGCCTCGAACACACGGCCCTTGCGACGCAGCCCGGCGGTGTCGATCAGCTGGAACTTCTGACCGTGGCGCTCGAACGGCACGACGATCGCGTCGCGGGTCGTGCCCGGCTGGTCGAAGGCGACGAGGCGCTCCTCGCCGAGCCAGGTATTGATCAGCGTCGACTTGCCGACGTTCGGGCGGCCGGCGACGGCCAGGCGGATCGGCGCGCCCTCCTCAGGCTCGGCCGGCTCGGCGTCGAAGGCTATGCCTTCGAGCGCCGCCTCGATCAGGCTGCGCACGCCCTGGCCGTGCGCAGCCGACACCGGATGCGGCGCGCCGAGCCCGAGTTCCCAGAACTCGCCGAGCAGCGGCGATTCGCTCATGCCCTCGGCCTTGTTGGCGGCGAGCACGACCTTCTTGCCGGCGCTGCGCAGGTAGCCGGCGATGTCGTGGTCCTGCGCCGACAGGCCGGCGCGCAGGTCGACGACGAAGATCACGGCGTCGGCCTCGGCGACGGCCTGCCGCGCCTGGCGCGCCATCTCCTTGACGATGCCGTGCTCGGCGGTCGGCTCGAAACCGCCGGTATCGACGACGATGAACTCGCGGTCGCCGAAGCGGCCGTCGCCGTAGTGGCGGTCGCGCGTCAGGCCGGCGAAGTCGGCGACGATGGCGTCGCGGCTCTTCGTGATGCGGTTGAACAGCGTCGACTTGCCGACGTTGGGCCGGCCGACGACCGCGATGACGGGTTTCATCGCCGGCGCGGGATCAATCCGCGCGGAACGCGAGCAGGCTGCCCGAGCGCGTCGCGACGAGCAGCGTTCCGGCGGCGGCGACGGGCGGCAGCACGATCGCGCTGCCGTCGGTCGGCAGCCGCAGCAGCGGCGTGCCGGTGTCGCGGTCGAAGAAGTGCAGCCAGCCTTCGAAGTCGCCGAACACGACGGCGCGCCCGAACACGGCGGGGCCGCTGAGCTGGCGGTACAGCAGCTTCTCCGAAGTCCAGGCCACATCGCCGTTCGCGGTGCGCCACGCCGTGATGCGCCCGCTGGCGTCGACGCCGTAGACGCGCTCGCCGTCGGCCGCGACGTTCGACGTGCCGCCGGCCGGCCGCGTCCACAGCAGACTGCCGCGCTCGGCGTCGGCGCACGACACGGCCGACTGGAAAGCCCGCGCGCAGACCACATTGCCCTGGCGCGCCAACGGCCCCACCAGGTCGGCGAGGCGCTCGACTTCGTTGGTGCCGCGCGGCGTCGCGAACGGCAGTTCCCAGCGCACGCTGCCGGCGCTCGGGTCGACGGCGGCGAGCCGCGCGCCCTGCCCGACCAGCAGGCTGTCCTTGAACGGCGCCACGACAGCGGCCTGCGACAGCGTCAACGCGTCGCCCGGACGCTGCAGCGTCCAGAGTTTGCGGCCGTCGATCACGTCGAAGGCGTGCACGACGCGGTCGACGCCCATCACGAAGACGCGCTCGCCGGCGACCAGCGGCGGCGTCGCCACGCGCGCGATGAGACGGCTGCGCCACGTTTCGCGGCCGGCGTCGAAGGCGACCAGTTCGTTGTCGCGAGTCACGACCGCGGCCCAGCGGCCGTCGCTGCCGGCCCCGCTGGCATTGCGCGCGCCGGCTTCGGCGCGCCAGAGTTCACGACCGGTGTCGGCTGCCAGTGCCAGCAAGGCGCCGTCGCGCGCGGCGACCACGAAGACCGCAGCCGGACGCGCCACGGCCGCCGGCGCCGCCGTCGCTTCGACGCGCGCGCTCCAGACCTGACGCACGCCGATCTGCGCCGCCAGCGGCTCCAGCGGCACCGGCTTGGGCTTCTCGGGCCCGCCCGCGCAGGCGGCGAGCAGCAGCGCGAGCAGCGCCGCGCCGAAAGTGCGGCTCATCGTGCCCCCCCGGCGGCCTTCGGCGCTTCGGGCGCTGCGCCGAGTGCGACGAGCTTGGCCTCGACGACACGGCGGTACTCGTTGGCGGCGTCCATGCCCTGCCATGCCTTCAGGTAGGCAGCCTTGGCGTCACCCTGCTTGCCCTGCGCGATGAGCACGTCGCCGCGCCGGTCGGCGACGAGCGCCTCGAACGGCTTGGCCGTCGCGGCGTCGAGCACCTTGAGCGCCTCATCGTGCTTCTTCTGGTCGAGCAGCAGGCCCGCCAGGCGCAGCCGGGCGACCGTCTTGTACTCGTCCTCGACGGCATGCTCGGCGACCCATTCGAGCGCCGCGCGGGCCGCGTCGGCCTCGCCCTTTTCATGGTGCAGCCGCGCTGCGAGCAGGCCGGCCTGCTCGGCATAGGCCGTGCCTGCGACACGCTCCTTCATGTCGCCGAACACGCGCGCCACCTTGGCGGCATCGCCGGCCGCGGCGGCGCGGTCGAGTTCTTCGTACATCGCGGCCGCGGTGACGGCCTGCTTGCCCTGCCACCACTTCCAGCCGTTGAGCGCCGCATAGGCGGCCAGCGCCGCGATCAACAGCCACGTGATCAGATTGCCGTACTGCTTCCAGAAGCTCTTGAGTTGATCGAGCTGTTCCTGCTCTTCGAGATCGAGGTGCTTGGCCATGCCGCGGCAGTCGTTTGGAAATGCGCGATTATGCGTTGCGCAGTTCGGCCGCCCACGCGGCCACGCCGTCGAGCGGGCGCAGCGCCTGCGCCGCCTGCGCGTCGCGCAGCGGCTTGACGGCGACCTGCCCCTGCGCCACTTCGCTGTCGCCGAACACCAGCGCGTAGCGCGCGCCGCTCGCATCGGCACGCTTGAACTGCGACTTCATGCTGCCCCAGCCGGTCACCGAAGCGGCGTGCATCACGACCGACACGCCGGCGGCGCGCAGCGCCTCGATCGCGATCAGCGCCGGCGCGAGCACGGCCTGCGACGGCACGACGGCGTAGGCGTCGGGCGTGCGCGGAGCCGGCAGGCGACCGGTTTCGGCGAGCAGCAGCAGCAGCCGCTCGATGCCGAGTGCGAAGCCGACCGCCGGCGCCGCCTTGCCGCCGACGCGCTCCATCAGGCCGTCGTAGCGGCCGCCGCCGCACACCGTGGCCTGCGAGCCGAGGTGCCCGGTGGTCCACTCGAACACCGTCAGGTTGTAGTAGTCGAGGCCGCGCACCAGGCGCGGGTTGATGCGGTAGGCGAGCCCGGCCGCGTCGAGCACGGCGCGCACCGCGCCGAGGTGCGCGAGCGACGCCGCGCCGAGCTGATCGATCAGCCGCGGCGCGCTCTCGATCAGCGCCTGCATCGGCGCATGCTTGCTGTCGAGCAGGCGCAGCGGGTTGCGGTGCAGGCGGTCGCGCGAGTTCTCGTCGAGCAGTTCGACGTGCTGCTCGAAGTGCGCGATCAGCGCGTCGCGGTGCGCCTGCCGCTCGGCCGGCTGGCCGAGGCTGTTGATCTCGAGGTGCACGTCGCGGCCTTCGACCAGGCCGAGTTCGCGCCACAGCGCGCGGCACATCAGGATCTGCTCGGCGTCGACGTCGGGGCCGGCATGGCCGAGCGCCTCGACGCCGAACTGGTGGAACTGGCGGTAGCGGCCCTTCTGCGGCCGCTCGTGGCGGAACATCGCTCCGATGTAGAAGAGTCGCTTGCCGCCGTCGTAGAGCAGGTTGTGCTGGGCGACGGCGCGCACGACTCCTGCGGTGTTTTCGGGACGCAGCGTCAGCGGGTCGCCGTTCATCGCGTCGACGAAGGAGTACATCTCCTTCTCGACGACGTCGGTCGCGTCGCCGAGGCCGCGCTCGAACAGCGGCGTCGGCTCGACGAGCGGTGTGCGCACGTCGGCATAACCGTAACGCCGCATCAGTTCGCGCAGCTTGCCTTCGAGCCACTCCCAGTGCGCCGACTCGGGCGGCAGGATGTCGTTCATGCCCTTGACGGCTTGCAGGGGCGCGGCTTTGGTCGGGTCAGCCATCGTTCAACTCGGGTTCGGGTTCAGGTTGGCGGCCGCCGTGCGCGGCGCCGTCTCGGCGTCGGATCGGAGCGGGTCAATGCGCTGCCGTCGCTGCGCCGAACCGCTTCTCGATGTAGTCCTCGACGAGGGTCTGGAACTCGCGCGCGATGCCTTCGCCGCGCAGCGTCAGCGCCTTCTGGCCGTCGATGAAGACGGGCGCGGCCGGCGCTTCGCCGGTGCCGGGCAGACTGATGCCGATGTCGGCGTGCTTGCTCTCGCCGGGGCCGTTGACGATGCAGCCCATCACGGCGACGCGCAGCTCCTCGACGCCGGGGTAGCGCGCACGCCATACCGGCATCTGCTCGCGCAGGAAGTCGTCGATCTGCTTGGCGAGCTCCTGGAACGTCGTGCTCGTCGTGCGTCCGCAGCCCGGGCACGCGGTCACGCTCGGGTTGAACGCGCGCAGCCCCAGCGACTGCAGGATCTCGGAAGCGATCACCACCTCCTGCGTGCGCGGCTCGCCAGGCTGCGGCGTCAACGAGACGCGGATCGTGTCGCCGACGCCCTCCTGCAGCAGCACGCCGAGCGCGACGCTCGACCCGACCGTGCCCTTGGTGCCCATGCCGGCCTCGGTCAGGCCCAGGTGCAGCGCGTAGTCGCAGCGCTGCGCCAGCGCGCGGTAGACGCTGATCAGGTCCTGCACGCCCGACACCTTGCACGACAGGATGATCTGGTCGCCGACGAGGCCGATCGCTTCGGCGCGGCGCGCCGACTCGACCGCCGACGCGATCAGCGCGCGATACATGATCTGCTGCGCGTCGAACGGCTCGGCGAGCTTCGCGTTGTCGTCCATCATCTGCGCCAGCAACTCCTGATCGAGGCTGCCCCAGTTGACGCCGATGCGCACCGCCTTGCCGAGCCGGGCCGCGATCTCGATCATCTGCGCGAACTGGCGGTCGCGCTTGTCGCCCTTGCCCACGTTGCCCGGGTTGATGCGGTACTTGCTCAGCGCCTCGGCGCAGGCCGGATGGTCGGCGAGCAGGCGGTGGCCGTTGTAGTGGAAGTCGCCGACCAGCGGGACGTCGACGCCCATGCGGTCGAGCTGATCGCGGATGTGCGGCACGGCCGCCGCCGCCTCGGGCGTGTTGACCGTGATGCGAACCAGCTCCGAGCCGGCCAGCGCCAGCTCCTTGACCTGGATCGCCGTGCCGATCGCGTCGACGGTGTCGGTGTTCGTCATCGACTGCACGCGTACCGGCGCGTCGCCGCCGATCGTGACGACGCGCGAGCCCCAGCGCACCTCGGCCTGGCGCGAGCGGCGCGACGCGGGGCGGGCCGCGACGATGTACGCCTCGAGTGGGGTATCGATCATCGCGGGGTCACTTCAATTCGAGTCGGACGACGTTGTCGCGATTCGCAGCCGGCAGCACGACCGGTTTGCCGCGGTAGGTCAGCTGTGTCGCTGCAACGTTGCCCACCGTCACGCGCAGCGGGGCCGCACCGTCGAGGCCGACGACCTCGCCCGGAAGCATCAGGCGCGAGATCAGCGGCTGTCCTTTGGCATCGAGCACCTCGACCCACGATTCGGCGCTGGTGCGCAGCATGAGCGCGCCGGTCGGCACCACCGTCGGCAGCGCGGCCGCGACCGGTGCCGATGCGCTGGGCAGCGCCGATTCGACGACGGTCTCGACGACGACGCCCGAGGCCGGCGTCGCGCCGGGTGCGGCGGACTCCTGCGTCGTCGCGCCGAGCCGCTCCGGCCAGAGGTCGGCCGGCAGCAGGCTGCCGGGCAGCAGCCAGACGGTCGCAGCGGCGGCGAGGATCAGCAGCGGCCCCCAGACGGCGGGCTTGCGCAGCCACTCGGCGACGGGCAGATCACCGCTTGCCGCCGGCTCGCGGAACGGCGTGTTCGGATTGGCGGCGACGCGATCGAGCCCGTGCGTGACGGCTTGCGGCAAGCGCGCGAGCACCGGTTCGGCGTCGATCTTCAGCGCCCGGCACACCGTGTGCGCCAGCGCACGCGCGAATGTGGCGTCGAGCAACTCGTCGTGGCGGTCGGCCTCGAGCGCCTCGAGCTTGCGCGGAGCGACCTTGATCGCTGCGGCCAGCGCCACGATGTGCAGGCCCTGCGCCTGGCGCGCCTGCCGCAGGATCGCACCGGCCGTCAGCGACGGATCCGGGGCGGACGACGGCGGATCGCGACGCCCATCCTCACTCATTGAACTGGTTCCGCTCGAACGCCGCCGCCTCGCGCGACTGCGGGAAACGGTTGCGCAGCTGGCGCCCCAGATCGGCCGCGCCCTGCGGGTTGCCGGCGCGCTGCTCGATGCGCGCCGCCAGCCACAGCGTCTGCGCGTTCGACACGTCGGGCGTGTTGTTGACGCGCCGGATGTAGAAGCGCGCGCGCTCGTAGTCTCCACGCCGGTACAGCACGTCGGCCAGGTTCATCGCAACGGCGAGGTTGGCGGGCTCGAGCTCGAAGGCGCGCTGCAGCGCGGCTTCGGCCTCGTCGAGCCGGCCCTCCTGCGCGAGGCACACGCCCTGCGCGAGCTGGGTGCGCGCCGCACCGCGGTAGCGCGGCTGCTCGAGCGCCTGCGCGAAATGCGTCTTCGCCTCGGCCCAGCGCCGCTGCTGGCAATGGAACCAACCGTAGTTGTGCAACGTGTCGCCGTCGCGGGGTGCGAGCTGCAGTGCGCGCCGGAAGCTGTCGTCGGCCAGCATCGGCTCGCCGAGCGCGGCGTAGATCAGGCCGCGCAGGCTGTATGCCTCGGGCAGGTTCGGGTTCGCGACCAGCGCCTGCTTCACTTCGTCGAGCGCCGTCGTGTACTGGCCCTGTGTGAAATAGGCCGCGGCCAGCTCGACGCGCACGCGCGCGCGGCGCGTCCCGTCGGTGTCGTCGGACGCGGTCTGGATCTCGCGCCCGGCGCCCTGTGGGCCGCCGGCGCAGCCGGTCAGGCCCGCCGCCAGCAGCGCAATGCAAGACGCAGCGACGGCACGACGAAATCTCCGGGCATTCATCAGACCCCCTCTCCAATCACGGCCGGTTCTCCCGGTGCTCGACGCGCACCGGCACGGCGACGCGGCGCTGGCGGATGCGCGTGCGGTCCTGCACTTCGCCGGCAAGCTGGCCGCAGGCGGCGTCGATGTCGTCGCCGCGCGTCCGGCGCACCGTCGTCACGTAGCCTGCGTCCTGCAGCACCTGGGCGAAGGCCAGCACGCGCTCGCGCGGCGAGCGCTGCAGGCCCGAAGCGGGAAACGGGTTGAACGGGATCAGGTTGAACTTGCACGCGACACGGCCGCGCACCCGTGCGACGAGTGCACGCGCCTGCTCGGGGCTGTCGTTGACGCCGTCGAGCATGCAGTACTCGAAGGTGATGAAGTCGCGCGGAGCCGCCTCGAGGTAGCGCGCGCACGCGGCGAGCAGTTCGTCGAGCGGGTACTTGCGGTTGATCGGGACCAGTGTGTCGCGCAGCGCATCGTCGGGCGCGTGCAGCGAGACGGCGAGCGCCACCGGGCAATCCTCGCGCAGCCGGTCGATCATCGGCACGACGCCCGAGGTTGACACCGTCACGCGGCGCCTCGACAGGCCGTAGCCGTGGTCGTCGAGCATCGTGCGCAGCGCCGGCACCAGCGCGGCGTAGTTCTGCAGCGGCTCGCCCATGCCCATCATCACGACATTCGTGATCGCGCGCTCGCCGTCGGCGAGCTTCAGACGGCGGCGCAGCGTGTGCTCGGCATGCCAGAGCTGCGCCGCGATCTCGCCCGTCGTCAGGTTGCGGCTGAAGCCCTGGTGCCCGGTCGAGCAGAAGCTGCAGCCGACGGCGCAGCCGGCCTGCGACGACACGCACAGCGTGCCGCGGTCGGCTTCGGGAATGAAGACAGTCTCGACGGCATTGCCGCCGCCGACATCGAACAGCCACTTCACCGTGCCGTCGGCCGACACCTGTTCCGAGACGACCGGCAACGCGCGCACCTCGGCATCGGCCGCGAGCTTGTCACGCAGCGAACGCGCCAGGTCCGTCATGCGCGCGAAGTCGCCGACACCGCGCTGGTGGATCCAGCGGAACAGCTGCGTCGCGCGAAAGCGCTGCTCGCCGCGCTCGGCGCACCATGCGGCGAGCCCGTCGAGGTCGAAGTCGAGGAGGTTCGCGGGGCTCATCGTCGGTCGCAGCGCAGCCTGCGGCGCGTCACGGCTCGGCCGCGTCAGCGGCTATAGACGTTCATGCCGGGGAAGAAGAACGCCACTTCGACGGCCGCCGTCTCGGGTGCGTCGGAGCCGTGCACGGCATTGGCGTCGATGCTGTCGGCAAAGTCGGCGCGGATGGTTCCCTTCTCGGCCTTCTTCGGGTCGGTGGCGCCCATCAACTCGCGGTTCTTCGCGATCGCGCCCGCGCCTTCGAGGACCTGGATCATCACCGGTCCCGAGATCATGAACTCGACCAGATCCTTGAAGAACGGGCGCGCCTTGTGCACGGCGTAGAACGCCTCGGCCTCGCCGCGCGACAGGTGCGCCATCTTCGCGGCGGCGATCTTCAGACCCGCGCCCTCGAAGCGCGCATAGATCTGCCCGATCACGTTCTTCGCGACGGCATCCGGTTTGATGATCGACAGCGTGCGTTCGACCGACATGAAAACTCTCCTGAATCAATGACTTGGCAAAAAGACTTGGAATTGTAGTGCGCGTCGTCGCAACGGCTTCGTGACAGGGCCTCGGCGCGGCAGCGTCAACGCCCGCGACGCCCGCCGCCGAAGCCGCCGCCGCGGTTCCCGCCGCCGCCGCCGAAGCCACCACCTCGGTTCCCGCCGCCGCCGCCGCCGCCACCCCCGCCGCCACCACCGCCGCGGCCACGGTTGCCCTTGCGATGGAAGGCGTCGGCGCCGATATAGCCCACCGACGTCTGCAGCGGATCGGGCTGGCGCGGCTCGCCCTTCTTGCGCTGCGGATCAGCGCTGCCGCCGCTGCCCGGGCGGTTCGGGTTGCCGAAGCCGCTGCCGACGCCGCGCCGGCCGCCCTGCGCGAAGCGCCGGTCGAAGGTCTGCTCGAGCGGATTCGGGATCGGCCCGATGTCGTGGTCCTGTTCGTGATCGTCGTCGTTGTCCCGGCCGCGCTCGCGTTCGCGCTGCGGCGGGCGCTCGGCAGCGCGCGCACCGCGGCCGGCGGCACCGCCGCGCGCGTCGCCGCCGCCGCTGGCCAGACGCCGGATCGCGCGCACGTCGGCGTCGTCGAGGTCCATCCAGGCGCCGCGCCGCAGGCCGCGCGGCAGCACGACGTTGCCGTAGCGGATGCGGATCAGGCGGCTGACCGTCAGGCCGACGGCCTCGAACAGGCGCCGCACCTCGCGGTTGCGGCCTTCCGTGATGACGACGCGGTACCAGTGGTTGGCACCGTCGCCGCCGCCGTCGGTGATCGAGCGGAAGCTCGCCTCGTGGCCGTCGATGTCGACGCCTTCGAGCAGTTCCTCGCGCTGCTCCTCGACCAGCGTGCCGAGCACGCGCACGGCGTACTCGCGCTCGACGCCGAAGCGCGGGTGCATCAGCTGGTTGGCGAGTTCGCCCGAGTTGGTGAACAGCAGCAGGCCTTCCGTGTTGATGTCGAGCCGTCCGACCGACTGCCACTTGCCCTGCGCCAGACGCGGCAGGCTGCGGAACACGGTCGGCCGCTGCTGCGGGTCGTCCATCGTGACGACTTCGCCGACCGGCTTGTGATAGGCGACGATGCGCGGCGGCGGCGGCGCGATGCGGAACTTGATCGGCTTGCCGTCGACCTGCACGCGGTCGCCGAACGAGATGCGCTGGCCGGTGTGCGCAGGCTCGCCGTTGACCGTGATGCGGCCGCCGGCGATCAGCTCTTCCATGTCGCGGCGCGAGCCGACTCCGGCCTGCGCGAGCACTTTGTGCAGCTTCGGCGCGTCAGGCTCGGGCGGCAGCACGCGCTTGGGCGGCGCCTCGTCTTCGGCCCCGGCAGACGCGGCTTCGGCATCGGCCGGACCCGCTTCTGCTGCCGCGTCGTAACCGCCCGACAGCACCTCGGCGAACACTTCGCCGGCATCGGCGGGAGGACGCGGCGCCGCGGTTTCGACATCGCGCGGCAGTCGCTCGCCGTTCTCGTCGCGCGGGCCGCGCCGCCGGTCACGGCGGCCTCGGCGCCGGCCGCGTGAGCCACGTTCGCCGGGCTCGCCGCCTTCGACGAACGCCGCCTCGCCCGTGGAATCGGTTGCCTCGCCGCCGGCTTGCGCCGGCGTTGCGT
Source organism: uncultured Burkholderiaceae bacterium (assembly GCA_964371405.1). GTDB lineage: Bacteria > Pseudomonadota > Gammaproteobacteria > Burkholderiales > Burkholderiaceae_C > JAMHWF01. The sequence continues at coordinate 26,155 of CAYJLV010000044.1, forward strand.
CGGCTGACGCTTGCGGCGCTTCCGTCACGGCAGCGACGCTCGGCACGACGGGCGTTGCGCCCTCGCCGTCTGTGGCGAGCGGGGCCGCGCGACGCCGTCGCGGCCGCTCGGCCGGCGCTTCATTGCCAGGAGCACCGTCGCCTTCGAGCGAAGCGCCCTCGGATTCAGCCGCCTGGGCGGGGCGCCGTCTGCGCGCCGGCGCTCTTGGCGTATCAGCCTCGCTGTCGGGCGCGATCGGCGCGGGTGCAGCATCGGACTTGACGTCGTCGTTGATCATGTCGTGCGTTCCATCGGTGCCGGGTCGCCAGCGGGGGGTTCGGGCAGAGGCTCGGGGGGCATTTCGGCTTCGGGCTCGGGCTCAACTGCGGGCTTGGGTGAGGTCACGGTCGGCGCAGCCGCGACGGCTTCGGCAGCAGGCGGCGGCGCAACCGCCTCGAGGCCGAGACCGAGGCTGGCCTGCAGGTCGGCCGCGTCTTCGATCAGCGACGGCTGCTCGGGCGGCGCGCCGGCCTGCAGCGCCTCGCCCAGACGCGCGCCGTCGAGCGCGGGCAGTTCGGCCAGGCTGGCCAGGCCGAGGTCGTCGAGGAACTGGCGCGTCGTCGCGTACAGCGTCGGCCGGCCCGGCGCCTCGCGGTAGCCGATGCTGTCGATCCAGCCGCGGTCCTCGAGCTGCTTGAGGATCGGCGTGCCGACCGCGACACCGCGGATGTCCTCGATGTCGCCGCGCGTCACCGGCTGGCGGTAGGAAATGATCGCCAGCGTCTCGAGCACGGCGCGCGAGTACTTCGGCGGCTTCTCGGGGTTGAGCCGGTCGAGGTACTCGCGCATCTCGGGGCGGCTCTGGAAGCGCCAGCCGCCGGCCAGCTCGACGAGCTCGATGCCGCGGCCCTGCCAGTCGCCCTGCAGCTCGGCCAGCAGCGCGCGCAGCGCATCGGCATCGTGTTCCTCGGCGAACAGCGCGCGCATCTCGCGCATCGACAGCGGCTGCTGCGCGCAGATGAGCGCCGTCTCGAGGACGCGCTTTGCATCCTGGGTGTCCATCAACTCCGGTCGCATCGTTCGCCGTGCGGGCACGGCGGTGTGGTGGCAGAAACGTTCGTCGCCTCGCCTTGGCGCGGACCATGACGCGTCCGCACGCGGCGCTCAGGGAGGTCTGTCTTGCCCGCGCACTGCGCGGGGCCTCGTCACGCGGCTCCAGGGGCGGCCCGGCATCGCTCGGGCTGCACGGTCGTCGCGGGTCATCCGGCGACGCACCCCGGCTGAAGGCAGCGCGTGCAGCGCATTGTAGCGAAGCCGGCGGCGTCAGCGCCGCCCCGCCACCTGGACCCACGCCGCCGCCATGTCGGCCGGCAGCGGCACCTCGAACTCGAGCGGCTCGCCGCCGGCCGGATGGCGCAGCGCGAGGCGCGCGGCGTGCAGCGCCTGACGCGTCATGCCGAGCGCCGGCGCGCCGCCGTACAGCGCGTCGGCGACGAGCGGGTGCCCGCGCGAAGCGAGGTGCACGCGGATCTGGTGCGTGCGCCCGGTGTGCAGCGTGCAGCGCAGCGCGCTGAAGCCTTGCGCTGCGGCGAGGCGCTCGACGTCGGTGCGCGCCGGCTTGCCGCCCGCGACGACGGCCATGCGCAGGCGCGAACGCGGGTCGCGGCCGACCGGCGCATCGATGCGCAGCGGCGACGTCGCGAGCACGCCGTGCGCGATCGCGAGATAGCTGCGCTGCACCTCGCGCGCCGCGATCGCGCGCACCAGCGCCGTCACGGCTTCGAGCGTCTTGCCGACGACCATCAGTCCCGACGTGTCCTTGTCCAAGCGGTGCACGATGCCCGCGCGCGGCAGCGCGGCGGCGCCGGCGTGGCGCGCGAGCAGGCCGTTGAGCAGCGTGCCCGACCAGTTGCCCGCGGCCGGGTGCACGACGAGGCCGGCCGGCTTGTCGACGACGAGCAGGTGTGCGTCCTCGTGCACGACGGTCAGCTCGACGGGCTCGGGCCGGAACGCCAGACTCTCGGCCGTCGGCACCAGCTCGACCTCGACGCGCTGGCCGGCGCGGATGCGCCGCGACGCCGCCGCCTGCACCACGCCGTCGACGCAAACGTGGCCACGCGCAATCAGCGACTGCAGGTGGCTGCGCGAGAACTCGCCGGCCATCGCGACGAGCAGCTTGTCGAGACGCTCGCCGTGGCCGGCGGCATCGACGATGCTCGTGCGGCGTTCGACGGACTCGTCGTCCAGCGAGTCACCGACATCGTCGACGTCGGCGATGCCGTCCGGCGCAGCGCTGTCGTGCATCCGCCGCTACCTATAATCCACGATCGATTGCGCCCCCGGGCCGGCGAACCGGCTTCCCTCGATGAGCGACCTGCACTCCCTGCCCTTCCCCGGCCGCGCCGCGCGCTTCGCGGCGGCACTGTCGATGGCCGCGCTGCTGCTGGCGTGCAGTTCGACGTCGGTGGACAACACGGCAAACATGTCGGTCGAGAAGATCTATGCGGAGGCGAAGGACGAGGCCGCCAACGGCGGCTGGGAACGCGCGGCCAAACTGTACGAGAAACTCGAGGGCCGCGCCGCCGGCACGATGCTCGCGCAGCAGGCGCAGCTCGACCTCGCCTACGTCTACTACCGCTCCAACGAGCGTGCGCAGGCGCTCGCCACGCTCGAGCGTTTCCTCAAGCTGCACCCGACCAGCCCCGCGGCCGACTACGCGCTCTACCTGAAGGGGCTGATCAACTTCAATGACAACCTCGGCCTGTTCGGCGGCCTGACGAAGCAGGACCTCTCGGAGCGCGACCAGCAGGCCGCGCGCGACGCCTACCAGGCGTTTCGCCAGCTCGTCGACCGCTACCCCGAGTCGGCGTACGCGCCCGATGCGCAACTGCGCATGAACTACATCGTCAATTCGCTGGCCAGCTACGAGGTGCACGTCGCGCGCTACTACTTCCGGCGCGGCGCCTATGTCGCGGCGGCGAACCGCGCGCAGAAGGCAGTGCAGGAGTTCCAGCAGTCGCCGGCGACGGAAGAGGCGCTCTTCATCATGACGCGCAGCTACGACCGCCTCGGCCTGGCGCAGTTGCGCGACGACGCCGAGCGCGTGCTGCGACTGAACTATCCGCAAAGCGCCTACATCGAAGGCGGATTCCAGGCGCGCGAAAAGGCCTGGTGGCAGCTCTGGTAGGCGGCCATGACGCTCAGGCGTGCTCAGCCGCGAGCTCGCCGAGCCAGGCCAGCGCCGCCTCTTCACCTTCGAGCAGCGGCATCGCCGGCAAGGCGGCGCGCAGGCGACGGCCGTAGCCCATCGTCGCCAGGCGCGGGTCGCAGACGACGAGCAGGCCGCGGTCGCTCTCGGTGCGGATCAGGCGCCCGGCGCCCTGCTTGAGTGACACCGCGGCCTCGGCGACGAAATACTCGTTGAACGGGTTGCGCCCCTCGGCCTCGAGGCGGCGCGCACGCGCCTCGACCAGCGGATCGTTCGGCGGCGGGAACGGCAGCTTGTCGATCAGCACGCATTGCAGGGCATCGCCGGGCACGTCGACGCCTTCCCAGAAACTCTGCGATCCCACCAGAACGGCGCGCGGATCGGCGAGGAACTGCAGCATCAACGCGCGTTTGGAGGCCGTGCCCTGCACCAGCACGGCGATGCCTTCGCTGCGCGACTCGAACTCGTCGCGCAGCGCGGCGCCGATCGACTGCAGCGCGCGCAGCGTCGTCGTCAGCACGAAGGTGCGCCCGCCCAGGGCGCGCACGCAGCGCACCGCCAGCCGCGCCACGGCGTCGGTGTGGCCGGATTCGGCGGGCTTCGGAAAGCGCGTCGGAACATACAGACGCGCGTGCGCCGCGTAGTCGAACGGGCTGCCGACGCGCAGCGTCGTCGCGTCGTCCAGGCCGGCCGGTTCGGTGAACCAGCGCAACCGATCGTCGTCGCCGAGCGTCGCCGACGTGAAGACCCAGGCCTTGCCGCCGCCGGCCATCTGCTGGCGCAGAGCGTCGCGGATGTCGAGCGGCGACTCGACAAGCCGCGCCTGCTGCGGCGACAGGTCGATCCAGCGCACGCGCCCCTGCGGCGCGGCTTCGGCGAAGCGGCCGGCGAGTTCGCCGAGCCGCGCGGCGCGTTCGGCGAGCCGGGTGAAGTCGGGTGCCAGTTCGCTCACCGTCCCGAGCGCTGCGAGCGCCTGATCGCAGGCGCCGGCCACGCCCTGCAGCGCATCGGCGAAGGCCGGCAGCGCCGCGCGCTCGTCCCAGCGCAGGCGCAGCGCGCCGCGCACGTCGCGCAGCGTGCCGGTCGCGGCGATGCGCAGCTCGCGCGCCGCGCGGTCACAGGCGCCGGCCAGCTCCTGCCACGGCTGCAGCCCGCGCGCGAGCTGCAGCCCGGCGCCCAGCAGGTCGCGCGCGAAATCAATGGTCTGCGCCGAGCCCAGCACGTCGCCGAGGAACTGAACGCCGGCCTCGGCGAGCTGGTGCGCCTCGTCGAAGACGGCCACTTCGACGCTGGGCAGCAACTCGGCGACGCCGCTGTCGCGCAGCGCCATGTCGGCGAAGAACAGGTGGTGGTTGACGACGACGAGATCGGCCGCCATCGCGTCGCGGCGCGCGCGCACCACGTGGCAGTCGCGGAACTCGGGGCAGTCGCTGCCGAGGCAGTTCTCGCGCGTCGACGTGACCAGCGGGATCGCCGGCGAGCGCTCGTCGAGCCCTTCGAGTTCGGCCAGGTCGCCCGAGCGCGTCGCGTGCGACCACTGCTCGATCTTGGCGAGCGTGCGCAGCGAGGCGCGGTCGGGCCACTGCGCCGACTGGCGCGCCTGCGCGAGGCGATGCAGGCAGAGATAGCTGGCGCGGCCCTTCAGCAGCGCGACCGTCACCGGCACTTGCAGCGACTCGCGCAGCCGCGGCAGGTCGCGCAGGAAGAGCTGGTCCTGCAGCGTCTTGGTCGCCGTGCTGACCAGCGTGCGCGCCCCCGACAGCAGCGCCGGCACGAGATAGGCGAAGGTCTTGCCGATGCCGGTGCCGGCCTCCGCGACGAGCGCTTCGCGCCGGTCGATCGCCGCCGCGACAGCCGCTGCCAGCGTGAGCTGCGACGTGCGCTCCACATAGCCGGCGTCGGCGCGCGCCAACTCTCCGTCCGCCGAGAAGACGGCGCGCACGCGCCGCTGCAGCGCGCTGTCGGTCTCTGCCGCGTCGGCCGCCGGCGCGCCCGTCATGCGGGCTCGGGCGGCTCGATCTGCATCTCGAGCGTGACGATCTGGTCGCGCAGCAGCAGGCGACGCTTCTTCATGCGGCGCAGGGCGAGTTCGTCCGCCGGGCGCTCGCGCACCGCCTGGTCGATCAGGCTGTCGAGATCCGCGTGTTCGATGCGCAGTTCGATCAGTCGGCGCTGTGGTGAGTGCAGGTTGTTTTCCATCGGGCGCGGCAATGCGGGCTGCACTGCTGCCTCGGCAGCGATGGCGCGCGAATGCGACGAATGCACGCACAAATGTGCAGGACGACCCTGCTGCGGCGATTATAGTTTTTCACCATGCCCAGCCCCAGCACCGGATATCGACTGACTGCCGCCACCGCCTTGCACCGGGGCGACCGCGCCTATCAGCAGGATCAGGTGCAGATCCTCGCGCACCGCAGCGTCCCCGGCTGCGCGCTCGGCGTCCTGGCCGACGGCATGGGCGGCAAGAGCGGAGGAAGGAAAGCCGCCGACCAGGTGATCCTGACGGCACGCCAACTGTTCGAACGCTACGCGCCGAGCGAGGACAGCGCGGCCGAGACGCTGCGGCAGATCGTGCTCGAGGCGCACCTGATGATCAAGCTGACGGCGATCACGGCCGAGGAGGAACCGCACAGCACGGCGGCGGCGTTCCTGGTCGGCCCGGCGCGCGACTGCGACGTGATCCACGCCGGCGACTCGCGCGTCTACCACTTCCGCGGCGCGCAGATGGTGTCGCGCACCGTCGACCACTCCTACGTGCAGCGGCTGATCGACGAGGGCCAGATCACGGAGGACGAGGCCAATACGCATGCGCAGTCGAACCTGCTGACGGGCTGCCTGGGCACGCAGCAGGATCCGCCGCTCACGTTGGCGCACATCGACCGGCTCGAACCCGGCGACACGATGCTCGCCTGCAGCGACGGGCTGTGGCACTACTTCACCCCGAAGGAGCTCGGCGCCATCGTCCACGCGCTGGCGCCGCGCGACGCCAGCGAAATGCTGGTCACCAAAGCGCGGCAACGCGCCCGCGGCGGCGGCGACAACCTGTCGCTCGCGCTGGTGCGCGTCGAATCACTGGCCTGAACCCTCCGGCGTCGGCGTCGGCAGGGGGATCGCAGGCTTGGACCGCGCAGCGCGCTCGGCATTGCGCCTCTGGACCTCGGCGCGGCGCGCCGCCGCCGCGCGCTGCCTGGCCTCGAACCCGGCCCGCATCGTGGCCTCGCGCGCCGGATCAGGCTCGGCCTTCGCGCGCGGCGTCGGCAACGGTCGCGGTGTCGCCGTCGGGCGCGAAGCCGCGGGCGGTCGCTCGCGCACGACGAACGACGCGGATGCCGCCGCGGCCGACTCGGCCGCAGCCTGCTTCGCGCGGATGCGCTCGAACCGCGCCGCGGCGCGCTGCTTGCGCTGCTCGTCGTCGATCAGCAGTTCCTCGCGGCGCAGCCGGTCGAGGGTCTCGCTGCGCTCGGCGCGCGCCGCATCGAGGCAACGCACGACGACGAAGCGGGTGCGGCATTCGCGCTGCTGCGCCTCGTGGCGGCGCTGGGCCTCGCTGCGTTCGACACGGATGCGCGCCCGCTCGGCGCCGTAGTCGACCGCGGCCACGGACGCCGCCGACGTCGCGGCGCTCAGGAATACGGCGAGCCAGCGGTGCAGTCTCATGTCAGCCCCGTGTCGACGTCGCGGCGCGCCTCGGCGAGGAACTCGGATGACTGCATCTCGACCAGCCGCGACACGGTGCGCGCGAACTCGTGCGCGAGCGGACCTTCGACGTAGAGCTGCTCCGGCGGCACCGCCGCCGCGACGATGAACTTCACGCGCCGATCGTACAGAACGTCGACGAGCAGCGTGAAGCGCCGCGCCTCGGAGGCCAGCCGCGGCGTCATCTGCGGCACGTTGGACAGCAGCAGCGTGTGGAACTGCGAGGCCAGCTCGATGTAGTCGCTCTGCGAGCGCGGCCCGCCGCACAGTTCGCGGAAATCGAACCAGACGGCGCCGCCGGCGCGCCGCCGCGAGCGCAGCTCGCGGTGCTCGATATGCAGCACCGGGTCGTCCTCGCGCATCTCGGCCAGACGCTCGAAGGCATCGTTCATCGCGGCATCGGCCGCCGCGCCGAGCGGCGTGTGATAGAGCTGCACGTGCTCCAGCGCGCGGCGCCGGTAGTCGACGCCATTGTCGACGTTGACGATGTTCAGGTGCTCCTTGAGCAGCGCGATCGCGGGCAGGATGCGGTCGCGGTGCAGGCCGTTCGGGTACAGCCCTTCGGGGTGGAAGTTCGACGTCGTCACGATGCCGACGCGATGGGCGAACAGCGCCTGCAGCAGGCGGTGCAGGATCATCGCGTCGGTGACGTCGGAGACGTGGAACTCGTCCAGGCAGATCAGCCGGTGGCGCCGCGCGATGCGCCGCGCCAGCTCGACCAGCGGGTCGACGGTGCCCTTGAGATCCTGGAGCTCGCGGTGCACCTCGCGCATGAACTCGTGGAAGTGCAGCCGCGTCTTGCGCAGCAGCGGCACTTCGTTGAAGAAGCAGTCCATCAGGAAGCTCTTGCCGCGCCCGACGCCGCCGTACATGTAGACGCCGCGCGGGATCGGCGGGCGCACCAGCAGCTTGGTGATCGTGTTGCCGCGGCGCGCCTTGTAGGCGATCCATTCGTCGCGGCAGCGCTCGAGCGCGCGCACGGCGCGCCGCTGCGCCGGATCGCTCTGATAGCCCCGCTCGGCGAGGAGTGCCTCGTAGGCGGCGGTGACGCTCAAGATGCGTGCACCCGCGGCCTCAGAAGTTCAGCGTGCGCTTGTCGACGGCGAGCGCCGCCTCCTTGGTGGCTTCGCTCAGGCTCGGGTGGGCATGGCAGATACGCGCGATGTCCTCGGCGCTGGCCTTGAACTCCATCGCCACCACGGCCTCGGCGATCAACTCACCGGCCATCGGGCCGACGATGTGCACGCCGAGGATCTCGTCGGTCTTCGCGTCGGCGAGGAACTTGACGAACCCGGTCGTGTCGCCGAGCGCGCGCGCGCGGCCGTTGGCCGCGAACGGGAAGCTGCCCGCCTTGTAGGCGCGGCCGGCGGCCTTGAGCTGCTGCTCGGTCTGGCCGACCCAGGCGATCTCGGGCGCCGTGTAGATGACCCAGGGGATCGTCGCGAACTCGACGTGCGGATGCTGGCCCGCAATGCGCTCGGCGACGGCGACGCCCTCCTCCTCGGCCTTGTGCGCGAGCATCGGGCCGCGCACCACGTCGCCGACGGCCCAGA